>NZ_JAPTYD010000046.1 GCF_026913015.1 Paracoccus benzoatiresistens
CCTGAGCATCGGCATCAGCGCCAAACTGGGGAATTTTCATCCAGCCGTTTTGGGGAGATTACGTCCAGCACTCACACCGAACTTCTGCTTTTGCAATTTGGCAATCCGAACCCGCAGCGCCTGAACCAGCAGGTCATGTGCGCGCAAGCTGGCGGTCATCTTCTGATTTTCTGCCTGCAACGCGGCAATGATCGCCTTCAAGGCGGCAGGATCATTGGGCAGTGGCGTGGCCGTTCCGGACATGGGGATGGATAACATATTCCCATGTTGAACACTACAAAAACACGCAATTACAGAAAGATAAATCAGCCGACCCGAACTGGCCGCACCCCAATCGGACCGCCTCCAGTCGATGTTCGCGGGTTCTCTCGGACCAGTGGCGTTCACCCGCTCACTCCCACAGCATGGCGAGCTGCGCCGAGGTCAGGCGAATCGCTCCATTGCCGCGCATGGGCCAGGGAAAGCGGCCTTTCGCGAGAACCTTGTAGTAAAGGCAGAAGCCCTGGCCATCCCAATACAAGAGCTTCAATCTGTCGCCACGCCGACCGCGGAACGCAAACACCGCACCGCCTGCCGGTTTCTGGCGCAGCTGATCCTGCGCAAGTGCCGCCAAACCCTCAATGCCCTTGCGCATGTCCGTGATGCCACAGGCCAGATAGACCCGGACACCCGTGCCGGGCCCGATCACACTGCCTCCAGAACACGGATCAGGCGCGCAAGTGAATGGTCATCGACCGTGTCGGGACAACGAAGCTGCCGACCATTGCGCAGCAATACTTCAATCATCAAAGGCGGGCCGGACGGCAAAGCTAGGTCGGCCCCTACATCGCCTTCCTCAACTGGCACGAAAAGCGCCGAACCAGATACGGGCCAAAACCCCTTGCGCCGCATCTCCTGACGCCACTGGTAGATGTGTTGCCGCGTCAGGTCTGCCTCGCGCGCGACATCCGCTACTGTCCTGCCGTCGACCCCGACACGCTCGAGAACACCCAGCTTCTCAGCATCCGACCACCGACGGCGACGTTCCCGTCCCAAAACTTCAACATGCCGCACCAGATATCAGCTCCCCGATACGACGTCGTTAACGACGTCAATAACGACGTAGCTTAAGATCTGAGGGCGCGATCAAAAGGCGGTAGCAACCGGGCCGTTACCCTTGATCGTCAAAGGAGCGGGCCTGCTCGGCTGGTCCATCGGCACCTCCCTCTCTGGGGGCTCGCAGGTCGGGCTGCCAGCGCAGGTTCAGCGGAGTCCGCCCGAAGCCCTCTCGGTAACGCGGCCGCAGGCGCTTGCGTTCGATCGCCACCGTCCACTCGAAATTGGCAAGATTGTGGAGGCCGTCGTCATGCGCCTGATCGGCGCGGTGTTGTTCGAGCAGAATGACGAATGACAGACCTCGAGCCGCTACATGATGGTCGAGGCCTTCGCTCAGATCGACAAGGAGGAGATCGACCCCATTCTCAGCATCACCACAAAAGCCGCCTGATCATGACCTCAGGCCATCTGGGAAATTACACCAGCTTGACGGACGTGACCCTCGCTCCTCGATACCGCTCAACGATTGCTTGCACCAATTCCGAACGTGCCGCCATGCTGATCCGCCTCGCCATCCACCCTCCGAACCAGGACGGCAGACCCTCACCATCCCACTCGGAAGAATGATCCTATCGGTAACATTTTGCTTGAGGCAATGCGGGGTCAGTTTGTCAGTTCGGGTGACATGTGGTCCAATTGGAGCCAGCCAGGCCCGAGTATCGCTACTACGGCGATAGCCACAGCTGTCTCGTTCGCCGTTGGTTACGTAGTAACTGCGGTTTTCTTGCGGATGATTTCGGTGATGTCCTTTGCGCCCTTTGTCATCTACAGGGTCGTGCTTGGTCTGCTACTCCTGGTTCTGTTGCAGGCGGGGTGGATGCCGGCAACCAGCTAGCAAACGTCGGATCGTAGCTTCCGTACCTGACCGATATTTCGCAATTAGCTCAGGCTTCGCACTCAGACCGGCGCCGTTGAGAGGCGCCGGCAGTGTCTCCAAGATCAGTCGGCGCTGCTGCGGGCGTAGACGTCTTCGTAGCGGATGATGTCATCTTCACCCAGATAGCTCCCAGTCTGGACCTCGATGAGGACCATCGGCACCTTGCCCGGGTTTTCCATCCGGTGAATGGCGCCCAGCGGAACGTAGATCGACTGGTTCTCGGTAATCAGGGTGACCTGGTCGCCCACGGTGACTTTCGCCGTGCCTGAGACGACGATCCAGTGCTCCGAGCGATGGACATGGCTTTGCAGTGACAGGGACGCGCCAGGCTTCACGACGATGCGCTTGACCTGGAAACGATTGGCCAGTGCCAGGGTTTCGAACCACCCCCAAGGACGGTGATCGCGAGGGAAGGACTCGGCCTGCTTGTGGCCCTTCTTCTTCAGCTCGGTGACGGCCTGACGAACGTCCTGTGCGCGGCTGCGATCCGCCACCAGGACGGCATCGCCCGTCGCGACGACCATCATGTCCTTCAGCCCGATACCGACCAGCTTGAGATCCTCACTATCCGAGCGCAGGAGCACGTCCTGACAATCGATCGCGGTCGAGTTGTCGTCGGCGACCACCCCGCTGTCTGAAGGCTTTTGGCTCAGTTCCTCTTGCCAGACGGCGTCCCACCCCCCCAAGTCCGACCAGCGGCCCGAGAAGCGTACGACCGCGAGGTTGTCTGCCTTTTCCATGACGGCATAGTCGACGGAGTTGTCGGGCAGGGGCTCCCAAGGCGCACGGGCGAGGCGGAGAAAGCCCAGATCGCTATGCGCCTCGGACACGGCCTGCTGGACGGGCTCCAGATATTCAGGCGCATGGGCGCGGAACGCCTCGATCATCACATCTGCGCGGAAGAGGAAGATCCCGGCGTTCCAGAGGAAGTTGCCTTGGACCAGCATCTCAATTGCCTTCTCGGCATTAGGTTTCTCGATGAAGCGAGCGAGTGCCTGAACCTTATCTCGGTGGCCGGCGATTTCCAAATAGCCGTATCCTGTTTCGGCGCGATCCGGCGTGATTCCGAAAGTAACGATCTTGCCGGCTTCCGCCGCACTGGCGCCTAGCCTGACAGTCGCGACGAAATCCGCGCTATCGGGGATGACGTGGTCCGAAGGCGCGACAAGCAGCAGGGCCCTTGGGTCCTGTTGAGCGACCGTCATTGCTGCCGCTAGGATGGCCGGTGCAGTGTTTCTTCCAACGGGCTCGATTACAATGGAGCTTGGCCTGATGCCAATCTGTTCCAGTTGCTCGGCTACAATAAAGCGGAAATCGGAATTAGTCATCACAATGGGATCGGCGAAGCCCTTGCCTGATAGACGGCGGGCAGAGGCTTGGAAAAGCGTCTCATCGCCTAATAGCGCGGCGAATTGCTTAGGGAAGCTTTTACGTGAGACAGGCCAGAGCCGCGTGCCCGAACCGCCAGCCATCAATATCGGAGTAATATTTGTCATTTGTATTCCGTTGAGATCAAAAGTCATGATGGAGCAAGCTGTCATGGCTGCACAAGCGACTATGAGTCGCGCTGCAAGAGATCCCGCGTGAAGACCTTATCAGAAACATCGGCCAGATCATCATGGCGGCGATTTGCTATAATGAGATCGGATTCCGCTTTGAAGACATTGAGATTGCGCTCTACACGAGAGTTGTAGAACTCGTCGGTACTAAGCGCGGGCTCATAGACAATGCATTTGATACCCCTGGCCTTGATCCGCTTCATGATGCCCTGAATGGCACTGTCACGAAAATTGTCCGAGCCTTCCTTCATCACCAACCGGTAAACGCCGACGGTCTTCGGTGAGCGAGCGACAATTTGTTCGGCAACAACATCCTTGCGCGTGGTGTTGGAGGCAACAATCGCAGCGATCAAGTTCTGCGGCACATTCTCGTAATTAGCCAGGAGCTGCTTGGTGTCTTTGGGCAGACAGTACCCTCCATATCCAAAGGACGGATTGTTATAGTAATCGCCGACACGCGGATCCATACTGACGCCTTCAATGATCGACCCGGGTTCTAGCCCGTGACGCATGGCATACGTGTCTAATTCGTTGAAGAATGCGACGCGCATGGCAAGGAAGGTATTGGCGAAGAGCTTGATCGCCTCCGCCTCGGTCGAGCCGGTCAGGATAACGGGCACGTCGCTGCTTGCGGCACCCTCATTCAGCAGTTCAGCAAAGCGACGGCCTGCTTCGGTCTCATCGCCGACGATAATTCGGCTCGGATGAAGGTTGTCATAGAGTGCCTTACCTTCACGCAAAAATTCTGGAGAAAAGATAATACTCTCTGTATTGAATCTATCGCGGATACTTTGGGTGTAGCCAACTGGGATAGTAGATTTGATGATGATCGAGGCTCCGGGGGCGATCTCCAAGGCACTTTGAATCACGCTCTCAACCGATTTCGTATCGAAATAGTTCATCTTAGCGTCGTAGTTGGTGGGGGTTGCGACGATGATGTAGTCTGCGCCCGAGAAGGCTTCAGCCGGGTTAGTGGTAGCCGACAAGTTCAGATCGCGCGTAGAAAGATATTCCGAGATCTCGCGATCTTCTATTGGGCTCTTTCCGGCATTAACGGTGGCAACACGGCCGGTATCGATATCGAGAGCTACAACTTGGTGTTTCTGTGCCAGAAGCACAGCATTAGACAACCCGACGTAGCCAAGTCCAGCAACAGCAATCTTAATCATCGTCTTCCTTGGATTCAATTAGTGACTGTAGTTATAGGTTGCGGCCATGGTCGGTAGACGGCTAATACGTCGCTCAAAATTTTTGCAACATACTGGCAATGTGAGTACGGCTGTGAGAAAGTAGTCGACAGAAGCGGCAGCCTAATGAGGCTGCCGGTATTCTGCACTCAAATGCGTCGATTTCGACTGATATCTGGAAATAAACGCCTAAAAGTAGTCAGAAAAAAGCCGGTGACCTGCCCATTTGGGGGACGCAGTCGAATCGTCTCATGTCGATGGAACTTAGTGCCGTAGGTTATTTCTAGCCTTCTTGCGTATAATACCGGTTCCCATAATAGGCCCCATAGGCGTCATAGCCATATCGCTTCAGCCCCGCCGGATCGACTTGGGTCAAGACCAGACCTAACAAGTTAACCCGAACATTCTTGAGCTGACTCAGCGACTCAGCGACTTGCTCGCGGGTAGTGCTGTCCCACCGTGTGACAAAGACAACGCCGTCGGTCTGTTGGGCGATGATTTTTGAATCCGGCACTACTAGAACTGGCGGCGTGTCTATCAGCACAATGTCATACTGCGCGCGCGCCTCGGCGATCAGCTCGGCAAACCGTGGTGACGAGAACAGATCCGCCGCATTGATCTGCGACTTGGCACCCAAAATGACATCGCCGATATTTGGGAGTTTTAGCGTCACCTCGGCCAGCATTGCTTGGCTGGTCAAAGCCGCGGAAATAGTCTTACGTTCATCGGGCACGTCCGCTGCATAGTGGTTCAGCGACCGCATCCGAACATCGCCCTCGATCAACAGCACTCGCTTACCCATGTGCGTTAGATTCTGCGCGAGAGCCACCGAGGTGGTAGTTTTACCTTCACCCGAGACAGAGGAGGTTACGGCTATGACCTTCGGCGGCAACTCGGCCGCTGACAGTAAGAGCGAAGTCCGTAGGTTACGTACAGCTTCGCTGGCGGCCGAGGCCGGGTTGCGTGCTAAATACGCGATCAGATCCTTGCTGGACTTCTGTTTGAGTTGCGGTATCTGCGCAAGCACTAGTTGACCAGTGAAGGCTTCAAGCTCCTGGCTTGAACGAATGCGGTTTGCTCGCATTTCGCGTACTAGCACCAAGCCTGCCCCCGCCATGGCACCTAGCAAGGCCGACATAACCAAGATCATAGACTTGCGCGGTGCGGCCGCCCCACTAGGAATGACAGCCTGCGAGAGAACTCGGCTGTCAGCCTTGTTGATGCCCTGCTGAGCTGCCACTTCTTTCAAGCGGGTCTGGAAGTGTTCATATAGCAAGCGACCGGCCTCCGCTTCACGCGCTAGTTGCTCAAGCCGGGTCAGTTCCTGTGACTGGCGATCGAAATCTGCCGCAAGGGTCCTCTCAACCTCGGTCAACGCCGCTATTTGCTCCTGCATCCTGCTGAGATCATTGGTCAGCTGCATCCGGCGACTGGTGGGGGCATCTGCCGGAAGGCCTGCGATTCGGATGTTCAACTCGCCGGACTCGGACGTCATCTGCTCGATCCTGCGACGAGTGTCTTTGAGTTGCCGATCCATCGCGGCCAGGGTCTCGCCATTGATCACTGAGGTCTGCGCACGGAAGTCGCGGACCTGTTCATCAAGAGACTCAAAGGCGGCCCGCTGCTCTGCGACCTGATCTGACAGCCACCGTGTCGCGACCTCGTTGGCCTCGAAGCGAACACGCAGCTGATCGTTAATGTAGAGCTTCGCCACAGTGTCGGCAATCTTCGCCGCCTTGACGGGCGAAGTACTGGTCACGGTGATCTGGAAGACAAGGCTATTGGGCACATTGCGAATCTGGATCCCGTCTAACAAGGCCGAAACGACGCCGTCCTTGATCCTCTGAGCCTCTTCCGCAGTCTGTTCATCTTCGCCGAAAATACTGGACTTGATTCGGCTGATTAGCCCCTTTGGTCTGAGGGAGCCATTGAATTCACCATCTTGGATCAGATTCAACTCGTCAACGACGCGGCCCATCAACTCGCGGCCCTTCAGGACCTCCACCTCAGTATTGATTGTCTCGCTATCTGAAGACAGCGCACCCAACACGCTTTCCAGCCCAGTTGTCGCAGACTGGCGGGTTTCCAGCACCACCACCGAGGTTGCACGAAAGGTCGGGGTTGCCAGCACGAAGGCATAAATCCCGCCTAGAAGGATCGCAGCAACAACTGCTGAGCCAATCATCAACCTACCACGCCAAAATGTTCTGAACAGGGTAAGAAGATCGATTTCGTCAGCTGCGGCCTCGGACGATGTCGAGGATCGGTCTTGTCTGGACACGCGCTAAAATTCCAGTTCTTAAATTACCTGATTGACCAGTTGGCCACGTGGTGAACGTATAGCGAGACTGATTTCAGCAAGTCCATTGGGAAATCGGGCTTTTTGGCAGATTCGTGCAACAGTCACCGGTCAGTTTCCCTTAAAGCCTTCTTATCTTTTGAGAATCGCACCTGAAAAAACTGTTGGCGGAAAGTGCCGGTGATGTAAGAGACTATGTGGAAACGACCGGATCGGCTAGAGACTAGTGTTCACCACCCGACAAGGTCGTGTCGCGAATTCGGTAGGAATTCCCTGGCAGCGCGCTCCGGGCATGTAACGTTGGCTCCAGTCAGGCCGCGAGGTCAAGGGACATCGGCGCGAGCGGCTGAGTGAGGGTCTCCCATCCGTCGACCTTGCGCATCTGGATCTGCCCTGACGCCAAGAGCGCCCAGAGCAGCATCGGCACGGTTTCGGCGCAGGGCAGCACGGTCTGGGTCTTGATGCGACGGCGGAATTCCTCGTTCAGACGCTCGATGGCATTGGTGGTCCTTGCCGACTTCCATTGCGAAGGATCGAGGCGAGTGAAGCTGACGAGCCGGTCGCCGGCCTTCTCGAGGCTATCGGCCACGGCCCGGCACTTCAGCTTCCATTTGCGGAGGAAAGCCTTGCGACGCTTCTCGATCTCGGCGGCGGTGTCGGCATAGATCATGTCGCGGTAGTCCTCGGTCAATTCGTCACGAAGGCGCTTGGGGGCGTGGCCGAGCAGGTTGCGGTGCTTGTGAACCGTGCAGCGCTGGATGGGCAGGTCCCCGCCCCAGAGCGCCACGAGCGCAGCTTCAAGGCCGGGGGCGCCGTCAACGTTTACGAACTCGGGCCGCGGCAAGCCCCGCGCGCCCAGGTCGGCGAGGAAGCTGCCCCAGGCAGCCGTGCTTTCGCCGCCCATGTTCCTGATCGAGAGGAGCACCTTTTGCCCGTCGCGCCGCACGCCGATCGCCGCCAGCACCGAGATGTTGGTGGCCTTGCGGTCCAGCCGGGTCTTGATGACGGTGCCATCGAGGATGAGCCGAACGATATCCTCCTCGGCCAAGTCGCGGGTGGACCAGGCGTCCCGGTCGACCTTCACCTTGCCAAGCCCGGCTAACCACGTCCTTGCTCACCGCCCCTTCGAACCAGCCGAACAGCGTCCGCTTGACCCGGCGCGTGTTGGTTCCCGCCAGATAGACCGCCGCGATCAGGGCCTCGGCCTTCTTTGTCAGCCGCCTGTAGCGGGGCAGTGCCTTCGAGCGCCATTCGGTGATCTTGCCGGCCTCGTTCTCGATCCGGGCACGAGGAACCCGCACCGTCTCGGTGCCGAATGTGCTGTCAATGGCAGCGTGGTAGTCCCAAAACGGGCAAGGTAAAAATCCTCAGTTGAGCGGGGCCGGGTATCAACCGGGTCAATGATTGGCAGCTCCGTTTTTCAGGGTCGGAGGACGTCCCCGGCGCTTGGGTGGCGGCGGCGGAGCAATCCGCGCGTTTGCTCGAACATGCTCGGGGATGAGATCAGCATGGGCGCGGAGCCGATAGCTGGCGCCCTCTATCTGGATGACGACGGCATGATGCAGCAGGCGGTCCAGCAATGCTGTTGCGACGACCGGATCCCCGAAGACCTCGCCCCATTCGGCAAAGCCGTGGTTCGAGGTCAGGATCATGGCGCCCTTTTCATAGCGGGCATTGACCAGTTGAAAGAACAGGTTGGCGCCGCCGCGGGTGATGGGCAGATAGCCGATCTCGTCAGCGATCAGCAGAGCTGCCCGGGCATAGAACCGGATCTTTTCGCTGAGCCGTCCTTCGCGCTCCGCGCGCGACAGGGCTTCGATCAGTTCGGCCAAGGTAGCACGGTAGACCGTTCGTCCGGCCTTCACCGCTGCGACGCCCAGGGCCGTGGCCAAGTGACTTTTTCCGGTGCCCGGCGGGCCAAGGAAATGGACGACCTCGGCACGTCGAATGAAGTCCAACTGCGCCAGCGCGGCGATGCGCTCGCGGTCGAGAGAGGGTTGAAAGCTGAAGTCGAAGCTTTCCAGTGTTTTGATCGGCATCAGCTTTGCGGTGCGCAGGGCCACGTCGATCCGGCGACTTTCACGGGTGCTGTATTCTTCGCTCAGCAATTCGTCGATGGCTTCGATGGCGCTGATCTGCCCCCGCTCGAGCTGAGCCAAAGTGTGATCCAGGGCCTCAAGCGCCCGCGGCATTCTCAACCCGATCAGCGCCCCGCGAATGCGGTCCAGAACTTCACTCATCCCCTGGAACCTTCCGCCGCCATGCGTCGCCCGACGGCATCGTAGAATTCCAGGGAACGTCTCAACCCCTGTATCGGCATGCACTGCGGGAGCTGCGGTGGCGGGGCCTTGCGATGGGCTGGATCGACCCGCCGCAGATCCTTGCCCTCGAGGATCGGATGGCGGGCGATGAGCTGACCATCCTCGAAGATTTTCAGCTCGGAGGGGTGATGCTGGACCTCCAGAAGCCGCCGCCGCGCGGTCTCGGGAACGCTGTAAAGATTGCCGCCGACCGAGATCATCCCGTCGCGGCTGACCCGACGCTCGACCGACAGCACCGCCTCGTAGCGAAGTGCGGGGAGCGGCTGGAGAGCCGGCCTTTCTTCGGCAAACGCCTGGTCAACGATCCGCTGTGTCGTTGCGTGGATGCGCGCATTGGCGATCTCACAGCGCCAGGCTTCGAACTGCCGGTTGAGATCGTCGAGGTTGCGGAAGGACCGGGCCAGGAAGAAGTCCTGGCGAATGTAGCGGAACGGTCGCTCCACCTTGCCCTTGGTGCAGGCGCGATAAGGGCGGCAGGCACGCGGCACAACGCCATAATGGCTCAGCAGCGCGACAAGCGCGGGATTGTAGGTCACGATGCCGGCCTCATCCTCACCGATGACGGCAGTCTTCATCCGGTCGTAGAGAACTTCCTGCGGCGCGCCGCCCATCGCCTCGAAGGCCGCAATGTGGCAGCGCAGCACGGATTGCAGGTTCTGGCTGGCAACGAAGTGCCCCCACAGCCAGCGGCTGCTGGCAAGCACCATGGAAAACAGCCAGACCTTTCGGATGACGCCGGGCTCGTCGGTGAACTCCACGGTGAACTCGGCGAAGTCCATCTGGGCCTGACGGCCGGGCGGCGTCTCGAAGCGGCGGGCGAAGGGCTTTGTCTTTTGGGGGCGGATCTCCCGCAGAAAGGGCTTCAGCGTCGAGTAGCTTCCGGAGAAGCCAAGCTCGACCAGTTCGCGATACAAGCGGCGTCCCGAAAGCTCGGGAAAGCTGGATACCCTTTCCTGCAGGTAGGCCTCGAACGGCCGCAGCAGATTGGGGCGTGGCGCCCGCGGCTTGTAGACAGGAGGCTCCAGGCCCCGAGCAAGATATTTCCGGATGGTCTTGCGGTCACATCCAAGCTTTCGCGCAATGGCGGTGATGCTCAGACCTTGTCGGCGCAGGTCATGAATCAAGACGATCTCCCTCAAACCCTTCACCTCGATACCTCCACCTGGTTGTGGAGAGCATCAGGCCAGTGATCCGCGGCTTCGCCAATTTCCGGATATTCAGGGTCCGGAAATTGTCAAAGCCGCTCGCGATGCGAGGATTTTTCAGTTGCCCGTTTTGGAGAGATTACGGCTGCCACTGACATGTGCCGGTCAGGTGTCGGTCGCGATGCCCGTGGCGGTAGCCCTTGGCCCGCTCATTGCCGCGGCCGTAACGAAGCCGACCAAGAAAGTCGGCCAGTTCCTCTTCGAACATGGCCTAATGGTGGCGCGGACATTTGCCCGAAGGCGATCCTCGATCGGATCATACCCGCTTGCGTCGGGCAGTAGCGAAAAGGACGAGCTGTCGGTATTCTGCTTCATGGCGTGATCTCCCTGGCGGTTGCCGCCGCCGGTTGGGTGGGTGTCAGTTCACCCGGAGATTACGCCACCGTCCAATTTCCACCACTTCCGAGACACGACCCCCGACAAGTGGTTCCCAGTCTGTCGCGGGATTACCCTCGGTCTAGCGAGCTGAGTTCCAGAGGCCACAACGCGGACGGAGCGGTCGTTCAGATCGCGCCGCCAAAGGCCTTTGATGATCCTTCGCGTGGCCGTATCTCGGTCTGGCAGACGCATCATAAGTTTAGGGAGACTTGATGGGACGGTTGTTGAAGGTTTTGACGGCGATTGTCCTCGCCACGACCGTGTCGGCGGCGACGGCGGCAGCGCAGCAACCAAGGACGATTGAGAACGTACTCTCGGACTATTCCCCGAACCCGATGAACCCGGAACTGCAGGGCAAGAGCCGTGACTATTACATCAATTCGAGATGCGCGGGTCTGATGGTGGCACTTCCCATCGCGGCAGGAGAAGACGTGGATAATACCGGACGGTTGGCGGCCATTATTTTCACCGAAATGTCGTGATCATGCTCGAAAGGGACCACCTGAGATAGGCAGCAGGCGCAGCTACGACGTAGAGAAGTTCCGACAGAGCGTAACTGCTTCATCCGCGAGATGGCGACCCGATATGTGCTGCAGCTTGACCCGCACGGGCTTGCGGATGGCAGCGCCATAAAGCAAGACATCAAATTCCGCCAGGACGAGCTTCCGGTCGCGAAGGCTATCGTCGAAGCGGTGGGAAGGAGCCGCTAGGCGGTGGCCGATGTGCTGGACTCATGGTTGTATCCCCGCCTGTAAGGCACAAATGAGACTTCGAACTCCAAGGCTGTCGCATTGCCTCATGCGTTCAGTTGAATGACGGGTTTGGGCTCGGAGCCGTCACTTGAGTGCTTCGCTCAACACTGCCGGCTGCTAGCCGATACCAGCTTCCATCGGGCAGCTTATCTCAGGTGGGTAACCTCTAACCTCCAGCTCCGTCAGCCGCTCGGCTGCAAAGCCAATCATCTCGCGCGAGCCGGGTCGGCATCAGGGGTCTTCTCCACGAGATCGCGTAAGTTCATCATGTCGATGGTCATCGGTGAAATCTCCGGTCCAGGTCGGTGTCAGCAACCAGACTTTACCGGAACATCGCCGGTGACCACCCCACCAGAACCTACACCACGCTCAGGGACAGCATCCTTGCCCAATCAAGAGCCCAATACAGAAGAAACATTAATGCGACACTCGCGAGGCTGCGCGACTTTGGCTCTTGCATATCATCCTATGGATGCGCATGACCAGCAGGAAGATCGTTGTGACTGTAGCCTACTTCTGTTCGAGAGCAGGACTTTTCAGGTCGTAGGAGTAGGGGACATTGCACGCTATAGTTGGATAGTCAGGGTAGGCAATAGTTAACAAAAGATGCGCATTCTTGTTATATGTATTAACTATGCGCCGGAAATTATCTCGACCGGCGTATACACCACTGGCATGGCGGAGTACATGGCAAAACACGACGTCCAAACGGATGTTGTGACCGCCTTACCCTACTATCCAGCATGGAAGATTTTCGATGGTTGGGGAAGACTTTGGCGCTCCAGAATTAGCGAGAACGGGGCGCGAATTTACCATTGTCCGCTCTACGTTCCTAATAACCCAACGGGTGCCAAGCGTATACTACACTATATAAGCTTCGCACTGACCGCACTTCCTGTGGCGCTTTGGAAGGGACTGACTGGGCGCCCGGATGTTGTGGTGATGGTTGCACCGTCTCTGATTGCGGCTCCGATTGCCTGGTTGTCCGCTAAGGTTGGGGGCAGCACTGCTTGGCTTCACATCCAAGACTATGAAGTGGAAGCAGCATTTGCAACAGGCCTGCTGAAGGAAGAAAGCCGTATCGGCCGATGGGCCAAAGCTTTCGAAAAATGGATCCTAAAGCGCTTCGATCGGGTCAGTACTATATCGGAGCCAATGCTGGACAAGCTGCAGCAGAAAGGCGTTCACAAAGATAGGATCTATGAACTCCGAAATTGGGCAAATTTGGAGAAAGTGACACCTCTAAAGGATGTATCTCCGATGAAGGAGGTACTGGGTATCACAACACGCTATGTTGCCCTTTATTCCGGCAATCTCGCGAACAAGCAGGGGTTAGAGGTTCTGCCAGAAATGGCCCGTCATCTGGTGCATCGAGATGATATAACAATTGCTGTGTGTGGCGATGGTCCGATGCGCCAAACATTGATGGACCTCAGCAAAGATACCCCGAGTATTCAGTTCTTTCCGCTGCAACCGCTGGAAAAGTTGAGCGAGCTTCTGGGGATGGCAGATGTTCACATTCTTCCACAGATAAAGGGTGCGGCGGACCTAGTACTGCCGTCGAAGTTGACGAACATGCTCGCCTCTGGGCGACCCGTTCTAGCTACGACGGAGGCAGACACAGCCCTTGGTCGTGAAGTCGTTGGAGCCGGGTATCTTGTGCCGGCAGGTGATGCGGCAGCCATGGCTGCGCGGCTGGAAGCCATGATGGACGACCCAGAGGATCGCGCGAATCTTGGTAAGGAAGCTCGAAGTAGGGCCCTGATGAGATGGGACATGAATGCCATCCTGTCGCGTCTAAAGACAGAATTTGAAACTGTCTCCGGCGCCCTTCCGGCCACTAAAGGCGATTTGCAGCAAACAAGGAATATGCAATGAAAAAAGCGCTTATTACCGGCGTTACCGGCCAAGACGGTTCCTATCTTGCAGAGTTTTTGCTGGAGAAGGGTTACGAGGTTCACGGAATCAAGCGCCGCGCCTCGCTCTTCAACACAAGCCGCATTGATCACATGTACCAGGATCCGCATATTACCAACCAGGTCTTCAAATTGCATTATGGCGACCTGACCGACACGTCCAATCTGACGCGGATTATCTCAGAAATCGAGCCGGACGAAGTTTATAATCTGGGCGCACAGTCGCATGTCGCCGTCAGTTTCGAGGCTCCCGAGTACACGGCGGATGTCGATGCCACAGGCACATTACGTCTGCTCGAAGCCATTCGCTTCCTTGGTCTTGAAAAGAAAACTCGCTTCTACCAAGCCTCAACCTCCGAACTTTATGGGCTTGTGCAGGAAACCCCACAGCGCGAAACTACGCCGTTCTATCCGCGCAGCCCCTATGCCGTCGCCAAGATGTACG
This sequence comes from Paracoccus benzoatiresistens, assembly GCF_026913015.1. Classification (GTDB taxonomy): domain Bacteria; phylum Pseudomonadota; class Alphaproteobacteria; order Rhodobacterales; family Rhodobacteraceae; genus Paracoccus; species Paracoccus benzoatiresistens. The sequence goes on from NZ_JAPTYD010000046.1 coordinate 14,035, forward strand.
CCTACTGGATAGCGGTGAACTACCGTGAATCTTACGGAATGTATGCATGCAACGGTATACTCTTTAATCACGAGTCGCCGCGCCGCGGCGAAACCTTCGTAACGCGCAAGATTACTCGGGGCTTGTCGAACATCGCCATGGGTCTCGAGCCCTGCCTCTACATGGGCAATATTGACTCACTGCGTGACTGGGGCCACGCGAAGGACTACGTTCGCATGCAGTGGATGATGCTGCAACAGGAAAAGCCCGAAGATTTTGTCATCGCGACCGGGGTCCAGTACTCAGTTCGCGAGTTCATCACTTGGACGGCACGCGAGCTCGGTATCGAACTTGAGTTCAGGGGCGAAGGCGTGGCCGAGATAGCGGTTGTGACGTCGGTCAGTGGCGATTCGGCGCCTGCAGTCCGCCGGGGCGATGTTGTTATGCGCATTGATCCACGATACTTCCGTCCTGCCGAAGTGGATACTCTGCTTGGGGACCCGACCAAGGCAAAGGAAAAGCTCGGCTGGGTGCCCGAGATCACCGCGCAGGAAATGTGCGCTGAGATGGTCGCCGCCGATCTCAAGACAGCTCGCCGCTACGCACTTCTCAAAGATCATGGCTATGAACTACCGATTGCCTTGGAGGCTTGAGAGATGACGTGGGATATCAAAGGTAAACGGATCTGGGTCGCCGGCCATCGTGGGATGGTCGGTGGCGCAGTAGTGCGGAGACTGCAATCAGAGAATTGTGAGATCCTGACCGCCAGCAGAGAAGCGGTCGACTTAGTCGAGCAGAGCGCGGTCAGAGTATGGATGGCCAAACATCGCCCCGACGCTGTCGTGCTGGCAGCGGCGAAGGTTGGCGGCATCAAGGCGAACAACGACTTTCCCGTCGATTTCCTATATAAAAACTTGATGATTCAGACGAACATCCTCCAAGCCGCGCATGAAGCAAATGTGGAGCGGCTTCTGTTCCTCGGGTCGTCCTGTATCTACCCGAAATTTGCCCCGCAGCCCATTCCCGAGGAAGCCCTGCTGACGGGCCCGCTTGAGCCGACAAACGAGTGGTATGCCATAGCAAAGATCACGGGCATCAAACTGGTGCAGGCTTATCGAAAGCAGTATGGCCATAACTGGATTTCGGCCATGCCGACCAACCTCTACGGTCCAGGTGATAATTACGACCTAGAAACAAGCCATGTGTTGCCGGCTCTGCTTCGCAAGTTCCATGAGGCGAAGATCACGGAGGCGCCCTCAATCACGCTTTGGGGGTCAGGAAAGCCATTGCGCGAATTCATGCATTGCGACGATCTGGCCGATGCCCTTGTCTATTTGCTGAAGGCTTACTCGGGGAATGTCCACGTGAATGTCGGCTCAGGTGAGGAAGTTTCGATCCGTGAACTGGCTGAAATAATCGCAGATGTGGTTGGATACAGAGCACCTTTTAAGTTTGACACCTCCAAGCCTGATGGGACACCTCGTAAATTGATGGATACTTCGATGTTGAAGGATTTGGGGTGGAGTTGCACGCGAACACTCAAGGACGGCATATCGTCTACTTACAAAACATCATTCCCACGGCTTGAACCAAGTGAGGGGCAGCGATGATAGAACCAGTTTCCAATCTGCCGGCAGGCGCACACGTACAAACGGGCACTCTAAAGACGTTTGAAGGCGCGCCGTCTTTCTCATTGAGTCACCGCCTGTTCCGACTTACCTGGAAAATTGTATGGAGGCTTCTGGGAGCATGGACACCACCTCCGTGCAAAGGATGGAGGAGGTTTCTACTGCGAAGTTTTGGCGCTAAAATTCACAAAACTGCTAATGTTTATGGATCGGCAATCATCTGGTACCCGCCAAATCTTACAATGGCAGCTCGGTCGACTTTGGGGCCAAAGGTGAACTGCTACACAATGGGCAAGATTGAAATCGGAGAGAATGTAGTTGTTTCTCAAAACGCATCTTTATGTACTGGAACACATAGCATAAACGAGCCGTCGTTTCAGATACTGTGTCGTCCAATCAGACTAGAGGCAGATAGTTGGGTTTGTGCCGAAGCATTTATTGGGCCAGGTGTAACTGTTGGCGCCGGCGCCGTTCTAGGTGCAAGAGCTGCAGCATTCGCAGACCTCGAAGCTTGGGGCATCTATAGAGGAAATCCGGCACAGAAAGTAAAAATGAGAGAATCCTTCCGACGCTAAGAATTTCCAGATACTCTTCTAAATAAGCCTATCTTCAAGAGTTCGCGTCGCAATGATTAATGGTCACCCAAGCGCCGGAGGCGGCGCATACTGTCTTTCGAAGGCTGGGCTACCAAGGATACTTTGCTGAGATCGAGCTGAAGTTGTATCGACGCACGCTGCAGCTGCAGTAATCATGGAAATTGAAGCTTGGTAACTAAATGCGACAAAGTCAAGTAGCTCTCGAAGCCCGGGACATCGAGCGTGCAGTGTTCTACTCTGAAAGGTTTGACCGACGGATATTGTACGCAATGAGATTGCTCCTCGGGGCGTTTCCAATATTTGTTTTTTTTCACTCAGTCGGCCACCAAAATTTGGCTGTTCTTCTAGTGCATCTTCTTGCTTGGGCAATAACGACAGCCGTAGTTTTGAGTTCAAGAGATGCGATCTCAAGCATTTTGTTTACGAACGTTTTTTGGATGTTCTTCTATTCCCTGTATGTTTATCAGTCTTTAAGTCTCCATAATGTTGAGACCGGCTTTTTCGACCTGGAGCGTGCTTCGAAAATAGCACTTGTGAGTCAAATAGGTTTAACCATAGCACATTTTGCGTCACCAAGAAATCGCGTGTTCAACGAGATCATGTTTAGAAAGAGATGGGTGAAGGCGCAAATTTTTCGTCGGTGCGGAACGTTTTTTTCAACAATGGGGATTGCGGGAGTTTTAGGTACAGCCGGGGGCTTATTCAGCGGGCCCTGGAGCTACATTTTGATACTATTTCTATACGTGGGGCTAGCCGTTCGGGTGAGTGAGCGTGCTGAAGGTATAATAAAAGATTACCTTCTTTGGGTCTCACTTGGGCTTATGCTCTCACTATCGGTAATTAATAACTCCAGAACTGACTTGTTTGGATTTGTGCTGATGGCCCTGTTTCTGCTGGTACTACTTCGACGAAAGGTGATTACGGTTAAATTGGTAGCTGCATTTGTAGTTTTCCTACCAATTCTATCACTGTACTCTGAAGTGACGACCTCAATACGTTATGCTCGAGAATTGGACATCAACATTGCTAGTGTATTTTTTGATAACATACTAGATGCAGATGTTTGGGGAAAAAAGTTCAATCCATTCTATCAAGACTCTGGTACAATCGAGAAGATAAATTATTCAGATTTTTTCAGTCCAGTATATGGTGAAGGACATCCTGGGTTGTTTGCTAGACTAACACTACTTCCTATTCTTGACATAACATCTTCCAGGCTTCCAGAGTTCCCAGCCTTTACGGATTGGGGTACTTTCTGGAAAATAGTATTGTCAGCACTGCCTTCTTTCGGCCAAGAAAAGGAACTTATCTACGCAGATAAGGTGGTGTGGTCGTTGGGCTTAAGAACTAACGGTGAAGTCGGTTATCCGTTGATCACTGTTCAAGGCGAATTATTCTCCTTGGGGGGATATCCAGTTGTGCTGTTCGCATCCTTTATGCTGTATTGGATATTAAATTTCATGTACAGAACGCTTGTAAAGGTTACAGTAAGCAGAGTAGTGGCAATCGTGGTTATGTCTCAACTGATCATCAGCTCCTGCTTTAGTCCAACCCTGTTGTCGTTGACGTCCGCCTCAATCAGAACACCGCTTCTTTTGATTGCCGCCGTAATTTTGCTGATTCCGATTGTTTCAACATGTAAAGTGTGGAGCGTTCGAGGCTTTGGACATTTGCGTTCGTAATAGTGATGCAGTTATGTCGAAGAACTGCCTCAATTTGTTGGTATTTTCTTTACGAAAATGCACGTCGCACCTTGATGTCGGTTGGCTATGTCTGTCAGTACTTTTCGGTCATTAGTCGAGAAATAACGCGGAAACTTAGATGAAAATCCTCTACATCGGTTCTAAATCCGGCACCAGTGGTCAGCGTGCGGGAGCGCTTACTCGTCTTGGCCATAAGATACTGCACTTTGATCCAGCATCTCAGCTCCCGGCTCGTTGGGCCACATGGTTGCACTACCAAGGAGGAACTGGAATTGACCAATTAGTCTCGCGGGCGATCAGGCGAGCTATACCGGCTGAGGGTGCATTCGACCTAGTGCATGTGGACGGTGGTTCTTTGATTGGCCCACGTGCAATAGAAGTACTCCGGACGTTCGGGCCACGTATTTCAAGCTTCAACGCAGATAATCCTTTCCTTGATCCGTCCCCTGAACTGCGGAGATGGAAAATAATGCGTCGAGCGCTTCCACTTTACGACGTGGTGGTTACTATTCGCCGTCCAGGTGTCGAAAGCCTAATGCGGCATCATGGTGTGAGGAGACCGATAACAGTCTGGCAATCGGCCGACGAAGTAATTCACTCGCCCACACAAGACGTAGCTCCGAAGTGGCAATCAGATGTTTGTTTTGTCGGCACCTGGATGCCGGGGCGGGAAAAATTCATGGAGGCAATGATTGCCGCTGGGCTCAATCTGGCACTTTATGGCCCTCGCTGGGATCGGTCACCTAATTTCAATATGTTGCGTCCGAATATAAGGGCTGGATATCTAGAGGGGAGAGATTATGCCAGAGCTATCGGCGGTGCCCGCATCGGACTGGTTATTTTGAATCATCGGAATCAAGACCTTCACACTAACCGTTCAATTGAGATGCCGTCAATTGGAACAGCTATCTGCGCTCAGAGAACATCCTATCATGAGGAATTGTTTGAAGAAGGTCGTGAGGCGCTGTTCTTTGAAGATCCGATCGAGGCCGCCCAAAAGTGCTTATCATTGTTAGCGGATCCGCAGCATTTGGATCAAATCGCTTCGGCTGGTCAGCAGAAGGTGCGTAAACTCAGATTAGGCAATGAAGATCTAATGCGAAGTATTATTACGAGTGCTGTCGTCTAGCATGAGATAGGTGTTTGCTCTGTGCGCTATTCTCCTAGGTTCGGCGGCAATTGTTAGTGCTCATGATAGGATAGCTTGCGGTGTCTCCATCATGCACCTAAAAGGAGATCGTTGCGGCACTGCGACAAGCCATGGTGTAGAGTTGTCGCGCCCTTGAAAGGATGCTTTATGCTTGAAAACGTGAATTCTAAATACGATCGGCGTAATATTGATTGTCTATGCCTAGAGATTATTGTCGGATCGCTTGTTGGTGGCCCTTTTCTCTTTGGTGATCATTTCGTATTGCCTGTTCAGGAGCATCATAACTAAATGCTTCCGCCCATAGTCGTATATCGCCTTGGCAGCATAGGTGACACTGTGTTTGCGCTTCCCTGTTTTCATGCCATTCGAAAGCATTTCGCCGGTCGACGGATTGTGCTGCTGACGAATGTGCCAGTTTCGGGGAAAGCAGCTCCGTTGATGTCTATCCTTGGAAGCGATGGGCAATTCGCCGATCAGGTTATTGATTACCCTCTAGCGCTGCGCGACTTGCGCGGGATTCTGACGTTGCGGGCAAAAGTTCGTGCGACAGGCGCACGAGAGGCGGTTTATTTGATGCCGGTACGAAGCCGTGGCGCAGTCTGGCGTGATTGGTTGTTCCTTCTCAGCGCCGGTGTTCGTAAAGTGTACTGTCTTCCCAGCAGTGATGACCTGCGCAGACCGCGCAGAGATCCTGTAACGGGAGAGATCGAGCGCGAGGCAAGCCGTCTCGCTCGATGCTGCAAAAAGCTTGGTTCTATAGACCTGCTAGACCGCGCGAACTGGAATTTGGAGTTGACAGAGGCGGAACGCTCCCGCGGAGAAGAGATATGCAACCCACTAGCCGGGGTGCCAATCATTGCGGTGAACATGGGCGGCAAGGCAGCTGACAAGGACTGGGGGATGGGGAATTGGGTCGCGTTGCGAGAACTTATTTCCAGTCGCGGACGGTTTGGAATGCTGGTGGTAGGCGCGGGGGAAGACGTCGAACGAGCCGAGACCTTTCTGTCTGGATGGGATGGTCCAGGAGTGAATGCGTGTGGGCAGCTATCGCCGCGCGAAAGCGCTGCGGCACTATCGACTGCGTCCTTGTTCATCGGCCATGACAGCGGCCCACTGCACATGGCCAGTGCCGAGGGGGTACCCTCAATCGGTGTCTTCGGGAATTTCAACGAACCATGCCAGTGGCATCCGGTCGGATCCCATGTGCATATCATTCACCGAATGGAGGGACTCCATCACATCACGCCTCAGGAGGTATTCAGAAGCGCTTCTGAACTTCTTGGTTTCGAAAGTGATCGAGAAACCCTAAACAAAGTATCCTTGCCATGAGTATCGCCGACGACTTGCGCCACTGGGCTCTCAACGATGCCTTTCCATTGTGGGCTGCTCACGGACTGGATCAGAGCGGAGGTTACTTCGAACTCTTACAGGCAGACCTTAGCCCTGTGGAGCACGACCGCCGTGCTCGGCTGACGGCGAGACAGATTTTTTGCTTCTGTGCAGCGCGACAGATGGGGTGGGACGGACCAGCAGAGGCGTGTGCCCGTCATGGGCTGGACTTCCTGACAGCCAACCTTATTAGCCCTGATGGTAGAGTTATCATGGCGTGTTCCCCTGGCGGGGCAGTGGCCAAGAATGGCCACGACCTTTACGATGATGCATTCGTACTATTCGGATTGGCAAGCTTCGATGCCACTTTCGGACCCGATCCGCAGGCGCGCGCCGCCGCACGCCGAATAGCAACACATTTGGTAGATCATTACGGACGTGAGGACGGGCTTTTTAACGAGAGCGTGCCGGCAGCTCCGCCATTGCTGGCAAATCCGCACATGCATCTACTGGAGGGTTTTTTGGCTTGGGCGGAGACCGATGATGATGTCGACAGACATTGGCTGAACCTAGCAAGCGGCATTGCACGCCGCGCACTATCGACTCTCATTCAGACAGATCCTGTGGTATTACCCGAAGTTTACGCACTGGACGTAACCCCGATCCGTCAGCAGGGCGACTGGCTGCTAATAGAGCCGGGTCACCAATTTGAATGGGGGTGGCTTCTGTGGAGGTGGGCCGGATTTGTCAACGAACCCGCAGCACGAGAGGCCGCGCTGGCGATTGCGAGTTTTGGTGAGAACTATGGAGTAGACGCCGCTCGCGGTGCAGTAGTTAACGCAATTGACGAGACGGGCACGCTACGTGACGGCAATGCAAAACTCTGGCCGCAGACAGAGCGCGCCAAATTCTGGCACGTGGTCTCTATTGAAGGCCCCCCGGAACTACGCGCGGAGGCGATGGCGCGGCGCGACCAAGCGCTAGTCTGCCTGAAGCGGTTCCTTGATGCGGGGGCTCTCCCGGGGCTCTGGCGTGAGGTATTAACATTGCACGAAGGTTTCGTTGAGGAGCCAGTCCGTGCCTCCAGCCTTTACCATGCGCTTTTCGCCATCCTCACGATAACCGGTACTACCAAAGCCGGATCAATCCGAGATCTTACATGAGTTCCCAGAATACAATCCTACTTGATTCCGCCATTTCGACGTTCCCGGATGTCCGAGTCATGTGCGTAGGCGACGTAATCGTTGATACTTACAATAATGGCAGTGTAACCCGGATCTCACCGGAGAGCCCGATCCCGGTATTTAATTCCGGGATCGAGATGATGGTGCCCGGCGGCGCCGCAAACGTGGCTCGCAACGTCACTGCACTTGGCGGAGACTGTGTGATGATCTCGGCCATAGGCCAAGACTTAGTCGGACAGACTCTGATCGCCGAGCTTTCAAAAAATCCTAAGCTAATTCTAGACGTGCACAGGGTGGCTGGTCGCCCGACCAGCCACAAAATTCGCTATGTTGCCCAGGGTCAGCATATGCTAAGAGTGGATAATGAGAGCTCGGCACCACTGGACTGCGAAGCAGAGGCTGCGGTGCTTGACCGTGTCCTACACCACATACACAGTTGCACTGTGATCATTTTGTCGGACTATGCCAAAGGCGTTTTAACTGACCGAGTCATTTCGGAAATTACTCAGGCGGCTCGCAGCCTTGGCAAGCCAGTGGTGGTCGATCCAAAATCATGTAATCTGTCCCGATATGCCGGAGCAACGGTACTCACGCCCAACCTGAAAGAAGCGTCGGCCGCATATGGCGCACCAATTGAGAGCGACGAGCAAGTGGTCGCTGCCGGCGAGGAGTTGCGCGCCGCTGCCGGAATCGATAATCTGCTGATCACTCGTTCGGAAAAGGGCATGACCCTAGTTGAAGGCGATGGCCGGCCGCACACCCATATTCGCAACGTGGCCATAGAGGTCTTCGACGTAGTTGGGGCTGGCGACACGGTGGTGGCAACCCTGTCATTGGGGCTGGGATCGGGACTTGAATTGGCAGACGCAGCCTATCTGGCCAATACAGCCGGCGGAATCGTAGTAGGCAAGCGTGGCACCGCCACCATCAGCCCTGATGAGCTACTTGAGCGGCTAGCTAAGATCAATGCCGGCAATCGCCGCATAGGCGCGCCATTGCTGCTGAGCGCACGGGCGGCAGGCAACTATGCCGCGGCACGGCGCGCTGAGGGCAAGCAGGTGGGCTTTACTAATGGTGTTTTCGACATCGTCCACCCAGGACACATTTCAATTCTTGAGTTCTCCCGTGCACAATGTGACTGCTTGATTGTCGGATTGAATAGTGACAATTCTGTACGCCGTTTAGGCAAGGGTCCGGGCCGACCGATCAACGGAGAGCAGGACCGAGCGACAGTACTGGGTGCCTTCGGTACTGTCGATGCCGTAGTGATCTTTGAAGAAGACACCCCAATTGATTTGATCCGAGAAATCCGGCCTGATGTGCTGATCAAAGGTGCTGATTACTCAATAGAGACCGTGGTTGGATCGGACATCGTGCTGGGCTACGGGGGGCGTGTTGAGTTGGCGCGCCTGATTGAAGGGAAAAGCTCCACCAACATCATCACGAGGGCAATGATCGGAAAGGCCGTGACATCATGATCCTTATCACAGGTGCAGCGGGCTTCATTGGCTCCAACATTGTGGCAGACCTCGAAGAAGCATGTATAGGGCCGGTGGCCGTTTGCGACTGGTTCGAAGATAGCGACAAATGGCGTAACCTAGCTAAACGCGATATCACCGAGTTTATTCCCCCAAATGAAATCTTCGATTGGCTGAGAGGGCGCACCGACATCACCGGCATTGTCCACATGGGTGCTATTTCGGCCACCACCGAACGAAATGTCGACTTGCTGGTGGAACGCAATATAACAATGACGGTTAAACTCTGGGACTGGTGCGCGAACGCAGAGGTTCCCTTTATATATGCGTCTTCGGCCGCGACATATGGAGCATTAGAGAAAGACCTCGTTGATAGTCAGAAGCCTGAAGACTTGGCTGCGTTGCGACCATTGAACGGATATGGATGGTCAAAGAATGCTACCGACAAAATCTTAATGCGCCGAGTCGCTAACGGCGAGAAGTGCCCGCCACAGTGGGCCGGGCTCAAGTTCTTCAATGTCTATGGTCCAAACGAATACCACAAAGGCTCAATGATGAGCGTTGTAGCGAAATTTTTTGAGCCGGTGCGTACAGGTGAGATAGTAAGGCTGTTCAAGTCGGATCGTACAGGCATCGCCGACGGCCAGCAAATGCGTGATTTTGTGTATGTGAAGGATTGCACAGCGGCGATAATCTGGCTGCTGAGGAACCCTTCCGTCTCCGGGCTGTTCAATATTGGCACGGGCAATGCCCGCAGTTTTGACGACCTCGTCCGGGCGATCGGGCTTGCGCTAAGTATTCCGGTCAAGATTGAATACATTGACATGCCGGAAAATCTGAAAGGCCGATACCAGTACTTTACTCAAGCAGAAATGACCAAACTGCGAAAGTCAGGTTTCGAGGCGCCGTTTCATAGTCTTGAGGCAGGTGTGCGCGACTATGTGAATAGCTACCTCAACACGGAAGATTGCTATCGATGAGCTGCGTAATATCTGCAACAGTACCTTGCCTCTTTCTCGATCGTGACGGAACAATCATCGTTGAACGAAACTATCTTTCGGATCCTGATCTAGTGACGCTGGAAGTTGGGGCAGTCGAAGGTCTGCGCCGGTTCCATGACGCCGGCTTCAGGTTGATAGTGGTTTCGAACCAATCTGGAATCGGACGTGGCTATTTCACGGAAGCGCAACTCGCCGCTGTCAATGAGCGGTTAGAGTCTTTGCTCATAGCTGAGGGTATTGAGATCGCTTCATGGCACCACTGCCCACATCGCTCTGGTGACAGTTGCATCTGCCGCAAGCCCCGAACGGGGATGCTGGATGAGGCGGCCAAGTTGTTGCCCCCAGGAGCGGGAGTCGACTGGGAGCGTTCAATTATGGTAGGTGACAAAGCTTCGGACATTAATGCGGGATTGGCGCGGGGCTGCCGCGCGGCACTAGTTTTGACCGGCCAGGGAGCCGGCGATGTCGGAGAAATGCGCGCTGCGGGCGTGCCTGTTTGTGCTAGCCTGCATGCGGTGGCGGAATATTTTAATCTGTAGAAGAAGTTGATCTGAGAAACTGCTGCCGGCAAGGATGCGCACATCAGCCAAGGCAGCAAATTGGCAGCGCGCCTGAGTGCGCCTTCAGCTTGCACGAGAATTAGGGATCTGTTTCCTAACGGCTCCCGAGATCCTTCGCTCGTTTCTGACTGCTGATTTCCTCGGCAGAACTACTGAGTAACTATGACACAAAGAAAATCCTTTCGAACCCAATTCCTAAGCGGCGCCGGTGCAGAGGCTTATTCTCAGACAGTGACGATTTTTACTCAGCTCATTGCGATTCCCGCGATGGTCACTTTGTGGGGTGCTAGTACGTATGGCTCATGGCTGGCGATTTCCGCCCTGCCTGCCTATTTCTCGATTGCAGACCTAGGTATGGGGCAGATTTCCGGTACAGAGATGACCATGGCAGTCGCACGTGGCGATCGCAACTATGCTCGGGCAGTTAACCAAGCTGCTTGGTTTACAATTGCCTCCATAGCGCTTTGCATTCCCTTCTTGGCAGCACTTCTAGGAGCATTAATTCCACTTGCCGAGATTCTTAAAGTAGCACCTGAACAGTCATCCCAGACCTTGCCTGCTTTTGTGATGCTATCGTGTTCGGCGGCTATGTCGCTAGCTTTCGGAGCTCTCGGAGGGGGCCTGAAGACAGTCAATAAACAGTGGTTAGCAATTGTGATCACTGCCACCAATAGGCTTGTTTCCTTCATCGGACTGCTATTGGTTGCAGCTTTGGGAGGAGGTTTTTTAGCGGCCAGCGTTTTCATGGTGGTGGCACAATCACTACTATTTGGTGCGACCGGGATTTGGTTCTATCGTCATGAACGCTGGCTGAAACCTACAGGAGAGGTACCAGAGTGGAAGTTGGTGCGTCTATTAGTCGGCCCATCGCTGTCCTACATGTTCTATTACCTAAGTAATCTCTTTACCATTCAAGGAGTAACTGTCCTGGTCTCCGCGTCCTTGGGACCCGCGATGGTGGTGGTGTTGCAAGCAATCCGAACACTGACTCGCTTGGGACGAATGGCGTCCACGATTGTAATCCACGCAATACAGCCAGTCTTTGCACAGTTAGCCTCGGAGGAAACTCCCGATCAACGCTTGCGGATCTTCCGGCTTTTAGTTATTTCGGCAATGGCTGGATCCATGGCCTATTTTATTGGCATGACCACACTTGGCCCCAATTTCCTTCGGTATTGGACGAAGGATGTTGTGGTGGGCTATAACAAGCTTCTATATCTGATGACTGCCGCCATTGTCTTCGAAATCATGTGGTTCACTCTTCAGACGCCCTTTACTTCTACCAATCGTCATTCGGTGTTTGCGGTCTGGTTATTAGTGTTGTCCGCCGCCGGACTATTAGCTAATATCGTACTGCTCCCGGTGCTTGGGGTTACGTCCGCAGGTTGGACCCTGTTGGGAACTCATGTATTGATGCTGTTGGTAACACTTTGGAAAATGCGCGGCAGAGATATCTGAAGCCCCATAGCTGCTTTATGCCCACAACTGCCTCTCTTCTATCGTGATTAGCAAGTAAGTAATTCTAAGATTGCGCGAAGGGTTGAAAAATGGCTAGGCTGTTAAAAAAAACTTGCACCAGTGCCGGGCGTTTGACGTGTCTAGGTGGATGGTGAAGGCTAAGTGCGGTTGTCGAGTTTTCTGAATAGGTTTCCGCGCCTAAACTGAAACGGTTCTCATGAGTTCTAAAAAATGAAAATATTGCGTATCATCGGCTATGTTGATCCGACTCATGGCGGGCCCGTTGAGGGTATAAAGCGCTCGTCGGAACGGATGCAGGAGCAGGGGCATGAAACCGAGATAGTCAGTTCCGATCATGCCAATGCACCCTATATTGCAAATTTTCCGATGACAGTACACGCCTGCGGCCGAAGTGACAAACAAGGTTGGGGCTATAGTCCGGACATTGAGCAATGGATCGTTCGCGAGGGACATCGTTTTGATGCAGCCGTGATTCATGGCATCTGGCACTGGTCTGCGGTGGGCGGTTACCGAGGACTAAAGCGGGCGGGAGTTCCTTATGTTGTTTTTGCTCATGGAATGTTGGATCCATGGTTTAGAAAAGTAAAACCGGTTAAGCATTGGATCAAGCAGGTCTATTGGTGGATGTGGTTGGGCCGGGTGATGCGCGATGCTCAATGGGTGCTGTTTACCACCGAGGAAGAGATGCGACTTGCCCAAGGTGCCTTCTGGGGTTATCCGTTCAAGTCCCGCACTGTAGCCTATGGTGCCCCGGACATACCGAACCGAGATAATCAACAGCGTAACGCATTTGCCGAAGCATTGCCCGACGTCGTTGGCAAACCTTATCTCCTTTTTCTAAGTCGGATCCATGCGAAGAAGGGTTGTGACTTGCTAGTTGAAGCCTTCGCTGCAGAGGCACAACGATGGCCTGGGTTGCAGTTGGTTGTCGCGGGGCCAGATTCTGACGGATTGGTCGATGGTCTCCGAGAGCGGGCGTCCAAACTTGGTGTAGGCGACCGCATTCACTGGCCTGGTATGCTGAGCGGCGATGCGAAATACGGCGCCTTCCGTGGTGCTGAAGCTTTCATCCTGCCTTCGCACCAAGAAAATTTTGGTATTGTAGTTGCAGAGGCAATGGCTGCCAGTTTGCCGGTGATGACCACTTACAAAGTCAATACGTGGCGAGAGGTGGTCGCGGGTAAGGCCGGGTTTGTGGAATCTGATACCTACGACGGGATCCGCAAACTGTTGGCAAATTGGCTAGCGCTTCCAGCTGAGCAACGGAAGGCAATGCGGGCGACAGCTCGTGCCACTTACGAACGTCATTTCATGATTGGCAAGGCTAGTGATGCGCTAGCTGAGGTGTTGGAGGAGGCCATTGCAATTCGAAATAGTGTTCGGTTGTGAGACATCATCGGCGTAATACAGGATTTCATTGACCTTGGGGTCGTGTCTCGGAAGTGGTGGAAATTCGAAGGCGGCTGAGTAATGCGGAAGTCAAACGGCCGTTCTCTCCGGATCGAAGGCCTCGCGCCGGCGGAGTATGGTCCATATCACCGTCACACGGCGCCGCGCGAGGGCGATCAACGCCTGGGTGTGATGTTTGCCCTCACGTCGCTTGCGGTCGTAGAAGGCGCGTGAAGGTGGATCGCGGGTCACCACTGCGCAGAACGTGCTCTGGTAGAAGACACGCTTGAGCGCCTTGTCCCCTCCGAACGCTCTTCTGCATCCGGCGCGTTTGCCCGACTGGCGCCTGACGGGCGCAAGGCCGGCCGCGGACGCCATGGCATATGCCGAGGCCTCCATTTTTCAGCGGCCGACTGCGGCGCTTTGGCGGCGGCGGCGGTGTGATAGTGGCGTGCGCGTGGGTATGTTTTCGGGATCAGGTCGGCGTGTTGGCGGAGCCGGTGCCTTCGATCTGAACGACGACGGCATGGTGCAGGAGCCGATCCAGAAGCGCGGTCGCGACCACGGGATTACCGCAACCACCCGATTTCGCCCGCTTGCCTGAGCGTGGGTTGATCGTAAGCGGGAAGCCGTGGCCGTTCAGGCTTTGTAACTCCATGGCATGAGAGCGTCGATTCGGCGCTCGGCCATTGGTTGGCGATGCGCTCCAGGGGGACTGGGTCAGCCATGCCGCCGGGTCTACGTTGTTCATCTTGCAGGTCAGCAACAGCGTCGCGATGGTTGCCCATGTGCTGCCGCCGCCATCCGATCCGGCGAACAGGCTGCTCTTTCTGGTGATGGTCATTGCCCGTTCATTCTGCCCATGTCGGGGAAGATCGGGAAGTCCATTACCGCTGGCATCCCTATTTCGGACTGAAG
>NZ_JAPTYD010000047.1 GCF_026913015.1 Paracoccus benzoatiresistens
ATGGCCTGCCTGTGCGGCTGCCATTCGCAGGATGGCGCGGGCACGCGGCACGGGTTCAAGGCCATGGGCGGATGGCGTCCTGCAGCATTTCCCGGTCGAGCGTCAGGTCCGCCACGATCTTCTTGAGGCGGCTGTTCTCGTCTTCGAGCGCCTTCAATCGGCGCATCTCGTCCGGCAGCAGCCCGCCGTATCGCGTTCGTCGGGTGAACAGTCCACCGGACTGTTCACTGATCCTCCTTACTCCAGTTGAAGTAGGTTGCCTGGCTGATCCCAGCCTTCCGGCAGATCTCCGCAACCGGCGTGCCTTCCTCGCCCTGCTTCAGAATGAACGCCTTTTGCGCCTCGGTGAACTTCGATGCCTTCATGGTTCTCAGCTCCTCTCCCAGCCAGGGAAGGTTAGCCGAAAACTCCAGCTTCAAACGGTCCAGTTTTCAGGGGGCAGAGCATCTCGCCATGGCTCCCCCTGTTACGGTGCCAACCTCCAGTTACATCAGCCGCTCCGCCGCAAAGCCGATCATCTCGCGCAGCAGGTCGGCATCAGGCGTCTTCTCCACGAGGTCGCGGAAGTTCATCAAGTCGGTGGTCATCGGTGAAATCTCCGGTCCAAGTTGGTGTCAGCAACCAGACCTTACCGGAACATCGCCGGTGACCATCTGACCCTAGCCCCGTGCCTCACTTGCGATCTCGTTCGGCACCCTAAAAAAATCCAGATGCCGTGCGGACAGGCAGGCGGGTACGTCAGCAGATCTACACTGAAGCCGCGAACTAGTTGCCCGCTCCTCAAAGTGCTAGTCGACGGGTCGCTCAGGCAGAGCCCGCAGTTCCCACCTTTAACTTGATCTTCCGCCCGGCACCGGCTTTCCTGCCCGCGGGCTATGCTGAGCATGCCAAAAGGGGACGGTGACATGACAATCATGGACGATTTCCGCTCGGACACCGTGACGCGGCCGGATGCAGCGATGCGGGCCGCCATGGCCTCGGCAGAGGTCGGAGACGCGGTCTACGAGGATTGTCCGACCACCCGCAGGCTGGAGGCCATGGCCGCGGAGCGCCTTGGCAAGGAGGTGGGGCTGTTCTTTCCTTCAGGGACACAGGCGAACCTGGCCGGGCTCATGGTGCATTGTGCCAGGGGCGACGAATACCTGGTCGGGCACAAGGCCCATACCTTCCTTTACGAAGGAGGCGGAGCGGCGGTGCTGGGCTCAATCCAGCCGCAGCCGCTGCCGAACGAGCCGGACGGGACCATCGCCTTGGCACTAATCGAAGGGGCCATCAAGCCCGACGACTTCCACCATGCGCGCACCCGGCTTCTAACCCTGGAGAACACCTTCAGCGGTTTGGTGCTTGACCCTGCCTATCTGGCGGCTGCGACAGAACTGGCGCATCGGCATGGTTTGTCCACTCATCTGGATGGCGCGCGGCTGATGAATGCCTCCGTCGCCACCGGATGCGAGGCTGATGGGATCGCACAGGGCTTTGATACGGTCTCGCTGTGCTTGTCGAAAGGGCTGGGGGCGCCCGTTGGGTCGGTCCTGGCCGGATCGAGAGATCTGATCCGGACCGCGCGCAGGCTGCGCAAGATGCTGGGTGGCGGGATGCGGCAGACGGGCATCCTGGCCGCTGCGGGCATTCATGCCCTTGAACACAATGTTGGGCGACTGGCTGAAGACCATGCCCGTGCCGCACGCTTGGCAGATGTCCTTGCAGCCTTTCCAGAACTGGGATCGGGATCCGCGCAAACCAACATGGTGTTCATGACTCCGGTTGCCACCGACGTAGAAGCTTTCAGGCGCTTCCTGGCCGATCGAGGCATCGCCGTCGGCGGCCGCTATGGCAGCCTGCGATGGGTCACGCATCTGGACGTCGATGATGCGTCTGTCAATCGGGTCCGGGATGCGTGCGAGGAATACTTTTCAGGGGATGCGCCTCACTAACCCGGTAACACGGCGCAGAGTATAATGGCTCTCTGCCAGTGCCGCGCACAGCCTATGCCAAACGGTGATCCCATTGGTGGTGCTGCAATGCAGCCTCCTCAAAGCGGTCGTTCGGACGTGCCGTATAACGCGTGGGTCCGCCTGGTGCACTCTCCTTGGCAACGAACGTAGCCTCGCAGGGCAGGTGGCTGCGGCACTGCATCAGCCGCTTGCGGTTAAGGAGCGCTGAGGCAATCAATCTGAGTATCTCGCGACCAGATGTCCACCGCCCGTGTCGATCAACTCGGCAGGTGGGGGACTCTCACCTATCGGCCGCAGGGGAGACGGTATCTCTCCGGTCGGGCGGAGATAGCTCCGCGACCGGCGCGCCGGGTCCGGGATCGGGACTGCATCGAGGAGTCGCTGCGTATAAGGATGCTGCGGATTGCCGAAGAGCTGGTCGCGCGTTCCCATCTCGACAATTTGGCCGAGATACATGACCGCCAAGCGGTCCACGACGTTCTCGACCACGGCCATATCGTGGCTGATGAACAGGTAGGACATGCCCAGACCTGTCTTCAGTTCTTGCAGAAGCGCCAGCACCTTCGCCTGGACCGAGACGTCCAGCGCCGACACGCTCTCATCGCAGATGATCAGCTTCGGGCGCAGCGCCAAGGCCCGGGCGATGCAGATGCGCTGACGCTGGCCGCCGCTGAACTCATGCGGGTAGCGGGACATCTGGTCCGGGGTGAGGCCGACGCGCCGAAAGAGATCTTCGGCGCGGGCACGCCGTTCCGCCGGAGTGCCGATGCGGTGGATCACCAGCGGCTCTTCCACGGCGTCTCCCACTTTCATCCGGGGGTCCAATGCGGCCATCGGGTCCTGGAATACCATCTGGACGTCGCGGCGGATGTCCTTGTGCTCTCGCGCTGTCAGGGAGGACAGGGGCTTTCCCCCGATCTCGATCAGCCCCTCATGCGGCACGAGGCCAGCCAAGGCCTTTGCGATCGTTGACTTGCCGCAGCCGCTTTCTCCCACCAGGCCGAAAGTCTCGCCAGGGCGGATATCGAAGGAAACGCCAAGCGCGGCGTGAACCCGGTGGGTCGGGCGGCCGAGGAAGTTGGCGCCGATGTCGTAGTGGACCGAGGTGCAGGACAGGCGGGCGACCGGAACCGGCGCCTCCGGGGGCAAGGGCGCGTTGCGCTCGGCCCCGGTGCCGAGGCGGGGAACGGCGGCCAGAAGCTCGCGCGTGTATTCAGCACCGGGTGCGGCGAAGATCCTGGTGGTCGGCCCCTCTTCGACCATGCGGCCCGCCTGCATCACGACGACGCGGTCCGCCGTCTCGGCCACCACGCCCATGTCATGCGTGATCAGGATCACGGCGGTGCCGGTCTGGGCCTGCAGGTCGCGCAGCAGGTCCAGTACCTCGCGCTGAACGGTCACATCCAGCGCCGTCGTCGGCTCGTCGGCGATCAGCACCGCGGGGCGCAGCGCCAAGGCCATCGCGATCATCACGCGCTGCCGCATCCCGCCCGACAGCTCGTGTGGATATTGCCGCATCCGCCGCACGGGTTCCGAGATCCGGACCTGGCGCAGCGCCTCGATGGCCCGGGCGCGCGCTTCGGCGCGACCGAGGGGTTCATGTGCGCGGATCGCCTCGGTCAGTTGGGTGCCGATGGTCTGCACCGGATTGAGCGAGGTCATCGGCTCCTGGAAAATCATCGCAATCCGGGCACCGCGCAGAGGCCGCATCGCGGCCTCGGGCAGCCGCGCCAGATCGGTGCCGTCCAGCAGCAACTGGCCTGAGGTGACGCTGACATTTGCCGGTAGCAGGCCCATCAGCGCCAGCGAGGTTATCGACTTGCCCGACCCGCTTTCACCGGCGATCGCCAGTGTCTCGCCCGGTCGCAGATCGAAGCTGAGATCCTGGACAAGGGGACGCACGACCCCCCTGTCCCTGACCGATACCGTCAGGCCCTGCACCGATAGAAGCGGCGCTGCGACGACTTCGGGCGCTGCGATCATTCGAAAACCGAGCGCGGGAAGTAGAAGGACACCACCCAGTTCGGCATGTCGACGATTTCCGAGATCCGCAGATCGCCGCAGGTCGAGACCAGCATGTAGGCGTCCACCGCTGCCATGCCGTGCTGCGCGCAGAGCAGGTCCACCATCTGCTCGACCGCCTGGCGCGCGCCGGTCATCAGGTCGGGGCCGATGCCGGTCGTGACCTCGTAGCCCTTGGTGTCCAGGTGCCGCGTCACCGGGCCGGGTGTGGTGAAGCGCGGCATCTTCAGGTTCACGCCTTTCACCAGGTCCAGCGTCAGCGTGACGTCCATCGGGCTCTCGATGGCAGTGCCGCAGACTTCGCCGTCGCCCTGCGCCGCATGGGTGTCGCCGACTGAAAAGAGCGCCCCCGCCACCTCTACGGGCAGGTAGAGGACCGTGCCCTTGGCCAGATCGCGGATGTCCAGATTGCCGCCCGTGCGGCGCGGCGGAACGATGGAGTGCAACCCCGGCTCGGCCTGCGCCACGCCGATCGTGCCGGTGAAGGGCTTCAGCGCGACCTTGCCATGCTGCCCCCAAAGCGCGGGGGCCAGCGTGGCGGCATCGTATTTCCAGATTAAGAGCGCCGGATCGGTGAACTGGTCCGCCAGCAGCCCGAAGCCCGGAATGTTTGCCGTCCAGCCCCAGGCCGAGCCGTCCTGCTCACGCGGGGCAAAATCCTCCAGCGTCACCTTCAGCGCATCCCCGGGCTCGGCGCCCTCGACGAAGATGGGTCCCGAGACCGGGTTGATCTTGCCGAAATCCAGCGCCGCGACATCCGCGACGGTGCTCGACGGGCCAAGTTGGCCCGCCGAAGAATCCATGCAGTTGAAGAGAATCGTCGATCCTGGCGCCACGGTCTGAGCGGGAGCAATCGAGTTGTCCCAGCCAAAATGGTGCTGCGCGCCGTGGATCGTGTAGTCACAGTTCTTGCACATGAGGCTTACTCGGTCACGTAGACATAGTCGTAATTGACGGGGATGGAGACCGGATCGACATAGAGCGAGTCATCGCCGCCCATGCGCGCCGATTTCATCGTGTAGCGCTGCTCGTGGAAGACGGGCACCCAGGGCGCCTCGGCCATCACTCGCTGATAGACCTCGGACCACAGCTCCAGCCGCTCCGGGGCGGCCGGGTCGGTGAAGCTGTCGGCCTTGGTCGCCATGGCGTCGATGCCCTCGTCGCAGAACTTCGACCAGTTCCAGCCGCCGTCTCCGGCGCCCGCGCAGCCGAGGATCGGACCGTAGAAGTTCGAGGGGTCAGGGAAGTCCGCAATCCAGGCCATGCCGCCCGACCAGATCATCGGGGCCTCGCCCGCGCCGCCGGCTTCGATCACGTTGGCCTGCGCGAGGCTGCGAATCTCGACCTCGACGCCGATGGCGCGCAAGTCCTGCTGGATCGCCTGCGCGATGCGCGGGTTCGGATCGGTGTTCATCACGTAGAGTTCGGTGGTGAAGCCGTCTGCCAGCCCGGCCTCGGCCAGCTTGGCCTTCGCGCCCTCGGGGTCATAGGCAAACCCATCGTAGCCCTCGGTATAGCCCGGCATCGACGGCGGCAGCGGCTGGTTCGCGGGCACCGCGCGGCCGTTGATGACCTGGATGATGCGGTCCTTGTTGATCGCCATGTTGACCGCCTCGCGCACGGCGAGTTGGTTGAAGGGCTCGATGCCCACATTGAGCGTGATGTAGCCAGTGTGCAGCTGCCCGCCCTCGACCACGCGCGCGGCCTGGTCGGGATCGGCCATTACCTCTTGGAACTTTGCCGGCGGGATGCCGTCGCCCGGCACGTCCACTTCGCCCTGCTGCAAGCGCAGCAGCGCGACGACCGGCTCTTGCCCGACCTCGAAGGTGATGGCGTCCAGATAGGGCACGCCGTCGCGCCAGTAATCCTCGTTTTTCTCAAAGACGAGGCGCTGGCCGATGACCCAGTCCGCCAGCTTGAAGGCGCCAGTCCCGACCGGCGACTTGCCGAAATCCGCGCCCGCCTCCTCGACAGCCTCCTGCGGGACGACCGAGGCGAAGTTCAGCGCCATCACATGCAGGAAGGTCGCGTCGGGGCGTGACAAGGTGATCCGGACCGTCTGCGGATCGACGACCTCGACGCCCGACAGTGTGTCTGCCTCGCCCGACGAGATCTCGTCGAAGCCCTGGATTGAGGCGAAGAAGCCTGCCCCCGGGGATTGCGTTTCAGGAAGCGTCACCCGGTCGAGCGAGTATTTCACGTCCTCGGCCGTCATCTCGCGACCGTTGTGGAAAGTGACGCCTTGGCGCAGGGTGAAGGTGAAGACGGTGCCGTCCTCGGACACCTCGTAGCTTTCAGCAAGGCCGGGGCGCAGTTCGGTCGTGCCGGGGACATAGTCCATGAGCCCGTCGAAGAGCGACTTGATCATCGACCAGTTCTGCCAGTCATAGCCAATGGCCGGGTCCAGCGTCGCCACGTCGTCCTTGTAGGTGATCGTGATCGTCCCGCCCTGCGTTGCGTTCGGGTCGGGCGTGTAGTCCTGCGCGGCGACCGGCAGCGCGACGGCCATGACGAGGGCCGAAGAGAGAAGCAGTCGTTTCATCTTGTTTTCCCTGTTGTGGTTGAGGTGTCACCGCATCTTGATGCGCGGGTCGATGAAGGGGGTGACGATGTCGGCCAGAAGGTTGCCCAGCACGATGAACCCGGCCGAGACCATGGTGACCCCCATGATCACGGGAATGTCGACGCGCTGGATCGCCTGCCAGGCCAACTGGCCGATGCCGGGCCAGCCGAAGACGCTTTCGACGACGACGATTCCGCCCATGAAGATGCCGATGTCGATGCCGATCATGGCGATGACCGGCAGGATCGCATTCGGCAGCGCGTGACGGAAGAGGATGCGTCCCCGCGTCAGGCCCTTGGCGCGGGCGGTGCGGATATAATCCTGGCGCAGCACCTCGATCATGGACGAGCGCATCATGCGCGAATACCAGCCGGAGCCCATGATCCCGAGCGTCACTGCGGGCAGCACCAGATGCGCCAGCGTGCCGTAGCCGCCGATGGGGAACCAGCCCAGCTGGACCGCGAAAACATAGAGCAGCAGCAGCCCGACCACAAATTGCGGCGCCGAGACGGCGACAAAGCTGGTGACCATCAGCCCTTGATCCAAGGGCCGCCCACGATAGAGCGCCGCGATCACACCGAGCGTTAGGCCGATCAGCAGCTCGCAAAGGATGCCGCCCGCCATCAGCAGCAGCGAGGCAGGCAAGCGCGAAGCGATAAGCGTGCTGACCTCGGTCCGCTGCAGATAGCTGCGTCCCAGATCGCCCTGCACCAGCCCAGCCAAGAAGCGGCCGTATTGCACCAGCAGCGGCTGATCGAGACCCAACTGCTGGCGGATGTTCTCGACCGTCTGCTGTGTGGCCGAGCGTCCGGCGATCTGGCGCACGGGGTCTGCGGGCAGAACGTAAAGCAGCACAAAGGTGATGAAGCTGACGCCGAGCAAGATCAGCGCCGCCTGAAGGAGACGGCGGAAAAGATATCCGGCCATCAGTCGCGCCCCCGCTGCGTCGGGTCGAGAACGTCGCGCAGCGCGTCTCCGACCAGGTTGAACGCCAGCGCCAGCAGAAGAATCGCCGCGCCGGGGATGAAGACCAGCCAAGGCGCGGCCTGGAAATAGGTCTGGTTCTCGAAGATGATGTTGCCCCAGCTGGGCGTCGGCGGCTGCACCCCGACTCCGAGGAAGCTCAGCGTCGCCTCCAAGAGCACCGTGACCGAGATGCCGAGCGTGCCCCACACGATCAGCGTCGGGACAAGATGCGGCAGGATGTGGCGCAGGAGGATGCGCGCGCCCGAGGCCCCGAGCGTGCGCTCGGCCGCGATGAACTCGCGCTCGGCGAGGCTTGTCGTCTCGGTATAGATGACGCGCGCGGTCTGCACCCAGTTCACCAGCGCAATGACCATCGCAACGATCCAAAGCGAGGGCCGGAAGATCGCGGCTAGGCAGATCGCCAGCAGCAGGGCGGGGAAGGCCATCATCAGGTCGGTGAAGCGCATCAGGATCGCGCCGACCCAGCCCCGCAGGAAGCCAGCGGTGATCCCGACCAGCGTGCCGATCGTCAGCGCCGCGCCATTGGCGACGATGCCGATGATGAGCGAGGTGCGCGCGCCATAGAGCATCCGGCTGAAGAGGTCGCGGCCCAGAAGGTCGGTGCCCATCAGGAACTCGCCGCCGGGCGGCATGGGGGCGCCCTCCAGCGTCAGCCCCTCGAACAATTGCTCGTTCGGGGCGTAGCGGACGATCCAAGGCGCGAAGATCGCAGCGCCCACCACAACCGCGATGATCGCGAGGCCGAAGAGGGCCAGCTTGCGCCGCATGAGCCTGCGCAGGACGCTCGCCGGCGCGATGGGCGGCTGAAGCTGGACATGAGCGGTGTCAACCATTGTCGGCCTCCTTGTCCGTCGCGGCATTCTCGACGAGCCGATCGGCCGCCTCTTCGAAGCTGATGCGCCAGGCCATCGCCATCTGCCGCAGCTGGTCATAGGCCGCGTCCTCGGACTTGCCCCGCGCTGCCAGCAGGGCGACGGCGCGCACGACGACCTGGCGCTGGCTCAGACGGCGGCGCAGGCTGTCGATCTGGTCACTCATCTCGGCGCGTGCATCGAAGGTCGCACGGGCGATCAGCAGGGCCGAGTAGACCCCCGCCGTCCCAACCGGCTTGAGGATCTGTGCATCGGCGCCGAAGTTCATCAGCCACTCGATCCTGCCAGGAGCCTCTGAGCCGATCAGCGCGATTGTGGGCATGGGCGCGGGCCCCGGCAGCCAGGGAAACTGGTCCTCGTGCGCCGGATCCACGTCGATGAACAGGTAGTCCGCAGACTGGACGGCAGGCGGCAGGTCGGGCCAGTGGCACAGGGTCCGCAGGCCGATGGCCTCCAGCTGACGGGCCAGCGCCGCGACCGTGGGGTGGGGGCGATGTAGGATGACTGCAACTGCCCCGCCCAGATCAGGGATGCGAAGGCGCCGGCTCATGTTACCACCCGCAGCACAGGACGCGGCACATCGGGTCCAGCGGTCAGATAAGGATCGCCCTCAATGGGTTCCAAAATGTTCAGGACATTGAAGCCGCCGTTCTCGACCCGCGCGATGGCGATCGGCAGGCGCGTGTGGTGGGTTCTTGCGCTGATCCCCAGCTTCCGCGCGACCGGCAGCGCCAAAAGCTGCGCCAGAGGCAGCTTTTCAGCGCCAGGTCGGTGAGTCAGCAGCTCCGCCAGCATGATCACGGATGCAAAGGCCGCCGCCTCGAACGACGAGCCGAAATCCTGCTTTTGCTCTTGTCCCGCAAGCAGTGCGGGCATGCCCTGGAACCAGGGTCCTGCCGCGACGATCCCGTCAGCCGACGCGCCCATGACGGGCAACTCGCATTCGGTGAGGTTGCAGGAAAGAATGGGGCAGCGGGGACTGGCGAAATGCGGATCGCGGCGACGAAGCTGCGACATCGCCGCAATGAACTCGTATTGTGATGGCCCGATCAACTGGTTCAGAACGAAGTCCGGGCGAAGGGCGGCAATCTCCGCCACGATCCGCGAGACGTCGGTGGAGCCGAGCGGCAGATAGCGCTCGCCAAGGATCTCGCCGCCGGCAGAGACGGTCACCTCGCGCGCAAGGCGGTTCATCTCCCAGCCCCAGATGTAGTTCGACCCCGTTAGATAGCCGCGCTTGCCGTGCGATCTGAACGCATGATCAAGCAGGGGCAGAAGGTGCTGGTTTGGGCATGCATGCGTGTAGACGATGCGATCCGAGGCTTCGAACCCTTCGTATGGCACAGGATACCAAAGCGCCCCGTTGAGCCGTTCCAATGTCGGGATGACCTCCTTTCGGCTCCACGATGTGGTGCAGCCGATGATATGTCGCGCGCCAGACGTGCTCAGAATGTCCTCGCTGAGCGGCGCATAGGCATCGACATCTCCGGCCGGATCGCGCTCGACCGGGTGGAATGACAGGTCGAAACGGTTGTGCTCGTTGACCTGCGCAACGCCCTTCAGCACGCCACTCCGGCTTGCCTCGCCCATCAGCCGGTAGGGCCCCGAGCGAGAGAATAGAACACCGATCTCTATCTTCCGTGCCATAGTCCCGCCTAAAACCAAAAAGCCTCGCAGATCCCTGTGCTCGAAAGAGCGAACGGATCGCGAGGCCTGGCTGCCAAGTATGTCAGGATGACGATGAGACATGCCGCGCCCGGCAGTCAACAGTTAATCGACTCGAGAAGATGCATCTGCCGAAATGTCCGGCACACTGTCGGCAAGCTACACCGGGCGCACTCCGATGTAACTGACCCGGCAGCACTCTGACGAGTTCATGGTTGCTTTCCGTGGTCAGTTACTCGCCAGTTGCAGGCGGTCAGTGTCAGCTTAGTTGCGGGAGCGGGACCAGGCAGGGCCGGCGCGCATCACGCTCGCAGGCAAATGCGCGTTCCGTGTCAGGCGCGGCAGCTTTGGACGACGCCTGGTAGAGCGCTCCATTCAGCATACCAGCTGCGGAACTGGTCGAACTGGCGCTCCGCCCAGGCCTTCTGGCTGGGGGTCAGGGCGTCTGTCGCGTTGAAATGCAGCGCGTATTCAGGATCGCCCTGCAGCACCATCATATGCTTGTAATAGAGCACGAGGTCCGTGCCCTCGTCCCAGGAAGACAGAACCTCCAACGCCTCTCCCAGTTCGCGCGCACGCTGCCGGGCTTCCAAGTCGCCGGCGGCGGCGGCTTGCGCCAGGTTCACGAAATGCAGGATCTCTTTGGGAATGACGTTGCCGATGCCGGTGATCGTGCCCGTCGCACCGCACTTGACGTAGCCGTGGTAGACGCCCGTATCGACCCCGGCCATCAGGATGACACCGTCGTCCGCGCTGGTGATGTGCTCAGCCGCATAGGTCATCGCCTGTGGGCCCCCGAACTCCTTGAAGCCGACAAGATTCGAGTGCTTCGCGCGGAGAGCGAAGAACAGGTCAGCTTTGGTCTCGAACCCGTAATAGGGACTGTTGTAAATGACGGCAGGAAGCTCGGGCGCGGCAGAAAGAATAGCCTCAAAATGATGGCGCTGAGCGATGGCCGAGGTGCCGCGCGACAGGACCCGCGGGATGACCATCAGACCGGCCGCGCCGACCTCGGCTGCGTGAGTTGCATGCTCGACCGCTAGGCGCGAATTCACCGCGCCCGTTCCCACGATGACCGGGATCCTGGCCGCGACCAGCCGGGCGACGCCCTCCATGCGCTGCGCATCGGTCAACAGCGGCCAGTCGCCCATAGAGCCGCAATAGACCACCGCCGTCATGCCCGCGTCCATCAGTTGGCCTGCCTTGCGTACAAGCGCGTCAAAGTCCGGGCTGCGGTCGTCTTTGCAGGGGGTCATCAGCGCCGGGATGACTCCGGCAAACACGCTCGTATCCATGGCTCACTCCTCGGTTCGCATTGCACGGGCCAATGCCCATGATCCTCGGCGCATCATAGGCTTTGCATTCTATTTGTCGACAGGATACTTGACTGCTTGTTCATGGTTGCTAAAGAGCGATATCTTGCCGGGTGTCACGGGCTAAGAATTGCTGGATCTGGCGCACGATCTGGTCTGCATGGGCACGCGCCAGTCGGTCGGACCTGTCCAGATCCCGCTCGGCAATCGCGGCGATCATCGCCTCATGCTCGTCCACGAATTCGCGCGGCAGTTGATCTTGGAAGGATTGATAATAGAGTCGCAGCAGGCGTCGCCCCTCATCCAGAAGCCGCAGGAAGAGCGCGGTATAGTAGGGGTTGCGCCCGGCTTCGGCGATGGCTGCATGGAAGGCGCGGTTCGTGGCGATCATGGCCAGCGCATCCTGGGCGGCGACGGCGGCAGCGAACTCGGCTTGGTGACCGCGGATGATGTCCAAATCTGTCACGACATGGTTCTGCGCCGCCAGCCGGGTGGTGACGCGATACATTAGCGTGATCGCGTCGAAGAAGGTGTGCAGGTTCAGAAAGTCGATGTTCGACACCATGGTCGAGCGGTTGGGCAGCGTCTCGACCAATCCCTCGCCGGCAAGCCGGACCAGCGCCTCGCGGATCGGGGTGCGCGACATGCTGAAACGCTCGGCCAACTGCACCTCGTCGATTGGGCTGCCGGGTGCCAGACTGAGGTCGAGGATCTCGTCGCGCAGACTTTCATAGACCACGCGGGCGCCCGAACCACGCTTGCGTTCAGGCTGGCCTTCGGATGCAGTGTTGGTCATGGCGGGCTCCTTTTGCAGGCAAGATAGAATGTTGCCACGCGAATAGGCGCGCCCGCCGCGTGTGACAATCGAGGCGCGTTCAGTTCACCGCATCAAGTCCATGCCGCTGCATCCGTTCCAGTTCGGCCAGCTCGGCAGCGGTTAGGGAAATGCCATCGCGCTCGGCCAGCTCTCGCGCCGCCCTGCGGCGGGCAGAGGGAAGCCGCGCACCCTGACCGATGATTGCGTCAAACAGCCGCTCGGCTCGCGCGAAGGGATCGCCCGGGCGGCCCTTGACAAAGGCCTCGGGCGAAAGGGCGATGATCAGTTCTCCATGATGAGGCGCCAGCGCCGTCGTTCCGAGTTGCTCCAGCACCTCGGGGCTGGTCAGATCGCCGATCATGATTCCGGCCAGAAGCTCGATCATCGTCCCGATCGCCGAGCCCTTGTGCCCGCCGAAGGGCAGCATCGCGCCTGCCAGCCCTGCGTCTGGATCGGTTGTGGGCTGGCCGTTCACATCGATTGCCCAGCCTTGGGGCAGGGGTTCACCCGCACGGCGCTTCAGCTCAAGTTCTCCCCGCGCAGCGACCGAGGTGGCGAAGTCGAAGGCATAGGGAGGCTGTCCGGAGCGGGGCCAGCCGAAGGCCAGCGGGTTCGTGCCCAGAAGCGCGGCGGTGCCCCCCGCTGGCGCGACGCTGGCATAGCTCGGGCACATGACCAGCGCCGCAAGGCCATGCTCTGCCACCGCCTCGACCTCGGGCCAGAGCGCCGAGAAATGGGTGCAGTCGTTGACCACCATCGCTGCCAGCCCCAACTCGCGCGTGCGGGCAACCAGCAGAGGCAGGCCCAGTTCGAAGGCGGGGGTGGAAAAGCCATGGCCTGCGTTCACCCGGATCACGCCGCGGCCGTCATCCTCGGCCAGAACCGGCTCGGCGCGGCCGTTGACCTTGCCGGCCTTGAGCGTGCGCAGCACGCCCTCGATTCGATAGATGCCGTGCGATTTGCACCCGTCCCGTTCGCCTGCCGCGATGATGCCGGAAAGGGCCTCGGACTGCGTGTCGTTCATTCCGGCGCGGCGCAGGATGCCCGCGATCCGACGTTGCAGGTCCTCGAACGAGATCGCAGTCATGGCGCACCTTTCGCAGCAGGGTCAGCAGCAGGGTGTCCAATTGCATACAGAATGTCCACAGAAGATTGCGATCGATAGTAGTTGTATACTCATTGTATTTTTTATTTGATTTCTTACCGGCGCGGGCAGATAGTTGATGCATAAGAACAATACTTGTCTTGCGACCACAGGGAGAAAATCGTGAAAATAAAGCATGTTGTACCCGGCCTGGTGCTGGCCGCTGCTCTTGCCGGCCCCGCATTCGCCGACAAGCTGGACGATATCATCTCGTCCGGCACCCTGCGTTGCGCTGTGGTGCTGGATTTCCCGCCCATGGGCTCGCGCGATGAGAGCAACAACCCCGTTGGCTTCGATGTCGACTACTGCAACGATCTGGCCGCCGCCCTTGGCGTGGAGGCCGAGATCGTCGAAACCACCTTTCCCGAACGCATCCCTGCGCTGATGTCTGGCCGGGTGGATGTTGCCGTTGCCTCGACCTCGGACACGCTGGAGCGCGCGAAGACCGTAGGCTTCAGCATCCCCTATTACGCCTTTGAGAACGCGGTTGTCGCCAATGAGGGCGTCGAGATGACCGATTGGGAGGGCATGCGCGGCAAGACCGTCGGCGCCACCGCCGGCACCTACGAAGCGATCTGGCTGGAGGAGAAGGTCACGGAATGGGGCGAGGGCGAATTCCGGCCCTACCAGAACCAGGCCGACGTCTTCCTGGCCCTCAGCCAGGGGCAGCTGGACGCCACCGTCTCGACCGTCGAGGTGGCCCAGGCGAATGTCGCCTCGGGCAACTTCCCCGGCATCAAGATCGTGGACAAGGCGCCGATGGTGCCGGATTATGTTGCACTGATCACGCTGCGCGAAGAATACGGCCTGATCAACTACATGAACCTGTTCATCAACCAGCAGGTCCGCACCGGCCGCTATGCGGAACTCTATGCCAAATGGGTTGGCGAGGGCGAGCCGGCCGACCTGACGGTGCAGGGCGTCTATCGCTAATCTGAGTAGGCCGGGGCGCGTTCAGTGCCCCGGGCAAAAGCGAGGGCGGCATGTTCAACTATAACTTCCGATGGGCGCAGGCGATGGCATCGCTGCCTCGGATGCTGGAAGGCGCGCTGGTCACGCTGGAGGTGGCGCTGCTGTCGATGGTCATCGGCATCTCCATCGCCATCGTGCTGACCCTGTTCCGCCTGTCCGGCAGCCGCATCCTGAGCGCTGTCGCCGCGACATGGGTGGAGATCGCGCGCAACACGCCCGCGCTGTTCCAGATCTACATGGTGCATTTCGGGCTCGGCGGCTTTGGCATCCACCTCTCGCCCTACCTGTCACTGCTGATCGGCATCGCCTTCAACAACGCCGGCTACCTGTCCGAGAATTTCCGCGGCGCGCTGAAGGGCATCCCCGAGACGCAGACCCGTTCCGCGCGCTCGCTGGGCATGACGCCCATCGCGGCCTTCCGCTACGTCGTGATGCCGCAGATGCTGCGGATCTCGTTCCTGCCGATGACCAACCAGATGGTCTGGGCGATCCTGATGACCTCGCTCGGCACGGTCGTCGCGATGAACACCGACCTCTATGGCGTCACCAGCGACCTGAACGCCCGCACCTTCCGCACCTTCGAGCTGTTCGCCATAGCCGCCATGATCTTCTACCTGATCACCAAGACCGTCACCCTGTCGGCCCGCCTGCTGGCGGCGCGGCTGTTCCGTTACTGAGGGGCGCCCGCGATGTTTGACACGGCACTGACCACGAACGACCTCATCTTTCTGGCGCGCGGTGCCGGGGTGACGCTGATCGTTACCGCGATCGCGGTCTTTTTCGGTACGGTGATGGGCATCGTCTTCGGCGTCTTCCGCTATCAGGTCGGCCCGTGGTGGGCGGCGCCGCTGACTTTCGTTCTGGACATCTTCCGCTCGATCCCGCTGCTGATCCAGTTGGTCCTGGCCAATGCCTTCGTGACCACCGTGCTGGGCTGGCGCGTCTCGGGCTTCACGGTCGCCTGCGGTGTGCTGTCGCTCTACACCGCCGCCTATTGCGCTGAGATCGTGCGCGGCGGGATCGAGGCCGTGCCACCGACGCTGCGCCGGGCCGCGCGTTCGCTGGGCCTCAGCTGGGGGCAGGACATGACCTCGATCGTGATGCCGCTGGCCGTGCGTATAGCGCTGCCGTCCTGGATCGGCCTCGCGCTCGGGGTGATGAAGGACAGCGCGCTGGTTTATGTCGTGCAGGTCGTCGAACTGCTGAAATCTGCACAGATCCTGATCACCCGCCTGCAGGAGCCGCTGTTCCTGTTGATCGTCTGCGGGTCGTTCTACTTCCTCATCTCCTTCCCCATCGCCCGGTTCGGCGGCTATCTTGAAAGGAAGTGGTCCCGTGATTGAGATCGAGAATGTCCGCAAGTCCTTCGGCGCCCTCGAGGTTCTGAAGGGGATTGACCTGACCGTCGCCAAGGGCGAGGTGCTGACGGTCATCGGCGGCTCCGGTTCGGGCAAGTCCACGCTGCTGACCTGCATCAACGGGCTGGAGCCGATCGATTCCGGGCGCATCCTCGTTGATGGGATCGAGGTGCATGCCCGGTCCACCAACCTCAACCAGCTGCGCCGCAAGATCGGTATCGTCTTTCAGCAATACAACGCCTTTCCGCATCTGACCGTGCTGGAAAACGTCATGCTGGCGCAGCGCAAGGTGCTGGGCCGCCCCAAGGCGGAGGCCGAGGCCGAGGCGGTGCGCCAGTTGAACCATGTGGGCCTTGGCGACAAGCTGACCGTCTATCCCTCGCGCCTGTCGGGGGGCCAGCAGCAGCGGATGGCCATCGCCCGCGCGTTGGCCATGTCGCCTGACTACATGCTGTTCGACGAGGTGACCTCGGCCCTCGACCCGCAACTTGTGGGAGAGGTGCTGGACACGCTGCGCCTGCTGGCTTCCGAGGGGATGACGATGATCTGCGTCACGCACGAGATGAAGTTCGCGCGCGAGGTCTCGGACCGCGTGGCGTTCTTCCACCAGGGGGTCATGGCCGAGATTGCGCCGCCCGCGCAACTGTTCGAAGCGCCCGAAAGCCCCGACCTGCGCAAGTTCCTGGCCGCGACGCACTAGACCATGACCCATGTGATCGTGATCGGCGCCGGGGTGATCGGCATCTCTGCTGCGCTGGCGCTGCAGGCGCGGGGGCTGAGCGTGACGGTTCTGGACCGCGAGGGGCCGGCGGCAGGGGCCTCTGCGGGGAATGCGGGCGCCTTTGCCTTCACGGATATCCTGCCGCTTGCGTCGCCGGGCCTTCTGCGCAAGGCGCCGCGCTGGCTGATGGACCCGCTCGGGCCGCTGTCGGTGCCGCCTCGCTATGCGCTGCGGATTGCGCCTTGGATGTTCCGGTTCTGGCGCGCCTGCGCACCGGCCCGAGTGGCCCGTTCGACAGTCGCGCAGACCCTGCTGATGGACCTCTCGCGCGCCGAGTTGGAGCCGTTCCTGGACGCGACCGGCACGCGCGACATGCTGCGCAAGGACGGCAGCTTGCAGGTCTACGAGTCGCATGCAGAGCTGCAGGCGTCGCTGCCCGGATGGCAGGCCCGCGCCGATCACGGGGTCGAGTTCCGCCACCTGGACGCCGAGGAGATGGCGCAGATCCAGCCTGGCCTTTCGCCGCGCTTCACCCACGGGACCTTCACCCCGAACTGGTATTCCATCGCCGATCCGCGCCTTTATGTCCTGGCCTTGGCCGACCGCTTTCGTGCGCAAGGCGGTGTGATCGAGCAGGCGCGGATCACTGCCCTGACGGCAGACGCAGACCGTGTTACGGTCACCGCGCAAGGCCGCAACTGGCAAGGGGATCACGCTGTTCTGGCGGCGGGAGCTCATTCCAAGGGTCTGGCGCGGAGCCTCGGCGACCGCATCCCGCTTGAGACAGAGCGCGGCTACAACACCACGCTTCCGCCTGATGCCTTCGATCTGCGGCTGCAGATCATCTTCGGCGGGCACGGCTTTGTCGTCAGCAGCCTCTCGACGGGCATCCGCGTGGGCGGCGCGGTCGAACTGGGGGGGCTGAACCTGCCGCCGAACTTCCGGCGGGCCGAGGCGATGCTGGACAAGGCCAAGACGTTCCTGCCCGGCCTGAACACGCAGGGCGGCAAGCAGTGGATGGGCTTCCGACCCTCGCTGCCCGACACGCTGCCGGCGATCGGGCCATCGCGCGCCTCGAACCGGATCATCTATGCCTTCGGTCACGGCCATCTCGGCCTGACCCAATCCGCCGGCACCGCCCGGCTGGTCGCGGACCTCGTGACGGGCGCGCCGTCCGTCATTGACCCGCAGTATTTCTCGCCCCAAAGGTTCTGACATGGCCAACCACACGTTCTCCTGCCTCGACGGGCACACCTGCGGCAACCCGGTGCGGCTAGTCTCGGGCGGCGGGCCGCTGCTGGAGGGCGCAACCATGCTGGAGCGCCGCGCCCACTTCCTGCGCGAGTTCGACTGGATCCGCACCGGCCTGATGTTCGAGCCGCGCGGCCATGACATGATGTCGGGCGCGATCCTCTATCCGCCGACCCGCCCCGACTGCGAGATCGGCGTCCTCTTCATCGAGACCTCGGGCTGCCTGCCCATGTGCGGCCACGGCACCATAGGCACCATCACGATGGCCCTTGAAAACGGACTCGTCACGCCGCGCCAGCCGGGCCGGCTGTCGATCGACACGCCCGCCGGCAAGGTGGACATCACCTACCGGCAAGAGGGGCGCTTCGTCGAGGAGGTCCGCCTGACCAACGTGCCGGGCTTTCTTCACGCCGAAGGGCTCACCGCGCATGTCGAGGGGCTTGGCGAGATCACCGTTGACGTCGCCTATGGCGGCAACTTTTATGCCATCGTCGACCCGCAGCCAAACTTCCGCGACATGGCCGACCACACCGCCGGCCAGCTGATCGGCTGGTCGCCGGCCCTGCGCCGCGCGCTGAATGAGAAATACGACTTCCTTCACCCCGAGCATTCGCAAATCAGCGGTCTCAGTCACATCCTGTGGACCGGCGCGCCCACGCAGCCCGGCGCGCATGGGCGCAACGCGGTCTTCTATGGCGACAAGGCCATCGATCGCAGCCCCTGCGGCACCGGTACCTCGGCCCGGATGGCCCAACTGGCCGCCAAGGGAAAACTGAAGCCGGGCGACGAGTTCTGGCACGAGAGCATCATCGGCTCGATCTTCAAGGGCCGGGTCGAGGCGGAAACCACCGTTGCGGGTCGCCCGGCGATCATTCCGTCGATCGGTGGATGGGCGCGGCAGACGGGGATCAACACGATCTTCATCGACGACCGCGACCCTTATGCCCACGGCTTCGTCGTCACATGAGCGGCGTCTCGATCCTGTCTGGCACGGCCCAAGGCCCGGTCATTGCGACGACCGAGCCGCTGAGCTTCTGGGGCGGGATCGACCCGGCAACCGCCACGGTGATCGACGTGCATCACCCGCTGCACGGGCGCTGCCTTTCGGGTGCCATCGTGCTGATGCCGGGCACGCGAGGGTCCTGCACAGGGTCCGGCGTGCTGCTGGACATGGTGCTTCAAGGCCGCGCGCCCGCCGCGCTGGTCTTTTCCGAGCCCGAGGATGTAGTGACGCTCGGCGCGCTGATCGCGAGCCGGATGTTCGACCGACCGCTGCCGGTCCTGCGCCTGACCCCGCAGGACTTCGCCGCACTCGCCCGCCAGCCCGAGGCGCGTATCACAAGGGACGCCATTTTCGCGGGTGAGCTTCGCGTGCCACTCGCCCCGTTGCCCGAGGGCGCGCTGACCTTGACGGATGCCGACCGCGCCATGCTGGCGGGGGCCGAAGGTCCGGCGGTGCAGCAGGCCATGCAGATCCTGACGCGAATGGCCGCAGCGCAAGGCGCGGCGGGGCTGCTGGACGTGACGCAGGGCCATATCGACGGCTGCATCTATGCCAGTCCCGCGAATCTTACCTTTGCCGAGGCGATGGTAAGCCTTGGGGCCCGCGTCCGCATTCCGACGACGATGAACGCGATCTCGGTCGACCGCGAGAACTGGCGCACCCAAGGCGTGCCCGCGCTGTTCGGCGGCCCGGCGCAGCGGCTGGCGGACGCCTATGTCCGCATGGGCTGTCAGCCCAGCTTCACCTGCGCGCCCTATCTTCTGGACAACGCGCCTGCGCAGGATGACCAGATCGCCTGGTCGGAATCCAATGCCGTCATCTATGCGAACTCGGTGCTGGGTGCGCGGACGGGGAAGCATCCCGACTTCCTCGACCTCTGCATCGCGCTGACCGGACGGGCGCCCCTGACCGGGGTTTATCTGGACGAGCACCGTGCCGCCATGCGGGTCCTGGACTTCGATGTGCCGGCCGGGGCCGATGATGCGCTCTGGCCGCTGATCGGCTGGCTGGCGGGCGGCCTCTCGCCCGACCGCATCCCGCTGTTGCGGGGGCTGGCAAAGGCGGCACCCGCGCCCGACGACCTCAAGGCGCTCTGCGCCGCCTTCGGCACGACCTCGGCCGCCCCAATGCTGCATGTGGAGGGCGTGACACCCGAGGCCCATCGCCTGTCTCCTGACGCCGATCATCGCGCTGTCACGCGAACCGAACTGGCCGAGGCCTGGCGCGCACTGAACGCCGGCCCCGACGCTGTCGATTTGGTCGCCATCGGCAGTCCCCACGCCTCGCTCGCCGAGTGCCGGGCACTAGCCGAAGCGCTGGCAGGGCAGCGGCCGGTCATCCCCGTCATCGTGACCGCAGGTCGCAACGTTATTGAAAAGGCACAGGCCGACGGCACGCTTGACCAGCTAACAGCAGCCGGCGCGCAGGTCATCCCCGACCTCTGCTGGTGCTCGATCTCCGAGCCGGTGTTTCCCCCTGCCACGCGGGCGGTGATGACCAATTCGGGGAAATACGCTCATTATGGACCGGGTCTCAGCGGACGCCCGCTGCGCTTTGGCAGCATGGCCGATTGTGCCGCCGCGGCCCTCACCGGCAGGGCGCCGTCTCTGCCCCGATGGCTGGAGGCCTGATGCGCACGAGCAAGATCATCCATGTCATCTCGGCCCATGCCGAGGGCGAAGTCGGCGACGTGATCGTGGGCGGTGTTGCCCCGCCCCCGGGCGCGACCCTCTGGGAGCAGTCGCGCTGGATTGCCCATGACGGCAATCTGCGCAACTTCATGCTGAACGAGCCGCGGGGCGGTGTCTTTCGCCACGTAAACCTGCTGGTGCCCCCCAAGCACCCCGATGCCGATGCCGCCTTCATCATCATGGAGCCCGAGGACACGCCGCCGATGTCAGGCTCGAATTCCATCTGCGTGGCGACAGTGCTGCTGGATGCAGGAATCGTGCCGATGCATGAGCCCGAGACGCATCTGGTGCTGGAGGCGCCGGGCGGGCTGGTTCGGGTGCGCGCCGAATGCCGCGACGGCAAGGCAGAGCGGATCCACGTGCAGAACCTGCCCAGCTTCGCCGCGCGGCTTGATGCGCCGCTGGAGGTCGAGGGGCTTGGCATCCTGGCCGTCGACACCGCCTATGGTGGCGACAGTTTCGTCTGCGTGGATGCCGCCGCGCTTGGCTTTGCGCTGGTGCCGGACGAGGCGCATGATCTGGCCCGGCTCGGGATGCGGATCACAGCGGCAGCCAATGCGCAACTGGGCTTTGTCCATCCCGAGAACCCGGACTGGCGCCATATCTCGTTCTGCCTTTTTGCGGGGCCCGTAACACGCGACGGACAGGCGCTGACCGCGCGTTCAGCCGTGGCGATCCGGCCGGGCAAGATCGACCGATCGCCTACTGGAACGGCGCTGTCGGCGCGGCTGGCACTGCTGCATGCGCGCGGACAGATCGGCTCCGAGGATTGGCTGACGGCCATTTCGCTGATCGGGTCCCGCTTCACTGGCCGGATTCTGGGCGAGACGACGGTGGGCGGCCTGCCGGCGGTCCTGCCCGAACTGTCGGGGCGGGGTTGGATTACGGGCACCCATCAGCACATGTTGGACCCCGCCGATCCCTGGCCCGAAGGCTATCGGCTCAGCGACACCTGGGGCGCACACTAGCGGAGTCACAAGGGGGGTGATCGCTGCCTTGATCGCAAGAGTTCAGAGCGTGCTGCCGATCTCTCGCAGGCGCGCGATTGCGAGGACCTTGGGCATCCAGATCTTATCGAACTCGGCGATCAGCATGTCGCGATCGGCTGCAGCGACCGCGTTCATCGAGATGTCCGTTTCGTTGAGGTTGTAAGCGCAGCTGGACCTCACCTTCCACATAACCTCCAGACCTGAGATTCCCCGCCTGACGCAGATTGGGTTCGAGTATCGCAGTGGCGACTACGGTGGAGTTTCTCCGGGATTACGGGTTGGACATGCGGGCCAATGGGCAGCGCCGGTGGCCTGATGAGATCAAGGCGCGGATCGTGGCCGAGAGCTTGAAGCCGGGCGCCACGGTGAATTCGGTTGCACGCGGTATGGTCTTCGGGCGAACATCTGTCGGAATGGCGCAGTCGGGCGCGGGATGGCAGATTGCTTTTGCCTGCGGCCGAGGATGATGGCCTTTGCTTTGCACCGATCATGCTGTCGGATGGCGGTGCCCTTGTGCCGGAGCCAGCTCTTTCAGGTCAGCCGGTCAAGTCCGACACAGCATCCTCTGGTCCGATCGAGATTGCCGTAGGTCAGGTGATGATCCGGCTTAATGGCGCCACGTCTGCCGCAAAAATTGCCGAGATTGTGCGGGCAATCGGACCCTCGCCATGATCTTCCCGTCCAATCCGGTGCGGGTGCTGGTCTCGACGCAGCCTGTCGACATCAGGAAGGGTCTTGATGGTCTGAACGCGATTGTGTCGTCGGTGCTGCGCAAGGATCCGTTTACCGGCACGGTGTTTGTCTTCCGCTCGCGCCAGGCAGACAGGCTGAAGCATTTGTATTGGGACGGCACGGGCCTGATGATGGCCTATAACCATTTGCGTTCATACTACACCTCTTGTTTCTTCAGCTGACAGTTTTGGCTGGCTGGCCTTCGTTGTGCGCGCAGCGACCCGATTTTCGAGGCGATCCCATCGGCTGAAATGCCTTTGCGGCAGGTCCGCTGTCGGAAGTTCATAGAGACAATAGTGCCCATTGTAGGCATGGCTGGTGATGAGACCGAACTTGGCCCACCTGGCACCGTATGCTGGTGGATATCCAAGCGCGTGGCGACCTCTTGCTTTGTCAGCATTCCGCGTTCTCGCAGCCGGTCATAGCGCGAGCGCAGATTGTACTGGTGGACGATATAGCCAACGTGGCGGGCGGTGAAGCGGACGTGTTGACGGCCGGGGCGCGCGGCCTCTCCCGGGGAATGCCCCTGCTGATTGAGCAATTCTGCGATCTCGGAATAGATGTGATCATCGAGGAGCCTATTAACCAGTTCCACGATGCCGGCTGCGTCTTGATCTGCAGTGCGGCAGATCTTGGGCTGAGAATAGTCAGCGTCTGGTCTTTCCACCCTTGAAGCGCACTGCCGATCAAAGAGCGGAAATTCACGTGGCGACGGGAATCTGGTGCGGCGGCACGATCGCACTATGTGAATGTCCCGCCGCTGCGGCCACGAACGCGGCTAGCCAGGTTCCCCGCGGCAGCGACCCATCCGCCGGGCGGGGCCGAAAGCTGCGTCGATCTATGGCACGACACGGGCCTTTTCCGATACTTGATCTGGCGCAACTTCCAGCCCCTGCAGAACGCGGCGTGGAGGGGTCATGGAACAGATGAATCGCCTCCGCTTGGTGGCTGCGAGACCCGCGTACCCCGCCATACTCCCACCTGACGGCGCCGGTGTTCTTGCCCGCCGTAGGCGCAGCGCAGCACACGCAGGCGCTGGCCGGTCGCGACGTTATAGGGCCCGTGTCCGTGCAGGCTCCGTTCTGAATGCACCAATCCTTCCGGGCAGGGTTCATGGTGGTGCCTCCAATCGTATCAGTTCATCTCGAAACGCATCGGACGGTGTTCGGTAGCCCAGGCACTTATGCGGCGTGGCGTTCAGGCCCGCGCAGAACTGACGAAGTCCCTCCTGAGAGAGCGTGTTCGGATCGATGTCGCGTCAGAACCATCGTCTGAGACGCTTGTTGGCGTTCTCCACAGCACCTTTCTGCCAAGGCGACTGTGCCTCGCAAGACATGGGGGTAATCGCGCGTCGCGCTTCTCAGGCTCTATGTCGTGTAGCCGAGCCGCCGCCCGATATGAGGAGGCTGCCTGGCTGATGGACGGCTCGGCCGCACCATTGGATAGAGAATGGCCATGGACCAGTATGTTGGACTTGATGTTTCTCTGAAGGATACAGCGATCTCGATCCGTCAGGGTGGGCGGCGGGTCTGGCGAGGAAAACGGCTCTCTGACCCGAAGGCCATGACTGAACACTAGGCCATCCGAGCGCGTGTGTCGTATTCGACCGCTTGATATAAAGGCGAGAATTTCTGGAAGCGTGCCCCCGCAACCAGAAAAAACCTTGCATCAGCAGCTTGAGAGCCTCCCGCGCAGGAGGCTTTCTGCGTTCCGCCCCGCGTCAGGACGGCCATCGGCCGAAAGCCCCCTTACCGCCCCGCCGCCGCGTCGGGGTCCTGTCGCAGCCAGACCACGACCAGGTCGTAGAACACCGCCAGAACCACCGGCCCCACGAAAAGCCCGATCAGCCCGAAGCTCAACGTGCCAAGGCTTCTGAATGTGCTGGACGATTTTTCACCTCCGAGCGGCTCTTTTTGTCTCTGAACCAGATCATCAAACTGCACCGCAAGCTCTTGGCAGTCAGGGTCGCTAATGGCCCGGAACATGTCAGTTCCACGCCGATGACTTGGGGCTGAGAAGCAGCGCATCGCTTAGGCCTACATTCAGCCCGGCAGCCGCAGCAGGACCCTCTCACCGTCAGACCCGCCACGAGGCTGAAAATGGTCTCATGGATTCGACCGATGCGACCCGTTACAGTGGGTACAGACTACCCGTCCTGTCGCGTTCCCAGTTCCTTGGTCACGATCCTACTTCGAGCTTGCTGATCCCCTGCCGGGAGCCGCAGGCGTCAGCTTTCAGCCCCAGCTTCGGAACAACTTTCTGCCCGCCGAGGTTGCTCTCGCAGTCTGCGAGGAGAATTGACCGTGTTAGCTGCCGATTACAGGGGCCCGCGCCGCATGCGGGTCAGTTCCAAGCGCGAACCTCTCATCCAGCATCCGCGCGATGCGATCGTGCGTGTGACCCGCTCGTGCGTTTGTGGCTCGGACCTGCATCTTTACAACGGGCTGGTGCCGGATACCCGGATCGGGATGACCTTTGGCCACGAATTCTGCGGCGTGGTCGAGGAAGTCGGCCCCGAGGTCACGAACCTCAAGCCTGGCGACCACGTCCTGGTCCCCTTCAACATCGCCTGCGGACAGTGCCATTTCTGCAAGCAGGGGCTGTTCGGCAACTGCCACGAGGCCAATCCCCAGGCGACCGCCGTCGGCGGCATCTTCGGATATTCGCACACGGCGGGCGGCTATGACGGGGGGCAGGCGGAGTATGTGCGCGTGCCCTATGCCGATGTGGGACCGGCGCATATTCCCGACTGGATGGATCCCGACGACGCCGTGATGCTGACGGATGTCGTGCCCACGGGCTATCAGGCTGCCGAGATGGGCGGCATCCAGGTCGGCGATACCGTCGTGGTTTTCGGCGCCGGGCCGGTCGGGATCATGGCCGCCCGCTGCGCCTGGCTTTTCGGCGCGGGGCGGGTCATCGTGATCGACCACCTGGATTATCGCCTGGACTTCGCGCGGCGGTATTGCCCGGCCGAGGTCTACAACTTCCTGTCCATCGACGACATGGCTGTCTTCATCAAGAAGCAGACGGACTCGCTTGGGGCCGATGTCTGCATCGATGCGGTGGGCGGGGATGCCTCGGGCAGTCCTCTCCGCACCCTTCTGGGCAAGAAGCTCAAGATTGAGGCCGGATCGGCCATTGCGCTCCACTGGGCGATCAATTCGGTCAAGAAGGGCGGGGTCGTCTCGATCGTCGGCGTCTATGGTCCGACCGGCAACATGGTCCCGATGGGCAACGTCCTGAACAAGGGGATCACGATCCGCGCCAACCAGGCCTCGGTCAAGCGGCTGCTGCCCCGGCTGATCGAGCATGTCCGCGCGGGCCGGATCGACCCCAAGGCCCTCATCACCCACCGGGTGCCACTCGAGGAACTGCCGGACGCCTACCACATGTTCTCCGCCAAGCTCGATGATTGCATCAAGCCCGTTCTCTACCCCAATGGCGGACGTTGAAAGGATGCACAGGATGAACCAGGTCCCCACCGAGACGATCGACCCCGCCAAGGTGAATGGCTGGGGTGTGGATGCCGACCCCCGGAACGATCCGACCTATCCGATGCGCGACCGTTCCGCCGATACGGAAGCAAGCATGAGGTGGGAGCGACCGCCCCTGCAGCAGCCAGGGGTGGAGGTGCTGCGCTCGGTCGAGCATAACCGCCGGCCGGCGGTCTTCGGCACGTCGACGCCGCCCTCGGGCATCAGCGGCATGGTCCGCCGCGCGGCCTTCGCCTATAGCGAATCCGACTGGCGGCACTGGCTAATGCTGCTTGGGGCGGACCGGATCAACATGGTCGAGGGGATTGCCGAGGACCTTGGGCGGGGGCATGTCCCGAACGTACCGGCCGAAATGGGAATAGGCGCCGAATGGCAGCACAACAAGGCCGGCCTTGCGCGCAAGGTCGCAATCGCAGCGGCCGTGACGGTGGTTGCGGTGGCGCTTCTGGACAGGCGAAAGGACCGCAGCCCCGCCCGTCATTCCGCGCGAGGTATCCGCTAGACGAGGGGCACCAAAGCTTCGGTGATGGGTTGGACAGTCCTTCCTGACGGCACTTATGCCACTGTGATCCAGACGGGGTCAGAAGGATCGGGCTATGAAGACGTCTCGATCATCGGTGTTGGCCCGGCCAGGCAGGTCTATCCATGGACCGACACGGCTGCGGACGTGTTTCGCAGGAAGCTGTCGCGCAAGCCGTGCGTGATCTGCCGACGTGACCGGCAGGCTGGCGCTGTGAAGCACGGCATCAGCCAGGCTCTTCAGCTGCACGAGCCCTCCTTGCGGGCCGCGCTGAAGGC
>NZ_JAPTYD010000048.1 GCF_026913015.1 Paracoccus benzoatiresistens
CATCTGCTCCACCCGACGCAGGCCGACATTCTCAGACTCTCTGCGCCGCGCGTCAGTGCCGCATTGATCGTCGTCAAGGGCGACAACGTTGCGCAGCCATGTCGCCCTCGGCCATGAGCCGCTTGAACACGCCGATGTTCATGGGGATGGCCATGAGTTGAGCGAAGTGCGGGAAGCGGAGCTTGGGCTCCTCATGCTGATACGGATGCTGATGGAGGCATCCTACTTCCCGTCTCCGCATTCGAAAGCCTGCCGCAGAACAGCCATGGTCGATAACAGCATGAAGGGCCGAATGCTTCCTGTCGCCGAAGACCAATGCCAAGCGGCGACCCACCCTCTGCGGCAGCTGGCACGGGCTGGTGCCACCGTGGTCGGGCTAGCTTTCTCGATGAAACGGGCGATGGAGGGGTGGTTCCTGAAGCCGTGAAATTCAGGAAACCACCGCCGCCCAGTCGACGGCTTCTAGGGAAGTTCGGTCTCGTCCTCTCCGGAAACCAGGTCGCGCAGGGCCGTCACAAGCGTTTCGCGGCATGCCGCATCATCCTGGCCCGCCTGCGCGCGCGCCTCGTCCAGCGACGCCCGCAGCCTTTGCACGCGGTCGCCGGCCTCGGGCGGGGGCGCATGGCCCGGTGCCTGCGCGGGTTGCGGGTCCTCCGCGGCCTCGTCTGTCGTCGCGTCGTCGCCCGGTGCCTCGGTATCGGTCATGGCCCGGGCTTCCCGGGCGCCCGCCACGCCCTGCCCGCCCGAGGACGAGGCAATGGACTCCCTGGATGCCTGGTCCAGCACCTCGTCCATCAGATCCAGATGCGCCGTGCAGTCCGCTGCGGCGGATGGCCCCGCCAGGGCCAGGAAGGCTGCGGCAGTCAGGGCGGAACTTGAAAGCTTCATGGGGTTCTCCTAGCTGCGCAGCTGGTCGCCGACCGGCAGGTGGCGGATCCGCTGGCCCGTGGCGGCAAAGATGGCGTTGATGATGGCGGGGGTGACGGGCGGCAGGCCCGGTTCGCCCACGCCGCCAAGCGGCTGGCCGGGATCGTCGCCGCCGACCAGATGGACGTGGATCTCGCGCGGGGCGTTGTCCATGCGGGGCACCAGATAGGCGTCGAAATTGTCCTGCTGCGCCCGCCCCTCGGCAAAGGTGATCTGGGACATCAGCGCCTGCCCGGTGCCCATCACCACCGCGCCTTCCATCTGCGAGCGGATCCGGTCGGGGTTCACGCGCGGCCCGCAGTCGATGGCGATGTGGACAACGGGAACGCGCACCTCGCCCCCTTCGCCGACCTGGACCTCGGCCACCACGGCGACATGGCTGACGAAGCTGTAATGCGCCGCAAGGCCCAGGCCGCTGCGGGCGGGCATCTCGCGGCCCCAGCCTGCGGCCTCGGTCACGGTTTCGATCACCCGGCGCAGGCGGCCGGTATCCACGGGATAGCGTGCCGGATCCTCGCCATAGTTCCAGACGTCGCCCAGTTCGGTCGGGTCGATCTTGCGGGCGGGGCCGATCACCTCCAGCAGGTAATCGCGGTGATCCCGACCGGCCTCGTGCGCGAGTTCCGCGATGAAGGACTGGATCGCGAAGGCATGGGGGATGTTCGAGACCGAGCGATACCAGCCGATGCGGGTATGGGCCTGCGCCTTCGGGTTCTCGGCCCTGACGTTGGTAATATCCAGCGGCATGTTCGTCAGCCCCATGCCCAGCTCGAAGGGCAGCTTCTGCATGGGATCGGGCGCGAAGATCGACCCGATGGTGGGCGCCGCCGTCCGGTGGAGCCATGCGACCGGGCGACCGCTGCCGTCCAGCCCCGCCTCCAGCCGCTCGACCGAGACGGTGTGATAAAAGCTGTGATGCAGGTCGTCCTCTCGCGTCCAGGTGACCTTGACGGGCCTGCCGTCCATTTCCCGGCTGAGAAGCGCGGCCTCGATCACGAAGTCGGGCTTGGACTTGCGGCCGAAGCCGCCGCCCAGAAGCGTCACGTTGACCGTGACGTCCTTTGGGTCGAGCCCCAGCTTTTCCGCCACACGCGCGCGCGTCACCTGCGGCGCCTGCACGCAGGCCCAGACCTCGCATTTGCCGTCGCGGATCGCCGCCAGCGCCGACGGAGGCTCCATCGGCGCCTGCGCCAGATGCGGGATATAGTATTCGGCCTCGACCCTGCGCGCCGCCTTCGGCAGGGCAGCCAGGGCATCGCCCTGGTTGCGGATGACGGCGCCGTCGCTGCTACGCGCCGCCTGCTCCAACTCGCCGCGGAACGCCTCGCTGTCATAGCTGGCGTGGGGGCCGTTCTCCCACTCGACCGTCAGCGCCTCGCGCCCACGGATGGCGGCCCAGGTGTTGGTGGCGATCACGGCCACACCGCCAAGGGGCTGGAACTCGGACGGCTGGGGCGGGGGGTCGATCACCACGACGCGCTCGACGCCCGGGACCTCCAGGGCGGCGGTCGCATCATGGCTGGCCACGCGGCCGCCATAGACCGGCGGTCGGGCGATGACGGCGAACAACATGCCGTCGGCCTTTGCATCGATGCCATAGACGGTGCCGCCCGTGGTGATGGCCGGATTGTCGATCAGGCCGATGTCCTCGCGCCCGATATAGCGGAACTTGTCTGGCGATTTCAGGGTCAGGCTCTCACGCGCGGGGATCTGGCCTTCGGCCGCGCGGGTCGCCATGTCGCCATAGCCCGCCTGCCGCCCGGATGCGGCATGGGCAAGGACGTGGTTCTCGGCCGTGACCTCCTCGACCGGCACGCCCCATTCGGCGGCGGCCGCCTCTCGCAGCATCTGCCGTGCGGCGGCGCCGGCGCGGCGCATCGGGTCGGCGAAATGGCGCAGGCTGCGCGAGCCGTCGGTATCCTGGTTGCCATAGGTCGGCTCGTCGCCGGGCGCTTGCGCGACGCGCACCCGGTTCCAGTCCGCGTCCAGTTCGTCCGCCACGACCATCGCGATCGAGGTGCGGACCCCCTGCCCCATTTCCGATCGGTGAACCGTTACCGTGACGGTTCCGTCCGGGTCGATGGCAACAAAAAGACGCGGGTCGTCCTGCCAGCCATGCGGCATGGCATCGGCCCCGAACTTCAGCGGCTCATCCTGAGCGGCAGCCGGCAGGCCAAGCGACAGCACCAGGGCGCCTGCGCCCATCCCCAGCAGGACGGCACGGCGGCTGACATTTTCCAACATGGCCATCAGCCTGCCTCCTGTCCTGCGGCCCGCTTGATCGCGGCCCGGATGCGGGGATAGGTGCCGCAGCGGCAGATGTTCTGGGTCATCACCCCGTCGATGTCATCATCCGTGGGGTTCGGCGTCTCGGCCAGCAGCGCGGCCGCCTGCATCATCTGCCCGGACTGGCAATAGCCGCATTGCGCGACATTCAGTTCTCGCCAGGCGACCTGGACCGGGTGGTTGCCGTCGGGGGACAGGCCCTCGATGGTGACGACCTCGGCCCCTTCGGCGACGTTCATCGGGGTGACGCAGGAAAAGCTGGCCACGCCGTCGATATGGACTAGGCAGGCGCCGCAATAGCCCGCGCCGCAGGCGAACTTGGTTCCCGTCAGTCCCAACTCATCGCGCAGATACCACAGCAGCGGCATGTTGGGGTCCCCCCCGAAACTGCGCGCCTGCCCATTTACGGTCAGATCCATGATGTCCCCCTCTGGCTGGTGCAGCCCGGCAGGCCGCGTCTCGCATTTGGTCGCCTCCCTCGCCTGCACGGAACAGATGGCGGAAGGCACAACTTTCTCGAACGCGGGAAGGGCCAGAGTGTTCCAGCAGTTGAGTGCGGAATGATCATGAAAAGCTTGTGGTCGGGCGGATATGCCCTGGTGGAGGATTGGTGAAAGTGCCCGGCGTTCGCGTTTACTCGGCACCGGCCGCGCATGTTCCCGGGAACAGAACGCCCGCCGAACCGTTCCCTTGGGACAGAAGGAGGACTCTCATGGCGCAGCGACTTCCCCCCATCCCGCCCGCGAACCGCAGCAACAAGGGCCCGGGCGAGCCTTCCGAAAGCACCGCCCAGACGGACACCGGTGCCCCCGATCCTCGCCAGAGAAACCTGGCCGAGCAGGGCCGGCAGGGCAACATCAAGCAGAACACGACCAACCAGGGTCACCAGCAGGACAGGTAGAACGATGTCCACGTCAAAGAAGACAGAGGCCGCCAACCGCCATCACGGCGGTCCCGGCAGCAGCCACCAGCGCAGCGATCTTCCCGACCCGACCGAGGGGCGCGGTCCTGCGCCCGGCCAG
Source organism: Paracoccus benzoatiresistens (assembly GCF_026913015.1). Taxonomy (GTDB): domain Bacteria; phylum Pseudomonadota; class Alphaproteobacteria; order Rhodobacterales; family Rhodobacteraceae; genus Paracoccus; species Paracoccus benzoatiresistens. Next base: position 4,236 of record NZ_JAPTYD010000048.1, read on the forward strand.
CCGACAAACGGCCGGGACTCCGACGTATCCGGCGGCGGCGGCGTCCGCGACAGCCATCACACGCATGATCCCAAGACCAAGGGCGGCAACTGAGTCCTTGCACCGCAAGGGCGATTGCCTCTGCCCCGCGCCGGAAACTTGGGCGCAGGAACCGTCACGAGGCCCCCGGCCAGGCTCCGCGCCGCGCCGGGGGCCTTTCTGATCCCTCGTGGTCGCTGGCCGTCAGCAGCATCACCCGCGCCTTCGCGGATTTCTCACACCACCGCCATGATCCTGGCAGGACCGCCGGTGCCGCCGCGATGCTTTGGCGCGCCGATGAAGATGGTGGCGCCGGCTGGCGGTACCCGGTCGAGATTGGCCAGCCCCTCGATCCCGAACCGCCCCGATGGCAGCCACGAATAATGGACGGCAAAGTCCGCCGAGTTTCCCGGATCAAGCGACAGGGTGTCCACGCCGATCGACGCCGCCCCCGTATCGGCCAAAAGATCGGTCGCCGCCTTCGAAAAGCCGGGGAAAGCCAGGGTACCGTCCGGCAGGTTCCGCCACGACGGGTCGCCCATCTTCGCGGTCCAGCCAGAGTTCATGGCCACGCAGGCGCCTGCCGGGATCGCGCCATGGGCGGAAATCCAGGCCTCGATATCCGCGGGCTCCACCATGGCATTCGGATCCTCGGCGGCCCTGGCCGATATGTCCAGGACGCAAAGGGGGGCGATCAGGTTCTCGACCGGCAGGGCATCGACCGACATCGCGCCCTCCGCGAAGTGCAGCGGCGCATCGATGTGGGTGCCGGTATGCTCGAAGATCGACAGCTTGAAGAGGTGATAGCCGTCCGGTTCGTAGTTCTTGTCGGCCTCGTAAAGAATACCGGGCTTGCCGTCGAAGGTCGGGAAGTCGCTGTCATAGGCATGCGTCAGGTCCACGATCCCTCCTGTCGCCTGCGCCAGGGCGGGCCGCGCGCTCGACATTCCGGCCGCGACGCTTGCCGCGACTGTGGCCGCTGCCCCTGAAAACAGTCCGCGGCGCGACAGCATGTGGCGCTTCACGTCGTCGATCAGACATGCCGTGCACATGGGGCGTTCCTCCTTCGGTCCGCTTGATGAAAGGTCCGGCAGCCCGGCCCTGTCAAGTCATGCGAGCGCCGCATGGCAGCCTTCGTGCCCTATCCATTGTCCCGCGCGGCATCGGGGCCATCTTTGGTTCATCCGAAGCGCAAGGCCAATCCGGGCCTGCGCAGATATCAGAAGACGCCGAAAGGAATACACGATGGTTGCCATCGCCCAAACCCGCAACGCGGCCGCCTCGCTTGGCTTCGCCAGCCGTTTGTCGGCCGCGATCCAGCGAATGCAGGAAAACCGCGCCCGCCGCGTGATCTACCGCCAGACGCTGCGGGAACTGAACGCCCTGACCAACCGCGAGTTGGCGGATCTTGGCATCGGCCGCTCGATGATTACCCGCCTGGCCCAGGAAGCGGCCTGGGGCGCGGAATAAGGACAGACCTTCCCGCCCCCCTCCGTGGGGCGGAAACGACGGCATCTCTCAGCGGCGCGCCTGCCTTGGAGGGATGGCCATGCGCAATCTGGTGCTGCTGGATCTGTTCCGTGCCGATGACTGCGCCGAGCGCGACGCGCTGGCAAAAGCGGTCGCGGAGTTTGCCGCGCTTCTGGCGGGCACCAGCATCGCCGCCCTGTCCGCAGCCGCCGCGAATGCCGAGGAAGGCAGGCTGCGCATCGCCGAACAGTTCGGCGTGGCTTATCTGCTTCTGAACGTCGCCAAGGAACAACAGCTGATCGAGAAGCACGGCAAGGAAGCGGGCATCGACATCGACGTGGAATTCCTGCAGCAGTCAGGCGGAACGGCCGTGAATGACGCGCTGCTGTCGGGCAGCATCGACGTGGCGGGCGCCGACGTCGGGCCGATGTTCACGATCTGGGACCGCACCAAGGGCGGGCAGAACGTCAAGGCCGTGGCATCCCTGGGCAATTTCCCGAACTATCTCGTGTCGAACCGGCCCGAAGTGAAGACCATCGCCGACCTGACCGACCAGCACCGCATCGCCTTGCCCGCCGTTGGGGTCTCGGTCCAGACGCGCATCCTGCAGATGGCCGTGGCGAAGGAATGGGGCGATGCGGAGTTCGCGAAGCTTGACAAAATCTCGGTGGCCCTTCCCCAACCCGCGGCGGCGGCGATCATCTCGGACGGGACCGAGATCACGGCGCATTTCGGCAACCCGCCCTGCCAGGAACAGCAACTTGCGGCAAATCCCGATGCGCATGTGATCCTGAATTCCTATGACGTGCTGGGCGGGCCCTCGTCCTCGACCCTGCTTTATGCGACCGAGGACTTCCACAAGGACAGCCCCAAGACCTATGGGGCGCTGCTGGGCGTCCTGCAGGAAGCGGCGGAATTCGTGACCGCCCATCCCGAGGAGGCCGCAGACATCCATCTGAAGGTCAGCGGCGCCAAGACCGACCGCGATCTGCCGATCGACGTGATTAACAGCGACGAGGTGACCTTCACTATCCAGCCACAGAACACGCCGGGGTTGGGCCAGTTCCTCCATCGCATGAGCGCCATCCGCACCGAACCCGCGGCGGTGTCGGATTACTTCTTCGAAGATGCCCGCATTGGGGCCGAAAGCTGAGGACTGCCCGATACTGATGTCCAGCCTGGATGCGCCGCTGCCCGATCCCCTTTTGCAGATCCGCGGCGTGACGCTTGAATATGCCAAGGGGGAACGGGTGATCCGGGCCACGCACCGGATCGACCTCGACGTCCACGGGGCCGGCCGCTTCGTCCTGCTCGGTCCATCCGGCTGCGGCGAGTCCACGCTGCTGAAGGCCATGCGGGCTTCATCCGTCCGACCGAGGGCAGATCCGGCTGGACAACCGCCCTGTCGTTGGCCCCGGTGCAGACCGGATCGTGCTGTTACAGGAATTCGACCAGCTTCCGCCCTGGAAGACGGTCTTTGGGAATATGATGTTCCCGCTGCTTACCGCCCGCCACCTGCCCAAGGCCGAGGCGCGCGAGCGCGCCCTTGACGCGATCGCCAAGGTCGGCCTCTCCGGGTTCCGGGACAGCTATCTCCACCAGCTGTCTGGCGGCATGAAGCAACGCGTGGCGATTGCCCGCGCGCTTGCGTCCCGGTCGTGTCCGGGCCGAGATCAATTGCCACGACTGGGATCTGCACAGCCTGGGCCGCACGGATCCCGACCCCGCCCATCCGCCCCGAATACAAACGCGACCTGCCCCCTTTGTCGAGGCGCCGGTCGAGCGCGACGTTCCCCTGGCGACGCGGCTGTGGTCGCAGGACTGGCTGCGCCGCCTGGTCATCATCGCCGCCATCGCCCTGCTGTGGGAGCTTGCCGCCCGCTGGCAGGGCAACCCGCTGCTGCTTGCGACCTTTGCCGACCCCGCGCGCGTCTTCGTGGACGGGCTTTGCCATGGCATCCTGCTGGAACGGGCGGGAATTTCGCTGGTCGTGCTGCTGCAGGGCTATCTGGCGGGGATCGTCCTGGCCTTCGGGCTGACGACACTGGCGGTATCGACCCGGCTGGGGCGCGACCTGTTGTCCACATTGACGGCGAAGTTCAACCCGCTGCCGGCCATCGCGCTGCTGCCGCTGGCGCTGATGTGGTTCGGACTGGAGCAGGCCAGCCTGATCTTCGTGCTGATCCACTTGGTCCTGTGGTCCCTGGCGCTGAACATCTTCTCGGGCTTCCAGGCGGTGCCGGAAACGCTGCGCATGGCCGGGCGCAACTATGGCCTGACGGGCTGGCGCCTGGTGCTGCAGATCCTGGCGCACGCCGCGCTGCCCTCGGTCGTGTCGGGACTGAAGATCGGCTGGGCCTTTGCCTGGCGCATGCTGATCGCGGCGGAACTGGTCTTCGGCGCCTCCTGCAATCCTGGACCAGCTGTCCGGAGCGCGGGTGCGGATCAACATCGTCTCGGGCAAGGATGATACCGAGGCATATAGCGACGGCGGCGAGACGCATCGCTACGGCCGCACGCGCGAATTCTTGCACCTGGTGCGCCGGCTGTGGACCGAACGGGCGGTGACCCACCGGAGCGAACATTACAACGTCGCCAATTCGGCCGCCGAACCGGGCCTCACGCCGCAGGGCGACCGGCTGCACCCGCCCCTCTATTTCGGCGGTGCCTCCGCTGCTGCCGAACGGGTTGCCGCGGGCGAGGCTGACTTGCAACTGTTCTGGGGCGAGCCGCGCGACGGCGTCGCCGAACGCATCGCCCGGCTCAAGGCGCTGTCGCGCGATCTGGATCGCAACCGCCCGCCCCTGCAGTTCGGTTTGCGCCTCACCACCTTCATCCGCAACACCCGAGAGCAGGCTTGGCGCGACGCTGAGGCCAAGGTGACTGCCTTGGCGCGGATCTAGGGCGCTGGCTGGCACGACCACCGGCGCGTCGTGGCCGAGGGCCAGCAGCGCCTGTTCAATCTGCAAGCGCAGGGCGAGGCGCCGGACGAGAATCTCTACACCACGCCGGGCAAGTTCGGCGCGGGCGGTGCGGCTACGACGTGGCTGGTCGTAACGGCCGAGGAGGTTGCCTCGTCCCTGCGCAGATACGCGGAACTGGGCATCACCAGGTTCATCCTGTCGGACACCCCCTACCAGCAGGAAATCGAAAGGCAGGGCCGGACCCTGCTGCCGCTTCCGCGCGAGGAGGTTGTTCCCGCCTAGCGCCACAAAGGCATTGCGCTTGAAGGATGCAGGCATCGCCTTCGGTCTGCGACCGTTGACGGCCATTCGCACCTTGCCGCCGGAAGCGGAAAGATATACATTGCATCACGTATATCCAATGCAGGAGGCAACCATGCAGGTCGCAAGATGGGGGAACTCCCTGGCCGTTCGCTTGCCTGCGGATCTGGTTCGGGCGCTTGATCTGCGGGAAGGCGACCGTGTCGACCTTCACGCCGACGGAAAAGGACTGGCGGTCGCGCGTCAGCCCCGGCCGGATGAAATCCTGGCAGGATTGCGGCGGTTTCGCGGCCGTCTGGCAGCAGCAGACAGGCTGGACCGCGATGAGGCCAACCGGCGCTGATGCCAGGCGGCTTCTTCGATACGAACGTCATCCTCTATTTGCTGGACGATGGCCCCAAGGCGCATCAGGCCGAGGCGCTGATCGCCCAGGGCGGCACGATCAGCGTCCAGGTCCTGAACGAGTCACTGGTGAACTGCCTGCGCAAGGCGCGCATGACCCTTGCGCAGGCGTCGGATTTCCTGCACGGCATCCGGCAACTGTGCCAGGTCGAGGACCTGAGTCCGCGCACCCATGACGTGGGACTTGCCTTGGGCGCGCGCTATGGCTTTTCGGTCTATGATTCAATGATCGTTGCCGCCGCCCTGATCGCCGGGTGCGATACCTTGTGGTCGGAGGACATGCAGGACGGCATGCTGGTCGAAGACCAGCTGCGGATTCGCAATCCGTTTGCCTGAGGACAGGCACTCCGGTCCTCTGGCCTGATACCCGGAACACGCCGCACAGGCCTTGCATTCCGCCGTCACAGCATGGCCTGGGATTGCATCGGTTGCGGCCAGGCCTGGGGCAGGCAGGTCGCAGATCCACCCAGATGCTGGCCGGTCACGCGGTTTCGGCCGAGGTGCTTGCTGCGATACAGCATCCTGTCGGCGGCCAGGATCCACTCCTCGGCCGGCAGCCGCGACGCGCAGTTCCCGCTGGCCACCCCCAGGCTGGCGGTCACGACGGCACCCGCGGCCGAGGAGGCGTGCGGGATCGCAAGAGCCTCGATCCCGGCGCGGATCGTTTCACCCAGGTGCATCGCGCCGCCATGGCCCACGCCCGGCAGGATGCAGGCGAATTCCTCGCCGCCATAGCGCGCGCAAAGGTCCCCCGCCCGTTGCACGGCGCCTTCCAGCGCCCGCCCGACCATTTTCAGGCAGCGGTCGCCTGCGGGATGGCCATGGCTATCGTTGAAGGTCTTGAAGCAGTCGATATCCAGCATGATGACCGACAGCTTTCCGTCGGTCCGCGCCAGCCGGTCCAGTTCCGCCTGCAACCGGCTTTCCAGTCCCCGGCGATTGGCCAGCCCGGTCAGGGGGTCGGTCATCGCCAGCGATGCCAGCTGGTCACGTTGCTGCTTCAGCCGGATGTGATTGCCGATCCGCTGGCGCAGAACGACCGGCTGGAACGGCTTGGTGACGTAGTCGACGGCACCAAGCGACAGGCCCCGGACCTCGCTTTCCGAGGCATCGAGCGCCGTGGTGAAGATCACCGGCAGATCCGAAAGGCCGGGGCTTTCCTTCAGCAGGAGGCAGGTCTGATAGCCGTCAAGACCCGGCATGACGATGTCCAGCAGGATCAGGTCGGGCCGGACGTGGCCCGCGACCTCCAGCGCCTGTGCGCCCGACAGGGCAAAGCAGACCTCGTAATCCTTGTCGAGGATGGCCCCGAGGATTTCGATATTGCTGATTTCGTCATCGACGACAAGGATCGTGGGTTTCCCGGTCATGCTGTTCCCTTGTCGCCGGACGGATCCAGCAGCCGTGCGGCCAGGGCATAGTCCAGGTTCTGCAGGGCGCGCCGGACAGGATGGTCGTGGCGCTGCGCGGCATCCAGATGCAGCGCATCGGCCAGGTCCTCGAAGCAGGATCGGGCGGACAGGCTGCGGCGGCGGATCTGGTCGCGCAGCCTGTCCTGCAAGCTGTCGATCCGCGCCGGATCCGCGCCTGTTGTCGCGGCGGCGGGTGCCGGGCGGTCGGCGTGAGGCGCCGAAAGCGTCCGCGCCGCTGCAACGGCCGGGCCGATAGCCTCGGCCAACCGGTCCAGAAGCCCCGGCAGGTCCGAGAGTTGGCGCCTATCCAGCAGCGCCTCGATCCGCGCCGCCAAGGCCGGGACAATCGCCAGTTCCAGCGATGCCGAGACGCCCTTCAGGCTGTGCGCCAGACGGTGCGCCTCGTCCAGCCGGTTCGCGGCAATCAACCCGGCAAGATCCCCGGCGACGGTGGCGTGGGTATCGGCGAAGGACAGGATCAGGCGGCGCAGCAGTCCGGCCTTGCCGTTCACCCGCCGCAGGGCCGCCGGAATGTCGAAGGGGTCCAGCCGATCGGGCAGGTCCCCAACCCCCAGGTGCTTCAGCGCGGACCCGGGCACGGGCTCGGCGACCGGCCGAAGATGGCTGGCCAGCACGGCGACTAGTAGGGCCGGATCCACGGGCTTGGCGACATGAGCGACCATCCCTGCCTCCAGGCTGCGGCGCCGTTCCTCCTCATAGACGTGCGAGGTCATGGCGATGATGGGCAGATCCGCTGCGGAATGCTGGCCCCGTATGTGCCGGGCGGCAGTGATCCCGTCCATTTCGGGCATCTGAATGTCCATCAGGATTGCCGCATAGACGTTGGCTGGGTCACCGACCATGCGACAGGCGACCAGGCCGTTCTCGGCGCAATCGACCAGCAGCCCGGCATCGGACAGCAGCGCAACGCCGATCTCGCGATTGATCTCGTTATCCTCGACCAGCAGGACGCGCTGCCCTTGCAGCGCCGGCGGCAACTCCAAGGCAGCCACAGGGGCTGCGGATGCCGCGTGGCCGCGCCCGTCGGCCAGTTGCGGCAGCTGGTTCAAGGCATCAAGCAGGCGGGGGGCGTCGATGGGCTTGGCCAGCACGGGTCCGATCGGTTCACACCCGGCCTGCTGCACCAGATCGTCGACGCCATAGCCGGTCGTGACCAGCGTGGCGGGCGGCCGGCGCAACCCTGTGTCCGCTCGCAGCGCCTGCAGCACCTGAAGCCCGTCCATGTCGGGCATCTTCCAGTCCAGGATGAGCAGGTTGTAAGGCCGGTCCCGGCGATCCGCATCCCTCAGCATCTCGACCGCCTTCTGTCCCGAGGGCGCCAGGTCAGCCTCCATCTGCCAGCCCGCAAGAATCTCGGCAATGATCTGCCGGGCGATCGGGTTGTCGTCGGCCACCAGGACGCGCAGCCCGCGCAGGCCGGGGCCGGGAAGGGCCGGGCCCGCAAGGCTGGCATCGCCCAGCAGCAGGGGCACACGGAAGGTGAAGGTGCTGCCCTCTCCGGGACGGCTTGCGGCATGGATGCTGCCGCCCATCTGCTCGATGATCTGCTTGCAGATGGTCAGGCCCAGGCCGGTCCCCCCGAAGCGGCGGGTGGTCGAGCTGTCGGCCTGGGTAAAGGGCGTGAACAGCCGCGCCTGCTGGGGCGGCGTCATGCCGATCCCGGTGTCGCGCACGCGGCATTCGATCACGGCCTGCCCATCCTGGCGGCCGGCTTCCCGGGCCGACAGGGTGACCGTGCCGCGGTCGCTGAACTTGATCGCATTGCCCAGAAGGTTCAGCAGCACCTGGTTCAGCCGCAAGTCGTCGCCCAGAAGGACGGGCGGCAGGTCCGGTGCAAGGTCCAACCGCAGCTCCAGACCCTTGGCGCGAGCCGTTTCGGACACCATCTGGACCTGGCACATGATCGCCTGCCGCAGATCGAAGGGGCGGGATTCCAGCGTCAACTGGCCCGCCTCGTTCTTGGAAAAATCAAGAAGGTCGTTGATCAGGCGCAGAAGCGTCTTTCCGCTGGTGCCGATCTTGGCAACCTGGTCCGCTTGGCGCGGCTGCAGGGCGGTGCGCTGCAGAAGATGGCAAAAACCAAGGATCGCGTTGATCGGGGTGCGGATTTCGTGGCTGATATTGGCCAGGAACATGCTCTTGGCACGGGTCGCATCCTCGGCCTCGCGGGTGCGTTCCTCCAGCGCAAGGCTCTTCTGCAGGATCTCGTCCCGCATCCGGGCAATCCGCGCGAAGGCCTGCAGCACCTTGTCGCTGACCCAGACCAGAACCAGGGTCTGGAAGGCCACGATCGCGCCATGCAGGCCGACACGCGCGACATTGCCTTCGTTGACGAAGACAGCCGCGGGCAGGAAAGAGGACAGCATCAGGTGGTGAACCGTGGTCGCCACCGCCGCCAGCAGCAGCGGGGCACGGTCGAACCAGCCGATGTTCAGGGCAAGCATCACGAAGAAATACATGTGCATGTCCATCTGCCAGGGGTGTCCCTCGAACACCAGAAGCAGCAGGGCAGGTTCGCCGATCAGGACAACGGCCGCGACATTGCGCGTGATCGGGGCAATGCCGTGGCGCGCCCAGGCCAGATGACAGATCGCCGCCAGAAGCGCGCCGCAGAACAGGCCCGCCCCGACCGGAACCGTTCCGGCAGCAAGGCTGGCGACCCCGATCAGCGGCACATGCGCCCAGAGGAGAATGACCAGGAATCGCCCAAAGCGCGCCCGTAGCAGGTCAAGTTCGCCGTTCATCGCGCTTCTCCGGCTGTCGCGCAGCCCAGTCCGCCCGGCACCGGCAGCACCAGCCACGCCCCCTGCGACCGAAGCGCATCAACAAATCCCGCATCGTCCGAGACGGCCAGCACGGTCGGCACAAGCCGGCCAACCGCGATGACCCCGCCCCCCGCGTCATGGACCATGCGGACAGCCGAAGCCCGACCGCTTGCCCCGCCGACCACCAGATAGCGGCCGTTTGCGTCAGTGGTCATGAACCGGCCAGCCGCGAGGGCCGCCAATCCCAGAACGCAGATCAGCAAGGCCGGCAGCATGGACCGAAGCGAGCTTTCCGCTCCGGGCAAGGGCCGACGGGCCCGCCCGGGATCTGTCACACCGCTGGTCAAAATGCTTCGCCCTTGCCTGATGCCGCTGATTCCGAGCAGCATATCCGGGCCATGCGCCGGCGTCCGCTGATCGATAGAATTCGAAAATCTTGGATTTTACGCGATCTGCGGGAGCCGGTGCTCCACCTGAAACCTGACCGACATTTGGGTTTCCGGCCAACCTTTGACATGCAATGCCAGGTATACCCCTCCAGCGGATTGCGCTTCTTTGCCACTGCTTGCCCGCCCGCAGTGGCGCCAAGCGCCTGTGCTCTTCCGTTGACACGAAAAACAACTATGGGCTACTTAAATCGTCTTATAGACAAGCTTTGATTGCACCAACCTGTGCTGACTTTGACTTCCGGCGCTTCAATCAAGGGGCGGTGCGCCTTCGGGATCAAGTTCCACCATGTCATCTCCTGACCACATCATTCCAGCGACCGACTTGCAGTCGACGATCGTCATCAACGGTGAGATCTACGTTCCCACCTTCGCGGACGAGTTCGATACGGAGGAGGCTTCCTTCTGGCGCGGATACGGCAGCGGGGGCACATGGGCCACGTCCTTTTCACCGCATCTCGAGGATACGCGCACCATCAGCAGGAACGGCGAGCTGCAGTATTATGCCGATCCGGACATGACGCATCTTCCTGCCGCATTCACTTGGGGCGGCGGTTCATTGTCCATCGCCGCCAGTCCCCTGGGTGTCGAACAGCGCGCGCATGCGGGCGGATCAGGGTACAGTTCCGGCTTGCTGACAACCGAGATGAGCTTCTCGGTTGCGACGGGCTATATCGAGATCAGGGCCGATGTGCCGGATGAAGTCGGCTTGTGGAGCGCCTTCTGGCTGTTGCCGGTGGATGACGATTGGTCAGCCGAAATCGACGTGTTCGAGTTCCCCGGAGAAAACACCAGCATCCTCCATACGAACATCTGGTCCGATGGGCAGCCCGACAGCCTGTCCATAGCCGTCGAGGACGCGGGGGACGGCTTCCATACCTACGGCCTGCTGTGGACGGCGGACTCGATCGCCTGGTATTACGACGGTGCGCTGGTTCGGGAAGAACACGTGGCCCTGACCGAGGAGATGTACCTGATCCTCAACCTGGCCGTAGGGGGATGGGCGGGCGATCCCGATGCGACCACGGACTTCAGCGACAGGCTGACGGTGGACTACATCAGGGTCTATGAAAGGGAAGCAAGCACCACCCGCAATCCGAGCCTGAGCGAGCAGCCATCCTCACCAGACCTTGGAGAGATCGGAAGCGACGCCGGTGATCTGATGGACGGATCACGATGGGCGGACCTGATCGCCGCCGGAGACGGAAATGACACCATCTATGGCGATGCCGGGGATGATCGCCTTTTCGGCGAGGCGGGAGATGACCAGGTCTTCGGCCATGCCGGAATGGATCACCTGTCCGGAGAGGGCGGAAAGGACAAGCTGATCGGCGGTGTCGACAGCGATGTTCTTGTTGGCGGCGGAGCGACCGACCATCTTTGGGGCGGAAACTACAGGAAGGATGGCAGCTCTGACCTGTTTGTCTTCGGACGGGGGTGCGGGGTCGACTACATCCATGACTTCGAGCCCGGCCTTGACAGGATCGACATCGCCAGTCTGCCGCTCACCCCTGAAAATCTGCTTGCGGGCATGAAGGATGAAGGCTGGGCGGTGAGGGTGAACCTTGGACCGGGGCCCGATCTCACACCTGACGCCATCTATCTGGTGGGGCTTTCCAGTCAGGACATCTCGCGGCATGACTTCGAACTGGTGCCCCTGGTATGACCATCGCCTGCTGTCGAGCATGTAGCTCTGGAAACTGAACGCAGGGCGGCGTAGCTATCTGAAATCAGCCTTCGGAAAAACCGGCGCGGTTCAAAGAATGGGCACAGATAAGGCGGAGAAGCTGAAAAGCCTCGAAACGCGCGAGCTGTCGGTTCTTTCCGAGAACGGGTGCCTGTTCCTGTCCGGCGAACTGACTGTCTGGACGCTGATGAGGTTTCCTCCTGCACCGAAGGCCGTGCGGATTGATCTTGCAGGCGTGACAAGGATGGACACCGCCGGCGCATGGGAGCTGGTGCAGCGACGCGCCGCGGGCAGCCTGCTGACCGGCTTGGGCAGCCAGCACGCCCACCTGCTGCAAACCGTCAGCGACGCCCTGCCGGTCGCGACGCCGGAGCGGAAACGCAGCGCGCGGCTGCGGCTTCTGCTGGATGCGACCGGGCGCGCCGTTGTGGGCGCGCTGGTGTATCTCGGCCAGCTCGCAGAGTATCTGGGACGCACGCTGTCCGCCCTTGGGCGGGCCCTGCGCCATCCGACACGGTTTCCCCTCACCTCGCTTGCCCACCACTGCCAGGAAACCGGGCTGCGAGCCGTCCCCATCGTCGCGGTGATGTCATTCCTGATCGGGGTGGTCCTGGGCTTTCAGGGCGCGGATCAGTTGCGCCCGTTCGGGGCCGAAATCTTTGTCGTCGATCTGATCGCCATCTCGATCCTGCGGGAACTGGGCATCCTGCTGACCGCGATCATCGTGGCAGGGCGGACGGCCTCGGCGCTCACGGCCTCGCTGGGCTCGATGAAGATGCGGCAGGAAATCGACGCCATGCGAACCCTGGCCCTGGATCCCGACCTGGTCCTGATCCTGCCGCGTGTGTTGGCGCTGGTGCTGATGCTGCCGATCCTGGGACTGGTTTCCGCCCTGTCAGGGCTTCTGGGCGGGGCCATGATGTCCTGGATCGAACTGGGACAATCACCCGCGGTCTTCCTGGCGCGGCTGGCCGATGTGGATGTCAGCCATGCGATCGTGGGCGTGATCAAGGCGCCGGTCTTTGCCCTGATCATCGGGGTGATCGGTTGCCAGGCCGGGATGAGCGTCGGCAACGATGCCGAGTCGCTGGGCCGGATGACCTCTGCCGCGGTGGTCAGCGCCATCTTCGCCGTCATCATCGCGGATGCGGCCTTTTCGGTGTTCTTCGCAAAGGTGGGACTGTGACCCGCGAGGCAGTCGTCTGCGTCCGCAATCTGCGCACGCAGTTCGGCCCGCATCTGGTGCACGAAGGTCTGGATCTGGACCTGTTCCGGGGCGAGATTCTGGGCGTCGTCGGAGCCTCGGGAAGCGGCAAGTCGGTGCTGCTGCGGGCGATCGTGGGACTGGAGGTTTCGCAAGCCGGCACCATCGAGGTGCTTGGAAAAACGCTTGCCGCGCTGCCCGGGTCCGAGCGTCGGGCGGTTGAGCAGCGTTGGGGCGTCATGTTTCAGGACGGGGCGCTGTTCTCCTCGTTGACGGTGCGGGAAAATGTCGAGGTTCCGCTGCGCGCCGTTCCGGGTTTGACCGATGCGCAGCGGCGTGGGCTTGCGGAATTGAAGGTCTCCATGGCGGGGCTGCCGTGGAAAGCCAATAACAACTACCCGTCGGAACTGTCGGGAGGAATGCGCAAGCGGGCTGGTCTGGCACGCGCGCTTGCCCTGGACCCGGAAATCCTTTTCCTGGACGAGCCGACCGCCGGATTGGACCCGATCGGCGCCGCTGCCTTCGACCGTCTGATCTTGACGCTGCGCGATGCGCTGAACCTGTCGGTGTTTCTTGTCACCCACGACCTGGACACGCTGCATGCATGCTGCGACCGGGTGGCCGTTCTGGCCGAACACAAGGTCCTGACCACCGGGACAATGGCTGATATGCTGAAGGTCGACCACCCTTGGGTGCACGAGTATTTTCATGGGGCACGGGCGCGCGCGGCATCCGGCGGCAACCCGGATCGGGACTGATGCATGGAAACAAAGGCCAACTATACCCTGATCGGCGCCTTCACCGTTTTCGGGTTTCTTGGCATCCTGGTTTTCCTGCTGTGGTTTGCGCAGGTGGAGCTGAACCGCAAGTTTGCCTACTATGATGTTTATTTCGCTGACGTTTCGGGCCTTGTCCTTTCGTCAGACGTTCTCTTTGCCGGCCTGCCGGTCGGGCGGGTGGCCGAGATGGAACTTGCGCCGGACAATCCCATGCCGGTCCGCGTGAGGCTGGAGGTGAGGGAGGACACCCCCATCCGCAGCGACAGCGTGGCCGAACTTGAAGTGCAGGGCGTGACGGGAGTGGTCCTGGTGGCGGTGTCGGCCGGGTCCCGCGATGCCGCCCTTCTGGCCCGGCCGGGTTCGTCCGAGGTGCCGGTGATCGCCTCCGGCAGGTCGGCGCTTCAGACCCTCAGCGACGAAGGGCCGCAGATCATCGACCGCCTCAGCCTGCTGGCCGAGGAACTGTCCGAGCTTCTGGGCAAGGAAAATCAGGCCCGCGTTTCCGCCATTCTGGCCAATGTCGAACGTTCCAGCGGCCACCTGGATCAGGCGCTGGACGACGTGGCCGCGGCGGCCGAAACGTTCGGATCCCTGGGCGGGCAGGTGGACGGGCTTGGCCAGGATGCAACCGCGGCCTTCCAGCGCCTGAGCGATGCCGCGTCGCGGGCGGAAACCCTGTTCGGGACGGCGACATCGACCCTGCAGCGGATAGACGGACTTGTCGCGGACGACCTGTCGCCCGCGGTCCGGCAGGTGGAACGCAGCGCCAGCAGCCTGGCTGCGCTTTCCGACCGGGGCAAGGCTACGTTGGACAATCTCGATCTTGCACTCGCCTCCGGCACCCGGGCCTTCGATGCGGCCGAAACCGTCATCGGCAGCGACATTGCCGGAGCCGCCGGCGACCTGCGCGCGACCCTGACGGCGGTCAACGATGCCCTGGCAAGCCTGCCGGACGACCTGCCGCAGATCAGCGCCAACCTGCGCGAGGCGTCCGGGAATGCCGCCTCGGCCTTCCGGTCGCTGGATGATGTCCTGGACGGCGTTAATGCGCCCGTGCGGTCCTTCGCACGGGACACCCTGCCCCAGGTTTCGCGCCTGGCCCAGGACATGCGCGCCCTTGTCGGCAACGCGAACCAGCTGATCTCGGCCTTGCGCCGCAACCCTGCCCAGCTTCTGTCCGAACCCCGTGTCCCCGAGTTCCGCCGATGAGGTTTCCGATGCGCCTGTCCACGACCGTTCTTGCCTTCGGCCTTTGCATCCTGTCGGGATGCGGCACCCTGTCCGCCATGACGGGAGGGCCGGAACGCGACGTGTTCGAACTGCGCCCGCCTGCCCCCGCGACAGGCTGCGGACGCGCCAGCATCGGCGAACTCATCATCGAGCCGCCCAAGGCGCGCAGCACCCTGGACAGCGACCGGATCATGATCCGCCCCTCGGCCCTGCAGACGCAATACCTGCCCGATGCGCAATGGGGCGAGGCGGTGCCCGAGATGCTGCAGCGGCTTCTGGTGCAAAGCTTGGGCGCGACAGGCAGCTTCGGCTATGTCGGCCGGGCGCCCCTGGGCATCTCGGGGGATTATGCCCTCATCAGCGAGATCGAGGATTTCAACGCCGAACTGACCGCCGAGGGTGTCGTCGTCCGCCTGACCGTCAACGCGCAGATGGTGAGCGAACTTGAGGCGGACATCGTGTCGCGCGGCCGCTTTGCCGCCGCCGTTCCGGCCGCCGGCACACGCACGGCCGACCTGATCCCGGCCTTCGACGCGGCTGCGCGCCAGTTGGTCACGCAGATGACCGAATGGGGGCTGCGCGCATCTGGCGTCAATCCGAGGCAGTGCCAATAAGGGCTGGTTCTATCAAGGACGGATTATCTTTCCGCTTTGATCGGTAGCGCATCTTGGCGCTTTAGGATCCCCTGCATCTGATCTGGATGGTCAACGACCAAGGGCTTTTCCACGTGAAGCTTCCGGCTTGGCGCAGGCGGGCAGGCTTCAGCCAAGGCTGACCCCGAACAGCCCCCCCACCAAGGCGGTGGCGCCCATGGCTAGCGCGCCCCAGAACCCGACTCTCAGCGCGCCGCGCAGGATGCCCGCACCCCCTGCCGATGCCCCAAGGCCGCCCAAGGCCGCCAGCGACAGCAGGGTCGCCACAGCCACCCAGACAGGGATCCGCGCGGGTGGGGCAAGCATGGCCACCAGCAGGGGCACCAGCGCACCCATGGCAAAGGTCAGGGCCGAAACCGCGGCGGCCTGGACCGGATAGGTGGTGCCGGTCTCGGAAATGCCCAGTTCATCGCGGGCATGGCTGCCAAGCGCATCCCGGTCGGTCAATTGCACCGCGACCGTCCGGGCAAGATCCCGGTCGAGGCCGCGCTTTTCATAGATCCCCGTCAGTTCATCAAGCTCGGCTTCCGGCGTTTCGGCAAGCTCCTTCCGCTCGCGCGCAAGGTCGGCCTTTTCCGCATCGGCCTGCGAACTGACCGAGACATATTCTCCCGCCGCCATCGACATGGCGCCAGCCACAAGGCCGGCCAGGCCGGCAATCAGCACCTCTCTCGGGCCGGTTCCCGCAGCGGCGACGCCAACGATGAGGCTTGATGTCGAGACGATGCCGTCATTCGCGCCCAGGACGGCCGCGCGAAGCCAGCCGATGCGGTGAACGGTGTGGATTTCGGAATGGGGCAACCGGCTCATGAGGGTGCTTTCTTCAGGGGTGGTTGCACGGGCGTGCTGCCTTGCGGCGCGATACGAAGCGCCCTGAGCGCGTTGAGGATGACAGCCACGTCGATCGCCTCCTGGATCAGCGCACCCTGGACGGGGGTCAGATAGCCCAGGGCAGCAGCGATCATGCCCAAGACGGAGAGGCCGATTCCCGCGACAACGCTTTCGACCGCGATCCCGCGCGAACGCCGCGCGACTTCTATCCCCACGGTGACACGATCGACACGGTCGACAAGCAGCACGACATCCGCCGCCTCGGCCGAAGCGGCTGCGCCTCGCGCGCCCATGGCAATGCCGACATCCGCAGCCGCCAGGGCAGGCGCGTCGTTCACCCCGTCGCCCACCATCATCACCGGCCCGTTCTTGCGCTCTGTCAGGACCAGCAGCACCTTCTTGTCCGGCGTCAGTCCTGCGCGGATACCGTCGAGCCCGAGGCCCGCACTTATACGCTCGGCAACCTCAACCCGGTCGCCGGTGGCAAGCAGTATTCGCGCGATCCCCTGGCGGCGAAGACCCGCAAGCATCGCGCCGGCCTCGTCCCGCAGCGGATCGGACATCACCAGATACCCGGCCATGCGACCGTCCACTGCAAGGGCGACCAGCACTGCGCCTGCGGGAACGCCTGAGCAAGCGTTCGGCACCTGGCCGGCACGCTGCGCGACAAACCCGTGGTTGCCGACAATGACCTGACGGCCCTCAATGACGCCGACTACCCCCTCGCCAGGAACTTCATTGACGCCGTGAGGGACAGGCAGCGACAGACCCCGGTCTCTGGCGGCTGCCACGACGGCTTGCGCCACCGGATGCTTGGACACCTGGTCCAGCGCGGCAGCAAAGCGCAGGATATCATCCGCGGCCATGCCGTCCTCGCTCTCGATCGAGACGATCCGTGGCCGCCCATCGGTCAGTGTCCCGGTCTTGTCGAGGATCAGGGTGTGGATGCGGGCCATCGACTCCAGCGGCTTTGCGCCCTTCACGAGCACTCCGAAATGCGCGGCCCGAGAGAGGCCCGCGACCAGGGCGACGGGCACGGCAAGGATCAGCGGACAAGGTGTGGCCACGACAAGCACGGCCACGGCGCGGACAGGATCGCCGGTGAACCACCAGGCGGCAAGGGCAAGGGCGACCGTGACCGCCAGAAAGCCCAGGGACCAGCGGTCCGCCAGCCGGGCCATGGGTGCCTTGGACCGCTGCGCTTCCTCGACTAGGCGGACGATCCCGGCATAGGTGCTGTCCCTGGCTTCGCGCGTCGCCTCCAGATCGAAGGCGTCCCCCGCATTGGTCGAGCCGCTCATGGCCTCGGCTCCCTGCGCCAGACGTATCGGCAGCGACTCGCCGGTCATGGCCGAGGTGTCGAGAAAGGCCGTGCCCGATGCGATGCGTCCATCCACCGGCACGACATCGCCCTGCCGGATCAAGAGCAGGTCCCCGGCGGCGACATCGCCCAGAGGCACCTCCTCCAGACGACCATCGTGGTGGCGGGTCGCAGTCCGGGGCACGCGGGACAGAAGATCGCGCATCTCGCGGCGCGCGCGGCCCTCTGCGAAACTTTCAAGAAAGGTGCCGCCGGAATACATGAGGGCGACGATGGCGGCCGCCAGCGCTTCGCCAAGAACAAGCGCCGCCGACATAGACAGGGCGGCAATGATGTCCAGCCCGACCTCGCCTCGCCCGAGGCTGCGCGAAATCTCTGTCGCAAGCGCCCCCAGAACGGGCACGACGCCCATCATCCAGACGGCTCGCGCCAGATCCGGCCGCCCGGAGACGTGAAAAAGAAGCCCTGCCGCAAGGCCCGCCAGCGAAATAGCCAGAAGAAGCGTCTTGAGGCGGCTTGCACGAATGTAACTCAAGAACTATCCCTTCGGTGAACGCCCGTGCGATCGGCTAGGGCTTCCAGACCCGATTGCCATGGACCGGGACCGGCGTCCCGCAAGAACAAGGACATAAGGTTTCCGGCCTGCCGCGAAGCCCCTTGCCGGCTTTGTCAGACCTTGATCCCCGATGTTGAAGCCGTCGCGCGGGGAACGAAATACGAAATACCGGCTGTCGCATCGTCGTGACTTGTGTGCGGAAAGGGGCGTATTTCCTGCGGGACGGTATATCATGCGGCGATTCGCGGATTGTTTGAGACACGCACAAGCTGATAGCATCGCCTTGATCGCCTGAAATGATCTGCATCAATGACGGGACCCGTTCCGCTATCGATTGCTCCGATATGGCAGGACGATCGCGGGGCAGCACTGTCGTGAATAGTCGGCCTGTGATCCTCCAGGCTCATCGTGGGGAAATTCCTGTCAGAAAGAGTGTCAGCCCATGGCTCACGAGTTCCTCAGGCAGGCGCCTGACCGGCCTGAATCCTTGGTCACGTACCTGCCGCAGACCATTCCGGCTGCCGCTTTTGCGCCCGCAGGATCACCCCATGCCCCCACCGAAAGCGCGCATCGGCATGCTGCCTTGGACCGGGGCGCGATGGCCAGCCTTGCGCGCCTTACCGGAGGGATCTCGCCGCATGCCGTCCTGGACGCCTGGTCCGACTGGACCATGCACCTGGCGCGCGCGCCCGGCAGGCAACTGGAGCTTGCCGAGCGGGCGCAGGCCAACTGGCTGAAGCTCGCGCAGTTCGCCCTGTCCGGCCTGTCCGGGACCTTCGGCGAGAAGCCCTTCCCGCCGGGGCCCCACGACACGCGCTGGTCGCACGAGGGGTGGGACAAGACGCCCTTCACGCTCTGGCAGCAGGGGTTCCTGGGCCTGCAGGACTGGTGGCAGGCGGCGACCGGGGATCTGCGGGGCCTTCGCAAGCAGAATGCAGAGCGCACCGGCTGCATGATGAGACAGTTGCTCGATACCGTCTCGCCCGCGAACTTCCCGCTTGCCAATCCCGAAATCCTGGAAAGGTCGCTTTCCACCGGCGGGCGGAACCTGGTGGAGGGAGCCGCCCATTTTCTCGACGATGCCTGCCACATCGTGGCGCAGGAACATCGCCCGGTGCCAGAGGATTTCGCCCTGGGCAAGGTGCTGGCCTGCACCCCCGGAGCCGTGGTCTTCCGCAATGATCTGATGGAGCTGATCCAGTATGCCCCTGCGACAAGAACGGTTCGGCCCGAGCCTGTGCTGATCGTTCCCGCCTGGATCATGAAATACTATATCCTCGACCTTTCGGCCCAGAATTCGTTCATCCGGTGGCTCGTGGCGCAAGGCTACACCGTTTTCTGCATTTCGTGGCGCAATCCTTCCGCGGATCATGCGGACCTGTCGCTTGAAGACTATCGCACGAAGGGGATCATGCGCGCGGTCGAGGCGATCAATGCGATCGTCCCCGGGCAGAGGGTTCATGCCAACGGCTATTGTCTTGGCGGAACGCTTCTTGCCATTGCCGCCGCGGCCATGGCGCGCGACGGCGATGACCGGCTTGCCTCGATAACGCTGATGGCGGCGCAGGTGGACTTTGCCGAAGCGGGCGAGCTGCTTCTCTTTCTGGACGAAAGTCAGGTGGCCTTCCTCGAGGACATGATGTGGGCGCAAGGATACCTGGACCGGCCGCAGATGTCGGGCGCCTTTGCGCTGATCCGGTCCGAGGACCTGATCTGGTCGCGTTCCGTGCGCCGTTACTTCCTTGGCGAGCAGGACATGCCGACGGACATCAGCGTCTGGCTCCGCGACACGACCCGGATGCCGGCGCGCATGCATTCGGAATACCTGCGCGGCGTGTTCCTGGAAAACCGCATCACGGCAGGAAGATTTGCCGTGGAAGGCCGGGTCATCGCGCTGAAGGACATCTCGGTCCCCATGTTTGTCATCGGCACCGAATCCGATCACATTGCGCCGTGGCGCTCGGTCTACAAGACCTTGCTGTTCACGGATTGCGACCTGCATTTCCTGCTGACCAAGGGCGGGCACAACACGGGTATCCTGTCCGAACCCGGCCATCCCCGGCGGCATTACCGCCTTGGACATCGGCCCGCGGGCGCGCTGTATTGCGATCCCGACAGTTGGCTTGCAGCCCAGGAGCCCGCGGAAGGGTCGTGGTGGCCGGAATGGGCCCGCTGGCTTGACGGGCATAGCGGCGCGCCGATGCCCGCCCGCCTTCTGGGCGCGGCTCAGCGCGGGTATCCACCCTTGGAGCCTGCGCCGGGAAGCTACATCCACCAGGCGTGACCGCGGGGGCGAGGCCAGGGGCTGTCTCGACGGGAAAACCGCGCCCAGGGGACCTTCCGAAAGCTCATGCCAGAGCAAGCCACCGCCTGATCCATCAGCGCCAGACAGAATACCATCCATCCACAGAGCCGGAGCCCTCCAGACCAAAGCCAGGCCGCCTGTTCCAGATCATTCGGCGACGGACAAACGCGAGCCGCGTGTGGACGAAGCACAAATCATTCCAGAAAAATTTTCTATGAGGCATACTGCGGGCAGAAACTTTCTGCTCTTTGCGATCATGGAGCGCTGCAACACGTCTTAAAGGCTTTTGACTAGAAGTGCTTGGCAAGAAGGAAGCAGCAGATGAGCGAGGTCTACGCTTCCGGGGGGAATGGCGATAGCCAGGGAAAGCGGTTG
>NZ_JAPTYD010000049.1 GCF_026913015.1 Paracoccus benzoatiresistens
CCCGATCTGATCGCCATCCGCGACCTCGAGGCGGTGGCGGAGGAGGCGGGCGCGGACAGTCCCGAGGCGCTTTCCGGACTGCCGCAGCTTCTGGCCGGCGCCGCGGGATCACAGACCCGCAGGCGATGATGGCGGCGGCGGGCGAGGAGGTCAGGGCAACCACGTGGCGCGACCCTAGAGGGACAGCTCACGGAACCAGGACTGCGGCGCCCTGCAGCCGGCCAGACCGCAGGTCATCCAGGGCGCGGTTGGCATCCTTAAGGCTGTACGGCGACACATGGGTCGCCAGGGGGATGCGGCTGGCAAGGGCCATGAACTCCGCGCCATCCGCCCTGGTCAGGTTGGCGATCGAGCGGATCACCCGCTCGCCCCAGAGATCGGCATAGGGGAATGCCGGGATGTCGCTCATGTGGATGCCGGCGCAGACGACGCTGCCGCCCTTTCGCACGGCGCGCAGCGCCCGGGGAACAAGGCTGCCGTCCGGCGCAAAGATCAGGGCGGCATCCAGCAGATGCGGCGGCGTTTCGTCCGAGCCGCCGGCCCAGGCCGCCCCCAGGCTCAAGGCGAAGTCACAGGTCACCCGATCGCCCGGGCGGGCGAAGGCAAGCACCCGTCGTCCTTGCGCCACCGCGACCTGCGCGATGATGTGCGCCGCAGCGCCAAATCCGTAAAGCCCGATGATGTCTGCATCCCCTGCGGCCTTCAGGGCGCGGTAGCCAATCAAGCCTGCGCAGAGCAGCGGCGCCAGGGCGAACGGGTCGGCCTCCTCCGACAAGGGAATGACATAATCGGCATCGGCAAGACATTCCTGCGCATATCCGCCGTCCAGGGAATAGCCTGTGAACTGGGGGGCATCACACAGGTTTTCCTGCTGTGCCCGGCAAAATCGGCAGGCGCCGCATGTCCGGCCCAGCCAAGGCACACCTATCCGTTGGCCCAGTGAAAACCCGCTGACCGCCGGTCCAATTTCGGTGATCCGCCCTACGATTTCGTGTCCCGGTATCAAGGGCAGCTTGGGATGGGGCAAATCGCCATCAACAACATGCAGATCCGTGCGGCAGACCCCGCAGGCCTCGACCCGCAGGCGAACCTGGCCGGCCTGCGGCTGCATGGGGGGAAGCTCCGTCAGGACCAGGGGAGTCCTGGGGGCTGTCAGGATCATGGCCCGCATCATCTTGCCTTCCCAGGGCGGGCGTTCGACAAACGTCCCGTCAAATCGGCTGAGGTGAGAGCGATTGCTCCGATCCCCGGAAATCCCGTTGCCGGGTTGGCCATCCAGCCCGGCAACGGCAGGAAGTTCAAGACCGCGGCAATTACCAGCCCTAGTGCCAGCAGCCGGGTGCCAAGCCCGCGCGGAGTGGTTGAGGTTCGCAATACCTCCAGAGGAAAGAGGGCTGCGACATAGGCTCGCAGCAGGCAACCGTGCGTCCAAAGGATCGGGGCAAGGAACGCAGCTGCCGGTCCTGCCGCAAACAGGTCACGCTCTCCTTGCGCCCTGCTGCCTGCAACATCCCCGCCGGCATGGACATCTCCACCGACGGACAGGGTCCGGGCAGCAGCAGGCAAGGCAGCCACGACCGGAATCCCGACACCACCGGGAATATGGATAAGGCGCATGTCGTGTCCTTGCGGCCCGGCCACTTGCCCTATCCGAACCGGAGCAAGGGAAAGCCGCATTGACGGCGGTCAATTGCAGCTTGGATAATGCGTCGTCCTGCCGGATCCATGATCGTCGCCCATTTTTCCGGGCATGCGACTTCTGCATGGCCTCGCCGCAGGCTTCCTGCAGATCGCGGAACTGCTCCGGTCGGCAGCCAGGGCGCACTTGCCTGACGTAAGCCTGTACCGCCAACTGCGGCAGCCATTCCCACCCCTGCCCAAACCGAGACACATGATAATGGGTCCGGCAGGGCCGTTCGACGAGCCGCTGGCCCTTGGAGACATTCGACTGACCCCGACAGCATGCCTGCGCGCATCCTGCACGCCCGACTGGCCCGGACGGAACGGCAATGACCCTGACTTCGGTGGTGATCGGCTCCGGAAGGCTTGCGGTTAATCCCTTGGAACATTCAGGTTTCCTGCTGGTTGCCTGCCTTCACCACCGGGGACTTTTCTCATGAAGCGCAGCAGGAAGGCCAATGCCGCCTATATCATCGGGGCGCTCGTTCTCGCGATCATCCTTGGTGTCGCCTACGGGATGCTCACGCATGGTGGCTGATGGCAAAGCAGGGCAAAATGCAGCAATATGGATCCCTGTATGCCAGCTATCCCGCAAGGACCAGTCCATGTCCGATCTGCACCCCTGGGGCGGGTATGGACAGATCGTGAACCGCGTGGGCAAATGCTTCCAAGACCAGACACGCCGGAACCTGTGTCTGAAAGATCGAGTTCTTTCACCCAGACAACAGCGAGTGAGGCAAAGGTGAGAGACATCGATCGCGAGCCTCCTACGGCGTTTTCAGGATACTCCGGGCCCCGGCACGACGAGGTTCACCGCCCTCACCTGAACAATCCCGGCGGCCAGGCGCTTTCCATCGCCAGCCGCCACCAGCATGTCACCGCGGGGGTGCCGCTCGCGGTTGACCTGGACGGGACGTTGATCCGGTCGGACATGCTGATCGAGACGGCCTTCGCCGAGCTGGGGCGGCGGCCACATTCCCTGATCGAAATGCTGGGCGCGCTGAGCCGGGGCAAGGCAGCGCTGAAGCACAGGCTTGCAGAGCGGGTGGACTTCGACCCTTCCACCCTGCCCTATGACGAGGCCGTCCTGGACCATATCCGCACGGCCCGGGCCGAGGGCCGCGAGGTTTACCTCGCCTCTGCCAGCCACGAGCGGCTGGTCAAGGCAGTTGCCGATCATCTTGGCCTTTTTGACGGCTACTTCGCTTCGGATTCCCAGACGAACTGCGGGGGCAGAAACAAGGCGCAGAAGCTTGTCGCGGCCTTTGGCGAGGGCGGTTTCGACTATATCGGCAATGATGCCGCCGACCTGCCCGTCTGGGACAAGGCGGCAAGGGCAATCGCGATCCGCGCATCGCGCCGCGTGGGCCGGGATCTCGGGCGAAGGCACGGCGATGTGCATATGCTGTCCTGGGAAAGACCCGACTGGCGAAGCTGGGCCAGGCTCGCCCGCACGCACCAGTACCCCAAGAATGCGCTGCTTTTCGTGCCGCTTATCACGGCCCATGTCTTCGAGCCGGTCGCGTTCCTCAAGGTCTTGCTTGCCTTCGTCGCCTTTTCGCTTTGCGCGTCGAGCGTCTACATCCTGAACGACCTTGTCGATCTTCAGGACGACAGAAGACACCGGACCAAGTGCAACCGCCCGCTGGCAAATGGCACGATACCGCTGTCGCGGGCCTTGGTGGCGATCCCGCTGCTGCTGGCGACGTCGATGGCCCTGGCGGCGTCGATATCGCTGCCCTTCCTGGGTGTTCTTGCTGCCTATTACGTCGTGACCACGGGCTATTCCTTCTGGCTGAAGCGCAAGGCGCTGCTTGATGTCCTGGCCCTGGCGGGTCTTTACACGCTGCGAGTCATCGGCGGCGCGGTGGTGCTGGGTGTGGCGGTGTCTGCCTGGCTGCTGGCCTTTTCGGCGGCACTCTTCCTGTCGCTGGCGCTCATCAAGCGCTTCGTGGAACTGGCGGCCAGGCTTGACGCACACCTGCCCGACAGCAAGAGCCGCGGCTACCGCAACACCGACGCCGATCTGGTGATGGCGCTCGCTACGGCATCGGGGCTCAATGCGGTGGTCGTGTTCATCCTCTACGTGTCCAGCGAGAGCATGAACGCACTCTACAGCACGCCGCAGATTCTCTGGTTGGCGGCGCCTGTCCTGACTTATTGGATTGCGCGAATGCTGCTGCTTGCGCATCGCAGGGTGATGGATGACGATCCTGTGGCATTTGCGACAAGGGACCGGGAGAGCGTGATCTGCGGTGTTCTTATCTGCGCGGTCATCTTTGCGGGAACCTGATCCCCGCCTGTCAAGTCAGCCGGGGTCTGGTTGGCCCCGGCCTGTCCGCATGGAGTATCGTGGCATGACCATTGCGTTTCGCTATGTCCTTTTCGCGATCGTATCGACATTGGTCAACTTCGGCACGCAGGAGCTTGTGATCGGGGTGGCGCCGCTGGCCATCTCCATTCTCGCAGGCACTGCGGCGGGCTTTGCGGTCAAGTACGTGCTCGACAAGAAGTGGATCTTCCAGGACTGCTACACCGGCCCCGGCCACGAGGCGCGCAAGATCACGCTCTATGCCCTGTTCAGCGTCCTGACGACGGCCGTGTTCTGGGGCTTCGAGATCACCTTCTGGCTGGTGTGGCAGACCGATCTTGCCAAGTATGCCGGCGGCGTGATCGGACTGGCAATCGGCTATCTGGCAAAGTTCGCGCTTGACCGCCGCTTTGTGTTCCTGACGGCTGCCGCCTGATGCAGCTGGAGGGTTGGGGACGGTATCCGCGTTTCGAAAGTGAGTTCGCTCGCATTGACGACCCTCGGGCATTGCCTGGCCTTCTGGGGCGAAGCCGGGGCATCATCGCCCGCGGGAACGGGCGCGCCTATGGCGACGCGGCCATCGGCGAAAGGCTGACGCTTGGCGCGCTTGGGCTGGACCGGATGAAGGCCTTCGATCCGCAGACGGGCCGGCTGACGGTCGAGGCGGGGGTCCTTCTGGCGGACATCCTGGCAGCCTTCGTGCCGCGCGGGTTCTTTCCGCCCGTCGTGCCCGGCACGAAGCTGGTGACCGTGGGGGGCATGATCGCCGCGGACGTTCATGGAAAGAACCATCACCGCGAGGGCAGCTTCGGCGACCATGTGGAGCGGCTGAC
This sequence comes from Paracoccus benzoatiresistens, assembly GCF_026913015.1. Lineage (GTDB taxonomy): Bacteria > Pseudomonadota > Alphaproteobacteria > Rhodobacterales > Rhodobacteraceae > Paracoccus > Paracoccus benzoatiresistens. The sequence goes on from NZ_JAPTYD010000049.1 coordinate 4,825, forward strand.
GCTGGTCCAACCTTCAGGCGAAGCCGTCGTCTGCGGACCGCATGACAATCCCGATCTTTTCCGCGCGACTGTCGGCGGCATGGGCCTGACAGGCGTGATCACCGAGGCGACTTTCCGGATGAAGCCGATCGAGACCGGCTGGATCCGGCAGCGGACGGTCGTGGCCGGTGATCTGGCCGGGGCGCTGAAGGCGCTGGATGAAAGCGACGCGGCGACCTATTCCGTCGCTTGGATCGATTGCCTGTCGCGGGGCGCGGATCTGGGGCGGTCACTTGTCTTTGTCGGCGAACATGCCACCCGGCAGGAGGTTGCATCGGACCTTCCCCGGGCCGACATCCTGCCCCAAAGCCGCGCCGGGAGGTTGGGGGTTCCGATCGACCTGCCGGGCTGGACCTTGAACAAGGCCTCGGTGGCGGCCTTCAACGAAGTCTACTTCCGCCAAGGCGCCAAAAAGAGCGGCACGTCCTTCCTTGCACACTGGGATCCCTATTTCTTCCCGCTTGACGGGGTCCACAGGTGGAACCGGATCTATGGCCGGCGGGGATTTTTCCAGCATCAATGCGTCGTGCCGCCTTTCACGGCCCATGCCGCCCTTTCCGAAATCCTGGACCGCATCACCCGGTCGGGCAAGGCATCGTTCCTGGCGGTGCTCAAGAAGATGGGGGCGGGCGGCAGCCTCATGTCCTTTCCCATGCCGGGCTACACGCTTGCGCTGGATCTGCGGGTGACGGATGAAACCTTCGCGCTTCTGGACGACATCGACCGGATTGTCGTTGCGGCCGGGGGGCGGCTTTACCTTGCAAAGGACGCGCGCCAGTCGCGCCAGACCTTCGAGGCCGGATATCCCGCTCTCGGCCGGTTCAACGACATTCGCGGCGCCATTGGTGCCACGGGCCATCTGGCCTCCCATCTCTCAAGCAGGCTCGGCATATGACAGAAAACCACAAGACGATGCTTCTGATCGGCGCAACCTCGGACATTGGCCGGGCAACGGCGCTGGCCTATGCGCAGGCAGGGTGGCAGATCCTTCTTGCCGCCCGGAATACCGAGGCCGCGCAGCGCAATGCAGATGACATCGCGACGCGGACGGGTGCGGGGGTCAGTGTCTATGCGCTGGATATCCTCGACAGCGCGGCGATGCCCGGCTTCGTGGACGGGTTGCCGGTCCTGCCCGATACCGTCGTCTGCGTGGTGGGCGAGATGGGCGACCAGGATCGGGCACAGATCGAGCCTGATCATGCCGCGATGGTGTTTCGCACGAACTTCGAGGGACCGGCCTTGCTGCTGGGCCTGTTCGCCAACCGCTTCCTGACGCGCGGCTCTGGCGCCATCGTGGGCGTCAGTTCGGTCGCTGGGGACCGGGGGCGTGGGACGAACTATGTCTATGGCGCCGCAAAGGCCGGCCTGACCGCCTTCCTGTCCGGGCTGCGCAATCGGCTTGCCCCAAGCGGGCTGCGCGTCATCACCGTCAAGCCGGGCTTCGTCAGGACAAGGATGACGGCGGGCATGAAGCTTCCGGCGCTGCTGACGGCCAACCCCGAGGAAGTCGGCGCGGCCATCTTCGCGGCCGCCCAGGGCCGGCGCGGCCGGGACGTGATCTATGTCCGTCCGGTCTGGCGCGGGGTGATGTCGGTGATCGGCGCCATTCCCGAGCCGATCTTCAAGAAGCTCAAGCTCTGACATGACGCGGCAGGTGGCTGACGTTGCGCCCGTGTCGCGCCGGATACTTAACCGCCCTGCCCTGCTCATATTCGGCATGGCTATCCTTGCTGCCGCCCTTCTTGTCCTGCCCGGGCGGACGATCGTGACCCGCGGCTTGGAAGATTTGTTCTACATTTTCGATGGCGTGAACCGCGTCCTGTGGGGGCAGGTCCCGGGCCGGGACTTCATCACGCCCTTGGGACCCCTGGCGCACTATCTGCCAGCCTTCGGCCAGTGGGTCGGGGGCTGGGGCGCGGCGCTGCCGGTCGCGGTGGGGCTGGTGCTGCTGGTTTTCGCCCCGGTCATGGCCCATGTCCTGACATCGCGGCTGCACCCCGTGCTGGCCCTGCTGATGGGCGGCTTCCTGGTCCTTGTTCTTGCCGCGCCGATGAACCTGGGCGAGCCGATGACGGCCTTGTCCTTTGCCCAGTATCACAACCGCATCGGATGGGTGGCCCTTGCGCTGCTGCTTGTCCTTGTCTTGCCGCCGCTGGATGCCGGAACGGCCGCGCGGGATGCCGCGGCGGCCATGATCCTTGCCTTCGTGATGATCTATATCCGGCTGACCTACGGTCTTGCCGCGATGGTGTTCCTGGTCTTCATGCTGTGCGACCGGCGGCAGCGGGCCTGGGCCGCGCTGGCGCTGATCGGCCTAACGGCTTCCGTCCTTGTCATGGAACTGGCCTGGGGCGGCACCGCCGGTTATCTCCGGGCGACCGGGATGGCGTTCGGCGCGGGGGGCCTTGTGCGCGGAAGCTGGGGCGACATCATCGACCATGTCCTTGTCAGCTTTACCGACTACGTGCTTCTGGGGCTGATCGCGGGGATCTCGCTCTGGCGGCGGTGGAGCCTAAGATACGCGGCCTTCTTCGCGCTCTGCGCCCTTGGCGGCTTCTGGATCATCAACCACAACGAGCAGCGTTGGGGCATCCTTGCCCTGCACGCCGCCGCCGTCGTCGCGGCAGAGCGGATCCTGCGCGAGGGTGACGGTCCCAGGATGCCGATCTGGGGGAACGCGGCCGGCGTGCGGCTTTTCTTCCTTGTCATGGTCCTGCCGACGATCCTGCACAACGGGATCGCGCTTGGCCTGCATGCCTCGGCTGCGCTGGCGGGCGCAGGCCGGCCAATGCCGATCGCACGGATGGAGGAGGTGCGTCTTGCCGATCTGTGGACCGGCGGCGACTTCGGCGGCGGGAACCGGTATCTTGGCACCGTCGAGGATGGCATCAAGGCCCTGGCCGAACTTGAGCCGGCGCCCGAGAGCCTTGCGGTGCTGGGTGCCGCCGATCCTTTCTCGGTGGCGCTGGACCTGCGGCCTGCCCCCGGCATGATGCCCTTCATGCGCTGGCTGAACACGATCGGCCCCGGACACCATCCCGACCCGGGGCTGGTATTCGCCCATGCCGACGTCGTGCTGGTGCGCAGAAGCGGTGACCCGATGCCCGAGCTTTATCTTCCCTTTCTCGCGCGGGAATTCACGCGTGTGTCCGAAACCGAGTTTTGGCAGATTTACCGCCGCGCCCCGCCAGAAGCCGGGCCATGATGCGCCTGGCCACGTCGCCCGTCCTGATCGCCCTGATCGGCCTTGCCTGCGCGATCCTGCTGGGTGTGCCCGGCCGCACGATCACAAGCGCCTTCACGAACGATGTCCTGATCTTCCTGGACGGTGCCCATCGGATCCATCTGGGACAGGTGCCCAACCGCGATTTTCATACCGCGCTTGGGCCGTTGGTCTACCTGATCCCTGCCGCGGGCTACCAGATCACCGGAAGCCTTGGCGCGGCCTTGCCGGCCGGGATGGCGCTTGTGATCCTTCTGTTCACCCTGCTGGCGATGCACGTGCTTGGTTCACGGTTGCGGCCGGTTCTGGCGGTGCCGTTCGGCGCCTTCCTGATCCTGCTGCTTGCCGTGCCGATGAACCTCGGCGACCGGATCGATGCGCTGTCCTTCGCGATGTTCTACAACCGGATCGGCTGGGCGGCGCTCGGCTTGCTTCTGATCATGTACCTGCCGCCCCTGACCGCCCGCCCCTGGCAGGAAACGCAGGACGTGCTCTGCGCCTCGGCGCTGACCCTGGTCCAGCTTTACACCAAGGTCACATACGGGATGGTCGCCCTGGCCTTCCTGATCTTCCTTGTCATCGCCCCGGGACAACGGCGCCGGGCGGCGCTGTCGCTTCTGTCGGTCATCGCGATCGCGGCGGTGGTGGAGTTCTTCTGGCGCGGCACCGCGAGCCACTTCGGCGACCTGCTGGAAACCGCAAGGATCAGCGGCGGGCGCGGCCTTGAAGGACTGATGGGCCCGCTGTTTCGGAACTTCGCGGACCTGACCGTCTTTGCCTTGCTTGCAGGGATCGCGCTGCGGCAGCAGGGATCGGCATGGGACGCGCTTTTCTACGCTGCCTGCGCGGTGGCGGGTCTGCTGATCGTGACCCAGAACGCGCACAACTGGGGCATTGTCACGATTTATGCCGGATCGGTCGTGGCCGCCCACAGGATCATGAGCGGCGCTGGCTCGCTGGCATCGGCAATCCCCCTGCCGATGCTGGCCTTCATCCTGCCGCCGACCCTTTACCATGCAGGCGCGCTGATCCTGCACGGCACGCTTGCCACGGCGAATGCCGGCGCGCCGCTTGGCCTGCCGAACTTCCAGGACCTGCGGTACACGAGCCTCTGGTCAAGCGGCAATCAGGGCTTTCCCGGGCGCTATGTCGACAGCCTGAAAAGCGGGGGCTCCGCTCTGGCAAGCCTGGGGCAGGACATCGGCCCCGTCGCCACGCTCGACTTCGTGAACCCCTTTTCTGCGGGCCTCGGCCTTACGCCGCCACGGGGCGACAACTCCTGGCTGCACTGGAACCGCAACGTCAGCAGCAAGCACCACCTGCCGCCCGAACAGCTTTACGGCGAGGTAGAGATCATCATGGAGCCGAAGATCGGCATAAACAGCGTCCAGCTTCGCGGTATCTATGGATCCTACATCGACAAGCATTTCATCCCGGTCCGGGAAACAGACGAATGGATCATCCACATGCGCCGGAAGCCGGAGGAATGAGAGCCGCCGGGTTCAGGCGCGCCGATCACCCGCGCCGGGTTCAGGCAACCGTGCCGCAGGGCAGGATCATCATCGCCGCAGGCCTGCTGATCGGCTTCGTCCTGGCATTCCCGCGCCAGACCGTGACCACCAAGTATGTCAACGACCTTTTCATCTTTCTGGACGGGGCCTACCGGATCCAGGCGGGCCAGGTGCCGAATGTGGACTTTCATTCCTCGCTCGGTCCGCTCGCCTATTACATACCGGCGATGGGACATTCCCTCGGCGGCAGCTTCGCGGCGGCGATGCCCGTCGGCATGGCGCTGATGACGGTCGGCGTCGCCTTGGTGGCGGCGCATGTGATCGCGACGCGAATGCGCCCGGCGCTTGGCCTTCCCCTGGCGCTTTATCTTCTGCTGATCGTCGCGGTCCCGATGAACCCGGGTGAAGGCATCAGGGACCTGTCCTTCGCGATGTTCTACAACCGCATCGGGTGGTCTGCCCTGGGGCTGCTGCTGGTGATGTATCTGCCGCCCTGCCGGCCCGGGTGCGGGCAAGGGGCGGCGGATGCCGTCTGCGCTGCGCTTCTGTTGCTTCTCATGCTCTATCTCAAGATCAGCTATGGCCTTGTGGGCCTCGCCTTCCTGATCTTCATGCTGTCCGACCGCCGGCAATGGCAATGGGCCGCCGCGGCGCTGGCGCTGACGGCTGCAGCAGGGCTGCTGGTCGAGCGGCTCTGGGGCGGCACCGCCAGCCACATCGCCGACCTGCGGCTGGCAGGCGAGGTCAGCGGCGACTTTCCCACCCTTCGGGCGCTGGTGGGCGAGGTTCAGCGCAACCTGCCGGATATCGCCGTCTATGGCATTTTTGCGGCCCTGCTTCTGTCCCGAAGGCGGAGCATCCGCGACGGTCTCTTCCTCATCTGCTGCGCCTTGGCTGGCATCCTGCTGATCGAGCAGAACTTCCAGGCCGTCGGCATCCTCACGCTCGGCGCGGGTGCCGCCGTCGCTGCCGAGTCAAGCCTGCGCGCCGCGCCGGTCCCGCAGTCGGGGGTTCCCCTTCTTCTGGCGGCATTCCTTGCCCCGCCCATCCTGCTGTTCGCGGCTGCCCTTGGCCTGCACAGTGGCCTGGGGCTTGCGCGTCAGGGCACCGACCTTTCACTGCCGAACTATTCCGGCATCAGGCTGGTCCGGCTTTGGGCCGAGGGGCAACACCCCACCTTCAGGCGTTATGACGACAGCCTGCGCGACGGCGCGGCCTTGCTCGCACGGCTTGATGATCCTGGCCGGGTCATGGTGCTGGATTTCGTGAACCCTTTCTCGGTGGGAATGGGGCTTGTGCCACCGCGAGGCGACAGCACCTGGCACCACTGGGGTCGCACCATCGACGCACATCACCATCCGGCGCCTGACGCGTTCTTCGCCGATGCCCGGATCGTCATGGATCCGAAAGTCCCCATCGAGCCCTGGACGACGAACGGTCTGCGCAAGATCTATGGCGCCGCGCTTGCCGAGCGATACTCGCTGGCGGCCGAAACCGAATTCTGGCGCCTCTACCTTGCCAAGGACGCCGACCGCACCCTGTCCCGGCCGGGCAGCATCACCACCACCATGCAAAGCACAACCGCCCAGCCATAGATCGACCCAAGCGTCAGCTGCACCCAGTTGCTGCTTGCGAACTGGTCGATGACGAAAGGCACCGGGACGACCAGCAGCGCGCCGACGACCCACATCGGCCACCTGGTCCAGTGATGCAGCAGCACCGGCAGAAGAAACAGCGTGTAGTGGATCCAGCCGAGCGGCGAAGCCAAGACCGAAGCCACCAATGCTGCGCTGCTGGCGGCGACGAGGCCCGGGCGCTGCCGGAAGGCCCAGGCAGCCAGTGCCAGAAGAAGCACGGCGCCAAGCGCCACCCCCGCCCCGGGGATCCCCGCGCGGGCCGCAAGGCCCGACAGCGATGCATTGGTCAGGAAAAAGGCCCGCTCCCCGTCCGAGGCCACCAGGTTCAGCCATTGCCGGTAAACCTCGGGTCCCATGATCACGAGGGGAACCAGGCTGACCAGCGCCGCCACGATCCCCGAAATCAGCGCGGGCTGGCGGTGCCCGGAAAGGAACAGCAGCACCGGCCACACAAGGAAGTTCGGCTTCATCGAGACAACAAGGCCGATCAGGATGCCTGACCACACAAGCTCCTTCCGCTCCAACAGCAGCCAGGCGCCCACAGCCATCAGAAGAAGCGGCAGATAGATCTGTCCCAGGAACAAGGTGTCCCAGAACCCCGCCAGCCCGAAGGCCCAGATGGCGATCAGCAGCCCTTCCACCCCTTCGCCATAGCGGCGCACCAGCAGCAACACGGCGGCGGCATAGCAGGCGACCGATATCCACAGCCAGGCCCGCAGCGAACGCTCGGGCTCTGCAAGGTCGAAAAGCTGGAACAGCAGCGCGGAGACCGGCGGGTTGAGGTTCGGGTTCCAGGCCTCGAAGCCTGGCAGCACGACATGGGGTGTCAGGGGATAGATGCCGTAAGGGTCCAGCCCTTCGGCCGCCGCCCGGCCTGACGCCACAAAGGCGCCGAAGTCCCAAAGGCCATGGGGCGACACGACCCTTCCGAACTCGTCGGCCATCGCCCAGATCGAAAACAGCGCAAGCATGATCATCACGACAGTGCGGAGCATGTCAGCGGGATCTCTGTCGAGCATGCCTCCTCCGGTTGTACTACCTGGCAATGGGGTTTAGCCTCTCAGTCGCCTGGAACCTGGCGGCGCGATGCCGCCGCCTTCACCCAGCGTTCAGATGAGAGGCCAACAACCTCCATGTTCAAATGTTCCCTGTCACCCCTACAGCGCCGGGGGCGCAGGATCACCGCGCGAAGAGGCCGGCGAGGGCTTGCCTGATCGCGGCAACACTGACCGGTTTCTCGAACCGGGTCACATGGGAAAATCGCTCGGGCATCGCGGATGCGCCATATCCGGTCGTGAAGACAAAGGGCACGCCGCGTTCGGCAAGAAGATCGGCCGCCGGATAGGCCTGCTCGCCCCCCAGGTTCACATCCAGGATGGCGCCGTCCAGATGGGCCTCCGCCCGGATCCGCTCCAGCGCCTGCGCCAGGGTGCCAACGGGACCGACCACAAGCGCCCCGGCGTCGGCCAGATTGTCCTGAAGGTCGAGGGCCAGCAGATAGTCGTCCTCGACCACAAGGATGCGGCGAATGCCAGGGCCGGGGTCAGACATGCCTGTCCACCCCGCTGCTGATGTCGGTCGATGCGTCCAGCCATTCAGGTCGGTCTTCGCCGGTCAGAAGGCCAGGCCGGCGGGCGATGCAGCATCGCGGTGTGCAAGAGCGCGACAAAGGGGTGAACAGGCGCTTCTTGAAGATCGGGGGCGGCGGATTGCTGGCCACATCCTGCGCTCCGCGAAAGACATCGGACAGCGCCCGGAAGCGGGCCGGGACCTCGTTCTTGAAATCCCTCGTCATCAGACCTGCGCCATCCGCAGTCATGCGGCTTCCCCCTCCAGAAATGCCGCCGGTGCTGGCAGGCATCGGGAACCAAAGGCGCCCGGACGCAAGCCGCATCTCCGGGCGTCGGCAAAGGGATAGAGCATCACAGCGGGAAATGACATGCCCCGCCGCAGCAATCAGGATTCATGCGGGCTCCTCGACGGCAACCTGAACCACACAAAAGGAACCATGATCCCAAGTCATGTCAAACCCTTTTGTGCGGTTCCGCCTCGGCGGCTCGGCAGCGTCCGCTGCCGGCGATCGGCGCGGGACATGACCGGCGCACCTGTCCCGGAAGGATCAAGCTCACAGGGGCCGTCTGGATGATTTGCCGCATGGCCGGCTTCACGTCTACAGCAACCCGACCTGTCAGGAGTGAATGCGGGGACCGGACTACCGGGCCGGCATCTCTTGCAGACACCAAGGTCACGGCGAGCAGCGCCGCAATTTAAACAAGCCTCTTGCTTCAAGTTTGAACTTTTCATACCTTAAGCATCTGGTAGCATACCAGAGCGGAGCAGATCCCTTGCCACCTCGTGACGGTTCCCGGCCATGTCGCGCATGTCGCGTCGGAAGAGCACGGCATCACTGATGCGAAAAAATGACCTGCACCGCCAAGAAAGGGCATCCACGTCCCGGCAGACCCCAGGGGCAGCGGGGCAATCCCAACAAACAGGCCTCTCCGCACAGCAAGAAGGACAATGGCGGGCGGCCTCACCCAACAGGAGTATCAAGATGTTCATGACCCTGGACGACGCCCCGGCAAGAGAGATCTCTCCGCGGAAAAGCTATGTCGTCGTCTTGCTGTGCTGGCTTGCCATCTTCGCCGAAGGCTATGACGTGGGGGTGCTGGGGGCGATCCTGCCGGCCTTGTCGAATGATCCGCAATGGCAGCTGACGCCGCTGCAACTGGGCGCAATGGGCAGCTATACCGTCTTCGGAATGCTGATCGGCGGCATCCTTGCGGGGATGCTGAGCGAGATCTATGGCCGCAAGCCGCTGTTCATCCTGTGCCTGGTCGTGTTCGCATCGTGCATGATCCTCAGCGCCACGGCGCCCACGCCAGCGATCTTCGGCCTCAGCCGCTTCATCGCCGGACTGGGCCTTGGCGGCATCATCCCCTGTGCGGCGGCGCTGACGACCGAATTCTCGCCGAAGGCGCGAAAAAGCTTTAACTATGGACTAATGTATTCCGGTTATTCGATCGGCATCCTGACCGCTGCCCTGATAAGCCGCGCTCATGTCGAGGAACATGGCTGGCGCATGATGCTTTTGATCGGCGCGGCGCCTCTTGTCCTGGTGCCCTTGATGGTTGCGCTGCTGCCCGAATCCCTGGACTGGCTAGTTTCGCGCAACCAGATGGCGAAAGCCGAACGTGTTGCCCGACGCTGGAACATGAACGTCCCCGCGCCGACCGCCCGCGACGGGGGCCTTCGCTGGCACGAGGTGCTGGGCCGCATCTTCGCCCGGGAACGCGCGCGCGAAACCGCCTGCTTCTGGAGCGCGCTGTTCATGGGCCTGATGCTTGTCTATGGCCTGGGGCAATGGCTTCCCCAGATCATGAGGAAGAGCGGCTACGACCTGGGCAACAGCCTTCTGTTCCTGGCGGTATTCAGCCTGAGTTCGGCCATCGGCGGCATCTTCCTGGGCAAGCTGGCGGACCGCTTCGGTGTCCGGTTCGTCGTGTCGGCATCCTATCTTCTCGGGGCGGTCGGAATCTTCGCGCTTTCGTTCCAGAACTCGCTGATCGTCAACTATGTCTTTGTCGCGCTGGCGGGCTTTGGAACCGTCGCGGCCTCGCTGATCCTGACGGGCTTCCTGGCCCAGCGGCTTTCCCCCGAGGTGCGTTCGGCCGGCACCGGCTGGGCGCTCAGCTTTTCGCGGCTTGGCGCGCTGAGTGGTCCGCTGGTCGGCGGCGCGCTGGCCAGCACCGCATTGCCGCCCGCGGCGAACTTCCATGTGTTTGCCGGGGTGGCGGTTCTGGCTGCCGTCGCGACCGCACTGATCCCCTCCCGGAAGAACTGAACGGAAGGGTATCGCAAGATACCCTTTTTCCCAATCGCCCCGCTGCGGCAAGGCCGGAAGCGCCGGCGGTTTCGGAACAGATCAAGCGCATCACACCAATTGCTTGCGCTTGCTTCATGCATCCACCTCACGCCGCCTTGCCTGCGTCTTCGCGGCTTCGATCAGGGCCTTCAGTTCGGGCTTGCAGGATCCGCAATTCGTCCCCGCGCCAAGCGCCTTGCCGATCGCCTCGACCGTCATCAGCTTCCGCGTGGCGATCCCCTGCAGGATCGTGTTCATCCCGACGCCAAGGCAGGCGCAGACCAAGGCCCCGGCCTCGGACTGCTGCGCGCCGGGACGGCCTGCCAGGACATCCCCGCCGCAACTGGCGCCAAGCGAGGCGATGACGTGGCTTCGCGACAGCGCCGCGGGTTCGGGAGAGATGAACAGCGCCGCCTGCAGGCGGCCGTCAGCGACGAAGGCCATGCGCAGGATCCCCTTGCCCGCGTCGCGGACCACCAGCGGCTCGCCGGTCACGCCCAGCATCGTGCGGGCCGTCCCGGGCCAATCCGCGGGCTCGCCAAGTCCGGCCAGTTCCGCCTGGTGGCCCCCTGGCAGGATAGCCCGCACCCAGTAGTCGCAATCGGGCGTGATCGGGCGCGCCGAGACGGCAAAGCCATACCAGGTCGCCCCGAAGGGCCTGATCGCGACCGGCGTGGACTTCGACGCCGGTTGGCCCGAGAGCGGATCGGGCAGCCCCACCACCAGCGCGCCGATGCGGCCCGTAGGTGCGGTTTCCCCCGTCCAGTGGATGGGCGCAAAGGGATGGCCCGGCGCGACCCGGTCCGTCACCAGCACCCGCAGGATGGCGCGGCCATGGGGGCTCGACACCTCGGCCAGCGCTGCCGGGGCCAGGCCAAGCCGCGCGGCGTCCGTGGGGTGCAGTTCCAGGAAGGGCTCGGCCAGATGGCGCGACAGGCGCGGCGACAGCCCGGTGCGCGTCATCGTGTGCCAATGGTCGCGGACCCGGCCGGTGTTGAGGCGGAAGGGATGGGCCGGGCCAACCGGCTGCGGCAGGCGCGGCACCACCGGAACCATCCGCGCCCTGCCCGAAGGCGTATGGAACCGCCCGTCGCCGAAGAAGCGCCCTCCGCTGCGGCGGGAGGATTGCGGCCACAGGAACGGCTCCAGCGCGCCATACTGCGCCGCCGTGATCCCCGCATGGGCCGAGATGTCGAAGGCCCCGCCAAGCCTGCCCGCAAGCCCCGACAGCGCCGCGTGTTCGGCAAAGACCTGCGCCGGGCTATCCCAGGCAAAGGCTTCGGGCCAGCCCATGCGGGCGGCGACATCGGCAATGATGCGCCAGTCGTCGCGGGCCTGGCCGGCGGGGACAAGGCTGCGCCGCTGGCGGCTGATGCGGCGTTCGGAATTGGTCACGGTGCCGTCCTTCTCGGCCCATCCCGTCGCGGGCAGCAGCACATGCGCCAGCCGGGTCGTGTCCGTGCGGGCCATCATGTCCGAAACCACCACGAAGTCGCAGCCCGCGATGGCGCGCGCCACGCGGTCGGCCTCGGGCATGGAAACAGCGGGATTGGTGCAGATGATCCAGAGAGCCTTGATACGGCCGTCCCCGACCGCGCGGAACATGTCCACGGCCTTCAAGCCCGGCCTTTCGGCCATCCGGGGGGCGCGCCAGAAGTCCTGCACGGCGGCGCGATGGCCCCCGTTCTCGATATCCAGGTGGCAGGCCAGCATGTTGGCCAGGCCGCCGACCTCGCGCCCACCCATCGCATTGGGCTGGCCGGTGACACTGAACGGACCCATGCCGGGCCGGCCGATCCGACCGGTCGCCAGGTGGCAGTTCAGGATCGCGTTCACCTTGTCGGTGCCGCTGTCCGACTGATTGACACCCTGCGAATAGACGGTGACGACACGATTGCTGCCGCACCAAACGTCCAAGAATTGCCGCAGCGCACCGTCGGCCAGTCCGGTCGCCGCGGGCCCCATCGCCCGGGCGGCTGCCAGGGCCTCGACCAGGTTCTCTGGGGTCGCAGCGACAAGCCCACGCCGCTCGATCTCGGCCAGCAGCAGGTTGAACAGGACGCCGTCCGATCCGGGCGCCAGGGCCAGGTGCAGGTCGGCGATGTCGCAGGTGGCGGTGCGGCGCGGGTCGATGACGACGACCTTCGTGCCCCGCGCCTCGCGAGCCGCCGCCAGCCGTTGGAACAGCACCGGATGGCACCAGGCGAGGTTGGAGCCGACCAGCACCACGCAATCGGCCTGCTCCAGATCCTCATACAATCCCGGCACGGTGTCCGATCCGAAGGCGCGGCGGTGGCCCGCGACGGATGACGCCATGCAGAGCCGCGAGTTCGTGTCGATATTGGCGCTGCCGATGAAGCCCTTCATCAGCTTGTTGGCGACATAATAATCCTCGGTCAGCAGCTGTCCCGAGACATAGAAGGCCACCGCATCCGGCCCGTGTTCGGCGATGGTCTCGGACAAGCGGCGAGCGACCAGATCGAGCGCTTCGTCCCAGCCAGCCTCGCGGCCGCCGATCTGCGGGGCCAGCAGACGCCCCTTCATGCCGACGGTTTCGCCCAGGGCCGATCCCTTGACGCAAAGCCGGCCGAAGTTCGCGGGATGGTCGGGATCGCCCGCGATGGCCAGCCCCCCTGCCCCGTCCGGCGTGGCAAGGATCCCGCAGCCCACGCCGCAATATGGGCAGGTGGTGCGGATGGCGGGCCCGGGGGTCTGCATGGTCATGGCTGGCCTTCCCGGTTCAGGCGGCTTGCGCGGCGGAAAGGGACATCCGGCGGATCGACAGGTGCATCCAGACCATGCAGGCGGAAACCAGCAGGAACAGCACCCCGAAGCAACTTGACCAACTGCCGGTCTGATCCTTGAGCCATCCGAAGAGCAGCGGCAGGACGAAGCCCCCCAGCCCACCGATCATGCCGACCAGCCCGCCGACCGCACCCACGTTCCGCGGGTAATAGGTCGGGATATGCTTGTAGACGGCGGCCTTGCCCAGGCTCATCACGAAGCCCAGCACGAAGATCACCACCAGGAAGCCCGCCACCGGCAGGCCGGGCAGCAGCGCCAGGATGCCGGTCGCGGCCAGCGAGACCAGGAAGGTCGCATACATCACGCCCCGCGCGCCCACCCGGTCGGACAGCACGCCGCCATAGGCGCGGAAGATCGAGGCAGGGATCGAATAGGCCGCGCCGATCATGCCGGCGGTCTTCACGTCAAACCCGTAGACGCCGATCAGGTAATGCGGCAGCCACAGCGCCAGCGCGACAAAGGCCCCGAAGCTGAAGAAGTAATAGGCCGAGAAGCGCCAGACGCGCAGGTTCCCCAGCGGCGCGAGTTCGGCACGCAGGCTGCGCAACGGCGCGCGGCTGCCCCGGCGGGCGGCGGTGACCGGATCGTCCTTGGACAGGGCCCAGAAGGCCAGGACCGTCAGCGCCAGGGCGCCCGCCCAGATCTGCGCGGTGGCCTGCCAGCCAAGTGCGATCATGACGAAGGGCGCGGCGAACTTGGTCACGGCCGCGCCGACATTCCCGACACCGAAGATGCCAAGCGCCGTGCCCTGCCTTGCCCCGTCATAGAAGCGCGAAACATAGGCCACGCCGACCGCGAAGGATCCGCCCGCAAGGCCGACGCCCAAGGCGGCAAGCAACATCTGCGGCCAGGTCGTGGCCCAGGACAAAAGAAAGGCGGCAACCGCCGCGGCCAGCATGGTCAGCGTATAGACGGCACGCCCGCCCAGCCGATCGGTGGCGATGCCCAGCACGATGCGCACCAGCGAGCCGGTCAGGATCGGCAGGCCGACCAGCAGGCCGAACTGGGTCTCGGAAAGGCCGAGCTGTTGCTTGATCTGGATGCCGATGATCGAGAAGATCGTCCAGACCGCAAAGCAGACGGTGAAGGCTGCGGTGGACAGGCTCAGCGCGCGGCGCGCTTCGCCGGGGGCGGCGGGGAATGGGGCGGTCATGGATGCTCCGATGGCGGAATGGGATCAGGGCTGTCGGAAGGCGCGCGGCGTCGATGCCCCAAAGGGTAGGGTGGCAGCCGTCGCTTTCAGGAAATGCCGCATCGTTGCAGCCGGGCCGGTGGCGCGCCATTGCGCCGGGCATGGGCCGATCCTAGCGAATCGCCCGGGTGTTCCCAAGCGTCTCGTGCTGATCGACAGGCTTTTGCCGCCCCTTCCGTGGCATCCGCAAAAACTTTACGCGGCGCTGCCTGCGCTTCGGTCAGTTTGCAGACTTGGCCCGGCCCTTGCGGGATGGGACAACGGCCCATGCCCGGCGGCGGGCCGTCAGGCGCGGCCTTCGGGCGGGGTGCCGGCCGGGTGATAGTCGCGCAGGAAGCGGGCGATGGCGTCATCGATTTCCGGCAGCAGTTGCCCGCAGTCGGTGGCAAGCGTCACGTCGGCAGGCCGCGGCGCGCGCCAGCCAAGCCGGGCCGCCTCGACCGGCAGGACCGCGTCCGGATCAAGGCCGTCGGCCGCGGCAAGGGCGCGGGCGAAGTCCGCCCAGGACAGCCGGCCCTGGCTGGCCAGGTGGCGGATGCCCGATTCACCGTCAAGCAGCAGGTCCAGCACGGCGTTCACCAGGTCGGGCACATAGGTCGGCGACACGACATTGTCCCCCGCCGCCGCGAAGGGCTGGTGGGCGCGCAGGGCATCGATCGCATGGACGGCGAAGTTGTGGACATCATGCGGCGAAAAGAAGGCCGCCGTGCGGACCACCAGCGCATCCGGGTCGATGTCCAGCACCAGGCGCTCGGCCTCGGCCTTGCTGCGGCCATAGGTGTTGAGCGGACCGATCGGGTCACCCTCGACATAGGCCGTGCCCTTCTCGCCATCGAAGACCTGGTCCGAGGAAAAGGTCACGACGGCGATGCCGCGCGACCGGCAGGCGCGTGCCAGGTTGGCCGGCCCCTCGGCATTGGCGGCGAAGCAGGCCTCAGGGTCGGTTTCGGCGCCCTCGATGCTGACCATGCCTGCGGTATTGATGATCGCCCAAGGGGCAAGCCGGTCCAGCGCCGCCGCGACCGAGGCCGGATCGTCGATCGCCAGCCCCTGGCGGTCGGTCAGCACATGGGGCAGCCCGCGCAACCTGCAAAGGCGCGCGAACATCCGCCCCAGCGTGCCGCTCCGGCCGGTGATGAGGATCGGCCGCGCGTCCGGTGCCGTCCGTGTCTGGTCCGATGCCGTCGCGGCCTGCGGGCCTGCAGGCGGCCGGGCAGAGGCCCACAGCCGGTCGTCGCGGTCCCACCAGCCCGGCAGCGCCAGAAGGTCCGGGCGGGGCGGATCGGCCCCGGCGGCCAGTGCGCCCAGCAAGGCCGCCATTGCGGTCGGACGCGGCACCCCGCCGCGCAGGTCGTAAACGCCGCATTCGTAGCGTCCCCTTTCGGCCGTCACGAGCCGGTCCCAGTTGAACGAGCCAAGCAGCGCCCAGGCCGTGACCGCCGCGACATCCGCGCCGCCTTCCCGTGCGGCCCGGGCGGCCTGCCAGACCTGCAGGAACCAGCGCAGCTGTTCCTCTCGCGTGCAGCCGTTGTGGCATTCGGTGATCGCGACGGTCCGGCCATAGCGTTTCCAGGCCTGGGCAAGAAGTGCCTGCACGCCCGCCATCGCGCCCGGGACGGTGCGAACCGCCTCGACATTGACAAACCTGCCGCCGCTTTCGGCCGAGGGCCCGATCCCCGGATAAAGGTCGAAGCGGTCATCCAGAAAGCGTTCGCTTGTCAGGTAATGGTTGATGCCGATGATGTCAGGCGGGCAGGGATCGTCGGCGATGGCCCGCAGCCGGACCTCGAAGCCGCGCGCCGCCAGCCGCGGCCAGAGCGGGTGGCCGGGCAGAACGGCGCCGCACAGCAGATCCCAGGTCAGCCAGCGGCGGTCGTTCTCGAACGCGGCCTCCGCGGCCAGGTGCGGAAGGGCATGGCAAAAGCCCAGATCCTCGGTCTGGACAAGCCGCGCCCCGGGAATGACGCGGCGGATCGCCGCCATGGCGGCGCGGGTGGCGTCGATCTGGTTCAGAAGCGCCAGCCAGCAGGCGTCCTCGTCCTGCGTGTGGGGATACCAATGGCCGTAAAGGCAGGCGAACCGGGCCGTGGTCAGCGGCTCGTTGACCGGCGTCCAGTCCTCGATCCAGGGATAGCGCTCGGCGACTGCCCCGGCATGGGCGGCAAGCCCCGAGGCGAAGTCGCCCGCAACAAGGCTGGTATAGGCGGGGCCGCTGCCGTGATGCACGAGGCCCAGGATTGGACGCAGGCCCAGCCTGCGGATCTCAGCCAGCCGCTCGTCGCTCCAGGCGAAGTCCCGTTCCTCGGGCCGCTGCGGCGACACGCGCTCCCACAGCACGGGATAGCGCAGCGCCCGAAGGCCAAGATCCGCGAACAACCGCAGGTCCGAGACACGCTCGTGATGGCCGGACCAGCGCGTCTGGTCAAAGAAGCGGTCGCCGACGCGGTTCAGGGTGTATTCGCACCCGCCCCAGAGTTGCAGATCGGATATGGCCCGCGCCCCGCGAACGCTCGGCAGCATACTGCCCGTCGCCGCTCGGCGCGACGGCCCAGGGCCGTTCCGGCAGCAAGGCGGCTGCAATTTGCCTGCGGGGTCCAGATCCCGACGCGCCTCGGCATGGGTGCGCACAAGCCGTTCGGCGCCGTCGGACGCCCCGGGATGGACCCGCGGCTCGGCGATGGGCGCTTCATCTTCAGCGCTTCGGCGTGGATCGGTCGGAGAAGCTCGATTACCGGGCATTCCAGCCTGCTCATGCGGGTTCAGCCTGGCTGAACCCGCGCCCCGCCTGCTTGTTCCAGCAGCGGCAGGGGCTGGCGCAAGGATGGCGTCTGAGCGCCCGGGTTCGCCGGTTACGACCGGGCGGCGTAGAGGATCAAGGCCGCGGCGACCAGCACATACAGGCTGCCGATGATGGTCAGCAGCGGCCAGTTGGGGTGCCGGACCGGCAGATCGCGTTCGACCCTTCGGCGATCCCGCAGCGCGGCCAGCGCGAGAACAACAATAAGGGCCAGCGTCACAAGGTGCAGTTCGGTCACGAGGGTGAGGTCGCCGATGTCGCCTATGGTTGTGTCGGCGTTGCGCATGTTCAGCAGGACCGCGAACAGCACGCCGACCAGAAGCCCCAGCTTGCCCCCGAACGCGCCCCGGTCGCTGGGATCGTAGAAGAACGTCAGGAACGCGATGAAGACCCCTGCGAAGACCCCCGAGGTCAGCTTCAGGAAGGGCACGACCTGCGCCCGTTCCAGGACGACCGAAGCCTCGATGAACGCGTATCTCGACCCTTGCGCGCCCGGCAGTCCATAGGTCGAAGACTCATCGCTGACCCCTGCGCTCAGTATCAGGTCGGATACCCGCCATTCGTCCAGGTCGTGCAGGCCAGGGGTCAGGAACGACTGCTCGGTGTCAGGTTCGAACAGCAGACGCGCCGCGCCATGGAACTCGTCGTCGATCTCGATCGTGACGCGCTGCCGGTCGAAGGGGTAATGATCCATGTCCCAGTCGTGCCGGAAGGTGCCCTGCACCCGGCGCGAGGCATAGAACTGGCTGGTCCCGGTGTCGATCGTCTCGACATCGCCTAGATCCGGACCCGAGTCCGCGGTCGGAAAGGCCATGCGTTCCAGCGGCCTGAGATCGGGCGTGGGGCACAGGCTCCATATCCAGAGAATGGCGCCGAAGGTGTCCGCAGCCATGTCGAGATCGTAGAGATCCTCGATGTTCACCCCGATGCGGCAAACGGCGGGCGTGCCTTCGGTCGTTCCCTGGGCATTGGCCGAACCGGGGGAAAGCGCGGCAAGGGCCACGAGCAACAGCCAGCCCATCGCGAAAAGCGCCTGAAGGCGGATAAACCGCCCGCGCGTCAACCGTGGCAAAGTTCGCGGATCCCGTTCCATGAGCCATCGTAAACGGAACGGCACCCGTCGGGCTATGGCCTTCTGCGCCGGCCCCGCCATTCCCTGATCAGATCTTGCCACCGCTCGCTGGTGACAGCAGCCCGCATGCCTGCGAATATGCACTGCCGCACGGGAAGCAAAGGCCGCCCGGCTCCGTCTATCATGCAAGATGACCCGACACCGCGACCCGATCCTTGATCTTCTGGCCCCGCTCCGGCGCTATGCCTTTGCCTTGACCCGCAACCGGGCCGAGGCCGATGATCTTGTCCAGGACACGCTGCTGCGCGGCCACGAACGGCGGCGGCAGCTGGCCGAGGGCAGGGCGCCCGGGCCCTGGCTGCGGGCCATCCTGCGCAACCGCTATCTGGACCGCCGCCGCCAGACCCTGACCGACACGCGCCGCGAAGCCGCCTATGCGGAACTGAGCCCGCAGGTGATCGATGCCCCGCAGGACAGCGCCCTGCGCCTGGCCCAGTTGCGCCGGGCCTTCCTGGATCTGCCCGACGACCAGCGCGAGGCCCTCCAACTCGTGTCGATCGAGGGGCTGTCCTATGCCGAGGCCGGATCGCTGATGGGTGTCTCGCCCGGCACGGTCATGTCGCGCGTGTCGCGCGCAAGGGCGCGGCTGCGTGCCTTCGAGGAGGGCAGGACCGATCCGAAACCCGCGCTGAAGCTGGTGGGAGGACATGATGCTGAAGGATGACCCGCAGATCACCGACCTGGATCTCGACGCCTATGTGGACGACCAGTTGTCCGGCATCCAGCGTTCCGAGGTCGAGGCCTATCTGGCCGCTCACCCGCAGGCGGCCGCCCGGGTCATGCGCGACCTGGCGCTGCGCCGCGACCTGCGCCGTGCC
>NZ_JAPTYD010000004.1 GCF_026913015.1 Paracoccus benzoatiresistens
TCTACCTGGCTGGCACCAACACGCGCCGCGTCAAGCGGGCGCTGTTCGGGCTGTTCGAAGGAGCAGTGAGCAAGGATGTGGTGAGCCGCGCCTGGCGCAAGGTGAAGGTCGACTGGGACGCCTGGTCTGCCCGCGACCTGGCCGGCGAAGAGATCGTGCGGCTCATTCTCGATGGCACCGTGATCAAGACCCGGCTGGACCGCAAGGCCACCAATATCTCGGTGCTGGCGGCGATCGGGGTGCGGCGCGACGGGCAAAAGGTTCTTCTCGCCATCAGGAACATGGGCGGCGAAAGCACGGCTGCCTGGAGCAGGTTCCTCACCGACTTGGATGCCCGGGGCCTGCGGCGGCCCGAGTTCGTGATCGTTGACGGCGCCCCCGGCCTTGAGGCCGCGCTTGTGGCGCTCTGGGGCGGGGACCTGCCCATCCAGCGCTGCACGGTTCACAAGCACCGCAACCTGCTCGGCCACGCGCCCAAGCGCCTGCATGACGAGCTGAGTGAAGACTATCGCGACATGATCTACGCTGACACAGCCGCTGAGATCGAGAAGCGTCGCAAGGCTTTCCTTCGCAAATGGACCCTGAAGTGCCGGGCCGTGGCCGACAGCCTTGAGGAAGCAGGCGACCGCCTCTTCAGCTTCACCCGCCTCGATCCCTCGCAATGGAAATCCGCAAGAACCACCAATGCCATCGAGCGCCTGAACGAAGAGTTCCGCCGCCGCATCAAGACCCAGACCGTGCTGCCCTGCGCCGAGACCGTGCCGATGCTGCTCTGGGCGCTCCTGGCCTCCGGCCAAATCCAGATGCGAAAGGTCGACGGCTGGGAAACCCTTTCTCAGCCACTCGTGCCGATGTCCCTTGACCTCGCGGCCTGACTGGAGCCAACGTCACATGCCCGGAGCCCGCTGCCCGGCAATTTCCACCACATTCGCGACACGACCAGGCCGGCGCTCCTCAGATACTAACCCCATGGGAGGGTCCAGTGAAATTGGTTCTGCAACAGCAGTTCTGGCACTCACCCTGTCCTCCGCGCTGGCCCAGGAAGTTCAGCACGCCCTGACGAATGCCGAGGATATCGAGTGGACTGAGGGGCCGGCAGTCTTTCCGGGGACGCAGATGGCAGTGCTCTGCGGGGACCCCAGTTAGGAAGGCATGTTTGTGGCCCGCCTCAAGCTTCCTGCAAACTACCGGGTTCCGCCCCACACTCACCCGGTTGATGAGGCAATCACCGTGATCTCTGGCGAGTTCAATATCGCCATTGGCGAAGAGTTCGACGAAGGCGAGACAACGGCTCTCACGGCAGGAGGCCAAGCCACACTGCCAACCACTGTCGCTCACTTCGCGCATACGGACCAAGAGACAGTCATTCAGATCAGCGCTCGAGGTCCGTGGGGGCTCAACTACATCAATCCGGAGGACAAGTCCCAGATCATGGAATGAACCTCCGGGAGAACTGCCATCTATGAGCTCGAGCCTCGGGCTGTGAGCTAGGCTTTACGTTTCCCCGTCGCCGGGCCGCCGCCTGACAACCGCCTCCAGCCCGACCATGGCCGCATCCAGGTTCTCCATGATGCGGTTCAGCCGGTCCTCGTCGAACTGTTCGTGGAGATGGCCGGGCCGAACTACAGCCTCCAGGCTGACTGCCGCCTTGGCCGGCGGCGCAGCTCTCGGCAACTCGCGGCGGACCCTGGCCGAGGGCTTCATCTGCGATGCTAAAGATGGCAAGGCCCAGAACCTGGCCGACCGCCTGCCGGTCACGTTCACGAGGCAACTGGCTTTCTCCAGCTCCTCGATGAGAGCCAGCGCTGTCCTGCGGCTGACGCTCAGCCGTTCGCAGACCATGGCCGAGTTCACGACCGGCTGCTTCTTCAGAAGCGCCGCGAGGTCCCCCAGGCGCGAGCGGCCGCTAGCGCCTGCCGCTGCCTTGTCCAGGCGGGCAAGCTCATGCCTCAGCGTGCCGAGGTGGCCGAGATCCTGCGAAAGCGCTCGTGACGACGCCTCGAGGAAGCCTTCGATACCGGACAGGGGCGACCATATGCGCAGGCCGTTGCGGGCCATTGCCACCGATGGGGCAAGGATCCAGCCGGCCGATGCAGGCATGATGAGCGCTGCCTGCGCATCGCCATCGTCCTGGGGTGGGGCCGATTGAACGGGTGAAAGCCCGATCAGGTGCCGGGCCGCGCCTTCCACGGCCATGAAGACGAGCCGCTCGGCGGCCGGGCTTTCCCGCCGTGACCTGAAGGCATAGACGGCCGCCGCCCGCCATCCGGCAAGAATGGGGAAATGGGCCCATCTCCGGCCCTCGTCCACGACGAGCGACAACTCCCTGTCCTCGAGCCGGTCCGTTTCGTCCCGCGCTTGACCCACCGGGCTGGCCGCAGCCTCCATCCTGCGAAGCGTCTCTACAGGCGCGTTGAAGATGTTTCCCGGCCGCTTGATGACGGACAGCACCCTCAGCGCCATTTCCGTTGTTCGCGACTCCTCCTCGATCGCGAGGTTGCTGGTCAGGCGCATGACCATGCCGGCGGTCGAGATCCTCTCGCCCTCCAGGCCAACCGAGGCCGACGCCTCGAGAAGCGCCACCTCGGTCCTCCAGAGCGTCGCCAGATCGGGGTCGGCAAGGAGGATGCCATCGATGCGTCCAGCCGCGATCTCACAACGAAGGAGAAGTGCACCGTTATCCACCTGTATCTCCGTGACTATCAAGCTAGGAGTTATGCAAAAGACTTTTATCTATACTTGTATGGGTAATTCTAAAAGGCAAAGAAAACCGGCGCTCTGGCCCTCTCGCCGGAAATCACGTGTTGTCGGGTCAGGTGGGCGGCCAAGAATGCTCTGGCCCTCCCCTGCCCTGCCGTTGCTGTGAAATGATGATCAGCCGTAGGTGAGCGCTGCCGGTAAGAAGTTACTTATAAACGACCGTTTTTACTCATCACGTCAGATTGTATTCCCTGTGCTGGGGCAGGCAGGGCAGAGGTTTGTCATGGCAGATCTGGTGTTGCTCCAGACGGTTCGCGAGCTTGCGCCGCAGCGCAGTCCCGATACCGGCTGTTGGCGATTGTGGCGGGTATGCGCCAGGCCATGCCCGAGCTAACCTCAGGCTGAATTGCCAGTACTCGCAGCAGCCTCAGTCCGGGATGCTTCCGGCAGTGTTGACAGCTGTCAACTTGAAGCAGCCATCCTGATCTCTGCATCGACCGGGCTCCCCTGCGCTTCAGAGAAGTGCCTCATGGCCAAGGCGGAATGGAGACTTCGATAGTGATTGAGCTCATCCGAACAGAGAGAGCGGAAAGCGAGCTTCCGGCGAAGACGGCTCGAACTAAGGATGCGGAAGCGATGCGGGCGACCGCTTGTTCCAGGCGGGGCTGACCACAGGATGGCGGTGCGGGCGTGCGGCATGCGCGATCGGCAACCGTTGTGCTTTCCCGGCAGGATCCTGCGCCATCGCAAGCTGACCCACCTTCCGCCTGAGCGCGGCAAATGCGGGCTTGGTCTTCAGAAGTGCAGTTTGAACGGTGTCGAATGCCGCAGCAGATCCTGGGGTCCTGACCCAAGAGGTTCTCTCCAGATGCTGCCTTACGGACTTTCGAAGCTGAAGATCGCCAGGCTGCGTTCGCGTTCGTTGACGGCCATCTTGCGGTTGATGGGCGCATGGGCGCGGGCGGGGCAGTTCTGCCGTTCGCACAGATAGCAGTTCAGGCCGATATCGACCGGCCTCGTGCGGCCGAGGTCGATCCCGTCGGCATAGATCAGGCGCGGCGCATAGGCGATGTCGCAGCCAAGCCCGATCGCCAGGCGCTGCGACGGGGCGCCATAGCTGCCTCCGGCGCGGGTCACGGTGCGCGCGATCGAGAAATAGCTGGCGCCCTCGGGCATGCGGATCACCTGCGTCTGGACCTGGTTGGGCGTCTCAAATGCGGAATGGATGTTCCACAGCGGGCAACTGCCGCCGAAACGCGAAAAGGGAAAGCGCCCCGCGCTGAAACGCTTGGACATGTTGCCCGCCCGGTCCACCCGCACGAAGAAGAACGGGATGCCGCGCGCCTGCGGGCGCTGCAGGGTGGACATGCGGTGGGCCGTCTGCTCGAAGCTGGTGCCGAAGCGGTGGCTCAGCAGTTCGACGTCATAACGAGTGCTTTCGCAGGCGGTCAGGAAGCGGCCATAGGGCATCAGCAGCGCGGCGGCGAAATAGTTGGCCAGGCTGACCCGCAGCAGGCCGATCGCGGCGGGATCGACAAGCCCCGCCTTGGCCACCAGGGCCGAGACGGCGTCGTCGGCCTCCAGCTTGGCCAGAAGGACGCCGATCTGGAAGCGGCGGCTTGGCTGGCCCAGCAGTTCCGACAAAAGCAGTTCCTTGCGGTGCGGATCGAAGCGGCGCAACTGGTCGCCCATCACCGGGGCGGGCAGGATGCGGACCTGGATGTCATGGGCCGCCAGGCGCATCGACAGCGCCACATGCGGCTCGCCGCGATGCAGGCCCAGGTCGTTCGCCAGGGCTTCGGCCGCCTCGTCCAGGGCCTCGACATAGTTGCCGCGCGCATAGAACCAGCCGCGCACCTCCTCGACCGGGCGCGAGCTTTCCGTCAGCACCTCGACCTTGTCGCGGTCGGTCATCGGGTTGCCGTCGCCCTGAGCGCGCAACATGGCCTCGCGATAGCGGTCATGCAGGCGCACGAAGGCTGCCGCGATCCGGGGCGAGGACTGCAGGACGGCCTCGATCTCGGCGCGCGACGCGCCGCCTGCCTCCAGCGCCGGGTCCTTCAGGGCCGATGCGAAATCCGCCGACAACTGCGCATCCGCCGACGGCGCCAGTTCCGAGATGTTGAGGTCATAGACCTCGGCCAGCCGCAGCAGCAGGCGTGCCGATACGGGGCGCTGATCGGCCTCGATCAGGGTGATGTAGCTGGCCGAGACGCCCAGCTCCGCGCCCATCTGCGCCTGCGTCAGGCCCAAAGACTGGCGCAGCACGCGCAGCCGCTGGCCAATGATGAGCTTTTCCGGGCGGGCGGGCATTGCGGCGGTTCCTTCTTACAATCTTACAACCCTGAAGCTGTGTTCGTGACCTGACTGACAACACAACCCGTTTGCATGCAGCCAATGCTGCATCTGCAGCGTAACATTACTGACATGACATTACGAGGAATCATCGGAGCGGACCATGCCCCTTGCCGATCATCGCCAACTGCGTCCCGAACCATCCTGGCGAACGCGATGCACCCGATAGACGACATGCCCCCTGGCGGTCCGGAACCCGGCACCCAGGGCGACATGCACCCCCGACCCACCCTGCCCCAAGACCATGCTGCTGAAAGGAAACGCCATGACCAACCGAAAGACCTTTTCGGAAATCCGATCCGACGTGCTGTCGCGCTACCCCTCCGGTCATACCCCGGCTGGCGTTTCGGTCGATGACATCGTGCAACTGCGGCTGCAGAACACCTATGACACCCATCTGGACATCGCCCGCGACATGGCGAGGGTCATGCGCGCCGACATGGCGGCCTATGACGCCGACCCCGCCAAGTTCACGCAGTCGCTGGGCTGCTGGTCGGGTTTTCACGCCCAGCAGATGATCAAGGCCGTCAAGCGGATGCGCGGCACCGCCAAGGGCACCTATGTCTATCTGTCCGGCTGGATGGTCGCGGGCCTGCGCAACCGCTGGGGCCACCTGCCCGACCAGTCCATGCACGAAAAGACCGCCGTGGCCGACCTGATCCAGGAGATCTATGTCTCGTTGCGCCAGGCGGACGAGGTCGCGCTGAACGACCTGGTCCGCGAGCTGAAGAAGGCCGGCAGCGAGGATGAGCGGGCCAGGATCATCGACAGGATCGACAACTTCGAATCCCATGTCGTGCCGATCATCGCCGATATCGACGCGGGCTTCGGCAACGAACACGCGACCTACCTGCTGGCGAAGGAGCTGATCAAGGCGGGCGCCTGCGCGCTCCAGATCGAGAACCAGGTCTCGGACGCCAAGCAATGCGGCCACCAGGACGGCAAGGTCACCGTTCCGCGCGAGGACTTCATCGAGAAGCTGCGCGCCTGCCGCCTGGCCTTCGAGGAACTGGGGGTCGAGGATGGCGTGATCGTCGCGCGCACCGACAGCCTGGGGGCGGGTCTGACCCAGAAGGTGCCCGTCAGCCAGCAGCCGGGCGATCTGGCCAGCCAGTACATCAAGTGGCTCAAGACCGAGCAGATCACCGCAGCCAACCCGATCCGCGAGGGCGAGCTGGCCATCTACCAGGGCGGAGAGTTCGTGCGCCCCATGCGCCTGCCCAACGGGTTGTTCCCCTTCCAGGAAAACACCGGCAGGCAGCGCGTAATCGAGGATTGCATCGCGTCCCTGACCCAGGGCGGGGCCGACCTGCTGTGGATCGAGACAGACACCCCCAACGTGGACGAGATCGCCGGCATGGTGAACGAGATCCGCAAGGAAGTCCCGAACGCCAAGCTGACCTACAACAACTCGCCGTCGTTCAACTGGACGCTGAACCTGCGCAAGCAGGTCCGCGCGCAGTGGCTGGCCGAAGGCAGGATCACCGACGCCGATTACCCTGACGGAAACGAGCTGATGAAGGCCGACTACGACGACACAGACCTCGGCCATGAGGCGGATGCCCGCCTGCAGCGCTTCCAGACCGACATCGCGGCCCGGGCGGGCGTGTTCCACAACCTGATCACGCTGCCGACATTCCACCTGACCGCCAAGTCGGTCGATGAACTGTCGCGCGGCTATTTCGGCGAGGAAAAGATGCTGGCCTATGTCAAGACGGTCCAGCGCGAGGAGATCCGCCGCGGCATCAGCGCCGTGAAGCACCAGCACGAGGTCGGGTCCGACCTGGGCGACAGCTTCAAGGAGATGGTGGCGGGCGAACGGGCCTTGAAGGCGGGCGGCCACGCCAACACCATGAACCAGTTCGCGGCCGAATAGCAGCCAGCGGCCTGTCCCGCGCCGGGGCAGGCCCCCAACCCCCCGGAGGAACCCATGAACAAGCCGGATTTCGAACGTGTCGAGCGTCCCGACCTTGATCCCCGCGACCGCGCCATCCACCGCGTGGCCGACGCGGTCCACCGCCTGAACGAGGCGATCCAGCGCGCCGTCAACGAGGGCGTCTCGGTCGAGCTGGTGCGCGTCTCGCGCCATCACGGCGGCAACGGATCCTGGGGCGACCAGGTCGTGCCGACCATCCGCG
Organism: Paracoccus benzoatiresistens; assembly: GCF_026913015.1. GTDB lineage: Bacteria > Pseudomonadota > Alphaproteobacteria > Rhodobacterales > Rhodobacteraceae > Paracoccus > Paracoccus benzoatiresistens. The sequence goes on from NZ_JAPTYD010000004.1 coordinate 7,194, forward strand.
ACAGCGGGCGTGCCGCAAACGATGCCGCCTGATACCCGTCCAAAGCAGCCAGGATCCGGGGCCGCCTGGCCCCGGATTTTCCAGTTCTGGCCACAGGGTAGTCGCGGTGCCGATGCCTGCCCGCCCGAGCCCCCCTGACAGGCCTGCCAGGCACTTCACCGAACCGCATCCTCCGACAACCGCCCGCAAGGCCCGAAACAGGGATGTTGCCGCGCCTTCTTGCGGTGCCGACTGTTGGCGGGTTTCACAGGGCCGCCTCGAACAGCGCACGAGTGTTCTGGGCAGTCATCGGCAGGGGGTTGCCGCCGCAGGAGGGATCCTCCAGCGCCATCGCGGTCAGCTCGTCCAGGCGGTCGGCCTCGACGCCCATCGCGGCCAAGCCCTTCGGAATACCCAGTTCCTCACACAAGGCCACGACCCGCGCGCGGAACCTGTCGAACCCGCCGGGGATGCCTAGATAGGCGGCGGCGGCGGCGATGCGCTCCTCGATGGCGGGACGATTGAAGTCCAGGACGGCGGGCATCACCACCGCATTGGTGGTGCCGTGATGGGTGCCATAGATCGCGCCGACCGGGTGGGACAGCGAATGGATCGCGCCGAGCCCCTTCTGGAAGGCCACCGCGCCCATCATCGCCGCGCTCATCATATGGGCCCGCGCCATCAGGTTGCCCGGTTCGCGATAAACGACGGGCAGGTTGTCGAAGACCAGGCGCATGCCCTCAAGCGCGATGCCCTGGCTCATCGGATGGTAATGGGGCGAGCAATAGGCCTCGAGGCAATGGGCCAGGGCATCCATGCCCGTTCCCGCGGTGACGAAGGGGGGCATGCCGACGGTCAGTTCAGGGTCGCAGATGGCGACGGCGGGCATCAGCCGGGGGTGGAAGATGATCTTCTTGCGATGCGTCGCGGCATTGGTCAGCACGCCCGCGCGGCCGACCTCGCTGCCCGTCCCCGCGGTGGTCGGCACGGCGACGACGGGGGCAATCGCATCGGCATCCGCGCGGGTGAACCAGTCGTCCACGTCCTCCAGATCCCATACCGACAGTTCCGCGCGCTGCCCGGCCATCAGGGCAATCATCTTGCCCAGGTCCAGGGCCGATCCGCCGCCGAAGCAGATCACCCCGTCATGCCCGCCCGCCCTGTAGGCGGCGATGCCCGCCTGCATGTTCGCCTCGGTCGGGTTGGGGTCCACGTCGGAAAATACCGCCCGGCCCAGCCCTGCCCTCTCCAGAACGTCCAGTGCAGCGGCGGTGATGGGCAGCGCGGCAAGCGCCCTGTCCGTCACCAGCAGCGGACGGCCAAGCCCCGCGGCCCTGGCATGGTCGGCAAGCTCGGCGATCCGGCCTGCGCCGAACTTGATGGCGGTCGGATAGGACCAGTTGCGTTTGGGGACATCATGGCTCATGTCACGCCCTTTTCAGGTGATAGGATTTCGGGCGGGTCACGGCGAGGTAACCCAGATAGGACAGGCTGCCGCCGCGGCCGGTGTCCTTGCAGCCGGTCCAGCAGAGGGCCGGGTCCAGGTAATCGGCGCGGTTCATGAAGACGGTGCCGGTCTGGATCCGGGACCCGATCGCGGCCGCCGCCGCGTCGTCGCGCGTCCAGATACTGGCGGTCAGGCCATAGGGGCTGTCGTTCATCAGGCGGATCGCCTGATCGTCGTCCGCCACGCGCATGATGCCCACGACCGGGCCGAAGCTTTCCTCGACCATCACCCGCATCGAATGATCGACATCCACCAGCACCTGCGGGGCCAGATAGGCGCCCCCGTCGTCCCGGGGGAAGGCCGCAGGGTCGATCAGCGCGCGGGCCCCCTGCCCCACCGCCTCGGCGATCTGGTCGCGGACCGTCCGGGCAAAGCGGACATGCGCCATCGGGCCAAGCGTCGTCGCCGGGTCCAACGGATCGCCAAGCGTCAGGGCGCCTGCCCAGGTCACGGCCTTTTCGACGAAAGCGTCATACAGGCTGTCATGAACATAGATCCGCTCGATCCCGCAGCAGCACTGGCCCGAATTGAACATCGCGCCATCCATCAGCCCCTCGACTGCCGCATCCAGATCGGCATCGGCGCGCACATAGCCGGGGTCCTTCCCCCCCAACTCCAGCCCCAGCGGCACGAATGTGCCCGCCGCGGCCCGCTCGATGGCGCGGCCGCCCGCGACCGAGCCTGTGAAGTTCACGAAATCGAAGGCGCGCGCCGCGATCAGGCCTTCGGTGGTCGCGTGGTCCAGGACGACGTTCTGGAACACGTCGGCCGGCACGCCGCCCGCGTGGAAGGCTTGGGCCAGGCGTTCGCCCGCAAGCAGGGTCTGGCTGGCATGTTTCAGCACCACGGCATTGCCCGCGATCAGGGCCGGAACGATGGTGTTGATCGCCGTCAGATAGGGATAGTTCCAGGGCGCGATCACGAACACCACGCCCAGCGGTTCGCGCGCGATCCGGCGGCCGAAGCTGGCGCTGTCCTCGATGACCCGGGGCGCCAGCGTTTCGGCGGCGATGGAAGCCATGTAGTCGGTGCGGGCGTTCACGCCCCCCATCTCTCCTGCGCCAAAGCGGATGGGGCGGCCCATCTGCCGGGCCAGTTCGGACGCGATATCGTCCTTTATCGCGGTCAGGGCGGCAACGCCCGCCTTGACCATGGCGACGCGCTCCTCCAGCGGGCGGGCGGCCCATGCCGCCTGCGCGCCGCGCGCCCGCGCAACGGCTGCCTGCGCGCCATCAGGGTCCAGCGGCGTCCGCCGGACCAGCACCGATCCGTCGATCGGGGAAATCAGCTCTATGTCTTTCATGGTCGGTCCTGTCAGGCGCGTTCCAGCAATCGGCGCAGGTCATGATCGGTCACGACGCGGTCCGTTTCGGCGATCTCCCATTCCGCGGCGTGGTGATAGTGATCAACCACGTCATCGCCAAAGGCCCGCCTGTAAAGCTCCGAGGCCTTCAGGCGTCCCGCGGCGTCGCGCAGGGTGCGGGGAACCTCGCACAGGTCCCTGGCCTGGTAGAGATCGCCGCGGATCTCGGGGCCCAGTTCCAGCTTGCGCTCGATTCCCTCAAGGCCCGCGGCCAGAAGCGCGGCGCAGGCCAGATAGGGGTTGGCGTCGGCACCTGGGATGCGGCATTCGATCCGCACGGCCCTGGTCCCCTCGCCGCAGACGCGGAAGCCCGCGGTGCGGTTGTCGCAGGACCAGGCGATCTTGGTCGGCGCGAAAAGCCCCGTGCAGAACCGCTTGTAGCTGTTCACATAGGGCGCCAGGAACACCATCATCTGGTCCGCGCCCGCCAGCTGGCCCGCCAGGAAATGCTTCATCGTGGCCGACATGCCGTGGCCGTCGCCGGGGTCATGGAAGGCAGGCTGGCCGTCCCCGAACAGCGACTGGTGGACATGGGCGGCCGATCCCGCCTTGGCGGTGTCGTATTTCGCCATGAAGGTCACGGATTTGCCGCGCGACCAGGCAATCTCCTTGATGCCCTGCTTGATGATCGTGTGGTTGTCGGCGGTATCAAGCGCGTCGGAAAAGCGATAGTTCACCTCGATCTGGCCCGCGTCGGCCTCGCCCTTGGTGCTTTCGATCGGGATGCCGGCGCCGTACAGGTGGTTTCGCACGGCGCGCATCACGCCTTCCTCGCGCGTGGTCTGGAAGATGTGGTAGTCCTCGTTGTAGCCCGAACAGGGCGTCAGCCCACTGACGCCGCCGCGCAGGCTTTCATAGCTGTTGTCGAACAGGTAGAACTCCAGCTCGGTCGCCATCATGGCCTCGAAGCCCATCTCGCGGGCCCGCGCGATCTGGCGTTTCAGGATCGCCCGGGGCGAAACGGCGACCTCCTCATGGGTGTGGTGATCCAGCACGTCGCAGATCACCATGGCGGTGCCGGGCAGCCAGGGCAGGCGTCGCAGCGTCTCCAGATCGGGGCGCATGACATAATCGCCATAGCCCTGTTCCCAGCCAGCGCTGCGATAGCCCGGGACGGTGTTCATCTCCATGTCCAGGGCCAGCAGATAGTTGCAGCAATGGGTTTCCCTGTGGCCGCCGTCCAGGAAGAAACCGGCGTGGAAACGCTTGCCCATCAGGCGGCCCTGCATGTCGGGAAAGACCACCAGGACGGTGTCGATCTCACCGGCGTCAAAGGCCGTCTTCAGGCTGTCTAAGGTCAGGTTTGCAGGCATGATCGTCCAATCCAAGGATCATGCCGCCGGGCACGAGCGCCCGGCAGCGGGCGACATCAGCTGTAGCGATAAGGGCGGCCTGCCTTGGCCATGACGTCGTTGTATTTCTTGAAGATCTCGACCACGCGGGCCTTGACTTCGGATTCGGCGGCGATCTCGTCCCAGAAGGCGCGGGCGCGTTCCTCGACGGTGGCCCATTCCGCGTCCGGGATCGAGGTCAGTTCCAGCTTGGGACCGTTCACCCGCAGGTCGGCCTCGCCGCCCCAGTACCACCACTGGCGGTAATAATGCGACTGCTCGAAGCAGACCTCCATCAGCATTTTCAGCTTGTCGGGCACCTCGGCCCAGCGGTCGGCATTGGCAAAGAAATGCCCGATCCACGCGCCCGAGATGTTGTTCGTCAGGAAGTAGTTGGTCACATCGGCCCAGCCGACGGTATAGTCTTCGGTGATGCCCGACCATGCGACGCCATCCAGCTCTCCGGTCTGCAGGGCGACCTGGATATCCTCCCAGGGCAGTTGCATGGGCACGACGCCGAACTGCGCCAGGAAGCGGCCTGCGGTCGGGAAGGTGAAGACGCGCTTGCCTTCAAGGTCGGCCAGGCTGTTGATCGGGTCCTTTGTCGCGAAATGGCACGGATCCCACGCCCCGGCCGAGATGTGCTTGATGCCGACCGCCGCGTATTCCTGTTCCCAGATTTCCTTCAGTCCGTACTGGTTGAACAGCACCGGCACATCCAGGCTGTAGCGGCTGGCAAAGGGGAAATAGCCGCCGAACACCGTCACCTCGGTCGGCGACTGCATGGAATCGTCGTCCGACTGCACCGCGTCGATGGTGCCGTTCTGCATGGCGCGGAACAGCTCGGATGTCGGAACCAGCTGGTCGGAGTAATACAGCTCGATCTGCATCTCGCCCTCGGCGATGGCGTTGAACTTGTCGATGGCGGGCTTGACCACATGTTCGCCAAGGGCGGCGCCCGCATAGGTCTGCATCCGCCAGCGGATCGGCGCGCCCTGCGCGTGGACGGCGGGCGCGGCCAGCGTGGCGGCGCCGGCGGCAAGGGGGGCGGTCATCAGAAACTTGCGTCTTGTCGTCATCCGAACCTCCGTTTGTTTGGAAAGGGGCGGTTCGCCGCCCCTCGTCATTGTCCGTAGACCTGCCCCGGCAACCACAATGCGATCTGCGGAAAGGCCATGATGATCGCCAGCGTCAGGATCATGATGCCGACGATGGGCACGATCGAGCGATAGATGTCGGCCAGCGTGACGTGGCTTGGGGCCAGCGCCCGCATCAGGAACAGGTTATATCCGAAAGGGGGCGTGATATAGGCGATCTGGCAGGTGATCGTGTAAAGCACCCCGTACCAGATCAGATCGAATTCCAGCGCGCGCACCAGCGGGATATACAGCGGCGCGACGATGACCAGCATGGCGGTGTCGTCCAGGAACATTCCAAGAACAAGGAACGAGACCTGCATCAGGATGATGATCTGCCAGCGCGTGAGGCCCAGTTCGTCCAGAAAGAAGGACTCGATGGCGCGCACCGCCCCCAGACCGTCGAAGACCGCGCCAAAGGCAAGCGCCGCCAGAAGGATCCACATGAACATGGAGGTCACGGCCAGCGTCCCGCGCAGGCAGGTTTCCCAGACGGCGCGGGTCCAGCGGCGCTTGGCAACGGCGACAAGCGAGGCGATGGCCGCGCCGATGACCGAGGATTCGACCAGGCTGACATAGCCTGCCACGAACGGCCCCATCATCGCGGCGAAGATGACGAAGGGGATGATGCCCGCGCGAAGCAGGCGCAGCCTTTCACCCCATGTGATGGCGGCCAGTTCCTCGGCCGGCAGGCGCGGGGCAAGGCGCCTGTCCAGGCCGCAGCGGATCAGGACATAGACGATGAACAGCCCCGCCATCAGCAGGCCGGGAAACACGCCTGCCAGCCACAGATGCCCCACCGGCTGGCGCGCGATCATGGCATACAGCACCAGCACGATGGACGGCGGGACCAGGATGCCCAGGGACGAACCGCCCTGGATGATCCCGGTGACCATCACCTTGTCATATCCGCGCCGCAGCATCTCGGGCAGGGCGATGGTGGCGCCGATGGCAAGTCCCGCCACCGACAGCCCGTTCATGGCCGAGACCAGCACCATCAGCAGGATGGTCCCGACCGCCAGCCCGCCCGGCACCGGCCCGAACCAGACATGGAACATCCTGTAAAGGTCGTCCGCCATGCGGGTTTCCGACATGACATAGCCCATCCAGACGAACATCGGCAGGGTCAGCATCGGAAACCAGTTCATCAGCTTGATGGCGCTGGTAAAGGCCAGGTCATAGCCGCCCCGATCCCCCCACAGGGCGATCGCCGCGATCACGGCGACGAAACCGATGCTGGCAAAGACCCTCTGCCCGGTCATCAGCAGCACCACCATGCCCAGGAACATCGAGACGGCGATCAGTTCATAGGACATCAGACGCGTCCCTCGGGCATCGGAATGCCGCGCAGCGTCGCGATGTCACGGATCAGGAAGGCCAGCGATTGCAGCAGCATCAGGAAGACGCCCGCGCAGATCACGATCTTGATGGGCGCCATGTAGGGCCGCCAGACGGTGCGCGACCGCTCGCCGATCTCCAGGGCATAGATGGTGCTTTCAATGCCGCCCCACAGGATCACCCCCAGAAAGACGACAAGGGCGAAGACCGTCACGCTGTCCACGGCTGCGCGGGTCCTGATCGACCAGCGGGAATAAAGCAGGTCCATCCGCACATGCGCGCCCAGCATCAGCGAATAGGCACCCCCCAGGACGACATAGGCGATCATCGTGAACTGCGCCATTTCCTGGGTCCACAAGGCCGGACGGAAGAACGCCTTGGCGATCACCGACCAGGTCAGGACCCCGGCAAGAACGAACAGAAGATACATGGCCATGCGGCCGACCCGATGGTTGATCGCCTCGACCACGCGCACAAAGCCAATGGCCATGTCAGGCATCATTGGCCCCCTTCGGACAACAGGATACCGGGCGCGAAAACGCGCTGAAATGGCAGGCCCGCCACGATTCTTCTCCCTGCTTTCGGCTCAGCGTCCTCTCTGTTCTTGCGTTCTGTCAAGAATTTTTCATTTCATTGCTTCCTGATAGGATCATTTCAGAAGCGGGCAGGAGGCTGTCATGACCATCGAAGACCGGATGCGCGCACAGCTGGTCTCCCTGACCCGGGCCGAGCGGCAGGCCGCGACGCATATCCTGTCGCACTTTCCGATGTCGGCCCTGGGGTCGATCACCATGCTGGCCAGTGCGGCCGAAGTCTCGGCGCCCACCATCGTGCGGCTGGTCCAGAAGCTGGGCTTCAAGGGCTATGCCGACTATCAGGCCGCGCTGCGGGCCGAGGTCGGGCGCCTTCTGGCAGCGCCCCTGTCCCTGCCGGAACACGAGCCGCGCCGTCACCCCATGCAATCCTTTGCGGCGCAGGCGATAACGAACATCCAGGCGACGCTGGATCAGATCGCGACACAGGAATTCGACGCGGCGGCCGCGCTTCTGTCCGACCCCGCACGCCATGTCGCCGTCATGGGGGGACGCCTGACACATGCCCACGCCGATTACATGGCAACGCTGCTGCGCGTGATCCGGCCGGGCGTCACCTATGTGTCGGATCATCTGACCGACTGGCAGCAGGCCCTGCTGGACCTGCGAGCCGAGGATGTGGTGGTGATCTTCGACATCCGGCGGTACGAAGCGAATGCCGTCCACATGGCCGAATTGGCGGCACGGCAGGGCGCCCGGGTCGTCCTGATCACCGATCACTGGCTTTCCCCTGCCGCGGGACACGCCCATCACACCCTGCCTTGCCGCATCGACATGCCGGCCGCATGGGATTCGACCATCACGATCCTCATGCTGGTCGAGGCATTGCTGGGCCGCGTGCAAGGCCACTGCGCCGATCAGGTGCAGGATCGCCTCAACCGGCTGGAGGACGTCTTCGCGAAGACGCGCATCTTCCGGGCGCCCAAGCTGGGGCGATGAAAGCACCCTGCCCCGACGCCGTTGCGTATCAGCCCCTCTAGGTTTCGCCGCGAAACCTACTTCTCCAGCAAGGCCTGTATCTCGGTCATCAGCATGTCCATCAGGTCCGAGTTGATGGGCGCGCCTTCCAGCCGCAGGACATGGGCATTGCCGTCGCGGGCGCGGCGGATGGTGATGCCGCTGGTGGTCCTGATCGTCAGGTCGTCGATCCAGCCATATTGCACCGGCGCCTTGGTGCGGGGACGGCCGCCGCGGGCAGGGCTGCGGGGTGCGCCCTCGACCTGCGCAAGGACGGGTTCCAGCAGCAACCACTCTTCCTCGGCATCGCCCGGCGACCCGGCGGACAGCGCCTTGCGCAGCCGGGATTCGGCGCCCTCCCGCAGCGCCGCCGACAGGCGCAGGCCGCGCTTTTCGGTCAGCGCCTCGGGAAAGCGCAGCATGTCGCCCAGTTCCTCGAAGATCAGGGCGAAGGACCGGACCTTGGACCGCTTGGCCTTCGATCCGGTGGCGAACAGCCGGTTTACGGCATCCTCCACATTGGCAAAGGCGCCCTGATTGGCGGCGATCACGGCGATGCGGCCGCGCTCGAAATGGCTCAGTTCCTCGCGGACCTCGTTTTCCTCGACCATGGCGACAAAGGCGGCGTCCGCCTCGGCCTTGGGACGGATCAGGGCGCGGATCCGGTCGTATTTCGCGTCCCGCGTCAACTCGCGCAGCGCACGGACGGCATGAAGCCGGCGATAACCCGACAGAAGGCCATAGCCCGCCTTCCGTCCCTCCGGCGTGCCAAGCGCGAAGACCTCGATCGGCAGGCGCAGTCCGTTGGCGGCAATGGAGAGGCGAAGTTCCTGCATCTCGTCCTCGCTCATGACCATTCGGTCACGGATCATCGCGCCTTCGTCGATCTGGTCCAGCGGCAGTTCCACGATCAGAAGTCCCTGCTCTTCGGCCTGGCGCAACCGTTCCGCATCGACCTGGTCGCGCGCCCGCGCGGCCCGCGCGTCGGCATCGCCCGCGGCGCTCAGCGCAGCGGTTTCGGCGGCCACCTGGGCGATCGGCGCGATGCCGGGACCGATTGAGGGCCGCCCCAGGGTTTCGCGGCGAAACTGTTCCTCGATCCGGGTCAGATCGTCGTTGCTGGGGGTTTCCAGACGCCTGCGCTTAACCATTGGCCTTCTCCTTGCCAGCCTGCTCAGCCTGTTCCATCTGCAGATCGCGCCACCAGGTGCCCAGGATCAGTTCCTTGACCTCGGCCCAGGTGCGATCAAAGGTCTCGCGGCCGCGGACATAGGTGTCGCGGTTGAACTCGCGGTAGTCCGCCTCGTAGATGCCGTTCACCTGCTCGCCGGCCTGGCCCACCATGGCCGTGACTTCCTGGCGGAAGGTGGTCATGAAATCGCCGAAATAGGCCTGGATGACATTGGCAAGGTCGGTCTGCTGGGCGGCATCGAAGCGGGTGATGAGGGCGCGCACCGCATCCCATTCGAACTTCATCTCGGGCAGCCCCTCACGGCGACGGGCGGCGTTCTCGCCTTCCTCGACACTTGCGAAGGTCGAATAGAGCATGTCGAAGAACCGTCCCGTCGAGTCGAATTCCAGGAACGAGGCGCCAAGCGGCACCAGCAGGATATCGGCGGCAGCCAAGGCGTTGATCGTCAGGTAGCCAAGCGCGGGAGGAGTATCCAGGATGATGATGTCGTAATCGTTAACGATGCGATCGTTGGCCAGCGCGTTGCCAAGCGCGTCCCACAGGGGCCAGCCGCGCAACCCCATCCGCCAGACGGGCACCTGAAACTCGGCCCAGTACAGGTTCAGCTGCGCGCCCAGCAGGTCGATGTTCGTCCAGTGGGTGGTCTGGATGACATCGCGGGCGGTGATCTTCAGCGCCTCGGTCAGCGTCTCGTCGAAGGGCAGGGGGGCTTGACCCGCCGCCTCGCGGACGCGGTTTTCCTGCTGCAGGGCCAGGGCATAGTCCTTGGCGATCAGCGGGAAGGCCGTGGACCATTCGTCGGCCACCCGCCCCCCCATGATCGAGGTAAGGCTGCCTTGGCTGTCCAGATCGACCACCAGCACCTTGTAGCCGTCCAGCGCGGCCGACATGGCCAGATGCGCCGCCGTCGAGGTCTTGCCGACGCCGCCCTTGAAGTTCGCGACCGCGATGGTCTTGGCGGGCAGGCCCTCCGGACGCCACGGGCGGTATTCGCGCCCGGCGGCGCCTTCCGCGGCGAAATGGTCGCGCAGCCGCAGCACATCCTCGAGCGTGAACCATTTCGAGTTTCCCTCGCCGGTGCCCTGCGGCAGGTCCGGGAACTTGCGCAGCACGCGGCGGAAGTGGGCGGGCGCAACGGGGATCAGGTAGCGGCAGATCTCCCATGTGGAAAAGCGGCGCAGGCGCTTCTGGCCATCGGGGGCATAGCCGCGCTCGGCAAGGTCCTGACGTCCGCGGGCGGCGAAGGCGGCGGCCTTGGCGAATCGGGCGGTGTCGATAGGATCGGACAGCCGCTTTGCCGCCCTGGCCGGATCGATGTTGAAATAGGGGGGAAGGGGATCTTTGCCTGATGACATGTTACACTCTCGGCGATGTGCTGCTTGGACGCGGTGTTTTCGCAATCTATTGCACATGACCCCGCGCAAGTGAATCGCGCAAGCGAGGTTTCGCGGCGAAAACCCCCTTTTGAACCGGAGAAGCCGTCATGAATTTAGAGACTCTTTGATTCTTTAAGGATCTTTCGGGTGCAGATTATGTAGGCAAATCAGCCGGCTCTGTGGCATCCGGGACCTGTTTACAGGACCAAGGGCACCCGTCCACGGGATCAAGGGTCCCCGATTCCGGGAGCAGGGGCGCCGATTCGCAGGAAAAGGCGTTTTAGGGGCGAATCGAGGCCTGAACAGCGCCAATGGGCCGTGAAAACCTGTCCCTGCGTCCCGGAAACGGGTGCCTTTCGACCCGCCAGACAGGCTTAGGTATCCGTTTCCGGGACGTTGCATTTCCGGAACACGCAACGCTGCGGTGCCCATGTGGCGATTGTCGGCGGGTACCCTCTGAGGCATAATCGCGAAAACAGGGCAGGACCGATGGACGATATTCCGAGAGACCAGCTGAGTGGCGCCCTGCGCCGCGGCGCGGTCAAGAAGCACGTGGCGGCGATCCATGTGTCGGGCAAGCTGACGCTTCTGCAGCGCAAGCTGTCGAACGTGCTGCTGCTGAATGCCTATGACACGCTGACCAGCAGCACGCGCCACCAGATCGACGCGCGCACCCTGTGCCTGATGATCGGCTACAACTCGAACGACATGGACACGCTGAAGCAGTCGCTGCGCGGCCTGGCCGAGACGGTGGCCGAATGGGACATGCTGGATGAAAAGGGCCAGCAGGAATGGGGCGTGTCCAGCCTTCTGTCCTATGCCAAGCTGAAGGGCGGGGTCTGCGAATACGCCTATTCCCCCGCGCTGGCCGAAAAGCTGCATGACCCCAAGGTCTTTGCGCTGATCAACCTCAACATCCAGCGCCGCTTCACCAGCGGGCACGCGCTGGCGCTCTATGAAAACTGCTACCGCTTCGTCAGGACCGGATCGACCGGCTGGTGGCCGCTGGAGCTGTTCCGGCGGCTGATGGGCGTGGACGGTTCGGCCTACTACGAGACCTTCAAGCACCTGAACGCCAAGATCATCAAGCCCGCCGTGGCGGAGGTGAACCGCACCAGCAACATCATCGTCACGCCCGAGACGAAGAAGACCGGCCGGGCCGCCACCGACATCCGCTTCCGGATCAAGGAAAACCCGCAGCTTGCGATCCTGGACATCGACGATGGCGAGGGCGCGCGCCACGGACCCGTCTATGCCCGGCTGCGCGCGCTTGGCGTGAGCGACCGCCTGGCCCGGCAATGGCTGACCTCTCACGGAGAGGAACAGGTGCTGGCCAAGCTTGCCTATGTCGAGGCGAAGGAAGGCGTGCGAAGCCGCATCGGCTATCTGAGCGCGGCGCTGGAGGGCGACGGGCGCACGGAAAGGGCAGGGGGGGCGCCCGCCCTGCCGGCGCCCGCACCCTCGCCCCGCGCCGAACGCCTGCGCCGGATCCTCGAGGCGGTGAAGGCGCGCACGCCGACGCAGCGCGATGCCGACCGCCGCCTGTTCATGAGCCAGCTTCCCGAGGCGCGGCTGCGCGACGATTTCGAGCGGCATGGCTGGATGTCGCCCTTGAACGCCACGCGGATCGCCGGCTTCTGGCGCGAGATGGCGCCGGGCCTGTTCGACGGGATCGACGACTAGCCGAGGGAAGCGCTCCGATCCGGATCTGCGCGCCGGGGGATGAAGGCGGCGCAGGGGCAATGACATCGGTTCCGTGTCGGCCCAGCGGCGTGATGACCGGAGGAACGGAGGGTTTCGCTGCTGGACCGACCGCTGCCAACCGGTCCGGCGCAAGGATGTTCCCGCAGAAAGGCAATCAGGCTGCGCGGCCGGCCGAAACGTCGCGCTTGGGAACATTGCACGGCGTTCGCCGTTCTGACGCGGGCATCATTGCGGGGGAATCGGCGGATGGGCAGGCACATGAGGGAATTGCGCGGGGCCACGGTTGTCATCACCGGCGCCTCGAGCGGGATCGGCCGGGCCACGGCCGAGGCTTTCGCGCGCGAGGGTGCGCGGCTGGTCCTTGTGGCGCGGGATCCCGACGCGATCGAGGAGGTGGCCGATGGCTGCCGCGACCTGGGGGCCGAGACGCTGGCCATCGCCGCGGATGTCACCGATGCCGTCGCCATGACCGAGGTCGCCCAGCAGGCCGCCGAGTTCGGCAGCGGCATCGATGTCTGGGTCAGCAATGTTGGCACCGGCGCGGTCGGTGCCTTTCACGAGGTGCCGCTGGAAGCCCATGAGCAGGTGATCAGGACCAACCTGATCGGGCACATGAACGACGCCTATGCCGTCCTGCCGATCTTCCTGGAGCAGGGCCACGGCGTTTTCATCAACATGATCTCGCTTGGCGGCTTCGCGGCGACGCCCTTCGCGGCGGCCTACAGCGCCAGCAAGTTCGGCCTGCGCGGCTTTGCCGAGGCCCTGCGGGGCGAGCTGATCCATCACCGGGATATCCACATCTGCGACGTTTACCCGTCCTTCGTGGACACGCCCGGAATCGCGCACGGGGCGAACTATACCGGGAGAGAGCTTTCGGCCCCGCCGCCGGTCCTGGACGCCCGCCGCGTGGCCGACGCGATCGTGCGCCTGTCGGTGCGGCCCAAACCGACCACGATGATCGGCGCACCGACGGCGCTGATACGGCTGGGGCATGCGATCTCGCCCGAACTGACCACGCGGGCCATGGCGCTGTTCCTGGAAAGCTATTTCCGCCGGGCGCCGCAAGCCCCGATCGACAGCGGCCACCTGTTCCAGCCGCCCGAACACGCGGGCGGAATCGACGGGGGGCTTCGTTCGCCCGCGCAGCGGACGGGGGTTGCGGGCCTGGCGCTTGGCCTGGGCGCGCTGGCGGTCGTGGCGGTGGCGCTGCGGGGGAGGCGATAGATGGCCGATGTCACCTATCCGCCGCTGGACGTGCTGAAGCCCGTGGCCGAAAATGTCTGGGTCGTGGACAGCGGGCCCATGAAGGCCATGGGGATGATCCCCATTCCGGTCAGGACAACGGTGATCCGGCTGCCCGGTCACGGGGTGATGGTCCATTCGCCATCCCGCCTGACCCCGGACCTGCGCCGGCAGATCGAGGAGATCAGCCCGATCCGCCACCTTGTCGCGCCCAACATCGCGCATTGGACCTTTCTGAAGGATTGGCAGCAAGCCTTGCCCGAGGCCACCACCTGGGCCGCCCCCGGCCTGCGCAAGCGCGCCCAGGTCAGGGCGTCAGGGCTGCGGCTGGACCACGATCTCGGCAATCCCCCGCCCGAAAGCTGGCCGCCCGAACTGGAACAGATCGCCGTTCATGGCGGGGCAGGCTTCTGCGAGGTCGCCCTGCATCACCGCCCCAGCAGGACGCTGATCCTGGCCGACCTGGTGCAGAACCTGGAACGGCAGAAGCTGCCGGCGCTGCTGCGCCCCCTTGCCGCGGCGGCAGGCGTGCTGGCGCCGGAGGGCCGCGCCCCGGCCTATCTGCGCGCCGTCGTCAAGCTTGGCGGGAAAGATGCGCGCGAGGCGGGGCGGCGCCTTGTCGGCACCCGCCCCGACCGCGTGATCTTTGCCCATGGCCGCTGGTTCGACCGGGACGGGGCCTCGTCCCTGGAACGCTCATTGAAATGGCTGACGGGCTGAGGCGCCAAGTGCCAGGGCGTGGTGCGCGGGGGCGCGCGTCCTCGGCCGCCCTGGGCCGGTGCGAAGGGCGCCCCCGTCTTGTTCAGCCTTGAGGCTTGCCGTTTTCCAGTTCGTCATACTGGCGACGGGCCAGTTCGGATTCGATCGTGTCGCGGTCCCCTTCCGGCGGGTCCTGTTGCAGCTGGTGCGCGGGGGTGTCATCCTCTCCGACCTCGGAAGAGGCCTGCTGCCAATGTTCGGCATGCTTGCCTTCGGGGCGGCCCTGCTCCTCCCACAACTGATGGGCACGCTGCCTTATCCTTTCCTCACGGTCTGTCGCCATGGCCATCTCCCTCTTGGAACCACCCGGCAGCAACAGCCGTTGGTTCGAAATGTTCCCGTCCTGCCTGACAAGCAAACCTTCGACAGCGGGTAACGGCCCTGTGATGGCGGTACCGGCCGCCGGGCGGATTTTTGCCAATGATGGTTTCATGAGCAGGCAAATTCACTGGCGGTTGAGAGGCCTTGCGTTAATGATAAACCCTGAGATTGCCGACGCGTCTTTACTCGGTCGATTTATATTCAGGTGAGGGTGTCTCGTTGCTGCAGCTTTTCTGATCGGGTCTAAGGATGACAAACAATTCGTTGCGGATACTGGTCGTCGAGGATGACTTCTTTGCCGCACAGAGGCTGGCAAACGAGATCCGTGCCCATGGCGACCATGTCGTGGGGCCTTTCGCGGATGTCCACGAGGCGATCCACCGCGTGGGCCTGGTGCAGGCCGCCATCCTGGATATCCGCGTGCAGGACGAGAATTCCTTTCAGCTGGCGGATTCCCTGACCCATGTGGGAATTCCCTTTGTCTTCCTGACCGGATACGACCGTTGCGTCATTCCGCCCCGCTTTTCGGGACGGGGCGTCTATACCAAGCCCAGTTGCGCCGCGCCCCTGCTGGACAGCCTGCATCGCGAACACGCGCGGATCGCCCACCGGCAGGAGGATTCCCTGGAAACCGTGGTGATCGAGATGCTGCATCGGGCGCGCGGCATGATGCCGGACGAGGCCTCGGTCGAGCGGCTGGTCGAGGCGGTGCTTTTGCGCGCGATCCACGAACAGGCCGACGCGCCGCCCATCGAGGACCTGCACGGCTGGCTGTTTCACATGCTGGAGATCGAGTACCAGGAACGCGGCAAGACACATCTTCAGTGACGTGCCGCCGGGCGGTCAGTGGTCTTGGCCCCTTCGGTCGGCCGCCTGCCGCTGCATGAGAACCTTGCGCAATTGCGCCGCAAGGTCCTGCAGCCGTTCAGGCACCCTCTCGCGCTGGAGCCTGTGTCCCCACTCCTCAAGCTCTGCATCCATGTCGCGTTCCGCTTCATAAGCCCCGGAAGGCATGCTCCAACCCTTTTTGGCGGCAAATGAGTGCCGGTTGATTGACGGTTCCGACCGATCCTGCACCCCGTGCCGCAGCGATGGTGGTTTCAAAAGACATGGCTAGAACTCGGGGTTCAGCATGTCGCGCAGGATGCGCCTGGCACGGCTGACGCGGCTCTTGATCGTGCCGATGTCGCAGTCCAGGATCACCGCCGCGTTGATATAGCTTTCCCCCAGGACCGAGATCAGCATCAGGGCCTCGCGGTAATGGGAGGGAAGCCGGTCCAGGGCGTGCAGCATCTCCTTGTGCCGCAGGTGCCATTCCTGGGTGGGCTGGCATTTGGGCAGGGCCGAGACACAGTCGATCTGCCCGATGGTTTCGCGGTTGACGCGCTTGCAGTTGTTGTAGAACCGGCTGCGCATGATGGTGAACAGCCAGGCGCGCAGGTTCGTGCCGGGCCGGTAGCTGTCGGCATATTCGATGGCGCGCAGCAGGGTTTCCTGCACCAGGTCGTCGGGATCCTGCGCCCCGCGGCACAATCCCCGCGCAAAGGCCCGAAGCGCGGGCAGATAGTCCAGGATGTCGTCCGACATGCCCGGCGCCGAACTGGTTCCCAGGACAGAGGCGGCATGGTGGGGAAGGGCCTGTCCCGTCCGGGGACGGGGCGCTGCAACGTCCAGGGAATCCATATGATCAGCCATGCGGCTCCTCCTGTGTTGCTTTGCCTCCGGGTTCCGGGACATGCACTTCTCGCCCCCGCAGCCATTCCATGCCGGTTGACGGCGTCCTGAACCGTCTTTCCGCATTATTGTTCCCATTCGGGGCAAAAAAATATCACATTTTGGCAAGCCACAGTTTTCAGGGCACCATGATCGTCGTAAAAAGGAGGTCAGGCGCCGGTTTGCATCGTCACTTGCGCTTGTCGCGCCGGGTCAGCTTGAAGACAAGAATCATGGACAACAACGACGACGGCCCCTTTGCCGACCGTGAGCCGGACCCTAGGCTGGCAGAGCTTCTGGGCGATGTCGGCGCGCAACCGATCCCGCCCCGCCTGAAGGCGCTTGCCGAGGAACTGAAGAGGACCCTGGCAGAGGCCGGCAAGCGCCGCGACGACTGAGGTCGCCGCATCCCGTCACCGGCCCGTCCTTGTTCCTGACCGGTTGATAAAGTTTTAGCGGCACGATCTTCGGGGAACATCCGGGCGGTTTGGCTGTTTTCTGGGCGACAGCACCCATGCAGGCGTGCGGGCGGGGCATCCGGTCCTGCCGGGAGCTTGTCCTCAATCCACAGCCGGAGCCATTCGATGTTTTATACCGATAACAAGCTGCAATATCCCGTTCGGGTCGATACCCCCGATCCGCTGTTCGCGCGTGCCCTCCAGCAGGCCATCGGCGGGGTCGAGGGCGAGATCCGCGTGGCGATGCAGTATTTCTTCCAGGCTTGCGGCGCGCGCGGCAATCCCAAGTTCCGCGACCTTCTGATGAATACCGCGGCCGAGGAACTGGGCCATATCGAGATGCTGGCGACCGCCGTGGCCATGAACCTGGAAGGCGCGCCCCTGTCGATGAAAGAGGACATGGCGGCGGGCGACCGCGCCGTGGCCGCCATCATGGGCGGCATGAACCTCAAGAACCTCTTGTCCTCGGGCCTGTCGGCGATGCCGGTGGACAGCGACGGCGTGCCCTTCGACATGTCCCACATCTATGCCAGCGGCAACATCGCCGCCGACATGACGGCCAATGTCGCCGCCGAGTCCACGGGGCGCACGCTGGCCGTGAGGCTGTACAACATGACGGACGATTCCGGCATGAAGGACATGCTGTCCTATCTGATCGCCCGCGACACGATGCACCAGAACCAGTGGCTGGCCGCGCTTGAGGAACTGGGCGGCATGACCGGCGCCTTCCCGATCCCGAACAGCTTCCCGCAGGCGCAGGAAAAGACCGATTTCAGCTATGCCTATCTGGGCTTCCAGGCCGATGGCAGCGCGCCGGTTCCGGGCCGCTGGGCCGAGGGAACCTCGATCGACGGCAAGGGCACCTTCACCACGGGCAAGCTGCACCCGTCCGACCAGAAGCCCGACCTGGGGCTTGCCAAGCCCAACAGCGGCGCGCAGGCCGAACAGATCGCAGGCTGATCGCATGGCCCGCCGGATGGGTCCGGCGGGCCTTTTCATCAAGGGGGCCTGACCATGACGGGATCGCGGTGGCTGCGCTGGACCTTTGTCCTTGGCTTCGCGCTTGGGGGGTTCTTCGACGGGATCCTGCTGCACCACATCCTGCAGTGGCATCACCTGCTGAGCCTCGTGCCCGGCATGACCGACCTGCGGCTGCAGATCCTGTGGGACGGTTATTTCCATGCGCTGATGTACGCCCTGGCCGTTCTGGCGCTGTGGGGGTTGTGGCGCGGGTGCAAGCAGGCGCCTGCGGCGGGCGCGACGCTTGGGACCTTGCTGGCGGGCTTTGGCGCCTGGCATGTCATCGACGCGCTGTTGTCGCACTGGCTGCTGGGC
Organism: Paracoccus benzoatiresistens; assembly: GCF_026913015.1. Classification (GTDB taxonomy): domain Bacteria; phylum Pseudomonadota; class Alphaproteobacteria; order Rhodobacterales; family Rhodobacteraceae; genus Paracoccus; species Paracoccus benzoatiresistens. The sequence continues at coordinate 25,498 of NZ_JAPTYD010000004.1, forward strand.
ATCCACCGGATCAGGCTGGACAGCGCCGTTCCGCTAGCCTGGGACCTGGCCTGGCTGCTGGCCTTCGGGTTGGTGCCGATCGTGCTGGGCTGGCTGGCCCTTCGCCGCGCGGGACCGGGCGGCCCGCCACCCGCGGCACTTGTGCTGGTTCTGGGGCTGGTCGCCACGGGCGCGGGGATCTGGGCCGCGCAGCCGCCTGCCGGCCAGCCTGTCACGGCCATCGTCTTCGCGCCCGGCATCCAGCCCGAAGCCGCGCTGGCCCGCGCGGGTCTTGCCGATGCCCGGGTCATCTGGACCGATCCCCTGTCGCAAGTGACCTGGGCGCGGCTGGAGTCGGGAAATCCGTGGAAACTCTATCTTGCCGGCGCGTTGATGGTCAGCGGCGCGGGGATGCCAGCCGGCTGCTTCAGCTGGGCGCGCGCCTGAGACGGAGGAAGACCGACATGACCCTGCCCGCCCTTATCGGAGACATGCCATGATCCCGCCCCGCCTTCATGCCGCGCTTGATGCCGCCTCGGCGGCGGGGCTGGTGCTGCTTGCGCTGCGCTGGCCGGGCCGCCTGTCGCGCCCGCTGGCGCTGGCTGGCCTGGGGGTCGCGGCCTATTCGCTGGCCACCCGGTATCGCGAGGGGCCCGGCAGGGGCATCGGCCTGGCCCAGCACCGGCTGCTGGACGCAGCGCAAGGCGCTGCCTGTCTGGCGGCGGGGCTGCGCGAGGAAAGACCCGGACCGCGCGCCTTCCTGACGGGCTATGGACAGTTCTCGCTGGCCGCCGCCGCGCTGAGCGGCCCGCCGGGTCCGCAGGGCGTGGCCCTGCCCGCCACCGCGGTGGCCGGCGCCGAGGCCATCGGCCCCGACCTGGCCCGGCTGCGCTGCGGCATCGTGAACGTGGCCTTCATCGGCCAGCCCGGGGCAGGGGACCGCGAATGGTTCCTGGTCGATGCGGCGATCGCCGGGTCCGCACCCTTCATCCGCGCGGCGGCACGCCATCGCTATGGCGATGCGCGCCCCGCCGCCATCCTGCTGACCCACGGCCATTTCGACCATGTCGGCGCCCTGGAGCAGCTTGCCCGTGACTGGGACGCGCCGGTCTATGCCCATCCCCTGGAGCAGCCCTTCCTGGACGGCAGCTGGTCCTATCTTCCGCCCGCGCCCGAAGTCGGCGGCGGGCTGATGGCGGAGCTTTCCCCCTTGTTCCCGCGCAGGCCGATCGAGATCCGCGACAGGCTTCGCGAGTTGCCGCAGGACGGGTCCATCCCCGGCCTGGAGGGCTGGCGCTGGATCCATACGCCCGGCCATACGCCGGGCCATGTCTCGTTCTGGCACGAGGCGACGGGACGGCTGATCGCGGGGGACGCCATCAGCACCACGCAACAGGAATCGCTGTGCAGCGCGGCGCTGCAAATACCGAAGCTGCAAGGGCCGCCCGCCTATTTCACCACCGACTGGGAAGCGGCGGGGGAATCGGTGCGCCGTCTGGCGGCCCTGCATCCCCAGGCGATGATCGCCGGCCACGGCCCTGCCGTGGAGGGGCCCGAGTTCCAGGCCGCGCTGAACGAACTGGCGCGGAACTTCACCGCGCTCGGCCTGCCGCATGACAGCCGCTATGCCGCGGCTCGCCTGACCGCATGAGCGCCTTGCTGCCCCGTCTTCCGGGTCCGGACCATACGCTGGCCTTCCTGCGGCAGGGCTATCGCTTCATCGGCAATGCCTGCGACCGGCTGGGGTCCGACCGGTTCCGCGCCCGCCTGATGCTGCGCCCCGTGATCTGCGCGCGGGGCGAAGATGCCGCGCGGCTGATCTATGACCCCGACCTGTTCACCCGCAACGGCGCCATGCCGCCTTCGGTGCTGCGGCTGCTGCAGGACAAGGGCAGCGTGCAACTGCTGGACGACGCCTCGCACCGCCACCGCAAGGCGCTGTTCGCCGGCCTGCTGATGACGGACGAGGCCGAGCGGTCCTTCCTGGAGGTTTTCGATGCCGAATGGCGCCTCGCGCTGCGGGACTGGACCGCCAAGGGCCGCATCACCCTGTTCGACGAGGTGAACCTTGTCCTGACCCGGGCGATCTTTCGGTGGGCCGGCGTTCCGCTGGACAATCCGCGCCAGATGGCGGGCGATCTGTCCTCGGCCGTCGAGAACACCGGCCGTATCGGCCCGCGCATGTGGCTGGCCCTGGCTCGCCGGCACCGGGTCGAAAAGCGGATCCGCCGGGTGATCGACCAGGCACGGGCGTCAGGGGCCAACGATGCGACGCCGCTGCACCGTGTCGCAGGCTTTCGCGACGCCGATGGCAGCCTTCTGTCGCCGGACAAGGCCACGGTGGAGCTGATCAACATCCTGCGCCCGACCGTGGCGGTGGGGCGCTATGTCACCTTTGCGGCCCTTGCCCTGCACCAGCATCCCGCCTGGCGGGACGCGCTGCGCAGCGCCCGGGAGGACAGCTTCCAGCGCTTTGCCGAGGAGGTGCGGCGCTTCTACCCCTTCTTCCCGGCCATCGGCGGCATCGCGCGGCGGGATTTCCGGCAGGGCGGGCTGGAGATGTCGAAGGGCGACTGGCTGATGGTCGATCTGTTCGGCACCTGCCACGACCCCCGGCTGTTCCCGTCGCCCCGGGATTTCGATGCGGGGCGGGATCTGTCCTGGCGGTCCTTCGGGTTCGATTTCGTTCCGCAGGGCGCGGGCGATCCGCACCGTGGGCATCGCTGCCCGGGAGAGCGTCTGACGGTCGCCGTGATCCGGCACGCCACCCGGCTGCTGGTCGAGGCGATGGACTATGCAGTGCCGCGGCAGGACGCGACGGTCTCGCTGTCGCGCATCCCGGCTCTGCCCAGAAGCGGAATGGCGCTGTCCGGGATCCGCGAAAGGGCCGGCCGCTAGAGGCTGTCTGCCACGCAGCGGTCCTCCTGCATCCGTAGCAGGTTGTGGATATGCGTCGCGGCCACCTCTCCCTGCGCCATGGCGACGGCGATCTGGTTGAGCCCGGTCACGACATCCCCGGCCGCGAAGACCTTCTTCACGGATGTTTCCTGATGCGCGTTCGTGACGATGCGGCCGTCGTCGGCAAGCTCCACCCCGAGGCGGCGGGCCAGGTCGTTCTGCGGGTCGATCCCCAACCCGGAATAGACCGCCCGGAAGCGGACCACATCCTGCCCCAGCCTGACGCTGACGCCCTGATCGCCAAAGTCCCAGTCCGAGGCTTTGTCCGGGATGATCCGAACCCCGGCCTTTTGCAGCTTTTCCATGACCGGCGTCGAGACCTCCAGCCTGTCGCCCAGGGTCAGGATGGCGATATCGGGGGTGTAATGGCGCAGGAACAGCGCCTCGCCTGCCGCGCAATCGCGCGTGCCGATCACGGCCACGGGCTGGCCGCTCAGCTCATAGGCATCGCAGATCGGGCACTGGCGCAGCAGGCCCTCGCGGATATGGGACAGCGCGTCGTCCAGCGGCGGCAGGCGGTCGCGCGATCCGGTGGCAAGAATGACATGATCCGCCACAAGGGTCTGGCCCGCCGTGATCCGGAAGCTGCCGTCCGGACCCAGAACGGCATCCGTGGCCTTTTCCGGCAGCACCGAGACTCCGAACTTGTCCATCTGCCGGCGCATCCGGTCCAGCAGGTCGTTGCCGTGGATCCCGTCGGGATAGCCCGGATGGTTGTGGGACCTGGGGATCAGCGATGCGCGGCTTTCGCCCCCGTCGATCAGCACGACGCGCCGGCGGAACCGGGCCAGATAGATGGCCGCGGTCATCCCCGCCGGGCCGCCCCCCAGGACGGCGCAATCAAAGTGCGTTGCTTCCATTGGCTTCCGGTGTGAGTAGCGCCCCCCCTCGATCGGTGGAAGGGGCCAGCGTAGCATCCTGCTGGCGCAGCACGGCGGGCCGGAACAGGCTTTCGTCCGTCCGGTCGATCAGGGCGAAGCGGTGGGCCAGCGGATGGTCGAAGCGGATCGGATTGACCCGCTTGTGCCAGGTCATCCGCAGCCGCGCCAGCACCGTGTCGAGGATCCGGCGCGCGTGATCGTCGCCGCCCAGTTCCAGCGCATCCGCCAGGGACGTGGCCGTAAGCTGCGGATTCTCGCGCAGCGCCTCGGCAATGGCGAAGATGGTGATGTCCCATTCCAGATAGGTCGCGCCGATCTGCGCCTCGTCCCCTCCGCCGATACCCAGACCATCCGTGGGCTTGGCCCGCCAGGTCTTTTCCGGCACGCCGACCTCTCGGGCCAGCCAGGGGATTTCCCATGACTTGATCAGGCCCTGCACCGGCGCCAGGTCGCCCACGTCGCCGTGCAGCGTCCAGAAGCCCGCGCAAAGTTCGGAAAAGTTGTCCGTGCTGGCGACGATCCCGCCAAAGCGATGCGCTTGGTCGTAAAGCGCGATCATCCGCAGGCGGGCCCGCAGGTTGCCGCGGCGGGTCCTGGCCGGGTTGGTGTCGGCTTGCGGCAGCGCCTCATCGACGCGGCCAAGGGCCGCAACCATCGCCTCGTATTCGGGGGACAGGTCCAGGTGGAAGTGCTCGAGGCCCAGGGCCTCGCAGGCCTCGACGCCGCGTTCGGTTTCGACCGGGTCCTGGCGGATCGGAAGGGTAAAGCCGACGACCCGCCAGCCCGCCTGCTTGAACAACGCGGCCGTCACGGCGGAATCGACCCCGCCCGACATGCCAAGGACGGCGGTGCCCACCCCGGCCTGGTCGCGATAATCCGCAAGTTGCCGGATGATCCTGTCCCGCACCTTGCCAAGCTGGTCTTCCCCAAGAAAGAGGCCTGCGTCGATCTGCGCCTTCAGGCGGTCGTCGAACCAGGGGCCGAGGCCCCCGGCTGCCGCCTGACGCGAGAGGGCCAGGATCTCGGAATAGGACATGCGACCCCCTTTCCCGGATCAGATGTCGGCGCGTTCGCCGCTGGCCGAGAGGCTGACATATTGCCGAACCACGTCCGGCAGGCCGGCGTCGATGGCGGCGGCCATGGCCAGCTCCTCGTCCAGGTTCTGCCGCAGCAGCGGGATGGCCGAGGTTTGGCCGTCCAGTTCCGCCGCCGTGATCAGCGCTGTATACGCCGCGATCTCGAAATGCTCGAACGCGAAGTTCGCCATCGAGTTCTTGAGGATCTCGTCGCTGGTCAGGCTGTGGGTGACCGCCGCCATCGATCCGCTGAAGGACAGCATGGTATCCTTCAGCCCCGAGGGCGATTCCCCGATGCTGTCCAGGATCTGGTCGATGCGGGCAATCTGGCCCTCGGTTTCGCGGATGTGGCGATCCAGAAGGGCCGCGACCTCGGGGTAATGCTCCAGGCGGTTCAGCTGCGGCTGCATGATCGACAGGGCCTGGTTCTCCATGGCATGCGCATTGCGCAGGCCGTCAACGAAAAGATCATGTGCGGCGGCATTGGTCATGGGATTCATCCTCTGCAAGAAACCGGCGCTGCTTCGGGCCGGCACATATCGTTGAACCCGCCCGCCGGTGCATCGTTCCGAAAGGACGGCTAAACATAGATCAGTCCCCAGCGGGCGGGCGTTCGGCCCTGATGCCCTCCGTGACGGCCCGGAAGGTGTCGCTGCGGACGATATCGTCGAGGGCTTGCCCCAGCTTCGGGCGCCAGTTCGGGTATTCGTCCCAAGTGCTTGGGACGTTGACCGGGCGGATCTCGCCGGCCAGATCCTCCAGCCGCACGGCCATCAGGCGGCAGGGCGTGCGCGCCAGATAGCGGTGCGCGGCCACCACCACGTCCAGCGGCGCAGCGTCGCCATCGGTAGCCTGCCCCTCTGGCAGCAGGCCGGCGTCCGCAAGCGCCTGGACCAGCGCCTGCCGTTCGGCGGGCCGGGCATCCGCCTGCTCGCGTCCCGTTTCCTCGCTGACCAGGTCAAAGCGCTGGCGCAGCCGCACGTCGTCTCCGCGCCACCAGCCCTGGAAGGTGGGCAGGTCATGGGTCGAAAGGCAGGCCAGGGCGTTGGCCGGATAATCCTGCGGTGCGATGAAGCCCGTTTCGTGGCGTTCGAAGAACAGGATGCGATAGGACAGGACGCCCGCCGCCTCCATCATCTCGCGAAAGCCGGGGGGAACATTGCCCAGATCCTCGCCGATGACCACCGAGCCGTTTTCGTTCGAGGCACGCGCCAGGGCGCGCAGCATGTCGTCCAGCGGATAGCGGGCATAGGTGCCGGCGGTGGCATCCGCGCCGTCGGGGATCAGGAACAATTGCCACAGTCCCATGGCATGGTCGATCCGGACGGCGCCCGCGCGGCGCATCACGCGGTCCATCAGGGCGCCGAAGGGTGCCGCCTGCGTGGCGGCCATGGTGGCGGGGGACAAGGGGGCCAGTCCCCAGTCCTGCCCCTTTTCGTTGAAATAATCGGCCGGCGCGCCGATGCGGACGCTTCCCAGGACATCAGGGCGGCCCCAGCTGCCCGACCCGTCCGCCGCCTCTCCGACCGCGATATCGAGGTAAAGCCCGATCGCCATGCCCGCCGCCCGGCAAGTATCCTGCGCACGGGCAAGCTGCTGGTCCGCCTGGTCCTGCAGCCAACGGTGAAAGGCCAGGTCTGGCGCGTGGTCGCGGGCAAAGGCGGAAACCTCGGGGCTGCCTGCCTCCTGCCAGGCGGTTGGCCAGTCGCGCCAGCCCGCGCCATGCCCTTCAACCACCATGCGGGCCGAGACCGCCTCGAACAGCGCGTGGCGGTCCAGATCCTCTCCGCCCCGGCTGCGAAAGGCCTCGCCGGCGTCCGGCGCGCCGACGGCCTGCCAGACCATCCGCAGGGCGTGCAGCTTGGCAGCGGCGACAGCGGGATAGTCCACCAGATCCGTGGCCTGCAGGCGCGCGATCTCGTTCGGGTCGGCCATGTCGGGGGTAAAGCCCGGAACCCGGTCCACGGCGATGTAGAGCGGGTTCAGGAAGCGCCGGTTCGAGGGCGAGAACGGGCTGCATCGCGCCGGATCGGACAGGAACATGGCGTGCAGAGGGTTGAGGCCGATGAAATCGGCCCCTTCCGCAGCCAGAATGGTGGCAAGCGTTTCCAGATCGGCGAAATCGCCGATGCCCCAGTTGCGCGCCGACCGGACCTGGTAAAGCTGCACTGCCACGCCCCAGCCCCTGGGCCGGTCGGGCAGGTGGCAGCGCACCCCTTCCGGCGCTTCCAGAACCTGGGGACGCATGGCGGGGGCGTCCCCGAAGGCCGCGACCAGCTTTTCCAGCGTCTCGGCGGGCACCTGGTGACGGGTGCCGCCCACGCCCTCGTAATCGGCCTGCAGGCCCAGTTCCTGCGCCCGCACCTTGATGTCGTTCATGAAACCCTCGGATCAGGCGCCGCCATCGACGATATAAAGGCCGCGCCGCCCCTTGCCGGACGCGGCCTGGGGCATATGGTCGGGGAAGGTATCGCCATAGCCTGCATGTTCGTCCTTGGGTCTGGTATAGGGAACATCCCGTGTGGTGCCGCGGATGCCGTCGGGCAGGGCGGTGTCGTCACCGGTGCCGGCATCGGGCTGGGGGCTTGGCACAGCGCCGCTGTCATGGTCGCGGTCCAAGGCCTGCAAGGCAAGGTCGTGTTCGTTCTGCGAATTGGTGGTGACCACAAGCACCACGCCGTTCTCTGCCAGGGCGGATGAAACCGCCCGGCGTTCAGCCTCGGGAAGGCGGTCAAGGGCGGGATGGGCCGGGCCGTGGCCGGCGACCTCATGGATGCCGGCGCCATTCACACCGGCGTTCTGCATCGACTGGGTCGCATAGGCGGCCCCGTCCCGATCGGCAAAGACCGCGATGATGACAAAGGGCCGTCCGGTTCCTGCAGTCTGTTCCAGATTGTGCGCCACGGGTCTTCTCCCTTGCTGCGACGCGGGCCTGCGCTGGCCGGGCGCCTGGAGGAGAACGATCCCGTGCTGAATTTGTTCCGGGACCCGCTCAGGGCAAGCGCCCGTCATGGATCGCGGGTCCGGAAAAACAGAAGGCCCGCCAACGGCGGGCCGGAAACGTCTTGCGGTCTGCGCGGATCAGGCGCGCGACATCGCCGCCATGGCGGCGCGGGTCGGCTCGATGCCCAGGCGGCGCAGGTCGCCAGCGGCGGGCGCGTGGTGCGAGCGCACGGCGGCCGAGGCGGAAATCGCGGCATCCATCACGTCCAGAAGCGCGAAAATGCGGATCATGGCGTTGCGGAGGGCGGTCATGGCAGGTCTCTCTTTCTGTCCTTGGTTGACAGGCTCAAGATGGGCCCTTCAACGCCATGCCGCAACGCAGCAAATCGGAAGATCCGTCATGCAGGACTTGCATGGGTCGGGGCATGGGTCGTCGCCAGCGCATCTCCGGTCCTGACCACCGCGGCCAGGGCCATGCCGATGTCCTCGTCCGTCGTGCGGTGGTTGCAGATCGCCGCCCGCAGCCCGTGTTCGCCATGCACCGTGGTGTCGGAAAAGGCCACGGTGCCGTCCTCCTGAAGGCGCATCATGATCTCTGCGTTCAGCCCGGCCAGGGCAGAAGGGTCCAGCCCGCCGGGGTCGTAGCGGAAGCAGGCGATGTCCAGCGTGACCGGCGACAGCAGGGTCAGCCGGGGATGGGCCTGGGCCAAGGCCGCCAGCCGACGCGCCTGGTCGATGTTGCGGCCGATGATCCGGCCAAGGCGCGCGGTGCCATGTTCGCGCAGCATCATCCAGATCTTCAGCGCCCGGAACCCGCGCGAGGTCTGGAGCCCCAGATCCAGCAGCCAGCCGCCCGCCGCGATGCCGCGCAGGGCCGGATCCAGATATTCGGAATGCAGCGCGAAGCTGCCCAGATGGGCGCGCGCGTCGCGGACCAGCACGCATCCGGCCTCGAAGGGGACATGCAGGCTTTTGTGCGGGTCCAGCGCCAGGCTGTCGGCGCGGTCGATCCCGTCCAGCAGGTGCGCGTGACGGGGCGACAGCCGGGTCAGCGCGCCGATGCAGCCATCGACATGAAGCCACAGCCCCCGGTCGCGGCACAGGTCGGCCATGGCGGGCAGCGGGTCGATCGCCCCCGTGTTCACGGTGCCGGCGGTGGCGATCACGCAGGCGGGCTGCCAGCCTTGGGCCCGGTCCTCCTCGATGGCGCGCGCCAGCGCCTCCACATCCATGCGGCAATCGGGGCCGGTGGGAATGCGCCGCAGGGCGCGGTTGCCCAGGCCCAGCAACTCGACGGCCTTCTGGTGGCAGCCGTGCACCTGGTCCGAGGCATAGAAGCGCAGGGGCCGGGGCAGGGCGGCCAGTCCCCCTTCGCGCAGGTCGATGCCGGGGATGGCGCGGTTGCGGGCGACCGTCAGCCCGATCAGGTTCGCCTCGGACCCGCCGCTGGTCAGGGTTCCGCTGCTGCCTTCGGGGAAACCCGCGATCTGGCGCAGCCAGTCGATCACCTGCCGCTCGCACTCGGCGGCGGCATGATCGCCGCCGCCCAGGTTCGAGCCGTCTGCGGCGGCCAGGAAATCCGCCAGCGCGCCCGTCAGGCTGGAGGCGCCCATGTACCACATCCAGAAACGCGGATGCGTGTTGCCCATGGGATAGGCCAGGATGGTGTCCCAAGCCTCGTCCACCACATGATCCAGCGGCGTCGGTTCCACCGGCAGGGGCTGGCGCAGCGCCTTGCGCGCCGCAGGCGGCATGGGCCGCCAGACGGGGCGGTCGCGCAGGGCGGCGGTGCGGGCGATGGCCTCGTCCACCGCCTTGTGGGCGATGCGCGCGAACTCGCCCCAGTCCGTGGGGTCCAGCGTTTCCATGGCGCTATTCCATCCGATATCCGGGGGTGGATTCGGACAGGGCGCGTTCGGCCTCGTCCATGTCCTCGGGGATGTCCTGGAACAGGGGGGTGGTGAGGTAGCGCTCGCCCGTGTCGGGCAGCATGGCCAGGATCACCGTGCCGGGTTCGCACCGCTCGGCGATCTGCATCGCCACCGCAAAGGTGGACCCGCCCGAAACGCCGGTCAGGATGCCCTCCCGGGACGCCAGCTTGCGCGCCCATTCCATGCCCTGGGCCCCCGTGACGGGGATCAACTCGTCATAGCCGCCCTTGTCCAGCGCCTCTTGCAGGACGAACGGAATGAAGTCGGGGGTCCAGCCCTGGATCGGATGCGGCTCGAAGGCCGGGTGGCTGGCGGCGGGGCCATGGCCTTCGCCGCGCTCCTGCGGGATGCCGCTGCCGACCAGGGCGGCGTTGGCGGGCTCGGTCAGGACGATCTTCGTGTCGGGCCGCTCGCGGCGCAGGACGCGGGCCAGGCCGCTGACCGTGCCGCCGGTGCCATAGCCGGTGACGACATAGTCCAGCCGCCCGCCCGCGAAATCGCCCAGGATCTCCTGCGCGGTGGTGGCTTCGTGGATGTCGGCATTGGCTTCGGTCTCGAACTGTCGGGCCAGGAACCAGCCGTGCTTTTGCGCCAGTTCCACCGCCTTGTTGTACATGCCGGTGCCTTTTTGCGCGCGCGGCGTCAGCACCACCCTGGCGCCCAGCATCCGCATCAGCCGCCGCCGTTCCACGGAAAAGCTGTCGGCCATGGTCACGACCAGCGGATAGCCCTTCTGGGCGCAGACCATGGCCAGGCCGATGCCGGTATTGCCGCTGGTCGCCTCGACCACGGTCTGGCCGGGCGTCAGTTCGCCGGATCGTTCGGCGGCCTCGATGATGTTCAGGGCCAGCCGGTCCTTGACCGAGGCCGCGGGGTTGAAGAACTCGGCCTTGACGTAAATCTGCACGCCGTCGGGGCCAAGGTTGTTGACCCGGATGGTCGGCGTGTCGCCCACGGTGTCCAGGATGCTGTCATACAGCCGCCCGCGCCCCCGGGTCGTCCTGATGGTCTGTGACATGAACGGATCCTCCCAAAATGAAACTGGTCGCATCTTAGCCCGCGGGGCACCGAAAAGCTTGACGGGTTCATGAAGGAATCATGCAGAAAGCCCCGTTCGGCGGTATACTGCGGCATGATCTACGGCTTCGGCGATCATGAACTGGACGATCAGCGGTTCGAGCTGCGGCGGAATGGCCGGTCCATTCCGGTCGAGCCGCAGGTGTTCCTAGTCTTGCGCGAACTCTTGCGGGCAGGCGGGCGACTGGTCGGCAAGGAACAGCTGGCCGATGTGGTCTGGGGCGGGGCCGTGTCCGATGCCAGCATCGCCAGCCGCGTCCGCGCCGCCCGCGCGGCCCTGGGCGACGACGGCGAACGTCAGGCCGTCATCCGGACGGTCCACGGCCGGGGCTTCCGGCTGATGCAGCCCGTCCGCGCCGCGCCGCAGGGGGGTCCCGCGCTTGCCGCCCCATCATTGGCCGTGCTGCCCTTCGGGGCCATCGGCCTGCCGCGCGACCGCGCCATCCTGACCGAGGCCCTTGCCCACGAGATCCTGCGCGCCCTGTCGCGGTTGCGCTGGCTGGTGGTGATCTCGCGCGGGTCGTCGTTCCGCTTTGCCCGTGCGGGGGCCGACCTGTCGGCCATCGGCGCGCGACTTGGGGTGCGCTATCTGCTGACCGGCACGGTCGAGCTGTCGGGAAACACCCTGGCCGTCAGCCCGGAGCTGGTCGAGGCCGAAAGCGCCCGCATCCTGTGGACCGACCGGCTGTCCGAGCCTTTGGACAGGCTGGCCGAACTTCAGCAGACCATCGTCTCCGCGCTTTGCACAGCCCTGGAACTGCATCTGCCCCTGAACGAGGCGCGGCTGGCCGAAGGGCGCGACATCGAAAGCCTGGATGCCTGGGCCAGCTATCACCTGGGGCTGCGGCAGATGTTCCATTTCACGGCCGAGGGGAACCGCCAGGCCGCGGCCTGCTTCGACCGGGCGATCCGGCTGGATCCCGGTTTCGCGCGGGCCCATGCCGGGCTGTCCTTCACCAGCTTCCAGGACGCCTTCCTGCGCTATGGCCCCGACCGCGACCGGGCCACCGACGCCGCCCGCGCCCATGCCGAACGCAGCCTGGAGCTGGACCCGCTGGATCCCTTCGCGGCCCTGACGCTTGGCCGGTCCTACTGGCTGACGGACCAGGTCGAGGTGGGGGCGGGCTGGCTGGCGCGGGCCACGGATCTGAACCCGAACTATGCGCAGGGTTTCTATGGCCGCGCGATCCTGGCCGCCATCCTGGCCCGCCCCGAGCAGGCGGACGAGGGGGTGGACCGGGCCCTGCAGCTGAGCCCCCTGGATCCGCTGCTTTACGGCATGTTCGGCACCCGGGCCCTGCGCCTGCTGCAGGGCGAGGACCCCGAAGGCGCGGCAGACTGGGCGGACCGCGCCGCATCGGCGCCGCATGCCCATTTCCTGATCGGCATGATCGCGATGGCCGCGAATGGCCTGGCGGGGCGCGACGATCAGGCCGGAACCTGGGGGCGCCATGTGCGCGCCCTGCGTCCCGATGCCAGCCGCGAGCTGTTCTTCACCGCCTTCCCGCTGCGCGACGACAGGGCGCGCGGCCGCATCGGCGGCGAACTGGCGCGGCAGGGATTCGGCTGAAACGAAAAGGCCCCGGCGATGCGGGGCCTTTCCTCAGTCCTCGTCCGAGGCAAGCTGGTTCAGCACCGCGCCCTTGCCCCGCGCGCGCAGGATCAGCGGCACGATCAGCGCCAGCGCCGACAGTGCCAGCAGCGTGGCCGAAACCGGCGATCCGACCAGCGTTGTCAGGTCGCCCTGGCTGATGGACAGCGCCCGGCGCAATTGCTGTTCGGCCATCGGCCCCAGGATCAGGCCCACCACGACGGGCGCGATCGGATAGCCGTAAAGCCGCATCGCATAGCCCATGACGCCGAAGATCAGCAGCATCGACAGCTCGACCGGCGAAGGGTTGGCCCCGATGGTCCCCAGGGTCGCAAAGACCAGGATGCCTGCGTAAAGCCAGGGGCGCGGGATGGTCAGCAGCTTTACCCACAGCCCGATCAGCGGCAGGTTCAGCACCAGCAGCATGAAGTTCGCGATCAGAAGCGAGGCGATCAGCCCCCAGACCAGTTGCGGATTGGTGGCGAACAGCAGCGGCCCCGGTTGCAGGCCGAACTGCTGGAAGCCCGCCAGCATGATCGCCGCCGTGGCCGTGGTGGGCAGGCCCAGCGTCAGCAGCGGCACCAGGGTGCCTGCGGCGGATGCGTTGTTCGCGGCCTCGGGGCCTGCGACGCCCTCGATGGCGCCGTTGCCGAATTCCTCGGGGTGCTTCGACATCTTCTTTTCGGCCGCATAGGACAGGAAGGTGGCGATGTCGGCCCCGCCCGCGGGCATGGCGCCGATGGGAAAGCCGATGATCGTGCCGCGCAGCCAGGGCTTCCAGGACCGCGCCCAGTCCTTCGCGGTCATCCAGACCGATCCCTTGACGGCGATCACTTCGTCATCGACGGCATCGCGCTTGCCCGTGACGAACATCGCCTCGCCCACGGCGAACATGGCGACAGCCAGGGTCGTGACCTCGATCCCGTCCAGAAGCTGCGGCACGCCGAAGGAGAGGCGCGCCTGCCCGGTCAGCTGGTCGATGCCCACAAGCGCCAGCGCCAGGCCGATGAACAGCGAGATCAGCCCCTTCCTGGCGCTTTCCCCGAAGGCCGAGGACACGGTGACGAAGGCCAGCACCATCAGCGCGAAGTAATCGCGGGGGCCGAAGACCAGGGCCAGCTTCACCACCGTCGGCGCGACAAAGGCCAGAAGCACGGTGGCCGCAAGGCCCGCGATGAAGGAGCCGATGGCGGCGGTCGCCAGCGCGGGCCCGCCGCGCCCCGCCCGTGCCATCTTGTTGCCTTCCAGCGCGGTCACGATGGACGCGCTTTCGCCCGGCGTGTTCAGCAGGATCGAGGTCGTGGATCCCCCATACATCCCCCCGTAATAGATGCCCGCGAACATGATCAGCGATCCCGCGGGATCCAGCCCGTATGTCACCGGCAGCAGCAGCGCCACGGTCAGCGCGGGGCCGATGCCGGGCAGGACGCCCACGGCCGTGCCCAGCGTCACGCCGATCAGCGCGTAAAGCAGGATCATCGGGTCAAGCGCGACCGACAGGCCCTGCAGCAGGAAATCGAATGTGTTCACGCAGGTGTCCCCCGGAACAGGCCCCAGACCAGGTCTTCAAGCGGACCGGCGGGCAGGCTGAGCTTCAGAAGCCCCGCGAAGATCAGATAGACGACCAGGGCAAAGGCGATGCCGACCGGCACCGTCAGCAACAGGTTGCGCTTGCCGAAGGCCCGCGCGGTCGCGGCGAACAGAAGGCCCGTGGCGATGGAAAAGCCGACCGTGGTCAGCAACGCCAGTTGCGCGGCCAGCCCGCCCACGATCCACAGGATCGGGCCGGTGTTCTGCGCCTCACGTTCGACCTTGCCCGACCGGAAGGCCTCGATCACGGACCACAGCGACAGGCCGCCAAGGCCCAGGGCGATCCAGCGCGGGACATCGGCGGGGCCGACGCCGGCATAGCCGCCCGCCTGCGGCAGGCGCGCGGCGTCCCGCCAGATCACGACGGCGATGACGGCCAGGATGACGGCGACGACCAGCGTCGCCCCATCGGGGCGACGCGTTCCGGGGGTGGACCCGCTCATTTCACCAGACCGATGTCCTTGAGGACGGTTTCGGTTGTGGCGATGTCCTTCTCCAGCTGCGCCTTGAACTCGTCGCCTGCTAGATAGGTGTTCGCCCATCCCTTGGTCGCCAGCGCGTCCTGCCAGGTCTTGGACTGGACCATCTTTTCGATGTCCGCCGAGATCGCGGCCTTCTGTTCGTCGGTGATGCCGGGGGCGGCGGCGACCATGCGCCAGTTCTGCATGGACACGTCCAGGCCCGCTTCCTTCAGCGTGGGCGCGTCCACGCCCTCGATCCGCTCGTCCGAGGACACGGCCAGGATCCGCAGCGTGCCCGCATCGGCCTGCGCCTTGAATTCGCCAAGCGAGGAAATCCCCGCCGTCACCTGGCTGCCCAGGATCGCGGCCAGGGCCTCGCCGCCGCCGGAATAGGCGATATAGTTGATCTGCGTCGGATCGACCCCCGCCGCCTTGGCGATCTGGCCCACGGCGATGTGGTCGGCGCCGCCGGCCGAGCCGCCCGCCCAGCTGACCGCGCCCGGTTCGGCCTTCAGCTTCTCGATCAGCTGGCCGATGTCCTGGATCTCGGACGCGGCGGGAACCACGATGGCCTCGTATTCGCCGGTCAGCCGCGCGATCGGGGTCACGTCGGCCAGCGATACCGGCGAGGCATTGGTCAGGATCGCGCCCACCATGACATAGCCGCCGACGATCAGCTGGTCAGGCTTGCCCTGGCTGGAGGCCACGAACTGAGCCAAGCCCACGGTGCCGCCCGCGCCGGGCACGTTCTGGACTTGCACGGTGTCGGAAATGCCCTCGCCCTGCAGGGCTTCCTGCATGGTGCGCGCGGTCTGGTCCCAACCGCCGCCGGGGGCCGCCGGAGCGATGATGGTGTAATTCTCGGCGTAGGCCGGGACGGCCAGGGCGGCAGCGATCAGCCCCGCGAAAAGGGTATGCTTCATGTTTGTCTTATCCTCCCGAATGCGCAAGCGCGGGCCGGACCCTCCAGCCCGGATGCGGCCCACCAAACAGGATGAACCTGTCACCAAGCTGACACGGGCGCCCGAAAATAGGGGAACGTGCCGCCTTTTCGACCTAATCGCCCCTGATCGCGCCCCGCCAGCGTTGGATCAGCCGGGCGCGCTTGGCCTGGTCCAGATAGACCAGCAGGCCGGGGCTGACGGGCACCGGGCGCAGTTGCGCGCCAAGCGCCGCCTGCATGGCGCGCGCGCTGTTCTCGTCGGCGACCTCCAGGCTGACGGCGGGCAGGCGCAGTTCTTCCGCCAGGATGGTCTGGCCCGCCCGCGACATGAAGAAGCCCAGGAACCGCGTCCCCAGGTCGGACCGCGCCGCCGCGCGCGGCACCAGCCCCACCCGAGAGACGACCACCGTGAAGTCGCGCGGCAGCACCATGCCCACATGGGGATGGTCGCGCGCCCAGTCGGCGGCGTATGACCCGAGGATGTTGTAGCCGATCAGCAGCCGCCCGTCGCCCACGCGCTCCAGGATCTGCTGGCTGGTGGTGAACTGCTGCACGCCCGCCCGCCCCATGGCGGCGATGACGGACCAGATGTCGGGGAAATGTTCCTGGTCGCGGGCCAGGAACAGGTATCCCACGGCGGACCTTTCGATGTCATAGGTGCCGACACGGCCCTGGACCGCCGCCCCGCCATGGGCCAGCCAATCCACAAGTTCGAACCGGGACGACGGCGGGGGCCGGTCGCGGAAGGCAGGGCGGTGATAGACCAGCACCGCTGGCTCGAAGGTGAGGGCATAGGCGGTGTCGCGCCAGTTCGCCCACCGGGGCCAGCCGGCGCTGTCGGAGGTCACGGCCGGTTGCGCATAGCCGTCGTTTGCCAGCTTGATCTGCAGGTCCATGGCCGAGGAAAAGGCGAAATCCGCCGTGGGCTGCCCCGCGTCGGTTTCCCTGATGATGCGGTCGTTCAGCTCGCCGGTCAGAAGTTCCTCGTACCGAACGGTCACGTCGGGGTTCTGCGCCTGGAAGCCCGCGATCAGCGGCGCGGCCAGGTGGTTGTCCAGCGAGGAATAGATCGTCAGGATCTGGTCCCCGCCGGGATAGGTGAACAGCTCGGCCCGGGCGGGCAGGGCAAGCAGCGTCAGGGCGGCGATCAGGCGCAGGATCATCGCCCGATCATGGCAGCGGCGGGGCCGGTTCACAACGCCGATGCGCGCGGCTATCGTGGCCGGGCGAGGGAGGGCGGCGATGCGGCTTTTGCTGGTCGAGGACAATGAACAGCTGGCCGAGGCGCTGCAATTCCTGCTGGCGGGCGCGGGCTATGCCGTGGACCGCGTGGCCGACGGCGCCTCGGCCGAGGCGCTGGCCGCCGCCGAACGCTTCGACCTGATCATCCTGGACCTGAACCTGCCGCAGATGGACGGGCTCTCGGTGCTGCGCGCGCTGCGGGCGCGCAACAACCAGGCGGCGGTGCTGATCCTGACGGCCCGCGGCACGCCCGAGGACCGGATCCGCGGCCTGGATCTTGGCGCCGACGACTACATGGTCAAGCCCTTCGACATCGGAGAGTTCGAGGCTCGCGTCCGGTCCCTGCTGCGCAGGCAGGCGGGGCTGCGCGCGGCCATCGTCACCGTAGGCGGCGTCACGCTGGATCTGGCGGCGCGGCGCTTTACCGCCGGGGGCGCGCCCCTGGACCTGCCGGCCCGCGAACTGGCGCTGCTGGAGCTGCTGTTCATGCGCGCCGGCAAGGTCGTGACCAAGGACGCCATCGTCCAGTCGCTGACCAGCCTTGACGACAGCCTGTCCGAAAACGCCATCGAGCAATATGCCAGTCGGCTGCGCCGAAGGCTGGCGCCCCACGGCGTGCATCTGCGCACCGCGCGCGGCATCGGCTACTATATCGACAGGTCCGCCTGATGGGATCGCTGCGCCGCCGGCTGCTGGGCTGGCTGCTGGCCGCGACCGCGCTGCTTGGCCTGCTGGCCCTGGCCGATACCTGGGGCGAGGCCGTGACCACGGCCACCCGCGTGTCCGACCGCGTGCTGGCCGGGTCGGCGCTGGCCATCGCCGAACGCGTGACGGTGGACGAGGATCGGGGCCTGCAGGTGGACATTCCCTATTCCGCGCTGGAGATGCTGGCATCCACCGCGCAGGACCGGGTGTTCTATCGTGTCGATGGGCCCTTGGGGTTCCTGACCGGCTATCGCGATCTGGCGCTGGCGCCGACCGACCGCGACGGGCGCGGCTTCGCCGACGGCATTCACGCGGGCGAGCGGATCCGCATCGCCACCCTGGCGCGCACGGTCTCGACCGGGGTCGAGTCGATCCCCTTCACGGTGACGGTCGCGGAATCGACGCTGGCGCGGCGCGATCTGACACAGTCTATCCTGATCCGGTCCGCCCTGCGGCTGGCCGGCATGATCATCGGCGCCGCGCTGATCGTCTGGATCGCCGTGCCGCTGGCGCTGCGCCCCCTCCACCGCCTGGGAGAGGCGATCGCGGCCAGATCCCCCGACGACCTGTCCCCGATCCGCGAACCGGTGCCCGTCGAGGTGCAGGGCCTGGTCGAGGCGGTCAATTCGTTCATGGCCCGCCTTGGCACGGCGCTGGACGCGCTGCGCAACTTCACCGGCAATGCCAGCCACCAGCTGCGCACCCCCCTTGCCGTGCTGCGCATGCAACTGGCCCTGGCCGACCGGGCCGAGACGCCGCAGGCGGTGCGGTTGGCGGTGGCCAAGGGCGACGCGGCGCTGGCCCATGCCGAACGGGTCCTGGCGCAACTGCTGCTGCTGGCACGCGTCGATGCCGCGCCGGGGCAGGGCGCCTTGGCTGCCGTCGATCTGGCCGCCTTGGCGCGTGAGGTCACGGGCGAGGCGATACCGCGGGCGGCCGAGGTCGGGATCGACTTGGGCTTTGAAGGGGAACAAGCGCAGATCCGCGCCGAACCCGTCCTGCTGGCCGAGGCTCTGGCGAACCTGATCGACAACGCCCTGGCCTATGCGGGCCGGGGCGCGGTGGTCACGGTCAGCGTGGGGACCAGGGGTGACCGGGCGATCCTGGCCGTGACCGACGACGGTCCCGGTATCCCGCCCGACGCCCGTGCCCGGTTGGGCGCCCGCTTTGCCCGCGGGACCGAGGGTGCCGAGGGGCTTGGCCTTGGCCTTGCCATCGTAGCCGAGATCGCGGCGCTGTTTGGTGGCAGTTTCGCGCTGCTGGACAGGCCCGACGGGCGCGGGCTCCGGGCGGAACTGCGGCTGCGCCTGTGCGAAAGCGGCCCCCCGGCGCGCGCTTCAGAGGGCTGCGACAGGATCGAGGCGCGTGATCAGCGGGCCAGTTGATCCGCTTGCTGCACGGTCAGATAGCCCGTGGCGCTCATGCGATTGGCCTGCTGCCACGAGGCGATGGCACCGCGTGTGCCGCGCCCGAACACGCCGTCGATGCCCCGCGTGTCATAGCCGCGCCGCGTCAGTTCGGCCTGGATCGCCGCCCGCTGCGACCGGCTGAGGCCGATATCGTCCTCGGCCCGCGCCGCGCTGCCGCTGGAGGCGCCGGCCGAACTGCTGCTGCTGCCGGCGACCGCGGTGCCGCGCAGGATTTCGTTCGCCTGTGCGGTGGTCAGGCTGCCGGTCTGGGTATAGTTGCGGTCGCGCTGCCACAGCGCGATGGCGCGGCGCGTGCCGGGGCCGAAATTGCCGTCCGCCCCGTTGGTGCTGTAGCCGAGCGCGTTCAGGCGCCGCTGCACGGCGACGCGCTGGTCGCGCGACAGCCCGGCACTGTTGCTGCCGCCCGCATAAGGATCGTCCCGCGTGTCCACCGATCCGCCCAAGCGCGAGATCTGCTGGCGTGCCTCGGCGGCGTAAAGCCCGCTTGGAAACTGCTGCAAATAGGATTGATATCCCCGGATCGTGTTCTGGCTTTGCGCCTGTGCGAAGGCGGCGCGGTCCTGTTCCTGTTGCAGGTACTGCCGGGCGACACCGCCGACGATATCTCCCAGATCCTGCGCCTGCACCGGCGTCGTCAGCGTCGCGGCGACAAAGGCCGCGGAAAGCATCTTCCTGACCATCGGATGGCCCTCCGTTATCGGTTCGTGCCCCCTCCGGGGCGCTGACGATATAGCGCGGATGCGGGCTTTCGGTTCCCGCGCGGGGCTGCCCTAACCCTGCGGGGTCATTGCCTTTCTTTGCCGGTTTCGCTCCAGGCCCAGCCTGCGTTCGCGCCAGATGATCCCGATGCCTGCCCCGATCACCAGGACCGCGCCGGTCAGGACCACGCCCGTCGGCGCCTCGCCGAAGACATACCAGCCGATGACGATGGCCAGCAGCATCGAGACATATTCGAAAGGCGCCACCAGCGAGGCATCGGCATGGCGATAGGCCGAGGTCAGCAGGATCTGCGCCACGCCTCCCAAAAGGCCGCTGCCGACCAGAAGCGCCGCGGTTGTCGCGTCGGGCATCACCCAGCCAAGGGGCAGCGTCATCAGCCCCAGAACGGTCGAGGTGAAGGAAAACCAGAACACGATGGCCGAGGTGCGTTCCTCCTGCACCAGCTTGCGCACGAAGATCTGCGCCAGCGCCGATCCGACCGCGCCGCCCATGGCCACGGCAGCGCCCAGCATCCGGTAGGGATCGGGATCGCCATGCAGCCGCAGCTGCGGGGACAGCACGATCAGCACGCCCGTCAGCCCCAGGCCGACCATGGACAGGCGGAACAGGCGCACATCCTCGCCCAGAAACATCGCGGCGAAGATGACCACCAGCAGGGGCGCGGCATAGCCGATCGCCGTGACTTCGGGAAAGGACAGCAGCGCCAGGGCCGAGAAGTTCAGCGCCATGGCCGCAGTGCCGACGATGCCGCGATAGAAATGCCCCAAGGGCCGCACGGTGCGCAGCCCGACGGAAAGCTCGCCCCGGATGGCAAGCCAGACCAGGATCACCGGGATGGCGAACAGCGATCGGAAGAAGACCTGCTGGCCCGCGGGGACCGAGGCACCCTCGGACGTGGCCTTGACCAGCGCGGCCATGACCGTGAAGACGGCGACGCTGGCGCATTTCAGCAGGATGCCCTGCATCGGGTTCTGGTGGGGCATGGGTCGGAAAACCATGGGCTTGTCGGGCAGCCCATCGTTAGGACGCAGGGCGCCGGGCCACAAGGGGCGGCTTGCAGATCGTGCAGATTTCCGTGTCCGGGATGCGTGGAGGATGGCGCCTCACGCGGTCATGTCATTCGGCGGGCATGACGCCTGCTGCCTGCGCGTCGGTCAGGCCGAAATGATCCAGGCCCTCGATCACGCCCGAGGCATGGGCGGCCTGCGCGCGGTAAAGACCCGGCCGGTCGGCAAGCCGCAGTTCCGCCCAGGCATTGCCCACCACGATCGCCCGGCCCGCCGCCGACAACATGCAGGCGTCGTTGCCGCTGTCGCCTGCCGCCACGCAGTCGGCCAGCGTCAGGCCAAGGCGGCGGGCCTCGAAGGACAGGGCGCCCGCCTTGCCCGCGCGCTGCGGCAGAATGTCGATGAACCGCCCGTGCGACGGGATCACCCGCGCCGCAAGGCCTGCGTCCCACAGCGCGTCCTGGATCACCCATGCCTCGGCTTCCGGGCCCAGCAGGCCGATCTTCCAGCGCCGCTCGTCGCGGTGGGGCTGGCAGGCGACCGGCAGCCGGTCCAGCACCCGGCGGATCCGGTCCGGCTGCCAGCCTTGGCTGATCCAGTCGGCGTAGTCTGCGCAAAGCGCCAGCGACCCGCGCCGGTCGGCGCGCCAGATCTCGGAGCCGACCGAGGTGAGCATCACGGCGGGTTCGGGCAGCGACCAGTCGGCCAGGATGCGTCGCGCCTCGGGCAGCGAACGGCCGGTGGCGATGACCAGGTGCTGGCGGCGCGCATGGGCGCCCGCCATCCAGTGGCCAAAGGCCCGCGCGCCGTCCCGGCAGCCGGTCAGGGTGCCGTCGATGTCGAAGGCCAGCACCGCCTGCGGCAAGGCCGTGGGGCGCAGCGGCGCGGATCGAAGGGTCAGGCGGCGGCTGATCAGCGACACACGCCGCGCCCACGCCGTCCAGTCGAACTGCCCGTGGTGGGCAAGGCCGCTCTGCGACCGGAGGCGCCATTCGCCGGGATCCCGGATCAGGCGCAGGCAGGCCCCGGCAATGTCTTCGGGCGACTGCGGATCGACCAGCAGCCCGTGGCACAGGCTGGCCAGGATCTCGGCCGGCGCGCCGTTCCGCGTGGCGACCACCGGCAGGCCGAAGCGCGCGGCCTCGACCAGGGCCAGGTCGAAGGGCTCGTGCAGTGCGGCGTTAACGAAGACCCCGCCCTGTGCCGCCGCCCGCCGGTAAAGCTGCGCGACCAGCGCCGCGTCGTGGCAGGCAGGCAGCAGAACCTTGCCCGGAAGGGATGCCGCCATCCGGGCCAGTTCCTTGCGCACCGCGCGATGTTCGGCTTGGGGGCCACCCTGTCCGGCCAGGATCACCATGTTGGCGCGGGCCTGCAGTTCGGGCGAGGCCAGGTAGGCCTGCATCAGGCCCGTCAGGTTCTTCCTGTCCACGGGCGGGGCGATGGCCAGCAGGAAGGGCAGGGCGGGCCGGTCCAGCCCTTCCTCCAGCATCCGCGCGGCCTGCCCATCGGCCGCGGAAGGGGGCAGGCTTGTCCCCGGATTGATGCACCACGCGCGGCCCGGGCCGTCCTGGTCATGGGCGGCGACCTGGTGTTCGGCCTCGTCGCGGGTTGAGGTGATGATGGCATCCGCGCTGACGATGGCCGCCCGCTCGCGCCGCAGCCGGGCGTGGCAGTCGGATGCGGCGCAGCCCGTGGCCAGCGCGTGGGGGGTATAGAGCATCGGGATGTGAAACCGCGCCCGCGCCGCAGCCCCCAGTTCGGCGGAATCCGCGACATGGCAATGCAGGATGTCGGGCTTGCGCGGCAAGAGCGACAGCAGGTCCAGGAAGGCTTCGGTCAGGGCAGGCAGCTCGGCCTCCGGCACCTTCCGGTCCGGATGGCCGCTGGAGGGGCCCTTCAGCCGCAGGATGCGCAGCTTGGGGCCGATCTGCTGGACGGGCATGGCATGATCGGGGTCAAGCGAGGGGTCGTCGAACATCGGGGTCAGGATATCTACGCGCGACATCTCGGGCAGGCGCGCCTGCGCTGTGGCCGCGCCCAGGACATAGGCGATATGGCCGTCCAGGGTCATGGGGTGTCCGGTCGGCGGCTGCGTGATGCATCCGCCAAGGACGATGTGCATCACATACATCGGAACCTCGTTCGGCGTGGCTGTGCGCAGAAGGCGGGCGTCCTGCGCCCTATCAACGTGATCCGTCCTGCCGGGTTCCGGCGGCCGCTTCCATCGGGGAAAGCTAGTCGCCGCTGTCCCCATTGGCGCCCTGCACGGCCAGGAAGTGCCGGCGCAGCCGCGCAAGCCCGGCGTCGTCCCACCCCCGGGGCTGCGTCACGGCCATCCAGGGGTCGATATGGTCGGCATAGGCATAGGTATGCCCGCGGCCAATCGGCACATGCAGCGCCAGGGCTATGTCGAAGGCCAGTTGCAGGAAGCTGACGATCGGATACCAGCGCAGGTCGGGCGAAACGTCGGGACCGCGCGGCGCATTCATCCAGTCGGGGCGGCGCAGCAGCGATCCGGTGCTGAAGAACACCACCGGGTCGCTGGCGTATTGCAGATAGACGATACGGATCCCGCCCCAGGGGTCCTGCAGGGACAGCCCCTGCTGCCTATTGGTGAAGCGTACCGTCTGCCCCTGGTCCATCCGTGGCAGCCATTCGGGCGAGGCGGGGTCGCGTTCCCGCACCAGCGTCTGCCACAGCGGGCTGACGAAGGGGGGGCCGACCCACAGGGCGCCCGCGAAAGGCTGGTCGATCATCTCGTAAAGCCGCAGGGATTGCTGCGAACTGTAGGCACCCAGGCTGAGGCCATAGAGATACAACCTGGGGCGTCGGTCCGGGGGCAGGCTCAGCCAGTGGTGGCGGACGGCGCTGAACAGGGCGCGCCCCGCGTCGGCCGAATATTCGGGCTCGACCAGCAGGGAAATCCAGCTTGGCAGATAGGAATATTGCAGCGCCACCGTCGCCACGTCGCCGCGATGCAGGTATTCCAGGGTGGTCATGGCGGCGGGGTCCAGCCAGCCGGTGCCGGTCGGCATGGCGACGACCAGGATGGACCGGTCGAAGCCGCCGATCCGGGCCAGTTCGGCCACGGCCAGGGCCGCCCGATCCTCGGTCGTCCCGGCGGCGTTCAGGCCGACATAGGCGCGCAGGGGCTGCATGGTGGCGCCGCCGGTGACGGCGGCGATGTCCACGGCCGTCGGGGTGGTGGCGATATGGTTGCGCCCTTCGCGGCCCAGGTCCTCCCACGCGACCAGGGAAGCGGGGCTGCCGGTGCGCAGGGGATCGGCGGGCGGCTGGATGTCGGGCGGGATGACCGCATCCAGCGCGCGGGCCGAACTGTCGGCAACCCGGATGAAGCCGCTGAACAAGACGCCGTTGGCCAGCGTCCACAGCAGGATGCCGCCGATGACCAGCCCCAGCAGGATGGCCGCACGGCGCGGGATCACCCGTTCGATCCGCCGGATCAGGCGGCGCAGCAACAACGCGATGAGCTTGCCCGTGACCAGCAGCACCGCCGCCACCACCAGGGCGATGGCGCCGATCCTCAGCGGCAGTTCGGGTGGCACCGGCTCCATCCGCATGGCGGTGCGGATCGAGTTCTGCCAGTCCGCCGCCTGAAACAGGAAGGCCCCTGCGATCAGCGCCGCCACGATGGCCGAGCCGATCAGCAGCCGGTGGCCCGCGCGCTCGCCGATCCGCGGCAGGTCCAGCGTGACCCAGATCCAGCGCAGCAGCACCGCGATCCCGTATCCTGCCGCGAAGCAGATCCCGGCCAGGGCGCCCTGCACGGCCTCGCCCCGGGGGATCAGGCTGGGGGTCAGCGAGGCCGCGAGAAACAGCGCGCCCAGGACCAGGCCCATGCCCGAGACATTGCCCGCAAGCCCGCGAAGGATGAATCCCGGCCGGATTTGTCGCTGGTTCGTCATGGGCCGTCCCTTGCCGCCTTCCGCAGATCAGCGCCGATCGGTGCGGGGGCGTCAAGTCCCGGCGCCCGCGAAACCTTGCCACGGCCCCGCCGGGGGCATGCCGGACCGCAAGAATCTGCGGCTGCTGCCTTGCCGCGATGACCTGCCCGAGGCGCCGCGCGGGGATTGCCGGGCAGGTCTGGGCAGAAGCGTCGGCCTGTCAGCCCTCGTGCCCCGCGCACACTGGGAATGGGATGCCCCCAGGCAGGATTCCCATGCCGGGACTAGAGCCCGGCCACGAACTCCTCCTGAACCTGCGCCAGCAAGGCGCGGACATGCGGGGCGAAGCTGCGCCAGATGTCCATGCGGAAATCGGTCGGGCCGTCGCGCCAGAGGACTACGGTGGCGCTGTCGAAGACCGTTCTCGCAGCCGAGCCCACGGGAATGGCCGCGACATCACGCGGGCAGCAGGCCGCCAGCAGATCCAGAACCGAAGGTCCCGAAAGCCGCAACGTGACCTCTCGGTCGCTGATGTCCACCAGGCTGTGCGGGGCATCGGCATAGACGGCGCGGGCAGGGGTGGTCAGGTCCGTGCCCTCGGGCGCGGTGATCAGCCATTCGTCGGGGCCGAGGCACAGCGCCTCGGTCCCGCCCGCCGCCACGCGGGCGCCGACGCGGGTGGGCAGGTCCAGCCCGAGCGCCTGGCCCAGGCTCGCGCGATGCGCGGGCTTGACGCGCAGCGACAGGCGCAGGACGGGGGCCATGTCCTCGACCAGGACGGGCGAGGCGTCGAATTGATGCTTCTGGTTGGTCATCGCTTGTCTCCTTACGCCTTCAGCCGTTCGTTCGACGGGTCGTAGAACACGGTCGATGTGATCCTGGCCTTCCGCACGCCGTCCGGCATGGGGACGAAGACCGTCTCGCCCATCTTGTCGAACCCGCCCTCGATCACCGCCATGGCGATCGGATGACCCATGGTGGACTGATAGGACGAGGTCACGTGACCCACCATCTTCATGGGCTTGGGCTGGTTCGGATCCAGCACGATCTGCGCGCCTTCCTGCAGCAGGCTGCCGTCTTCGGTCAGAAGACCGACCAGCTGCTTGCGGCCTTTCGCCACGATGTCGGGGCGGGACAGCGACCGCTTGCCGACAAAGTCCTTCTTGGCCTTGCCGATGGCCCATTCCAGGCCCGCATCGGCTGGCGTCACCGTGCCGTCGGTGTCCTGGCCCACGATGATATAGCCCTTTTCGGCGCGCAGGACGTGCATCGTCTCGGTGCCATAGGGACAGATGTCGTAAGGCTTCCCGGCCTCCATCAGCGCGGTCCACAGGGTCAGGCCGTGGCGGGCGGGAACGTTAACCTCGAAGCCGATCTCTCCGGTGAAGGACAGGCGGAACAGGCGCGCGGGCAGGCCCGCCACCGTGCATTCGGCGCAGGACATGTGCGGGAAGTCCTCCCAGTCCACGCCCTCGACCAACGGCTTCAGCATCTTCAGCGCGTTCGGCCCGTTCAGCGCGACCGTGGCCCACTGCTCGGTGGTGGAGGTCAGCCAGACGTCCAGCTCGGGCCATTCGGTTTGCAGGTAATCCTCCATCATGGTCAGCACGCGCGCAGCACCGCCGGTGGTGGTGGTGACGTGGAACAGATCACTGGACAGCCGCCCGATCACGCCGTCGTCGCGGATAAAGCCGTCCTCGCCCAGCAGCAGACCGTAACGGCAGCGGCCCGGTTGCAGCTTGGTCCAAGGGTTGGTGTACATGCGGTTCATGAATTCAACCGCATCGGGGCCCGCGACCTCGATCTTGCCCAGGGTGGAGGCGTCGAAGATCCCCAGCGATGCGCGCGTGGCCTTGCATTCGCGCAGCACGGCGGCGTGCATGTCCTCGCCCGGCTTCGGGAAATACCAGGCGCGACGCCATTGGGCGACGGGTTCGAAGACCGCGCCGTTCGCCTCGGCCCAGGGGTCGATGGGCGTCTTGCGGGTCAGCTGGAAGGTGTCGCCCCGCAGGTATCCGCAGAAGGCCCCGAAGCTGGTCGGCGTATAGGGCGGGCGGAAGGTCGTCAGGCCCACCTGCGGCGGCGCCTTGCCCAACGCATCGGCGGCGATCATCAGCCCGTTGATGTTCGACATCTTTCCTTGGTCGGTCGCCATGCCGTTGGTGGTATAGCGCTTCACATGCTCGATCGAGCGCATCCCCTCGCGCACGGCCAGGCGGATGTCCTTGGCGGTCACGTCGTTCTGGAAATCGATGAAGGCGCGCGCCTTGCCGGCATTGCCGTCGGTCGGCAGCTCGGTGTGGCTGACGCCCGTGCCGGGGCGGTCGTTCGCCACCGTGAAGCTGGCGTCATGACCCGCGCGGCCCAGACCTTGCAGCGCGCGCAGACCCGCCGCCGCGCCATCGGCCAGCACGGATTCGTAGCCCCAAAGGCCGCGTCCCGCGCCGGCGATCTCGCATTCCTCGGTCTTGCGGTCCGGCAGGAAGGTCTGGCTTGTCGTGTCCCAGGCCAGCGACCCCTTGGTGTGCGAGAAGAGATGCAGCGAAGGCGTCCAGCCGCCCGACATCAGCAGGCAGTCGCAGGGGATGGAGCGGCCCGTGCCGACATGGGTGCCACGGACGGGGGCAACGCGGACGGATTTCACGCGCAGACGGCCCCTGGTGGTGGTGACGGTGTGGCTGGTCAGGGCCTCGATCCCGCGCTTGCGGGCGCCGTCCAGCAGGTCGGGGCGGACGACGTCGCGCGTGTCGATGATCGCCGCCACCCTGGCGCCGTTGTCGGCCAGGTCGAAGGCCGCGTACCAGGCGCTGTCATGGCTGGTCACGATGGCGGGGTTGTCGCCCACCTTGACGCCGTACTTGTGCAGATAGGTCTGCGCGGCGCCGGCCAGCATCACGCCAGGACGGTCGTTGCCGTCGAAGACCAGCGGCTTTTCCAGCGCTCCCTGCGCCAGAACCACCTGGCCCGCGCGCACCCGCCACATGCGTTCGCGCGGCGCGCCCTTGGGCGGGTTGTCCAGGTGATCCGTCAGCCGCTGGCAGAGGCCCACCATGTTCTGGTGGTAATATCCGATGGCCGTGGTCCGCGTCATCAGCCGTACCCCGGCCGCGCGCAGGCGCGCCAGTTGCGCGTCCACCCAGTCCCAGGCCGGCTTGCCGTCGATCTGCACCGCCGGATCGGACAGCAGCGATCCGCCCATCTCCGGGTTCTCATCCACCAGCGTCACATCCGCGCCCGATTGCGCCGCAGCCAGCGCCGCCGCAATCCCCGCGGGGCCCGCGCCGACGATCAGAACGTCGGTGTGCAGATAGCGCGAGGCGTAGCGGTCGGGATCGGGTTCGGTCGGCGACTTGCCAAGGCCCGCCGCGCCCCGGATCACGGGTTCATAGACCTTGTCCCAGAAGGATTTCGGCCACATGAAGGTCTTGTAATAGAACCCGGCCGAAAACAGCATGTAGGCCCGGTCGTTCACCGCACCGACGTCGAAGGACAGATTTGGCCACTTGTTCTGGCTTTCGGTCACCAGCCCCGCGCGCAGTTCCTGGACGGTGGCGCGGGTGTTCGGCTCGAACTGGCCCGCCCCGCGGCTTGTGCCGATCAGCGCGTTCGGTTCCTCGGACCCGGCAGTCACGGCGCCGCGCGGGCGGTGATATTTGAACGACCGGCCCATCAGGTGGACGCCATGGGCCAGCAGGGCGGATGCGACCGTATCGCCGCGCAGACCCCCATAGGTCTTGCCGTCGAAGGTGAAGGAGACGGGCGCGGAATGATCGACGCGGCCCTTGCCCGGAATGCGATAGCGGCTCATTCTGCGGCCTCTTGGGTCAGGGTGGGACGGGCCTCGCCCGCCTTGTAGGTCATCAGGAAACGGTCGCTGACCGTGTCGCGCAGGGCGTTGAAGAAGCGCCCGCAACCGATGTGCCGCCAGCGTTCGTAATGCGGCCCGCGCGCGTTGGTGCGAATGAACAGGAAGTCGCGCCATTCCTCGTCCGAAAACGCCGAGGGATCGGCGGGCCGGGCGATATGCGCCTCTCCGGCATAGGTGAATTCCAGTTCCGGCAGGGTGTCTTCGCAATAAGGGCAGTGGATCAGCAGCATGGTTTGGTCCTCAATGCGCGACGGCGGCGGCGGCGGCTTCGTCGATCAGGCGGCCGGTGGTGAAGCGTTCCAGCGTGAAGGGCGCGTTCAGCGGGTGCGGCTCGTCCTTGGCGACGGTGTATGCCAGCAGATGCGCGGCACCCGGCGTGGCCTTGAAGCCGCCCGTGCCCCAACCGCAGTTGACATACAGGCCCTTGATCGGGGTCTTGCCCAGTATGGCGGACCGGTCGGGAGTCACGTCCACGATCCCGCCCCATTTGCGCAGCATCCGCATCCGCGTGAAGATCGGGAAGACCTCGCAGATGGCAGCCACGGTGTGTTCGATCAGCGGCATACCGCCGCGCTGCGAATAGCTGGTGTATTGGTCGGTGCCGGATCCGATCACCAGCTCGCCCTTGTCGGACTGGCTGATATAGGCGTGGACGGTGTTCGACATGACCACGCAGGGGAAGATCGGCTTGACCGGCTCGCTGACCAGCGCCTGCAGGGGGAAGCTTTCCAGCGGCATCCGCAGCCCGGCGCTGTCCATCACGACGCTGGTGTTGCCGGCGGCCGACACCGCGACCTTCTTGGCGCGGATGAAGCCCTTGGCGGTATCGACACCGATCACCGCCCCGTCCGGGCCGCGCCGGATCGCATTCACGGCGCAGTTCTGGATAATGTCCACGCCCCGCGCGGCGGCGGCGCGGGCATAGCCCCAGGCCACCGCGTCGTGCCGCGCCGTGCCCGCCCGCATCTGCAGCGCGCCGCCCATCACCGGATAGCGCGCATCGGGGCTGATGTTCAGCGGCGGGCAGAAGGCCTTGCATTCCTCTTTCGTCAGCCAGCGGTTGTCCACGCCGTTCAGCCGGTTCGAGTTCACGTGGCGCTGGAAGGACTGCACGTCATGGACGTTGTGCGCCAGCATCAGCACGCCGCGCTTGGAATACATGACGTTGTAGTTCAGTTCCTGCGAAAGGTTGTCCCACAGGTCGAGTGCGTGGTCGTAAAGCTTGGCGCTTTCGTCATACAGATAGTTCGACCGGATGATCGTGGTGTTGCGGCCCGTGTTGCCGCCGCCCAGCCAGCCCTTGTCGATCACCGCGACATTGGTGATGCCGTGTTCCTTGGCCAGGTAATAGGCCGCGCCCAACCCGTGTCCGCCCGCGCCGACGATCACAACGTCGTATTCGGCCTTGGGCTGGCTGTCGGGCCATTGCTCTCGCCAGCCCTTGTGGCCGTTGAGCGCCTGCTGGAGAAGCGAGAAGGCTGAAAAGCGGGTCATGCGGCGAACCTTTCGGCGGCGATTCCGTGATAAGCGGAAAATGACAGAAACACCTCACTGCCGACTGGATCCCTGCGCCAGCGCAGTGTTACATTTGCGTCATGCGCGACATGCCTCAAGCCCCTGCGGATTCCCTGCGCCTGCGAGTCGGATTTCTTCTGGCGCGGCGCTTTACCTTGTCGGCGTTCGCCAACTTCGTGGACGTGCTGCGGCTGGCCGCGGACGAGGGCGACCGGTCCCGCCCGATCCGCTGTTCCTGGCGGGTGCTGGCGACATCCAGCCAGCCGGTGCAGTCTAGCTGCGGCATCGCCGTGTCGCCGGACGAGAAGCTGGGCGATCCGTCGCGCTTCGACTATATCGTCGTGGTGGGCGGGCTGATCGACGAGATCGAGCGGCTTGAGCCCGAATACACGGCCTTCCTGCACCGCGCGGCCAAGGCGGGCGTGCCCTTGGTCGGCGTCTGCACCGGGGCCTTCATCCTGCACCGCGCGGGGCTGATGAACGGCTATCGCTGCTGCGTGAGCTGGTTCCACCACGAGGATTTCCTGGAACAGTTCGACGGGCTGCGCCCCGTGTCCGACCGCATCTTCGTGGTGGACCGCGACCGGCTGACCTGTTCAGGGGGCGCCAGTTCCGCGCATCTGGCGGCCTTCCTGATCGACCGCCACATTGGCCGGGCGGCGGCGCAGAAAAGCCTGCACATCATGATCATCGACGAGGCGATGGCCGCCGACGACCCGCAGCCCGGCCTGCCGCTGGAGCTGAAGACCCAGGACGCGCTGGTCCGCCGCGCGCTTCTGATGCTGCAGCAGAACATGGATTCCCCGCCCGCCGTGGCCGATGTCGCCGCCCACCTGCAGGTCAGCCGCCGCAAGCTTGAGCGTCATTTCGCGGCGTCGCTGTCGATGTCCCCGGCCGAGGCCTTCATGCGCGTCCGCCTGTCGCAGGTGCGCATGCTGCTGTCGCGGCCCGACCGCACCATCAGCCAGATCGCGGCCGAGACGGGCTTCTGCGACGCCTCGCACCTGATCCGGGTGTTCCGCGACATGATGGGGATGACGCCGGAGCAATGGCGCAAGGGGCAGCGCGAAGGGGTCTAGCCTTCGCGTCCGATCTGGCGCGCCCGCCTAGCTTGCCAGCGCCAGCACGCCCCATTCCAGCGCCGGCAGGGCCTTCTGCACCCCCCGTTCGCGATAGGGCGAGGTTCCATAGCGTTCCCGATAGCATTTCGAGAAATGCGAGGAACTGGCGAAGCCGCAGGCGATGGCGATCTCGATCAAGGACAGGTCGGTGTTCAGCAGCAGGTGGCGCGCGCGCGCAAGCCGGGCCTCCAGGTAATAGCGCTTGGGGCTGCGGTTCAGATAGCGCATGAACAGCCGTTCCAGCTGGCGGGTGGACATGCCCGCGTCTGCGGCCAGTTGCGACGGGCTGACCGGGGTTTCCAGATTCGCCTCGATCCGTTCCACCACGGTCGCCAGGCGGGGGTGGCGGATGCCGATGCGGGTGGCGATGGACAGGCGCTGGCGGTCGCGGTCGTTGCGGATGGCGGTGTGCAGCATCTGGTCGGCGATCTGCGAGGCAAGATCGGCGCCATGCGCCTTGCCGATCAGGTGCAGCATCATGTCGATCGACGATGTTCCGCCCCCGGCGGTCAGCCGGCTTCCGTCGTCGACGAAGACCTGCCGGTGCAGGTTCACGTTCGGGAAGGTTTCCGAGAAGGAGTCGTGGTTTTCCCAGTGGATCGTGGCGCGCCGTCCGTCCAGAAGCCCGGCCTTGGCAAGCACGTGGCTACCCGTGCAGACCGCGCCAAGCGTGGCGCCCGCGCGCGCCTGCCTGCGCAGCCAGGCCAGCACGGGACGCGTCGCCTGCGCCGTGATGTCGTCACCGCCGCAGACGATCACCACCTCGTCCCGCGTGACGGCGATCTCGTCGCCGAGGCCCCCGTCCAGTGCCATCCGCGAGCCGTTCGAGCAGATGGCGAAGTCCCCGTCCTGCCCGACCAGCCGCCAGTCATAGATCCTGCGGCCCGACATCTTGTTGGCCAGACGCAGCGCGTCGAGCGTCGCCGCGAAGGGCAGCATGGTGAAGCGGTCCAGCAGCAGAAAGGTGAAACGCCGGGGGGTGGTTGCCATGAGTTCTCTCCGTCGCGAAGGCTGCGGCATTGGGCGCGAGCGTGACAGGTTGCCAACGCACGACAATGGACATTCGCGGCAGAACGATGTGAAAGTTGCGCCATTCCCTGCCGGGGGCAGCAATGACCGAGATCGCCCTGACCTTGTCCATCTTCGCGGCCCTTGTCACGGCGGCGTTCGGGGCGCGCCGGGCCTCGGCCCGGATGAAGGCGCATCACGTCAGCAAGGAAACGAATGCGGTGGTCCGCCTTGTGGCGGGGCTGTTCGTGGTTATGACCTCGCTGGTGTTCGGGCTGCTGATCAATTCGTCCCGCACCGGCTTTGAAGCGCTTGGCAGCCAGGTGCAATCCTATGCGGCGCACCTGATCCTGCTGGACAGGACGCTGGCCGCCCGCGGCTCTGATACGGACAAGGCCAGGCAGCTTCTGGCCGATTACGTCCAGGCGGCCATCGACGACCCGGCGCGGGTCCAGCAAGACGAGGCGCTGCGGTCCTATCGCGCCGAGGACCGGCTGGCAGCGGTATACCAAGCCTTTTCCGCCATCCCGCCCTCCGATGATCGCGGCCGGTCCCTGCTGGACGATGCAAGCCGCCAGTACCGGCAGATCATCGAACAGCGCTGGACCATCATCGAGGCGGGCCAGGGCCGCCTGCCATTCCAGATGACCCTGATGCTGGCGGGCTGGCTGGTGCTGATCTTTGCCAGCTTCGGCTATCGCGCGCCCTGCAATGCCGTCATCGACCTGACCTTTGTGTCGGCGGCGGGGCTGATTGCCGGGTCGCTGTATCTGGTGCTGGACATGAACGTTCCGTTTTCCGGGCCGATGCAGATATCAGACCTGCCGCTTCGGCAGGCGCTTGCGGAGTTGCGGCGGACCCTGCCGTAAGCGCTAGGGCTGCAGGCTGTCCTTGACCCTTTCCCAGGCCAGCGTCAGGTGGCGGCCCAGGATCGCCGACAGGCGGTCGGGATCGCGTGCCTCGAGCGCCGCGATCATCTCCTCGTGCTCGGCCACGGCCTTGGCCCATTTCTCGGGGCCCTCGTGGCCGATGAAGCGGATGCGCTTCAGCCGCGTCTGCAGCATGCCATGCACATCCGACAGCGCGGCATTGTCGGCAAGCGCCACGATGCCGGAATGGATCGCCTGGTTCAGCTTGTAATAGCGCAGCCGGTCGCCCGAGCGGTAGCAGGCCACCATTTCGTCATGCAGGTCGCGGATGCGGCCGATGTCCTGGTTCGTGGCGATCTGGCATGCGCGGCTTCCGGCGAACTGCTCCAGGGTGCGGATCACCTCGATCATGTCCAGCACCTCCTTGGCGCTGAAGGACTTGACCACGGCGCCACGGCTGGGGACCAGTTCCACCAGCCCTTCGCTGGCCAGATACTTGATCGCCTCGCGCAGGGGTGTGCGCGACACGCCAAGCTGCGCGCCGATCTGGCCCTCGTTGATGCGGGTGCCAGGAACCAGATGGCCCTCGATGATCATGTCGCGCAGACGGGAAAGAATGGCGTCATGCAGCGACTGCCGTTCGATCCGGGTCGATGGTTCCGGGTTTGGATGGGGACTGACCGCGACCACGAATTGCCTCCCTGGCTGTTCCTCATCGGTATGCGCCTTGGAGATGCAAGTCAATCATGCGCGCTAAATGCTGCATACAGTATTCTTGCTCCTTCGTCATCCGTCATGTTAGCGTCCTGTCATGGAGGAGTGATTCGGAACGGGGATGTCGCAGCCAAGGGCCGCGCCGCCCTGCGCCAGCATCAGCCTTCTGAGGAACAACGGAGGCTGTGCATTGACCCTACCCTGGACTGCCGACACCTGGCCCATTGCCGCGGCCATGATTCCCTTTCCGGGCCGTCTGCACGACGGCAGCCTAGTTCAGGACGCCGCCCCCGAGGTCTGGGCCGCCAGCCTGACGGACGTGGCCGATGCGGGTTTCGACTGCGTGGACCCGACCGACAGCTGGCTGCGCGTGGCCGATCTGGATCCGGCACGGCGGGCCGAGTTCGTGGCGATCTGCAAGGATCTGGGTCTGTCGGTGCCGGCGATCTCGACATCCCGGCGCAGCGTGATCGACCCCGAGCATGGCGACGAATACCTGGCCTATGGCCACCGCGTGATCGACACCGCCGCCGAACTGGGCGCGGGCTATGTCAGCTTCGGCTTGTTCGGCCCCTTCACGCCGGCGCAGCAGAAGGCGCTGTGGTTCTGGACCGAGCAGGGCGTGAAGAACCCCGACGACGCCGCGACCTATCAGCTGGCCGTGGGCCGGATCCGGGAACTCGCGCGCCACGCCGCCGACCTGAATATCCAGCTCTCGCTTGAGATGTACGAGGATACCTATCTGGGCACCGCGCGCGACGCGGTACGCTTTGTCACCGACGTGGATCACCCCTCGGTCAAGCTGAACATCGACATCGGCAACCTGATTCGCCTGCACCGCCCGGTGGAGCACTGGTCCGAGATGATCGACCTGTGCGTCCCCTTCGCGGGCTACTGGCATGTCAAGAACTACTACCGGATCGAGGATCCTTCGGGGGCGGTCATGTCGCATCCCGCACCCCTGATGGGCGGCACGATCAACTGGCGCCTGGCGATCCGCAAGGCAATCAAGGCGGGCTTCAACAGCCCCTTCCTTGTCGAACATTACGGCGGAGACGGACTGGGCGTCTGCGCCGAGAACCGCGAATACATCAGACGCATCCTGTCGGGGAGGATGATCCGCACATGACCAAGGTTTTTGACCGGCCCGAAGAGTTCGCCGAAACCGCGCTGCAGGGCTTCTGCGCGGCCAATGCCGACCGCGTGCGCGCCGTGCCGCATGGCGCGGTGCGCGCCGCGCCGGGCGCCAGGGGCAAGGTGGCCCTGCTGGTGGGCGGCGGGTCGGGCCATTACCCGGCCTTCCTGGGCTATGTCGGCACGGGCTTTGCCGATGCGGCGGTGGCGGGCGATGTCTTCGCCTCGCCCTCGACCGCCTGGATCTACGGCGTGGCCAAGGCCGCGAACCGGGGCGGCGGCGTGATCCTGGGCTTTGGCAACTATGCGGGCGACGTGCTGAACTTCGGCTCGGCCGCCGAGCGGCTGCGGGCCGAGGGGATCGACGCGCGCATCCTGGCCGTGACCGACGACGTGGCCAGCGCCAAGGCCGACGAACGCGCCAGGCGGCGGGGCGTCGCGGGCGACTTGCCGGTCTTCAAGATCGTCGGCGCCGCGGCCGAGGCGGGTCTCGACATGGATGCCGTGATGGCGGTGGCGGACAAGGTCAACCGGGCGACCGCGTCCTTTGGCGTGGCCTTCGACGGCTGCACGCTGCCCGGGCAGGGCAGGCCCCTGTTCACGGTGGATGCGGGGCAGGTCGGCATGGGCCTTGGCATCCATGGCGAGCCGGGCATCAGCACGCAGGCGATGATGCCCGCCACCGAACTGGCGCGCACGCTGCTGCAGCCGTTGCTGGCCGAACGCCCGGCGGGCCATGACGGCCGCGTGGCGGTGATCCTGAACGGCCTGGGCCGCACGAAATACGAGGAACTGTTCGTCCTGTGGCACCACCTGACCGGCATGCTGGCCGATGCCGGCCTGACCGTGGTGGAGCCCGAAGTGGGCGAGTTCGTCACCAGCCTGGACATGGCGGGCTGCTCGCTGACCATCACCTGGCTTGACGACGAGCTTGAGGGATACTGGCGCGCCCCTGCCGATGCCCCTGCCTTCCGCAAGGGCACCGTCGCCCGTCCGCTGGCCGCCGAGGCCGTCGAGGCAGGCGTCGAAATCGCCGGCGAGATCGCGCAGGGCAGCGCCGAGTCGCAGGAGGCCGGGCGCCGCGTGGCCGCACTGATCGGCCATGTCGCGACTGCCCTGGCGGATGCCGAGGAAGAACTGGGCCGGATCGATGCGCAGGCCGGCGACGGCGACCATGGGCAGGGCATGGCGCGCGGATCGGCCGCCGCCGCTGCCGCCGCCGAAAAGGCGGTGCTGGCGGGGGCCGGGGCAGGGACCGTCCTGTCGCTTGCCGGGGATGCCTGGGCGGACCGCGCGGGCGGGACCTCGGGCGCGCTGTGGGGCGTCGCGCTTCGGGCCTGGGGACAGGCGCTTGGCGATGCCGACAAGCCGTCCGCCCGGACCGTCGCGCAAGGCGCGCAGGCTGCCCATGACGCCATCGTCCGGCTGGGCGGGGCGAAGGTCGGCGACAAGACACTGGTGGATTCGCTTGTGCCCTTCGTCGAGGTTCTGACCGAGCGCGTCGCGGCGGGCGAAAGCCTGGGCGTGGCCTGGGCCGCCGCCGCCGCGCGCTCGACCGAGGCCGCGGACGCGACCGCGCAACTGACGCCGAAACTTGGCCGGGCGCGTCCGCTCGCGGAACGCAGCCTGGGCCACCCGGACGCGGGCGCGGTTTCGCTGGCGCTCTGCGCACGTGTGGTGGGGGCCAACCTCTCGGACTGAACCAGCTTTGGACAGGCGTGCCCAAGGGTTTCGCCTGTTCCTTTCGACAAGCCGCATCAGCCAGAAACAAGTGGAGTTGATGCAAAATTCTGTATACAGAATATTACATAGAGGACGGAGAATCGGGAAATGCGCATAGCTTTGGCAATCGGTGACGCCGGTGGCGTCGGCCCGGAACTTGCGGCCAAGCTGCTGGCCGATCCGGCAATGGCGGAAAACGACATCGTCGTGGTGGGCGACGCCAGCGTGCTGAAGATGGGTGCGACCCATGCCGGCGTGACGCTGAACCTGCCAGTGATTTCCGCGGATCAGCTTTCGGGCGATCTGCCCAAGGGGCATTTGCTGGTCGATCTGGGCAACATTCCGGCGGACAAGGTGACGCTTGGCGGTTCCAGCCCCGAAACCGGCGCGGCATCGTTGCAGAACTTCGCCGCCGTGCTGCGGCTTGCCAAGGCCGGCATCGCCGATGCGGTGATGTTCACGCCCTTCAACAAGCATTCCATGCGCCTGGCCCGCCCGGCCTATGTTGACGAGATTGGCTTCATCGACCGGGTGCTGGACACCGATCGCAGCGGCCGCGAGTTCAACGTGCTGGAAGAGGTCTGGAACGCCCGCGTGACGTCCCACATCCCGCTGAGCGAGGTCGCCAGCCGGATGAGCGTCGAGCGCATCCTGGGCAGCCTGCGCCTGACGCACGAGGTGATGACCGGCGCGGGCAAGCCCAATCCCCGCATCGGCGTGGCCGCGCTGAACCCGCACGCGGGCGATGGCCGCAACTTCGGGACCGAGGATGACGACATCATCGCCCCTGCCGTCGTGGCTGGCGTGGCCGAGGGGATCGACGCCAAGGGGCCGATCCCGTCCGACACCGTCTTCGTGCGCGCCGTGCGCGGCGAATTCGACGCGGTGCTGACCATGTATCACGACCAGGGCCAGATCGCGATGAAGCTGATGGGCTTTGATCGCGGCGTGACGCTGATCGCGGGCTATGGCTTCCCGATCGTCACCCCCGCCCATGGCACGGCCTTCGACATCGCGGGCCAGGGCAAGGCCGATCTGGGCGCCACGATGCAGGCCGCCCTGCTGGGCGCGCGCCTGGCCAAGCTGAACCCCGCCCGCGACCGCCAGCCGCTGCCCGCCGACTGGGCGACCGCCGGAGTCGAGGGCGCGGCGGCGCTGGTCGCCGAATAAGACTGAGTTCCCGGCCCCCGTCGCAGGGGGCCGGTTTACCCCGGAGGAGGACATCCATGACCAAGACCAAGACCGGCCTTCTGGCCGCCACCGCGCTGATGCTGGCTGCGCCCGCATTTGCGGATTTCGCCCCGACCCGCCCCGTCGAATTCATCGTCGCCTCGGGCGCCGGTGGCGGCACCGACAACTTTGCCCGGACCATCCAGGCGGTGCTGACCCGGGACGAGATCGTGGAACGTCCGATCGTGGTGCTGAACAAGGGCGGCGGATCGGGGGCCGAGGCCTTCCTTTATGCCCGCCAGAACGAAGGTGACCCGCACAAGCTGGTCTTCGGGACGAACAACGTCTACCTGCTGCCGCATGTCGCGAAGCTGGCCTACACGGTCGAGGATCTGCAGCCCGTCGCGGCGCTGGCGCTGGACGAATTCCTGGTCTGGGTCAAGGCGGACTCGCCTTATCAGAACGTCATGGATCTGGTGAACGCGGCCAAGGAAGCGCCCGGCACCATTCCCTTCGGCGGCAGCCAGTCCAAGGACACCGATGAGACGCTTGTCGCGCTGATCGAGCAGACCACCGGCGCGGACTTCAAGTATGTGCCCTTCAACGGCGGCGGCGAGGTCGGCGTGCAGCTGGCCGGCGGCCATGTCGCGGCCAACGTGAACAACCCGAACGAAAACGCGGGCCAGTGGCAAGCCGGCGCGATCCGCCCGCTTTGCGTCTTCGCGCCGCAGCGCATGGCCGAGAGCGAGCCGGTCAGCGGCGATATGGGCTGGCACGACATCCCGACCTGCAAGGAGCAGGGCCTGGAGATCGAAAGCTACCAGATGCCGCGCACCGTCTGGCTGCCCGCCGGGACCGAGCCCGAGGTGCTGGCCTATTATCAGGCCGCGATGCAGAAGGTCGCCGAAAGCCAGGACTGGAAGGACTACCTGGCCAAGACCTCGCAATCGGCAAGCTTCCTGACCGGCAACGAGCTGGCCGAGTTCATCAAGACCAGCGAAGCCAATGCCGTGAAGGTCTTCGAGGCCGAGGGCTGGACCGCCCAGTAAGGGCCTGACCCGCCTGCGCCGGACCCCCGGCGCAGGCCGCGACCACCAACGGGGGGAAAGCATGACAATCAAGGTCTTTCACGCGGAACTGGGCACCGCGGTCGCCACGGGGCTTCTGGGCCTTGCCGGGGTGATCGGCGCGTCCGAACTGGGCTATGGCTGGGAAGAAAGCGGGCCGCAGGCGGGATATTTCCCGTTCTATGTCGGGCTGATCCTGATCGGCGCAAGCCTGTGGAACCTGGTCTCGGCCTTTGTCCACCACCGCGAGGCCGTGGCCCATGCCGCCAGCGGGGGCGACACCGAGGAGCCCTTCCTGGACCGGGAGCGTGCAGGCCGGCTTGGCGTCTTCATCGCAGCCCTTCTGGCCTTCGTGATCGTCACCCTGACGATGGGCATCTATGTCGGCTCGATCCTCTACATCACCTGGAGCGCGTGGCGCCAGGGCGGCTACCGCCTGCCGCTGGCGTTTGGCGTGGGCCTGGCCTTCGCCGTGGCGCTGTATGTGATCTTCGAGGCCATCTTCAAGATTCCGCTGCTGAAGGGCCCGATCGAGCCGCTTCTGGGCATCTACTAAGGGCGCGCACCGATGGGAAACTTTGATCTTCTGATGCATGGCTTCGGCATCGCCATCACCCCGATGCACCTGATGCTGATGGTCGGCGGCGTGATGATGGGCCTGATCGTGGGCGTGCTGCCCGGCCTTGGCGCGCCCAACGGCGTGTCGCTGCTGATACCGCTGACATTCGCGCTGGATCCGACCTCGGCCATCATCCTGCTGTCGTCGATGTATTGGGGGGCGCTGTTCGGCGGCTCCACAACCTCCATCCTGTTCAACATCCCGGGCGAGCCGTCGTCTGTCGCGACCACGTTCGACGGCTATCCCCTGGCGCGGTCCGGGCAATCGACCCGCGCGCTGACGCTGGCCTTCATGTCGGCGGGTTTCGGGGCGCTGCTGGGCGTGATCGTCATCACCCTGCTGGCAGGCTGGGCGTCGAACTTTGCGCTGAAATTCGGGGCCCCCGAATATTTCGCCGTCTATTTCTTGGCTTTCGCCGCCTTTATCGGCATGGGGAGCGCGGCGCCGATGAAGACGCTGGTGTCGCTGGCCGCAGGGCTGCTGCTGGCATCGGTTGGCATGGACAGCGTCACCGGGTCGATCCGCCTGACCTTCGGGTTCGAGGATCTGCTGGGCGGGATCAGCTTCCTGGTCGTGGTGATCGGCCTGTTCGGCATCGGCGAGCTGCTGTCCACCGTGCAGGAAGGCTTGCGCTTCCGCGGCGTGGCGTCCAAGATCGACCTGCGCGACGTCTTCAAGACCATCGCCGAATTGCCCCGCTACTGGGCGACCTATATCCGGTCGGGCCTGATCGGCATCTGGATGGGCATCACGCCGGGCGGCCCGACCGCCGCGTCCTTCATGAGCTATGGCATCGCCCGGTCCTCGTCCCGCAAGGGCGTGCCCTTCGGCACCGGCCGCCCGGAAGGCATCGTGGCGCCAGAGACTGCCGACCACAGCGCGGGCTCCTGCGCGATGCTGCCGATGCTGGCGCTTGGGGTGCCGTCGTCCGCCACCGCCGCCGTGATGATGGGCGGGCTGATGATCTGGGGCCTGACGCCGGGACCGATGCTGTTTGCGACGCAGCCCGATTTCGTCTGGGGCCTGATCGCCAGCATGTATGTGTCGAACCTGATCGGCGTGATCCTGGTTCTGGCCACTGTGCCGATGTTCGCGGCCCTGCTGCGCATTCCCTTTACCATCATCGGGCCGATGATCGTGGCGATCTGCTTCGTCGGTGCCTATACCGTGTCGAACGCGACCTTCGATCTGTGGCTGGTCCTGCTGTTCGGGCTGGTGGGCTATCTGTTCAGCAGGCTGGATTACCCGCTGGCGCCGCTGGTTCTGGCGATGGTTCTTGGCCACAAGGCGGAAAACGCATTCCACCAGTCGATGGTGCTGTCGGACGGATCGCTGGGGATCTTCTTCGCGAACCCGCTGGTCAGCAGCATCATGATCGTCGGCATCGCGCTGCTGGTGCTGCCGAAGCTGATGCAGCACGGCTCGCGGCTGTGGCGGCGCGCACCGGTCGAATAAGGATGCAGGGGGCGCCGTTCAGGCGCCCCTGACATGACAAGGGGGACAGCATGAACCATCATCGCTATTTCGCGGGCCTTGGCACCCGCCAGGTCGAATGCGCCATCGTGGGAACGGGCGGATTTGGCCGCAGCTTCCTGGCGCAGGCGCGCCATGTGAAGGGACTGAGCTGCCGCGTGGCCATCGACCGGGACGCGGGAACGGCGGCGAAGGTCCTGGCCTCGGTCGGGGCGACCGGGATCGCGGAATGCGCTGATGCCGCCGCCGCGCGCGTGGCATGGGATGCGGGCAAGTCCATCGCCGCCGCCGATCTGGCCGTCGTGGCCGACCTGCCCGTGGACGTGGTGCTGGAAGCCACCGGCAACCCCGAGGCCGGAGCGCGTCACGCGCGTCTTGCGATCGAGGCGGGCAAGCATGTCGTGATGGTGACAAAGGAAACCGACAGCGTCGTCGGGCCGGTCCTGGCGCGCATGGCGGCCGGGCGGGGCTTCGTCGTCTCGCCCATCGACGGCGACCAGCCCAGCCTGCTGATCGGCCTTGCCACCTGGGCGCAGGTGATCGGCCTGCGAATCGTCGCGGCGGGCAAGTCCAGCGAATACGACTTCGTCTATGATCCCGCGACCGGGCAGATCACCAGCAACGGCGTGACCGTGGATGCGCCGGGCTTCGGCGACTGGCTGGACCCCGCCGGCCGCCCCTGGGCCGAGGTCGTGGCCGCGCGCGCGCGCCTGGTGCCGCTGCCGCAGCGCGCGGTCCCCGACCTGTGCGAGATGGTGGTGGTTGCCAATGCGCTGGACATGGCCCCCGACCGTCCCGACTATCACGCCCCCATTGCCCGGATCACCGAACTGGCCGACCTCATGGCGCTGAAGGCGGATTGCGGGCTGCTGGAGGGCAAGGGCCAGCTTGACGTCTTCAACTGCCTGCGCCTGCCCGGAGAGCCCAGCTTCGCCGGCGGCGTCTTTGTCACCGTCGCCTGCGAGGATGACGAGACATGGGAGATGCTGCGCGACAAGGGCCATGTCGTTGCCCGCAACGGCAAGACCGCGATGATCGGCCTGCCGCGCCACCTGCTGGGCATGGAAGCCGCGACCACCGTGTTCGAGGTGGCGCTGCTGGGCGTGTCCTCGGGCGCCGACAAGCCGCGCCCGGTCATGGATCTGACCGCCCATGCCGATGCCGACCTTCCGGCGGGTTCGCTGCTGGTCGCAGAAGGGCATCACCACACGATCCGGAACGTCTCGGGGCGGATGACGCCTGCGCGGGCGCTGTCGGATGACACGCCGATCCCCTATTACCTACTGTCGGGCCGCACGCTGAAGCGCGATGTGAGGGCGGGGCAGATGATCCTGTGCGGCGACGTGGATCTGGACACGGGGTCCGAGCTGTATCGCCTGCGCGTCCAGCAGGACGCCATCGCGGACTGGTCCTGACATGCTGCTGGGCTGCATCGGGGACGATTTCACCGGATCGTCGGATCTGGGCAACACGCTGGTCAAGGCGGGGATGCGGGTGGTGCAATATTCCGGCACGCCGGCCGGCCCCGCCGCGCCGGATGTCGAGGCGGGCATCGTCGCGCTGAAGTCGCGCACCATGCCGGTTGCGGAGGCCGTGCGCCTGTCGCTCGAGGCGCTGGACTGGTTGCGCGCACAGGGCTGCCGGCAGTTCCTGTTCAAATACTGCTCGACCTTCGATTCCACGCCGCAGGGCAATATCGGCCCGGTGGCCGAGGCCTTGGCCGATGCGCTGGACGCGGACCGGGTGATCTTCTGCCCGGCTTTTCCGGCAACGGGGCGGACCATCTATCAGGGTCATCTGTTCGTGGGCGACCGCCTGCTCAACGAAAGCGGGATGCAGAACCACCCGCTGACCCCCATGACCGATCCCGACCTGCGCCGCTGGCTGGGTTTGCAGACAAAGGGCGGCGTGGGCCACATTCCCGCCGCGACTGTGTGGCAGGGGGCAGATACCGTGCGCGCCGCGCTGGCCGCGCAGGATCATCGCTTCGTGGTGACGGATGCGGTCCGCGACGAGGATCTGGCGGTGCTGGGTCAGGCCGTGGCCGATCAGGTGCTGCTGACCGGCGGGTCGGGCATCGCGCTTGGCCTGCCCGGCAACTTCCGTGCGCAAGGGTTGCTTTCGACGGAGGGCCCAAGGTGGCGGGGGCAGGCTGGTCCGGTTGCGGCACTGTCGGGTTCCTGTTCGCGCGCCACGCGCAGCCAGGTCGACCGGCACATCGCCGATGGCAATCCGGTGTTGGAGATCGACCCCGACGCGGTGCTGGCGGGCAGGACCGACGCCCGCGATGCCGCCGATTGGGTGCTGTCCCGACAGGGGCTGCCGCTGGTCTATTCCTCGGCCGACCCCGACGCCGTGCGCGCCGTGCAGGCCCGCCACGGGACCGAAGCGGTTGCCCACAAGCTGGACGCCTTCTTCGCCGAATGCGCCCGGCTGCTGGTCGCGGGCGGCGTCACGCGCCTGATCACCGCGGGCGGCGAGACCTCGGGCGCCGTGGTGGAAGGGCTGTCGGTGGAAGCCCTGGAGATCGGGCCCGAGATCGACCCCGGAGTACCGGCGATCCGGGCGGGCGAAAACCTGGTGCTGGCGCTGAAATCCGGCAATTTCGGCGCCGAGGATTTCTTTGCCAAGGCTGCGGAAAGGCTGGCGGGATGAGCGAGTCCCGCCTGCGCGAACGCATCTGCATCCTGGCGCGGTCGCTGTTCGACCGGGGGCTGACGCATGGCTCGACCGGGAATATCAGCGCGCGCACGGATGACGGGGGGCTGCTGGTTTCGCCTACCGGAACCAGCTTCGGGCGGCTGGATCCGGCACGGCTGTCGCGCTTCGACGCGGCGGGCAATCATGTCGGCGGCGACAAGCCCACCAAGGAAATGCCGCTGCACAGCGCATTCTATGAAACCCGCAACCGCACGGCGGCGGTGGTGCATCTGCATTCCTGCCATTCGGTCGCCTGGTCCATGCTGCCCGAGGCGGATGCCGAGGATTTCCTGCCGCCGATCACGCCCTATGCCTTCATGCAACTGGGCCGGGTGAAGCTGCTGCCCTATTTCCGCCCCGGCGATCCGGCCATCGGAGCGGCGGTGCGCGGCCTGGC
Source organism: Paracoccus benzoatiresistens (assembly GCF_026913015.1). Classification (GTDB taxonomy): domain Bacteria; phylum Pseudomonadota; class Alphaproteobacteria; order Rhodobacterales; family Rhodobacteraceae; genus Paracoccus; species Paracoccus benzoatiresistens. Next base: position 69,314 of record NZ_JAPTYD010000004.1, read on the forward strand.
GGGCAAGCGGTCGGCGGTGATGCTGGCCAATCACGGCCCGGTCGTCGCGGGCCTTGATCTGGAGGCCGCCTGCAACGCCATCGAGGAACTCGAGGCCACGGCCCGCCTGGCGATGCTGCTGCGGGGAACCACGCCCGCCATGCTGAACCCTGAACAGGTGGCGGAACTGGTGCGGATCCACGACGTGGCCTGGGGCGACTGACTTGCACCGAAGCCAATGTTGGCCTACATTCAGGTCAACAAAGGGGATGCGCCATGCAGATCGCCATTGCCGAAGCCAAGGCTCAGTTCGCTGACCTCATCCGCCGTGCCGAGGCGGGGGAGGAAATCGAACTGACCCGCTATGGCCGCCCCGTGGCGCGGCTGACCGCCTCGTCCCGGCGCGTGAACAGCCTGATCGGCTGCGCCAAGGGACAGTTCAGTGTGCCTGACGACATCAATGATGGCGACGACCAGATCGCCGGACTGTTCCGGACCAGCAGCCTTTTGCCTGGATGAGGCTGCTTCTGGACACCCACATCGTCCTGTGGGCGATGGCGGATGACCCGCGCCTGCCTGCCGTCCTGCGGCATGCCATCGCAAATGCCGAGACCTTGTTCATCAGCGCCGCCACTGTGTGGGAGGTTGCGATCAAGTCGTCCCTAGGCAAGCTTGACGTGCCTGCCGACCTGTTCGACCGCGCGCTGGCGGCGGGCGCGCAGCCGCTGCCGATCAACTGGACCCATGCCCGGGCGGTGGCGGGTCTGCCACCGCATCACGCGGATCCCTTCGACCGGCTGCTAATCGCGCAGGCGCTGGCCGAGCGGCTGATCCTGGTGTCGGTGGACCGCCGGTTCGCCGCCTATGACGTGGCGCTGCTGGCGGGCTGAGCGGTTTCCCGGGCCATGGACAGGACCTCTTGCGCGCCGGCGCGCAGATGGGCGCGCATGAGGGATGCGGCCCGGACGGCGTCGCGGTCGCAGATCGCGGCCACAAGCGCGCGATGTTCGCGCATCGAGCGCTGGCGGCGGTCGGCGTGGCCCAGTTGCGCGCGCCTGACCGCCGCGAGCCGAAGCCTCAGGTCGTCGGCCACGCGTGCCAGTTCGGCATTCCTGGCCATACGGCAGATCCGGTCGTGCAGGTCAAAGTTCATCTGCCGGTATTCGTCGGGGCCGGCATCCTCCATCCGATGCACCAGATCCTCCAGCGCCAGCAGGTCGGCCATCTGCGCCCGCCCGGCGGCAAGGCTGGCGCAGAGTGCCTCGATCTCGGCCAGGGCCTCGAAGCGGTCCAGAAGGACGTCAGGGTCGGGCGAGACGACCTCGACCCCGCGGTAAGGACGGCGTTCGGCCAGTCCTCGGGCGCAGACCTCGGCCAGAGCCTCGCGGATGGGGGTGCGGGACAGGCCGAAGCGGGCGGCAAGGCCCGACTCATCCAGCCGGGTGCCGGGGGGGAAATCGCCCTCGAGTATCGCCTCGCTAATCTGGTCGGCCAGGCGCATTGTATTCGAGACCACGGAATTTTCCTTGGATTGCATACAGCCACATTATAATCAGAGAGGACACGCATACAACAAAGGGATTCCCCCATGTCCTTGCGCAAGGCCGAGGCCGTGCTGGCCCGATTTGGCTTCGACCGCTACATGCTGCTGCTGGTGCTGACCGTGGTGCTGGCGACGGTGCTGCCCGCGCGCGGGGCCGCGGCGGTGGTGCTGTCGCACCTGACCTACTGGGTCATCGCGCTGCTGTTCTTCCTGTATGGCGCCAAGCTGACCACGGCCACCATCGTCGCGGGGCTGGCGAACTGGCGGCTGCAACTGTCGGTGCTGGCGCTGACATTCGTGCTGTTCCCGGTCCTGGCGCTGGCGCTGAAGCCCGTGTCGATGCTGTGGCTGCCCGCCGCCGTGGGGGTGGGCTTCCTGTATATCGGCTGCATGCCCTCGACGGTGCAAAGCTCGATCGCCTTTACCGCCGTGTCGCAGGGGAACGTGGCCGGGGCGGTCTGCGCGGCCTCGATATCGAACCTGATCGGGGTGATCCTGTCGCCGCTGCTGTTTGCGACCCTGATCCCGCAGGGGTCGGCCTATGGCATCGACCCCTCGGCCATCTGGAAGATCGTCCAGCAGATCCTGCTGCCCTTCGCCCTTGGCCAGTTGTGCCGCCCGCTGCTGGCGGGGGTCCTGAACCGGTACCGCAAGCCGACCATGATCGTCGATCGCGGCTCGATCCTGCTGATCGTCTATGCGGCCTTCTCGGCGGGGGTGGTCAACGGCATCTGGCAGGTGATCTCGGCCGGGTCGCTGGCGATCCTTGTGGCGCTGTGCCTGGTCCTGCTGGGGGCGGTGATGGGGGCCGCCGTCCTGATCGGGCGCGCGGCGGGCATGAACCATGCCGACCTGATGGCGGTCCTGTATTGCGGATCGACGAAAAGCCTGGCGACCGGGCTGCCCATGGCCGGGATCCTGTTCGCGGGCCAGGACATATCGCTGATCATCCTGCCCTTGATGCTGTTCCACCTGCTGCAACTGGGCGTCTGCGCGATCATCGCGCAGCGCATGGCCGGGCGGCTGGATCTGCAGCCCGCCTGACGATTGACAGCCGCGTCCCCCGGCCCGATCCTTGCGCACATGAGCGATGTCGATGTTTGGCTGTCCGATCCCACGCCGCTGGACCGCAAGAGCGCGGCCCAGCAGGTCTTCGAGGAGTTGCGCGACCTGATCCGGTCGGGCCGCGTCCAGCCCGGCACCCGGCTGCCGTCCGAGGCGCAGATGGCGGCCCGCTACGCCGTCAGCCGCCCCGTGATCCGCGAGGCGCTGCGCTCGCTGAACGCCTTGGGCCTGACGCAGACCCGCACCGGCAGCGGCACCTTTGTCGTCGGCGCTGGCGGCGACCTGCGCTTTGGCGGCTATGCGGCGGCCGACCTGATGGAGGCCCGGCCCTTTGTGGAAATCCCCGCCGCCGGATGGGCGGCCCTGCGCCGCAGCGACGCCGAACTGGCCCGGCTGACGGCCCTTTGCGACCGCATGGACGCCGAGGAGGACCCCGAGGCCTGGGTGCAACTGGACAGCGATTTCCACGCGTCGATCGCCGAAGCCTCGAAGAACGCGATCTTTGCCAAGGTCGTCCATGACGTGCGCGACGCGCTGCGCGGCCAGTCGGGCTGGCTGAACCTACAGGGGCCGCGCCGCGACGCGTCGAACCGCGAACATCGCGTCATCCTCGAGGCCATTGCCCGGGGCAGCGAGACCGAAGCCCGCACGGCGATGGAGGCGCATCTGCGCCAGGTGGAAAGCACCGTCGCCCGCATCGCGGCCACGGCGGGCTGACAGTTTTCCCTTGACCTGCCTGCAGCCACGCCTTTAAGGCGCGAAAATCTGTAAGACAGCCTTGCAGGCTGGCAGGTTCCGCAGCCCTTTAGCAACAGGAAAACCATGTCGCAGAAAGCATCCGATATCCCGGCCGAGGGCCATGTCTATGCCGAGGAGGAGGCTGGCTTTCACAAGGCCCTGAAGCCCCGGCAGATCCAGATGATCGCCATCGGCGGCGCCATCGGCACCGGATTGTTCCTGGGCGCGGGCGGCCGCCTTGCCGCCGCCGGGCCGGCGCTGGTCCTGGTCTATGCCCTTTGCGGCTTCTTCGCCTTCCTGGTCCTGCGGGCCCTGGGCGAACTGATCATGCACCGCCCCACCTCCGGGTCCTTCGTGTCTTATGCCCGGGAATTCTACGGCGAGAAGCTCGCCTTCGCGGCGGGCTGGATGTACTGGCTGAACTGGGCCATGACGGCGGTCGCGGATGTCACGGCCGTCGCGCTCTACATGAACTTCTTCAAGGCCTATGTGCCGATGCTGCAAGGCATCGACCAGTGGGTCTTCGCGCTTGTCGCGCTGATCGTGGTGCTGGCCATGAACATGTTGTCGGTCAAGGTCTTCGGCGAGCTCGAGTTCTGGTTCAGCCTGATCAAGGTGCTGGCGCTGCTGACCTTCCTGGCGGTCGGCATCTGGTTTGTCGTGACCGGCACGCCCATCGACGGCCACACGCCCGGCCTGGCCACGATCACCGAATTCGGCGGCATGTTCCCGGGCGGCATCCTGCCCGCGCTGATCGTGATCCAGGGCGTGGTCTTCGCCTATGCCTCGATCGAGCTGATCGGGACCACGGCGGGCGAGACCGAGGATCCCCGCAAGGTCATGCCGAACGCCATCCGCACAGTGGTCTTCCGGCTGGTGATCTTCTATGTCGGCTCGGTCCTGCTGTTGTCGCTGCTGCTGCCCTATACCGCCTATCAGGCGGGAACGAGCCCCTTCGTCACCTTCTTCGGCAAGATCGGGGTCGAGGGCGCGGACATCATCATGAACTTGGTGGTGCTGACCGCCGTGCTGTCGTCGCTGAACGCGGGGCTGTATTCCACGGGCCGCATCCTGCATTCGATGGCGGTGTCGGGTTCCGCCCCCGCAGCGCTGGCGAAGATGAACAAGCAGGGCGTGCCCTATGGCGGGATCGCCGTCACGGCGGCGGTCACGGTGCTGGGCGTCATTCTGAATGCCTATGTCCCCGCCGAGGCCTTCGAGATCGCGCTGAACGTCGCGGCCCTGGGGATCATCACCGCCTGGGGAACGATCGTGCTGTGCCAGTTGAAGCTGTGGCACCTGTCGCGCAAGGGCATCCTGCCGCGCCCCGATTTCCGCATGTTCGGCGCGCCCTGGACGGGCGTCCTGACGCTGGCCTTCCTGGCAGGGGTCGTGGTGCTGATGGCCTTCGACTATCCGGTGGGAACCTATACCGTCGGCTCGCTGGTGGTGATCGTCCCGGCGCTGGTGCTGGGCTGGTTCCTGGCGCGTGACCGGATCGGCGCTGTCGCGGCACAGCACGGGCTGGATCGCGGCGGGCTGGAGCTGCGCTGATGGAAGCCCTGATCGCCGTCATCGCCACGGGCGGCACCATTGCCAGCCGGACGAACGCCGACGGCTCCAGCACGCCCGGCCTGGACGGGCAGGCGCTGCTGGCACGGCTTGGCGATCTGCCGCCCGTCAGGCTGAAGCCGGTCGATCTGTTCGCCCGCGACTCCTCGACCCTGACGCTGGCCCACATGCAGGCGGTCAGCGACGCGGTCGGGGCGGAACTGGCGGACGGGGCCGCGGGCGTCGTGGTCCTGCACGGCACCGACGCGATGGAGGAAACGGCGCTGCTGGTGTCTCTGCAGCATCCGGGCGCGCCCGTGGTTTTCACCGGCGCCCAGTTCACCGATGATCACCCGCAAGCCGACGGCCCCGCGAACATGGCCGCAGCCATTCGCGCGGTTCTGGGTGGCGGGGCAGGGGTGCGGCTGGCCTTCGGCGGGCGGCTGCTGCCGGCCTGGGGGCTGGTCAAGCACGCCACCGACAGCGCCGATGCCTTCCGGCTGGCGGTGGATGCAGCCGCGCCCGAGGTGACGCTGACCGCACCGGTCAGCGGCATCCGCGTCGATGTCGTGGCGATCCATCCCGGCGTCGATGCCACCCATGTCGAAGCGAGCCTGGCTGCGGGCGCGCAGGGGATCGTGCTGGCGGCGCTTGGATCGGGGAACGCGACGCCCGAGGTGGTCCAGGCTGTGGCGCGCTGCCATTCGGCGGGACTGCCGGTCGTCGTGTCCAGCCGCGTGCCGATGGGGCGGCTGGCCGCCAGCTATGGCGGCGGCGGCGGTGGGCATGACCTGGTGCGTGCGGGGGCGGTGCTCTCTGCCGTGCTGCGCCCAGGGCAGGCGCGCGTACTGCTGGCGGCGTTGATCGCGGCAGGGCAGGTGGAGCGCGCGGCAGAACTGTTCGACTAGGGTGGGAAAAGGGGACGCATTGCGTTTCCTCCTCCGCAACGCTGCCAGTCGGACAATGCAGGCTGCCTGTTTTTTCCGCATCTCCTTTGCCCAAACCATGCCCGCCATTGCGCAGGGTGCCGGCCCGTGCCACCACACGGGCAGCCATGTCGAAACGCCTTCTCATCGTCGTCGTCGAACCCGATCCCGACCGCGCGCAGCCCATAGCCGACGGGTTGCGAGAAGCGGGCGACCACGACATCCGCATCATCGCCGAACAGTCGGGCTTGGCGCGGCAGGTGGCCGAATTGCGCCCCGACGTGGTGCTGATCGACATCGCCAACCCCTCGCGCGATGTGCTTGAGGAACTGGCGCTGGCCTCGGGGCCAGCCGAACGGCCGGTGGCGATGTTCGTGGACCGTTCGGACGAAGGAATGACGCGGGCGGCGATCGAGGCCGGGATCTCGGCCTATGTCGTGGACGGGATGCGGCCCGAGCGGCTGAAGCCGATCCTGGATGCGGCCATTGCGCGGTTCCACATCTTCCAGCAGATGCGCGCCGAACTGGCCGCGACCCGCGCCGCGCTGGAGGAACGCAAGATCATCGACCGCGCCAAGGCCGTGCTGATGAAGGCCCGCGGCATCGACGAGGAAGCGGCCTATGCCCTGCTGCGCAAGACTGCGATGGACGGGGGCAAGCGCGTGGCCGACATCGCGCAGCAACTGGTCATGGCGGCGGGGCTTCTGGGCCGATGATCACGCTGCGCCTTGGCTATGTGCCCCTGATCGACGCCGCGCCCCTGATCGTCGCGCAGGAACTTGGCTTCGCGGCGGAAGAGGGGCTGGCCTTCGATCTGGTCCGCCTGGGGGCCTGGGCGCAGGCGCGCGACATGCTGGGCGCGGGGCTGATCGAGGCCGCCCACATGCTGGTGCCGATGCCGGTGGGCCAAGCGCTTGGGCTTGGCCCCTCTCTGCCCGCGATGGATCTGGTGATGTTCCTGTCCCATGGCGGGCAGGCCGTGGCTGTCAACCGCGACCTGGAAGGGCGGCTGCGCGACGGCGGCCATGATTTCGCCTTCGACGATGCCCGCGCCGCCGGGCTGGCCCTGCGCCGCGCGGTGGCGGGACGCTTGCGGGTGGGGGTGCCGTTTCACTTTTCCACCCAGTCCGAACTGGTGCGGCACTGGCTGACCGCCAGCGGCTTTGCGCCTGCCGACTTGGAGCTGATCACCGTGCCGCCGCCGATGATGGCCGAGGCAATGGCGCAGGGCGATGTCGATGCCTTCTGCGTGGGCGAACCTTGGGCCAGCTTCGCCGTCGAGCGCGGACTGGGGGCCCTGCTGCTGCCCGGCACCGCCATCTGGGCAGCAGCACCCGAAAAGGGGCTGGTGCTGCTGCGTGGCTTCGCAGAGACCCGCGAGGCCGAGACCGGAGCGCTGATGCGCGCGATCTGGCGCGCGGGCCGCTGGCTGGACGATCCCGACCATCGCGGCACCGCGGCCGAGATCCTGTCGCGCGCCGCCTATCTGAACCTGCCGCCGGAACTGGCCGAACGCGGGCTGACGGGGCGGCTGACGATCAGCGCGCAAGGCGACATCCGCCACGCGCCGGGTTTCATCGCCTTCAACGCGGGCGCGGCCAGCTTTCCCTGGAAAAGCCTGGCCGCGCTGTTCGCGCAACGCCTGGCGGGGCGGCACGGGCTGGACCCGCAGGAGGCCATGACCCGCGCCATGGCGCATTTCCGCACCGACCTTTATCGCCAGCACCTGCGCCCGGCTGGTGCGCCGCTGCCCGGTGCCTCGCAACGGGTCGAGGGCGCGCTGGCCGAGGATCGCTCGGTCGCGGCCGAACGCGGCGGGATGATTCTGCGCGCGGACGGCTTCTTCGACGGCTTCACCTTCGACCCCGCCGCCTCCTTGTCCGCAAACTGACCAAAGCGCGGGCAGTCCGCGCAATCTTTTCGCGCGTCCGGCATGAAACGGGGCAGGGGCGCCGCAGGCGGGTGCTGAAGGCTTGGCCTGTCGCCCCGGATCGTCAAGGGTTGGTTCATGGCCCGGCGCAATGGCGCGCCACCGGCTTGGCTCGCAACGATGCGGCATTTCCCGAAAGCGACGGTTGCCACTGGCCCCCGGGCCATCATGCCGTGTGCTTTCCGACAGCCACAGACACCCCGTCCCGCCATCGGAGCATCAATGTCCACCACCGTTATTTCCAGGAAGAAGCTTGTCGTCATCGGCGCGGGCATGGCCTCGGGCCGGCTGCTGGAGCAGCTGTTCGAGGCCGCCCCTGGCGCCTATGACGTGACCCTGTTCAACGCCGAGCCGCGCGGCAACTACAACCGCCTGATGCTGTCGCCGGTCCTGTCGGGCGAGAAGACCTACGAGCAGATCGTCACCCATGACGACACCTGGTATACCGCCCACCACGTCGATTGCCGCTTTGCCGAGCCGGTGACCAGGATCGACCGCAAGAACCGCGTCGTCTATTCCAACAGCGGCGGCGCGCCCTATGACGCGCTGGTGATCGCCACCGGGTCGGCCCCCTTCATCATCCCGGTGCCCGGCAAGGATCTGCCCGGCGTCGTCACCTATCGCGACCTGGAAGACACGCAGGCGATGATGGATACCGCCGGCAAGGACGCGGTGGTCATCGGCGGCGGCCTGCTGGGCCTGGAGGCCGCGGCCGGCATGGCCGCGCGCGGCGCCCGCGTGACCGTGATCCACCTGATGGGTCACCTGATGGAGCGCCAGCTGGACCCGGCGGCGGGATACCTGCTGCAGAAGGATCTGGAAAAGCGCGGCATCACCGTCCATTGCAAGGGCGCGACCAAGGCCATCCTGGGCAACGACCGCGTCGAGGCCGTGCTGCTGGAGGACGGCACCGTCTATCCCGCCGACCTGGTCTGCATGGCCGTGGGCATCCGCCCCGAGGTGCGGCTGGCCAATGACGCCCATCTGGAGGTCGAGCGCGGCATCGTCGTGGACGACGCCCTGCGCACCAGCGACCCGCATGTCTTCGCGCTTGGCGAATGCGTCGAACATCGCGGCCAGGTCTTCGGCCTTGTCGCGCCGCTCTACGACCAGGCCAAGGTGCTGGCGAAAACGCTGCTGGACCAGCCAGCCGTCTTCGCCCCCGTCCAGACCGCGACCAAGCTGAAGGTGACGGGCTGCGACCTTTACAGCGCGGGCGACTTTGCCGATGCACCGGGGCGCGAGGATATCGTTTTCCGTGACCCGGGCCGGGGCATCTACAAGCGCCTGGTGCTGGAAGACAACCGCATCATCGGCGTGGTCATGTATGGCGATACCAATGACGGGGCCTGGTTCCATGGGCTGATGAAGGACGCAACCGACATCGGCCCGATGCGCGACACGCTGATCTTCGGCCCGGCCTTCCAGGGGGGTGCCGCGCCGGACCCTATGGCGGCCGTTGCAGTCTTGCCGCCTGAGGCGGAGATCTGCGGCTGCAACGGCGTTTCCAAGGGCACGATCATGGACGCGGTGGCGGGCGGCGCCTGCACGCTGGACGCGGTGCGGGCCTGCACCAAGGCCAGCGCCTCCTGCGGGTCCTGCACCGGGCTAGTGCAGCAGGTTATGGCCTTGACGCTGGGCGGCGCGGTTGCTGACGCCCCCGCCGGCATGTGCAAATGCACCGATCACAGCCACGAGGACGTGCGCCGCCTGATCCGGTCCATGGGGCTGAAGTCGATCCCGGCCGTGATGCAGGAACTGGGTTGGAAATCGGTCGGCGGCTGCCATTCCTGCCGCCCGGCGCTGAACTATTACCTGCTGGCGGAATACCCGCTGGACTACCAGGACGACCGGCAGTCGCGCTTTGTGAACGAACGCAACCACGCCAATATCCAGAAGGACGGCACCTATTCAGTAGTCCCGCGCATGTGGGGCGGCGTGACGACCCCGGCCGAACTGCGCGCCATTGCCGACGCGGCCGAGAAATACGACGTGCCAATGGTCAAGGTGACGGGCGGCCAGCGCATCGACCTGCTGGGGGTGCGCAAGGAAGACCTGCCGCATATGTGGGCCGACCTGAACGCGGCGGGGATGGTGTCGGGCGCGGCCTATTCCAAGGGCCTGCGCACGGTGAAGACCTGCGTCGGCAAGGAGTTCTGCCGCGTCGGCACACAGGATTCCACGGGCCTCGGCATCAGGCTGGAAAAGCTGATGTGGGGGTCCTGGACGCCGCACAAGCTGAAGCTGGGCGTGTCCGGCTGCCCCCGAAACTGCGCCGAGGCCACCTGCAAGGACATCGGCGTGGTCTGCGTCGACAGCGGGTACAACATCGTCATCGGCGGCGCGGCGGGGATGGAGGTCAGGGAAACCGAGCACCTGGCATCCACCCCGTCCGAGGACGAGGCGATCCGGATCATCCTGGCCGTGACGCAGCTTTACCGAGAGAACGCCCGATACCTGGACCGGATCTGGAAATGGATGGGCAAGGTCGGGCTGGACTGGATAAGGGCGCAGGTCGTCGATGACCTTGAAAATCGCCGCGCCCTGGTCGAACGCTTCGAGATCAGCCAGTCCGTCTACCGCCGCGACCCCTGGGCCGACCTTTCCACCCCATCCGAGACGCCCAAATGGGCGCCCCTTGCCGACCTGACGCTGGAGGCCGCCGAATGACCATCTTCGTTGACATCGGACCCTTGGACGCCATCCCCCGGCAGGGCGCGCGCGTGGTGAAGACCGGGCAGGGCTGCGTGGCGGTCTTCCGCACCATGGACGACCAGGTCTTTGCGCTGGAGGACCGCTGCCCCCACAAGGGCGGGCCGCTGTCCGAAGGCATCGTCCACGGCACATTGGTCACCTGCCCGCTGCACAACTGGGTCTTCGACATGAACTCGGGCGCGGCACAAGGCGCAGACGAGGGCCACGTCCGCACCTATCCCGCCAAGCTCCAGGGGGGACGCATCCTCCTCGACGCCACCCTGATCCGCGCCAGAAGCGCCGCCTGAAAGGAACGCCCATGTCCTATGTCACGCCAACCGATTTTGCCCGGAAGATGATCGACGCCGGCGAGGCCAAGGTCTTCATGTCCACCAAGGACACGCTGATCCGCGCCTATATGGCGGGGGCGATCCTGGCGCTGGCGGCCGCCTTCGCCGTCACCGTCACCGTCAACACCGGCAACCCGCTGATTGGCGCGCTGCTATTCCCGGTGGGCTTCTGCATGCTGTATCTGCTGGGCTTCGACCTGCTGACCGGGGTCTTCACGCTGGTGCCGCTGGCGCTGATCGACAGGCGCCGGGGCGTCACCATGAAGGGGATGCTGCGCAACTGGGGCCTGGTCTTCTGCGGCAATTTCGCGGGCGCCTTCACGGTCGCGATCTTCATGGCGATCATCGTGACCTTCGGCTGGTCCGAGGCGCCGAATGCCGTCGGCGAGAAGATCGGGCATATCGGCGAGGGCCGGACCGTCGGCTATGCCGCGCATGGCGCTGCGGGGATGCTGACGCTGTTCGTGCGCGCGGTGATGTGCAACTGGATGGTCTCGACCGGCGTGGTCGCGGCGATGATGTCCACCAGCGTTTCGGGCAAGATCATGGCGATGTGGATGCCGATCCTGATCTTCTTCTACATGGGGTTCGAGCATTCCATCGTGAACATGTTCCTGTTCCCGGCGGGCCTGCTGCTGGGCGGCAACTTCACGATCATGGACTACATGATCTGGAACGAGATCCCGACCGTTGTCGGCAACCTGGTGGGCGGGCTGACCTTCGTGGGCGCGATGATCTATGCCACGCACCACAAGACCTCGCCCGAGCTTGACCGCGACGCGGCCCCCGCGCCTGTTGCCGTTCCGGCCGAGTGATCCGCCGTCCCGCCGGGACCCGGCCCGGCGGGCGTTGCCCGACTTGTGATCCTGCAATCCGCGCGGCACCGGAACGGTTCCGCGGCGGGGCCGTTTTGGCTCTGGCACCCACCGAGAGTCAGGATCTCCCATGCAGCCAGCCCTCCGCCCTACTGCCGCTGTCGCCTATCCGGTCGATGACCACGACTGGAGGGCTGCCCGATCCACGACCCTGCCGCATCCGAAGGGGGCATGACGTGACCGGGGAACGCGACCAGGATCCGACGACGCCCTTTTACGCCCATCCGACGGGCGGTTGGGGATCGCTGAAAAGCGTGCTGGCGCAGGCCACGAAAGGCCGCATCCAGTTGGGTGTTCTGGAAACCCTGCGCCGCCAGAACAAGCCCGGCGGGCATATGTGCACCTCCTGTGCCTGGGCCAAGCCGCCCTCGCCACACCTGGCCGAGTTCTGCGAGAACGGCGCCAAGGCCACCCTCTGGGACCTGACCCGCGATCGTTGCAAGCCCGACTTCTTCGCCCGCCACAGCGTGACCGAATTGCGCAACTGGCCCGATCACGACCTGGAGGCGGCCGGGCGGCTGACCCATCCCCTGCGCTATGACGCGGCCAGCGACCATTATGTCGAGACGACCTGGCCGGAAGCCTTTGCCGCCATCGGCGCCAGTCTCAAGGCGATGGATCCGAAGACGACGGTCTTCTATGCCTCGGGCCGGGCCAGCCTCGAGGCGTCCTACCTGTATGCGCTGTTCGCGCGTCTTTACGGGCACAACAACCTGCCCGACAGTTCCAACATGTGCCACGAGACGACCAGCGTGGCGTTGAAACGGACTATCGGCGCACCGGTCGGCACCTGCGTTCTGGATGATTTCGAGACATGCGACCTGATGCTGTTCTTCGGGCAGAACACCGGGTCGAACAGTCCGCGTTTCCTGCACCCGATCCAGCAGGCGGTGAAACGGGGCTGCAGGATCGTGACCTTCAACCCGATCCGCGAACGCGGACTGGTCGAGTTCATGAACCCGCAAAGCCCGTCCGAGATGCTGACGGGCCGGGGCACGCCGATCTCGGACATCTATCTGCAACTGCGCCCCGGCGGCGACATCGCGGCGATTGCGGGGATCTGCAAGCACCTGTTCGACCTGGATGCCGTCGATCGCGACTTCATCGCGCTGCATTGCCATGATTTTGACGCCTTCGAGACCTGGACCCGCGCGCTGTCCTGGGAGGATATCGAGGCCGCATCCGGCCTGCCGCGCGCCGACCTGGTCGAGGTGGCGGACCTTTACGCCCGGTCCGAACGCTGCATCGGCGTCTATGGCATGGGCCTGACGCAGCATGTCCATGGCGGCGACAGCGTGGGAATGCTGGTCAACCTGCTGCTGATGGGCGGCAATATCGGCCGTCCGGGCACCGGCATCTGCCCCGTGCGCGGCCATTCCAACGTGCAGGGGCAGCGCACCGTGGGCATTTCGGAAAAGCCCGAACTGGTGCCGCTGGACACGCTGGCGCAGATGTTCGACTTCGACCCGCCGCGCGACACCGGCATGACCACCGTCGAGGTCGTCCAGGGCGTCATCGACGGCACCGTCAAGGGCTTCGTCAGCCTGGGCGGCAACTTCGCCCGCGCCATCCCCGACCTTGCCCGGGCCGAGCCTTTCTGGGCCGGGCTGGATCTGAATGTCCAGGTCGCGACCAAGCTGAACCGTTCGCACCTGCTGGTGGGCAAGGGGGCTTGGCTGCTGCCCTGCCTGGTCCGGGCCGAGCGCGACATGCAGAAAACCGGCCCGCAGGCCGTGTCGATGGAAGATAGCCTCAGCCATATCCACGGGTCGGTGGGACGCCGCCCCCCGGCCTCGCGCCACCTGCTGTCGGAACCGGCCATCATCGCGGGCATCGCCAAGGCGACCCTGCCGCCCAACCGCCATGTCCGCTGGAACGACTGGATCGCCGACTACGGCCGCATCCGCGACCTGATCGAGGAAACCTATCCCGACCAGTTCGACCACTTCAACGACCGGCTGTTCAAGGCCGGGGGCTTCTATCGCGGCAATGCGGCGCGCCGGCGCGACTGGCAGACAGAAAGCGGCAGGGCGGAATTCACGCTGCCGCCAAGCCTCTCGGCCCTGGGGGCCGAACCGGGCGAGGGCGTCTATACGCTGGTCACGCTGCGGTCCAACGACCAGTTCAACACCACGATCTATGACTATCACGACCGTCTGCGCGGGCTGGAGGGGGACCGGATGATTGTCCTGATCTCTCGCGCCGACATGGTCGGTGCAGGGCTGTCCGAGGGTCAGCGCGTGACCCTGGTGTCGGCCGTCGAGGACGGCATCCCGCGCCGGGTCGAGGGGTTCACGGTCGTTCCCTATGACCTGCCCTCAGGCTGCGTGGGGGCCTATTACCCCGAGGCCAACCCCCTGGTGCCGCTGGACCATCACGACCTCGCCTCGAAGACACCGGCCTACAAGGGCGCGCCGGTGCGGATCAAGGCTTAGAGGATCATCTGCGCCCCGTCACCACCAGCTCGTCATACCCCGACAAGGGGCATGGCGCGCGGTCGAAGTGCAGGCCAGGCAGGGCCAGGACCACGATCTCGGTCGTGGTGAAGACGGCCGATCCCGCGGGCATCAGATGGCCGCCAAAGGCCCGGCCCTGATCGTCGGCGATCGTCAGGTGCAGATGCTGGGACTTCGCATCCAGCGTGCCGGTCAGCGAGGTGATCTCGAAATGTCCGGAATAGGCGGTGCCGTCCGGTTGGTTGGCATGGCGGATCACGACATCGGTCAGGCTGCCCACGCAGGTCACGATCGCCATGGCCTGCGTGCCGCTGTCGGCAAAGACGCGGCGCAACCCCTGGGTCAGGTTCTGGCCGGGACCAAGCCGGACGGCGTGAAAGGTCCCGGTCGAGGATGCAAGTGCGTGCATGGCGAGCCTTTCCTGAATACGCCCTGCCGTTCTTGCGGCGGGACGGCCGCACGGGTCAAGCGGGGCCGACCCATCAACGGACGGAATCGCTTGCCGGCCATCGATTCACAATTATCATTGGACGAAAGGCGAACACGGGCGCAGACTGAGCCCATGATCAGCGAACCCGACAGCGTGCTTCTGGACCGCCGAGATCCCGATCGGAACATGGCGCGGTTCTATCGCCTGGATATCATGCCCGACCTGTTCGGAGGGGTCGTGCTGGTTCGCAATTGGGGCCGCGTCGGCCACCGCGGCCAGGAACGCCAGCATTGGTTCGCGGATCTTTCCGAGGCATTGCAGCAGCAAGCGACCTGGATCCGGCGCAAGCAGCGGCGGGGCTACAGCCTGATCAGCTATCCAGCCGTTCCATAACGATGCTTATTCTTGGTCCGTATGGTGGGGGGGACGCGCCATCCCGAAGTGCCATTGTCCTTGCATGGCGATGAGCTGCCGCTAAAAGGACACTGCCAAGAAGGCCCGTCACAGTCACCTTTTCCCTTTCGGATCAGTGCAAGGCAGCCAACGCAGGCGGCCGAGGCGCCGATACATGCGCGCTCCTCCCTGCACGGCGAAGGACATCCTGACGGGAGACAACGCGGCACGCTATCTCTGCCGATCAGCCTTTTTCCGCCCCGCGGACGGAACAGTTCCCGCCGAACAGTGTTTTTCCAGGCATCCCCACACCCGGAGAACACCTATGTTCCTGCGCGTCGACAAGTTGCAAGTTGAACTGCCTGCCCCCAAGAGACAGGATCCGAACGCCGCCGCAGCCTTGCAAGAACTGCTTGGCGGCAAGTATGGCGAGATGTCGACGCTTGGGAACTACATGTTCCAAAGCTTCAATTTCCGCAGCAAAAGCAAGTTGCGCCCCTTCTACAGCCTGGTTGCGGCCATCACC
Organism: Paracoccus benzoatiresistens; assembly: GCF_026913015.1. Classification (GTDB taxonomy): domain Bacteria; phylum Pseudomonadota; class Alphaproteobacteria; order Rhodobacterales; family Rhodobacteraceae; genus Paracoccus; species Paracoccus benzoatiresistens. Next base: position 84,770 of record NZ_JAPTYD010000004.1, read on the forward strand.
GCCGAGGAACTGGGCCATGTGGAACTGGTCAGCAATGGCGTGGCCATGCTCGCCAACGGGCCCGACAAGCCCGGCGGGGACGAGAAGTTCGGCGGCGACATCTCGAACGCGCCGTTCGAGGAGATGAAGGACATCCGTTCGGCCGCCTCGTTCTACAGTCATGCGGGGGGCGCGATTCCGGTCAACTCGAACTCGATGTCGTGGAACGCGGACATGGTGACCACGACCGGCAACGTGATCGTGGATCTGCTGCACAACTTCCATCTGGAATGCGGCGCGCGCCTGCACAAGCTGCGGGTCTATGAATCGCTGACCGATGCCAACATCACTGGGCGCGAGGTCTGCGGCTACCTGCTGGTGCGCGGATCGGTCCATGCCCATGCCTATGCCCTGGCGCTGAAGAAGCTGACGGGGGTGGACCTGGACAAGTTCCTGCCCACGCCGAACATCCCCCTGGGCAACATCCCGGAATGCCAGAAATACTTGGCCGAGGGGTCGCACCGCCGCCTTTATACCTTCAGCCCCTCGGACTATGAGGAGATGCGCGGCATCTGGGGCGGCGGCGGGGAAACCGCCCTGCCCGACGATCCGCCCGGCGAACTGGAGGTCGTGGACGGCCTGCCCGATGGCGGCAAGATCCATGACCTGACGGGCGTGCCCTCGGCCTTTACCCCGGATTACGACCCCGCGGAAATGTTCGAGATCGCAACCAAGCTGTATCAGAAGTCGCGCTAAGCGACGGTGGCGGCCCCCCGCGAGGGTGGCCGCCTTGTTCCACGGAGGCCCCGATGCCGCGCCGCCAGACAGACCTGCCACTTGCCGCCGTCGTGCTTGCCCTGTCCGTAGGCGCGGGCCTTGCGGCAGGCGCCATCATGAAATCCAGCCCCAAGCGCCCGCCGGACAGCGCCCCCGGCCGCACCGCGCGCCGGTCCAGCTTTGGCGACTATCAGATCGCCGGGCGCACCGTTACCATCAAGGCCCCCCGCTCTCGCATCTACGAGATGTGGCGCAACCCGGACCATCTGACCGATTTCATGGAGGGCTTGGCCGCCGTCCAGGTCAGCGGCGATGACGTGACCTGGGTCGTCGATACACCGGACGGACATCTCGCGGTTGAAACCCGCCTTGTCGAGCAGCGCGAGAACGAGGCCCTCGCCTGGCGGTCCGTCGAGGGTGCCGAGATCGAGATCGAGGCCAAGGTCCGGTTGCGCGACGCCCCTGCCGGACGCGGGACCGAGGTCGAGGCCCATATTGCCTGGATTCCGCAGGCAGGCATCGTCGGCCAATGGGCGGCCAGGCTGCGCGGCGCCGATCCCAAGATCCGCGGCAAGCAGGAACTGAAGCGGCTGAAGATGCTTCTTGAAACCGGCGAAATCGCCACCTCGACCAATCGAAAGGCGGATTGATGCGCGCACTGACCTGGCATGGCAAGCATGACGTTCGCGTCGATACCGTTCCCGACCCCCAGATCGTCAACCCGCGCGACGCGATCATCGAGATCACGGCGACGGCGATCTGCGGATCGGACCTGCATCTTTACGATAGCGTGATCCCCGGCTTGGCGCCCGGCGACATCCTGGGCCATGAATTCATGGGCCGCGTGGTGGAAACCGGGCCGAAATCGACGCTGAAAAAGGGCGACCGGGTGGTGGTGCCCTTCACCATTTCCTGCGGTGCCTGCTTCTTCTGCACGCAGGGGCAGTTCTCGGCCTGCGACAACTCGAACCCGGTGGAGAAGCAGGAAGCGTCCGAATTGCTCTATGGCCACCCGATGAGCGGCCTTTTCGGCTATTCCCATATGACCGGCGGTTATCCCGGCGGCCAGGCGGAATATGTGCGCGTGCCGTTCTCCGATGTCGGCCCCATTGTGATTCCCGAAGGCCCTTCGGACGAGGATGTGCTGTTCCTGTCCGACATCCTGCCCACCGGCTGGATGGCGGCCGAGAACTGCGACATCCAGCCCGGCGACAGCGTAGCCGTCTGGGGTTGCGGGCCGGTCGGCCTGTTCGCGATCCAGTCCGCGCTGCTGATGGGTGCGGGTCAAGTCATCGCCATCGACCATTACCCCCACCGCCTGGAGCTGGCGCGTGGCCTGGGCGCCAAGGTCATCGACTTCAAGCAGACCCATGTTCTGGAAGCGTTGATGGAGATGACCGGCGGCATCGGCCCCGACGCGGTGATCGACGCCGTGGGTATGGAAAGCCACGGCTTTGCGCCCGACGCGCTGATGGACGCGCTGAAGCAGCGGGTCGGGATCGGCGCCGACAATGTCCATGCCCTGCGCATGGCGCTGATGGCGGTCAGGAAGGGCGGGCGCGTGTCCATCCCGGGTGTTTATGGCGGCCTGGCCGACAAGTTCCCGATTGGCGCGCTGATGGAAAAGGGCCTGCAGATCCGCACAGGCCAGACCCATGTGCAGAAATATACCCGAGAGCTTCTGCAGCGCATCCTGGAGGGAGAGATCGACACGACCTTCCTGATCTCGCATCGCCTGTCGCTGGAGGATGCCCCGACCGGCTACAAGAATTTCCACGGCAAGCAGGACGAATGGACGAAGGTCGTCCTGACGCCCGGAGCCGCATCTCGCCCTGCAGGGGGAAACTAGCATCATGCCCAGCACCACCGAAGACGGCGACAAGAAGACCGAGGGCGGCCCGATCGACCGATCCGCCGGGGCGGCGGGGGAACCGTCGGACACGGATTATGTCCGCGCCCCCGCGCCCGTGCGCAACAGGCTGGCCTGGCAGGTTCTGGTCTGGCCCGTGGCGATGATACTGCTGGTCATCATCGGCGCCATCTGGGCCTTGTCGCGATGAGCCGCGAACCCAAGCCCGGTCCCCGGCGGCTTGGCCGCGCGGGCGTGGCGGTGGCGGTGATCCTTGTCGCCATCATTCTGGTGATATTCGTCGGCCGCAACCTGTGGCACGCGACCGAGGTTCATGACGATTCGCCGGAAATCGGACAAGACCAGCAGCCCTGATCCCCTGTGGAACCACATGCCTTTCGCGGTGCTTTCGATGGAGAAAGGACCCTGCGGAGAAGGCCATGAGGCAAGGGACAAGATTGACGATCCCCGAAATACGCCCCGACGGGCTGCAGCTTGACGAACCGCGCGACAGGCAGCGGCGCTACTGGCGGATCCAGCGCATAGCCTGGTGGACCTTCGGGGCGGTCATGCTGCTGGCAATTCTGGGCCTGACCGGCAGCGGCGGCGTCTTCCACACGCAAACCATCCATTTCGCGAATGCCCGCGCCGAGGTGCCCCGCGTATCCCGCTGGGAAGGCATGGACGAGGTGGCGATCATCTTCGACAATCCGGCAGACAGCCACGAGGTCCGCATATCGCAGCCCTTCTTCGAGCGTTTCTCGGTCGAGCGGATCCAGCCCGAACCGGACCAGAGCCTTCTGGCCCAAGGCGCGCAGACGATGACCTTCCCCACCGCCGGCCCTGCCCCGCACGAGGTCAAGCTGGACCTGCGGGCCACGCATTTCGGCTGGACCGGCTTCGACATGACGGTCGAAGGCGAAACCCGTCGCATCAATCTTCTCGTTCTGCCCTGAGGACATCATGGACTCGGTAATTCGCGGCATTGCCGTCTATTTTCTCCTGCTGATCGCGACCCGGCTGTCTGGCCGCCGAACGCTGGCGCAGATGACGCCTTTCGACTTCGTCCTGTTGCTGATTATCGCCGAAACGACGCAACAGGCCCTGCTGGGCGACGACTTTTCCATCACAAATGCGGCGATCCTGATCCTGACGCTGTTTGGCACGGATGTGCTGCTGGCCTATGTCAAGTCCCGCTCCGAACGCGCGGGCTCGATCCTGGACGGCAATCCCACCGTCCTGATCAGCAGCGGCAAGATGGACGAGGAAGCCATGCGCAGGGCCCGCGTCGGCGTGGGCGACCTGCTGGAGGCCGCACGTTCCCAGCATGGCCTGAAGACGCTGGACGAGATCGACGCCGCCGTCCTGGAGGTCAGCGGCGGCATCAGCATCATCCCGAAGGAACGCTAGGCGCGGACCCCTGCCGGCCCGCGCCCTGCCCGCGGGCCGTTCAGTCGTCCTTCAGCTTCTTCTCGACCTTGTCGCGGCTGTTGCCCTCGGACCTGACCGCATCGCGGACCTCGTCCCTGGACACGCCCATCTTCTCGGCTTCGTAGCGGACCTCGTGGTCTTGGCCGCCGGCGACCTTGCGCCGGTCCTAGGCGCGTCCGCGATCCTTGTTGTCCTGTGCCATGGAATGCTCCTCATTCGTCGTTGGGCTTGGCCATCTTGCTGTGCAACTTTGCGACCATCTCGGCCGGCAGGATTTCGGCCACGGCGGCCTGGGCCTTGTTCTTGAAGCCCGGCGTGGCCTGCGCCGTTCCCTCCATCATGGCGCGATAACCGTATTCGGCCACCATCTGCGGGTCGTCCTTGGGACCCTGCCCGATCGGCGTGTCCAGCATCCCGGCGCGCTCGAAGAACTTGGTGTCGGTCGGGCCGGGCATCAGGCAGGTGACGGTGACGCCGCTGTCCTTCAGTTCCTCGGCCAGGGCGACCGAGAAGTTGTCCAGAAACGCCTTCGAGGCGTTGTAGACCGCCTGATAGGTTCCCGGCATGAAGCCCGCGATGGAGCCGGTGATCATGATGCGCCCCTGCCCGCGGGCGACCATCCGGCGCCCAAGGGGATGGGCCAGCCGCAGCACGCCCAGGATGTTGGTCTCTACCGTGCGTTCGACGCCCTGCAAATCCTGTTCCAGGAAGGAATGGCCAAGCCCCGTGCCCGCGTTGAGCATCAGAAGGTCCACGTCCCGGCCCTCCAGCGCCGCCAGCACCGCCTGGGCACCTTCCCGGGTCGCCAGGTCAGCCTCGACCGGGCGGGCCCCCAGCTCCCGCGCGGCGGCGTGGATGGCGGCCTCGTTGGCGACCACGATGGTTTCATGGCCATCCGAAACGCACAGACGGGCCAGTTCGTATCCGATGCCCGTCGAGGCGCCGGTGACAAGGGCAACGCTCATGGCGGCATCCTTTGCAAAGATTGATGATCGTTCTCAACAGCCGTCACCGCCACGGGTTCCCGATCCGCCGCGCGGGTTGGCATTTGTCAATCTCCCTCCGCGACGAAACCCGCCGCAAGGCAGCCGATCCCGCGCTTCAGGAACACAGGGCGCATGTCGGGCCTGTCACGACCGGCCGGCGGTGGCCGCGACCCCCTTGTCCGCAGGCGGAACAAAGCCCGCCCGTGGCCGTTTTGGTTCATGTCCCGGTAAGGAGCCCCGCCATGGCGCCGCGCACGTTCTGGAAAGGCTACATGAAGCTGTCGCTGGTGACCTGCCCTGTCACCATGATGCCCGCCACCACCGAGGGCGAAAAGGTCCGCTTCCATACGCTGAACGCCAGGACCGGCCACCGCGTCACCAGCCATTATGTCGATTCCGTCACCGAGCGCCCCGTCCGGGAGGAGGATGAGGTCAAGGGCTATGAGCGCGGCGAGGATGACTACATCATGCTCGAGGACGAGGAGATCGAGGCCGTCGCCCTGGAAAGCACGCGGACCATCGACATCGACATGTTCGTGCCCGACCATTCGATCGGTTGGGTCTGGTACGACAGGCCGCATTTCCTGATGCCGGGGGACGAGGTCGGGCAGGAAGCCTTTGCCGTCATCCGCGACGCCATGGAAGCGACCGGCACCGTCGGCATATCCCGGCTGGTGATGTATCGCCGCGAGCGCGCGGTGATGCTGAAGCCGCGCGACAAGGGGATCGTGCTGTGGACGCTGCGCTATGGCGACGAGGTGCGCGACGAGGACGATTACTTCGACAAGCTGACGGCGGAAAAGCCCGAGGCGAAGCTGATGACCCTTGTGCGCAAGCTGGTCGATGAACGGACCACCCATTGGGACGCCGGGATGGTGAACGATCCCGTGCAGGCGCGCCTTCTGGACATCATCGCGGCCAAGAAGAAGGGCAAGAAGAAGCCCGCCCGCCGGGCGCCGAAGGTGGAAACGCCGGATAATGTCATCGACATCATGACCGCGCTGAAGAAAAGCATCCAGGCCGAAGGGCAGCGCGGCAGGGCCTGAACAGCGCCATTCATGGGATTGGCGGAGCGAGGCTGCCGGGCGGGTTACACCCCACCTTATATCCAAGAAGCCGTAGGGTGCGTTCTTGCACGCACCGATGCGCCCCGTAAAGGTGCGTGCAAGAACGCACCCTACCCTGCGGATTGCACCCTGCCGGTGAACGGTTTCTATCCCTTCTGCCGCTTCGGCGCCTTCACCTCCAAGGGACGGGCGGCGGCGCGGAGATCCTCCCACGGGTCGCGGGCCAGCGCGGCAAGCCGGTTCGGCGTGTTTTCCACCGTGAAATAGCCGGGGCCGACCTGGTCCAGTTCCTCCCATGCGACAGGCATCGACACGGTGGCGCCGGGACGGGCGCGCGTGGAATAGGCGGCCACCGCCGTCATGCCGCGCTGGTTGCGCAGATAGTCGATCAGGATCCGGCCCTTGCGTTTGGATTTCGTGATGGTCGAGACATAGGCCTCGGGCGCATCCGCCGCCATGGCGTCGGCCAGCCCCTTGGTGAAGGCCTTGACGGCGGGCCAGTCCGCCTTGGGCGTCAACGGCGCCACGACATGCAGCCCCTTCCCGCCCGAGGTCTTGACGAAAGTCGCCAGCCCCGCATCGGCAAGGCGCTGACGAACCTCCTGCGCGCCGGCGATCACGGCGTCCCAAGCCACGCCCTCGCCGGGATCCAGGTCCATGGTGATCGTGTCGGGGCGTTCCCAATCGGCCACCGTGGAGCCCCAGGGATGGATCTCCAGCGCCGCCGACTGCACGAGGGCCATCAGCCCGTCCAGGTCGTTGATGGCGATCATCGCCTCCTCGGCCTTTTCCTTGGGGTCCTTGACCAGGGCGATGTGCTTGTTGATGCCGTTCCAGGCGTGCTTCTGGAAGAACCTTTGCCCGTTGATCCCGCCGGGGCAGCGCAGCAGCGCCAGGGGACGGCCGACGACGAAGGGGGCGATCTTCGGCCAGACTTCGGCATAGTAATCGGCCAGCCCTTCCTTGGTGATGCCTTCGTCCGGCCAATAGATGCGGTCGGGATGGGTCAGGGCCACGCGGCGCTTGGGGGCGTTCGGCGTCTTCTTGGCGGGGCCGCTTTCGCGCACGACCTCCGAAGCGGGCTTGTCCTCCCGCAGCCCCCGGAACGAGGCATGGCGCAGCAGCCGGTCGGCGGTCCAGGCGCGGAACTCGACCTCGGCCACCAACTCGGGGCGCACGAAGCGGACGCCGCGGCCCTCGTCCGCCGTCAGCTTGCCCGCGAAGGGGCTTTTGTCGATGCGCATCCCGTCCAGTCGCGTGCGCAACTCCTCGGCGATCTTCTGGGAAAAGCCGGTGCCGACGCGGCCCACATGGGTCAGCTTGCCCCCTTCATGCACCCCCAGGACCAGCGAGCCCACCAGCTTGTCAGAACTGGTGGACGGCACATAGCCCGCCACCACGAATTCCTGCCGGGCCGAGCACTTGGACTTGATCCAGCCCTTGCCGCGCCCCGACCGATAGGGGGCGTCCGCTTCCTTGGAAATGATGCCTTCCAGGCTGAGCCGGCAGGCATGGCGCAGCACCATGGACCCGCTTTCGCCGAAATGGCTGGAAAACCGGACCCGCCCCGGCTCCATGCCCACCAGATCCTCCAGCGCCCCCTTGCGGGCGATCAGGGGCGCGTCGCGCAGGTCATAGCCGTTCAGATACATCAGGTCGAAGACGTAGAGGACGAAGCGGTCGTTCCGCCCTTCCGACAGATCAGCCTGCAAGGCCGAGAAATCGGACGATCCGGCCCCTGATTCCACCACCAGCTCGCCATCCATGATGGCAGATTCGGCAGGCAGTGCGCGCAGGGCATCGGTGATTTCGGACCCGAAACGGTCGGTCCAGTCCAGCCCGCTGCGCGTCAGTAATCGGACCTCCTGCCCCTCCAGCCGGGCCTGCAGGCGATAGCCGTCGAACTTGACCTCGTGGAGCCATCTGGCGCCGGCAGGCGGCGCGGGCTTCAAGGTCGCCAGCGCCGGTTCAATGAAATCGGGCATCGGCGCTTTCTTCGCGCCCGTGGCCGGGGCCTTGGGGTCCTTGGCGCGGGATCGCCGGGCCTGCTTCGGCTTGGCAGGTTTCGACTTGTCCCCGGCGCCTTCGGCCACATCCTCGACCGTGCGGCCGGTCTTCACGGATTCGGGCCGCTCGGTCAGGATGTCGGGGGCATCGTCGGGGCGGGCGGCGGCGTCCTCGGACTTGATCAGCAGCCAGTTCTCGCGCGTCTCGCCGCGCTTGCCGCGCATCCGGACCAGATGCCAGCGACCCGACAGCTTCTCGCCTTTCAGTTCGAATTCCAGATGGCCCTTGGCATAGCCGCGTGCCGCGTCGTCCACGGGGGACCAGTCGCCCCGATCCCAGACGATGACCGCGCCCGCGCCGTAATTGCCCTTGGGAATGGTGCCCTCGAAGTCGCCATAATCCAGCGGGTGATCCTCGACGTGGACGGCCAGGCGCTTTTCGCCCGCGACCAGGCTTGGCCCCTTGGCCACGGCCCAGCTTTTCAGCACCCCGTCCATTTCCAGCCGCAGGTCGTAATGCAGCCGGGTGGCGGCGTGCTTCTGGATCACGAAGGCATGGCCCGCCTTCTTCGCTTTCTGCCCGCGCGGTTCGGCCGTCTGCGAGAAGTCGCGCTTTTCGTTGTAAACCTCCAGCCCGGCCCCGGATTGTCCCGCCATGTCCTAGCTGGCCTTCTTGCTGGTCGAAGCGCGGGACGGGGCCTTGCGTTTCGGACCCTCGCCGCGCGGCTTGGTCGTGCGCCGCACGGGCTTGGCAAGGGCCGCGCTTTCGCGCAGGGCGGCCATCAGGTCCACCACCTCCTCGGGCTTGGGCTCCTTGCGGGGCTGGATCTTCCGGCCCTCGATCTTGGCCTTGACCAATTCGGCCAGCGCCGCCTCGTAGCGGTCGTCGAAGTCGCGGGGGTCGAACTTGCCGCGCTTGGTCTTGATGATGTGTTCGGCCAGTTCCAGCATCTCGCCCTTGATCTGGATGTCGGGCAGGTCGGCGAAGGCCTCGGCCGGGTCGCGGACCTCATAGTCGAAGTTCAGCGTCGTCCCGATCAGGCCTTCGTCATGGGCGCGGATCAGCACCGTGCGGACGCGGCGGAACAGAACCGTCTGCGCCAGCGCCGCGACCTTTCTGGCACGCATCCCTTCGCGGATCAGCGTGAAGGCCTCGACCGCGCCCTCATCCGCGGGGGCGATGTAATAGGGCTTGTCGAAGTAAAGGTCGTCGATGTCGTCGCAGCCGATGAAGGCGGTGATGGACAGCGTCTTGTCGCTTTCGGGCACGGCGGACGCGACCTCGTCCGGGTCCAGCACGACATAGTCGCCCGGCCCGATCTCGTATCCCTTGACCTGGTCGTCGCGGTCCACGGGCTTGCCGGTCTCGCTGTCCACGAAGACGCGGCTCAGCCGGTTGCCGGTCTTGCGGTTCAGCGTGTGAAAGGCGATGCGCTCCGATGTCGAGGCGGCGGTGTAAAGCCCCACGGCACAGCTGACCTCTCCGACCTTCAGGAATCCCTTCCAGCTTGCCCTGGGTGCCATCGCCGCCTCCGCTGTTCGCTTGAATTGAACGGCTTGGAACGGGCCGGGTTCCAGCGACGCGCGCTGCGTCCCGCTATTCCGCCGCCATGGAGCCACGCGCGATTTCCTGCGCCAGGGGCCACTCGACCGAGCGCATCCCGCCCGACGGATCATGGCCCAGAAGGCCGTTCGGGCACAGCCGGTCGTCGTCCCATCCAAGGTGGTTGGCGATCGGGTAAAGGCATATCCCCTCGACCCGGACGCCGCGCTGCTGGGCACGGGCGACCTCGTCGCGGATATAGGCGAACCACGATGCGCGGCGCGCGCCCTCGGTCCCCGTCTCGGCGATCACCAGCGGGCGGTCATAGCGCGCCGCCACCTCGACCAGCAGGTCGGACAGCGGGCGATAGAAGGAGTGATCCATGTCGATGGGCGGGCCGCCGTGGATCCACTGGTTGTTCCAGTAATAGTTGACCCCGACGATATCCAGAAAGGACGGATCGCCGCCCAGTTGCGGCCACAGCCGCCCCGACAGCAGGTCGAACGCCTGGAACTGCGCGTCATGCCAACCATGTGCCTCCCACAGGGGGCGGCCGTTGTGGGGGTCGTGGTGGATCGCCAGCAGCGGTTCCGCATGGACGAAGCGGGCGCGCGGATCGACGGCGCGCAGTTCCTGCATCGCCGCGATCGAGGCGCGGGCCAGCTGGCATTTCAGCTCGAACCCGCGATGCGCGGCAAAGGGGTTGAGATATTGCGCGTCCCCGCCCGCCCAGGCAAGGAAGCTGATCTCGTTGACCGGGCACCAGAAGGGCACGGCATCGGTCAGTTCGCGGTGATGCAGCGCCACCGCCCGGGCGAAACGGACGAAGCGGTCGACAAAGGTGGCACTCCAGATGTCCAGGTCGTCGGGCCAGCCGTAATGCATCAGGTCCCAGACGAGCTGCGTGCCGGTGTCGCGGGCTGCCTGCATCATCGGCGTCAGGCTGGAGAAATCATAGCGCCCGGGCGCGCGCTCGATCAGGTGCCAGCGTGCGCCGTCGCGGCAGGCGCGGATGCCAAGGCCCGCCAGTTGCCGGTAATCCTGCGCGGCGTGGGCGTCATGGCCCACGGCCTCGATCAGATCAAGGCGGCGACCGCTTCGCAGCCGGTGGGTCGATGCCTCCCACCCGCCCAGGACGAAGCTGTCGAAGGTGTCGTACGGGGGTGCTGCGGGGCGTTCGGCCAGCACCCGGTCGAACAGCGCCCGCCATTGCGGCACCACGACCCGGGCGGAATAGGCCGCATGGACATGGCCCTTCAGCGCGGCGCCAAGGCGCGCGCGCAGGGGCGCATCGGCCAGCAGGCGCAGCATGGCATCGGCCACGGCGGCGGGGTCCTCGTGGGGGACGAAGATCCCGCTGATCCCGTCCCGGATCTGCTCGACCGATCCGTTGTCGGCGGTGGCGATGACCGGCAGGCCCGCCGCGCCCGCCTCGGCGATGACATGCGGCATCCCCTCGCCGCGCGACAGCCAACAGAAGATGTCCATGGCCGCCAACAAATCCGGCACGTCCTTGCGATCGCCCGTGAAGATCATGCGGTGGCCAAGGGGCTCGGCCATGTGGCGCAGTTCGTGTTCGTATTCCGGCATGAAGGCGTCGGGACCGCCCACGATCACGAAGCGCGCGTTTGGGGCGGCGTCAGCGATGCGCAGGGCTGCGGCGATGAAATCCTCGACCCGCTTCTTGCGGTCCAGCCGCCCTACCCAGCCGATCAGCACCTCATCCGGCGCGATGCCCAAGGCTGCGCGCATGTCGTCGCGCCGTTCGGGGCGGAATTCCTCCAGATCGACCATCGAGGGAATTTCAAGCGCATCGCCGGGCCTGTCAGGCATCCTTGAGGCCGCCGCCGCGCGGATGCTGTCGCAGACCCCGACATAGCGGGTGGTGAAGTGCTTGGGCCCCGACAGGGCCTCGCGGACCAGTCCGCCATGTTCGATCAGCGGCGGGCGCAGCGCCATGCGCTCCAGCGCGGGATAGATGTCGGCCACGTCCTGGCAGGACACGACCACATCGGCCCCGGCCAGCTTGCGGCGCAGATAGTCGACGGTTTCCTCGAACCCCAGGCCATAAGCGGTGGTGTCCACATGCACGCCCAGGTCGGCCAGCTGTTCATGGGTCTGGTGGGGCATCCCCTCCTTGTGGAAGCAGGGGATGACGGTGATGCGATAGCGGTCGCGCGGCAGGTTGCGGGCCAGCAGGCGGATTTCCGTTTCCTCACCGCCCACGACCAGCCAGGCCATGACAAAGGTGATGCGGATCAGCGAATGATCCGGGTTCGGCAGCGGGAAGGCGTCGGGGGGAACGATCCCCCAGGCCGTATTATCGTCTGCGTTCATGGGGCCTCGAACACGATCTGCAGGAAATCGGGGCGTTCCGCGACCAGGCGGCGCAGGAAGTCCGGCGCCTGGTCGTAAGGCACGACATGGGTGATCATGTGTTGCCGGATCAGGTCGCCTTCGGCGGCCAGCAGCCGCAGCGTTTCCTGCGCCAGCCGCCGCTGGTCCCAGGCATGGGCCAGTTGCCGCGGCATCCGGTTGATCTGCGCGCAGCGGATCGCAAGGCCGTTGTGGTGGAACTCCTCTCCCAGCCTCGTGCCGTCCATGCCGCCCTGGTAGAAGGCAAGGTCGATCACCGTCCCTTGGGGCCGCAGCGCCTGGAGGCTGCGGTTGAGGCTGTCGGACCGCGCGCGGGTCTGGAAGACATATTCGGCCCCGCGCCCGCCGGCCTTGTGGTGCCAGGCGGATTTCGCGTAGCGGACGGCCTCGTCCTCGGCCATGGCAAGGAAGCCCATCTTTCGGGCGATGTCCTGCCGGAAGGGCGAGGGATCGACGACCACGATCTCGGACGCGCCGCCCTGACGCGCGAACAGCGCGCAGAACAGCCCCACCGTGCCGCCGCCCCAGACCAGGACCGGGCGTCCTTCGACCCCCGCGCCCAGGAAGGGAACCGCCGCGCCGAACTGGTCGGCATCGGCGTGCAGGATGCCGTTGGCGGCGATCGGCCCCATCTGCGCCACGAAGATGCCGAGGATCGGGTCCATGCCTTGGGGCAGCTTCAGCAGCAGGTCATGGGCCGGGTTCGCGGTATGGCCGGTCTTGTGGCCGAAGGTGGTGGCCAGCACGTCGCCATCGGCAAAGCCGGGCGCGCGGGCGTCGATGACGCGGGCGGTCTCCATGTAGCCCAGGAAGTTGACGGGGAAACGGGCGGACGGCTCTCCGGGGATAAAGAGGCCCTGCCAGTCGTCCCAGCGGCTGTGCAGATATGGGTTGGAGCCCTTGAGAAAGGTCAGCTCGGTCCCCGCCGACAGGCCGGTATAGAGCAGGTCCAGCCGCACATGACCGTCGCCTGCCGGGCCTTCGTCATAGCCGAAGAAGTAGGGCTCGCCCGGACGCTCGATGCCAAGCGAGCGGATGCGGCGATGCTCATGCGGCATCGTGGGCACCCGGCGCAGGGGCTTGACGAAAGATGGGCTGCGGGTCAGCCCGCAGCCCCTCCATCTTCACAAGGGCACCTTCGCGGGCGGATTGTGCAACCGCAAGGGCCACGCGATGCGTCATCAGCGCCTCCCCGTAGGGGCAGCGGATGCGGTTCTCGTGGCCCTGGACGGCCTCGATGAAATCGCGGTCCTCGCGCCAGACGGGATCGCCCTCGGCATGACGCACGGGGCGTCCCCGGCCCACATCCACCATGATGTCGTGGTCGCTGATCTCCAGAGCCATGCCGTCGGCGAAGACATGAAGCCCCACGCGGTGGTTCCAGCGCAGAAGACAGGTGGCCGACAGGTTCGCGATCGCGCCGCTGGCGAAGCGCAGCGTCGCCGCTGTCGCCGTGGGCACGGTCAGGCCCTGGAAATCCGCGCGGTCGCGGCGGGCGGACATGCCGAAGACCTCGGTCACGTCGCCGGCAAGAAAGCGGGCCGCGTCGATCACATGGGTCGCCTGTTCGACCACCTGCCCGCCGCTGCGGTCATGGTCCCACCACCATTGCGGGGGCGGCGTCTGGTCCAGCCAGAAGCCCTGGATCAGGTGCGGGGCATTATGGGCCAGGTGGCCGCGCGCCTCGTCCATGGTGTCGAGATAGCGCCAGTGATAGCCCACGGCGGTGATCAGGCCGGCTTTCTCGACCTCGGCGCCGATCTCCTCGGCCAGGGCGATGTCCAGCGACAAGGGCTTTTCGACAAAGAAGGGCAGGCCGCGCGCGATGCAGGCGCGTTCGGGGGCGCCATGGGCAAAGGGGGGCACGCAGATATAGACGGCGTCCAGATCCTCGGCCGCCAGCATGGAGTCGTGATCGCCATAGGACCGGGCGCCGGTCGCCTCGGCCGCCTGCCGGGCGCGAGCCTCGTCGGGGTCGCAGATGGCGGCGATCTCCACGTCATCCATGGTGCGCAAGACGCCGAAATGGCGATGCGCGATGCCGCCCGCGCCGATGAAGCCCAGCCTTGTCTTGGTCATTCCGTCCTCTCCACGCTGCCGCATGACGCGGCGATAAATCCGCACGGTATCCGCCGCCATGCGGTCGGCGGTGAAAAGCTTTCTCCAGCGCGCTTGCCCCTTGCGGGCCACGATGGCGCGGGCCGCGCTGTCGGTCAACGCCTGCGCCATCGCGTCGGCCAAGGGCCGCGAACGGCGGGGCGGCACCAGCCAGGGATGATCGGGACCCAAGGCCTCGGCCGATCCGGTGACATCGGTGGCGACGATGGGCAGGCCCATGGACATGGCCTCCAGCAGGACCAGAGGCAGCCCCTCGAAGCCCGAGGGCAGGACCAGCAGGTCGGAGTCAGCCATCAGCGCGGCCACATCGTCGCGCCGGCCAAGCAAGCGAACCTCACGGGCCAGCCCAAGCCGCGCGACCCAGCGGCGCAGGCAAATGCTGCCGGTCCCCTGCCCCACCAGCTCCAGCCGCGCGGCGATCCCCCGGCGGCGCAGGCGCGCAAGCGCCACCAGCAGCGTCCGGTGCAGCTTTTGGGGCGAGAAGCGGCCGACGCACAGGATGGTCAGCCTGTCCCCGCCCCCGTGGCGCAGCAGGGGCGCGGCGGTGCCGTTCGGGACCGCATGAACCGGCAGGTGGCAATCCATCGCCGCAAGCGCCGCGCGCCAGCCATCGGCCGCCGCGCCGGACACGGCAATCACCGCGTCCACGCCCCGGCTGGCATCGGCGTAATGGGCGATCTGGCAGGCATCGGTCAGAAGCCAGGGCAAGTGTTCCGTGCGGATCACCGCCCGCCCTGCCCTGACGGCTGCGGCGACCAGCCCGTGACCTTCCCAGCCGATGCCCGCATGGACATGGACGATGCGCGGCCCGCTGGCCGCGACGAAGGCTTGGGCATTCTCGGGCGCAAAGACCTGCGCGGGCAGGCCCATGGCGGCCGCCCGCGCGGCCAGCGCGCGGCCGGCGGCATGGTCGGGAAAGGCCAGCATCCCCATGCCCGGCGGCAGGGCCCCGGCTAGGGTCAGCATATGCTCGCCCACCCCCGACGGCTCGGGACTGTCGGTCAGCAAAAGGCAGCGCATCAGACGCTCACGCTAGGGGGACCATCGCATCCGCGGCGGGCTGCTGGGCCGTCAGGCGCCGGTGGATCGCCAGCGCCTGGCCCACCACCTGATCCATGTTGTAGTAGCGATAGCTGCCAAGCCGCCCCGCGAAGATCACGCCCGGTTCCGCCGCCGCCAGCGCGTCATAGCGACGGAACAGCGCCTGGTTTTCGGGCCGGGGGATCGGGTAGTAGGGATCCCCCTCGGCCGAGGGGTATTCGTAGCTGATCGAGGTTTTGGCGTGCTGCTGCCCGGTCAGGTGCTTGTATTCCGTGATCCGGGTATGGGGCACGTCCTCGGCCGGGTAGTTGACGACGCCGACGGGCTGGAACTGCGGCTGGTCCAGCGTCTCGTGCCGGAAGCGCAGGCTGCGATAGGGCAGCGTGCCGAAGCGGTGATCGAAATAGGCGTCGATCGGGCCGGTATAGACCACCAGCCTGCCCTTGTCGGCGGGTTCCAGGTCGTGGAAGTCGGTGCCAAGCGCAAGCTCGATCCTGGGATGGTCCAGCATCCGTTCGAACATCCGGGTGAAGCCCTCGCGCGGCATGGCCTGGTGCTTGTCGGTGAAATAACGGTCGTCGGTATTGGTCCGCGTCGGCACCCGCGCCGTCACCGACTTGTCCAGCTGCGACGGGTCCAGCCCCCATTGCTTGCGGGTATAGCCCTGGAAGAAGGTTTCATAGAGTTCCGTGCCGATGGCGTTCACCACCACGTCGCGCGAGGTGCGGATGTCGCGCACGGGCTGCGCCTGCCGGGCCAGGAAGGCCTCGGCCTCGGCCTCGGACTGCATGTCCAGCCCGTAAAGGGCGTTCAGCGTCGTGCGGTTGATCGGCATGGGCAGGGACTTGTCGCCCACCCGCGCAAGCACGCGATGCTCGTAGGGGCGCCATTCGGTGAAGCGGCCCAGCCAGTTGAACACGTCGTCGCTGTTTGTGTGGAAGATGTGCGGCCCGTATCGGTGGATCAGGATTCCCGCATCGTCCAGGCAGTCGAAGGCATTGCCCGCCACATGGGGCCGCCGGTCCACCAGCAGCACGCGCTTGCCCGAAACCTCGGCGAATTGCCGCGCCAGCACGGATCCCGCGAAGCCTGCCCCGCAGATCGTCACGTCGTGCTTCTTCGCGCCGCGCAGCACCGGGGGCGTCGGCAGCTTCACGACCGAGGCGGAGACCGGATGCTTGCCCAAGGCCCGGTCCAGATGGGCCTGCATCCGCTTGAAGGTCCTGTCCCAGCTGAGATCGGCCAGCACCCGGTCAGCCGCATCTCGCCATGCCTCGGGACGGCCACGCTGCGCCAGCGCCTCTTCGCAGGCGCGCAGGAAGGCTGCGGCACCGTCGGCGATCCGCACGGCCGCCACCTCGCCGTAATGGCGCACCACGTCGCGCACGGGCGTGGACACCACCTGAACGCCGCCCGCCAGATATTCGGGCGTCTTGGTGGGGGATATGAAGCGCGTCGCCTCGTTCATCGCGAAGGGCATCAGCGCCACGTCCCACCCCGACAGATAGGCGGGCAGCTGGTTATAGCCCCTTTGGCCCAGCCAGTGGATATTGGGCGCGCGCGGCAGATCCTCGGGGCCGATCTTGGCCAACGGGCCGATCATCACGATCGACCATTCGGGATGCGCCTGCGCCAGGGCCGCGACCAGTTCCAGGTCCAGCCGTTCGTCGATCACGCCGTAATAGCCAAGTCGGGGACCGGGCAGCCCCGCCTGATCCTCCGGTTCCGCCAGCCCCTTGCGCGCGCGCGCGAAATGAGCCGTATCGACGCATGAGGGGAAGGGATGGATGTTGCCGTGCCGGCTGGCCTTCGCTTCGTAGATCGAATGGCCGCCGGTGAAGACCACATCCGCCGCCTTCATCAGCGCGGCTTCGTTCGCGGCCAGTTCGGGGGGCGCAAAGCGGAAGGCCGACAGCTCGTCCATGCAGTCATAGACCACGGCGCCCGCCTCGACATGGGCGGCAATGGGCCACATCATCGGCGTATAGAACCACAGGACGGGCCGGCGGATGCCCGCAAGCCCCATCATCTGGTCCAGAAGCCGCGACAGCGCGCGGGCCTGATCCTCGGGCGACCAGCGGGCGGGGATGCGGGGGCGGACCGACTGGACCGTCGTGCCCTCGAAGGCGTGGAACTCCAGATAGGGCAGGTGATGGTCGGTGGGGATGGCCTCTTCCCAGAAGAACAGGCGGTAGTCGCCGGCAAAGCGGGACATCAGGTGCTGCGGGCGCTGCAGCACGAAATCCCAGCGGAGATGCGAAAAGCAGATCAGCGCAGGCCGGATTGCAAGCGCAAGGGGGGTCAGGGTCTTGGCATCGTTCATGGCACCATCCTTGCATCGCGGATTTCGTTGAGCTTCCGGGCCAGCACGGCCATGCTGGGCCGCCAGCCCCATCGGGACAGCGCGACATCGCGCGTGTCGTAACGGGCGTAATCGCGCAGCAGCATATCCAGGACCTCGGCGAAATCGGCGCCCTCATGGGCGACGGCGCCGGTCTCGGGCGTGATGAACTGCAGCCCGCAGGACAGCCGGGCATTGGCCAGGACCGGCAGGCCAGCCAGCTGGTATTCTGTCAGGATCGCGGGCGCGCCGTCATCCACGCCGCAGACCACGCCCACGCGGGCGCGGTTGATCTGGCGGTTCACCTCGTCATGGGAAACGCCGGGGGGACCGACGATCTCCAGATCAAGCCCCTCGCGCGCGGCTCGGTCGCGGAACTCGTCGGCCTGATGGCCATAGCCCACGACCAGCAGGCCGCGCGTGCCGGGCCTGCGCGCCATGGCGTCGAACAGGATGTCGTGGCGCTTGTAGGGCTGTGCGCAGGCCACATAGACCACGTCCCGGTCCTTGTCCGCGCCCGTCGGAAAGAACGTATCGCCCGAGGCGAAGGCGGGGCCGATCGGCAGCACCAGCGTCCGCGCGCCGGGCACGCGCGCCTCGATTTCCCGCGACTGCCAGTCGGCGCCGGTCAGGAACAGGTCGAACCGCGCGGCCAGGTCGTCGGGGATCCGCAGCGCGGGCGCGTCGATGGAGTTGTAGATCTTAAGCGACGTGGCGCAGGCATCCAGCAGCGCCGCGTCCACCCCCAGGCCCCAGACACAGAGGATATCCGGCGCGCCCACGGCCCGGATGAAGTCCACCGCATCGGCCGAGGCATAGGGCGCGGAACCATCGGCGCGGAAGACCCGCCGGACCAAGGCGGGATTGTCGGGATCGGGCGTGCCGTTCGGGCGCCCGACATCGCGGTCCGCTTCGCCGTCGCGGCCAGCAAAGCTCCATATCTCGGCATGATCGGCCATGCCGTCTGCAACAGCGGACAAAGGCAAACGTTCCAGGTAGCCACCCACGACGTCGATCCTGTCAGGCCGACCGCGGCTTGCGGGCGACGTGCTTGCGTTCCAGAAGCCGGGATCAGGCGGAAATTGCGGAACGCTGGGCGGAACCTGCGAGCAGAAATCGGAAACCGCAGCGATCCAACCGGGCATATGGGGACATCCAACACAAAGGGCAGGTGTCAACCATCAGCACCGCAGAGGGTTGCATTGATATTTATCAGTGCCTGGCCGCCCCCCTTTTGCCAGCGATGCCAGATCGGGGTGGTCCCTGGCAGCGTCCCGCAAGGTCTGGCCCTCGGCCGCAGCCTGCCAAGCGCGGCGGATCGCCTGGACCCCCCCAAAAAAGGCCCGTTCGGGTGTCCGTGGATGCCGCCGCCACGCCCAGCAGGCGCCAGATCTTCTGGTTAGGCGCGGTGGCGGCGGTGCAGGCGCATCTGGACAGATCCACCCCGCTTTACCGCCACCATCCAAGCTAAAGGGGCTCACGCCGCGCGGGACTTGCGTTCCAGGGTGCCGCGGGTCAGCCGGTCGACCAGGATTGCCACCGCGACGATGGCGAGGCCCGCGCGCAGGCCAAGGCCCATCTCCATCCGCGTCAGGCCGCGCGTCACCTCGGCCCCGAGGCCGCCCGCGCCCACCAGGCCCGCCAGCACGACCATGGCCAGCGACAGCAGGATGCACTGGTTCAGGCCGACCAGCAGCGTGGGCAGGGCCGCCGGAAGCTCGATCTTCCACAGGATCGTGCGGGGCTTGGCGCCGATGGCCTGGCCCAGTTCCTTCAGGTCGTTCGGCACGCCCCGAAACGCCAGCGTCGTCAAGCGCAGCATCGGCGGAATGCCGTAGACGATGGTGGCGATGATCGCGGGCACGCGGCCCAGGCTGAAGATCATCACCGCCGGGATCAGATAGACCCAGGGCGGCACGGTCTGCATCACGTCCAGGACGGGGCGCAGCGCCGCCTCGACGCGGGCGCGGCGGGCGGCCAGGATCCCCAGCGGAAAGGCGACAGCGACGGCAATGGCGACGGCCACGACCACCAGGGCGATGGTCTGCATCGATGCCTCCCACAGGCCGGCCAGCCAGCAGAAGCCCAGGCAGAAACCCGCAAGGATCGCCACCCGCAGGCCCGCCGCGAAGAAGCCCGCGACCACGACAATGGCGATGACCGCAAAGGCGGGCAGGACCAGAAGGGCGGATTCGATGCTGCCCAGGACGGTTTCGATGATGCGGGTGATGATGGCGAAGAAGCCGTGAAAATTGGCATTCAGCCAATCGACAACGGGGGCCAGGACGGCGCCGGGATTGAAGTCCATCACGATTTCCTCGCTGCGGCTTGGGTCATGCGGTCCAGAAGCATGGTCAGCACCACGATGGCGATCGAGGCGTTGATCGAGGTCGCGATGTCCAGGGTGCGGATCGCGCCATAGATCGTCTCGCCCAGGCCACCCGAGCCTACGATGCCGGCGATGACCACCATGCCGAAGGCCATTATCAGGCTCTGGTTGATGCCCGCCATGATGGAGGAGATCGCAAAGGGCAGCCGGATCTTGAGGAACATCTGCGCCCCGCTGGCGCCAACCGCCTGACCCAGCTCCAGGAACTCGGCCGGGGTCTGGCGGATGCCGAGCGCCGTCAGGCGGACCGCCGGCGGCACCGCGACGATGACGGTCGCGACCAGCGCCGTCGCGGGACCATAGCCCATCAACGCGATGGCGGGCAGCAGATAGATATAGGGCGGCAGCGTCTGGACCAGGTCCAGCGCCGGGGTCAGGGTGCGGTCAAGACGCGGCATCAGCCCCGCCATCACCCCCAGCGGAATGCCGATCAGCAGCGCGATGACACTGGCCGCGACGACCAGCGCCAGCGTCTGCATCGTTTCCGGCCACAGGCCCATGGCGGCGCAGGCGGCCAGCGCAATCGCGCCGCCGGTGCCGAAGCCCCAGCCAAGGACGCGCCAGCCGACCAGCCCGCCGACAAGGGCGATCACCCAGAAGGGTGGGAGCATCAGCAGCCACAGGACGGCGTCATACAGCCCCTCCAGCACCATGCGGATGCCATCGAAGATGAAGGCGGCGTGGTCGGACAGCCAGAACAGCGCGTCATCGACCACGGTGTCGAAGGTGGTGACAAAGCTTTCCATGCCGCCCCCCTATGCCGCCGCGCGGTTGTCAGATTCGCCCCGCACGCCCAGCAGCAGGCTGCGGGTCGTCACCACCCCCACGGTGGTCCCGCCATGCCCGATCGCGATGGCATCGCTGCCCGTTCCGGTGATCTTGCCGATCAGCGCATCAATATCGGCCTCGGGCGAGCAGCGCGGCAGGCTGTCCGGCGACAGCCCGGGGGACTGCCGGCACCATTGGTCGAGCGGCATCATCACCGAATGCGCCTTGACCAGATGCAGGCGAGAGATGCCGGCGACGAAATCGGCGACATACTGGTCGGCCGGGTTCATCACGATCTCCTCGGCGGTGCCTTCCTGGATGATCACGCCGTCCTTCATGATGGCGATGCGGTCGCCGATGCGGATCGCCTCGTCCAGGTCATGGGTGATGAAGACGGCGGACTTGCCCAAATCCTTGGTCAGCTGGCGGAACTCGTCCTGCAGTTGGCGGCGGATCAGCGGGTCCAGGGCACTGAAGGGCTCGTCCATCAGGATGATCTCGGGGTCGGCGGTCAGGGCGCGCGCCAGGCCCACGCGTTGCTGCATCCCGCCCGAAAGCTCGCGCGGATAGCGCAGCTTCCAGTCCGACAGGCCGACCTTGGCCAGGGCGGTCTCGGCGGCGCGGTTGCGTTCGTCGCGCGGGATGCCCTGCACTTCCAGCCCGAAAGCCGCGTTTTCCAGCACGGTGCGCTGCGGCAGCAGGGCCACGGACTGGAACACCATGCCGATGTGGCGGGCGCGGGTTTCGCGAAGTGCGGCAGCGTCCAGGGTGGACAGGTCGCGGCCCTTGACCCTGACGGTGCCAAGGCTGGGTTCGATCAGGCGGTTGAGCAGCCGGATCAGGGTGGACTTGCCGGACCCCGACAAGCCCATGATGCAGAATATCTCGCCCCGCCGCACCTGAAGCGTCGCATCAGCTACGCCCACAACGCAGTTATATTCCTTCAAGATTTCCCGCTTGGTCAGGCCGCGTTCGGTGATAGACCGGATCGCCTCTTTGCTGCGTTCGCCAAAGACCTTCCAGACTGACTGGCAGTCGATCAGAACCTCGTTGCTTTCCATATCCACCCTGTTGTTCTTGTTGACAAGGAAACAGGCGGCCGCCTGGACCGCCCGGATGGTGTCAGTAGGACTTGATGATGCTCCAGCGCTCGACCAGGTCGGCATGGGCCGTGGTCCAGTCAGCGACGGCCTCGTCCATGGTCTTGCCGTCGTTCACGGCCGCATTGATCGCGGTGATGTCGGCCAGGGGAACATAAACGCCTGCGATGACCTCGCGCGCCTCGGGGTTCTCGGCCGAGAAGCCGTCCCGCCCGATCCAATAATAGCCCTGGGCCGGGGCGAAGATCCCCTTGGGGTCGGCCAGGAACTTGGTGTCGTATTTCTGGACCATCCAGGACGGTTCCCAGACGATCACGGCGGCCCATTCCTGCCGGTCGGTGGCCGCCTTCAGCGCGGCGGTCATGGCGGCGGTGCTGCCTTCGACCAGTTGCAGATCCAGGTCGTATTCGGACACCACATCGGCCGCTTCGCGCATCACGCCGGCGCCCGGCTCGATCCCGATGATCTTGCCGCCGAACTTGTCGGCGTTCTCGTTCAGCTGCTCGATGGAATCGACGGGCACGTATTTCGGCACCGCGATGCCCTGGTACAGCCCGTGCGACACCGGCGAAATCTTCTCGAGCCGGTTCTTGTTGCGCTGCCAGTAATCGTTCGCGGCATAGTCGATCTGCGAGACCATGATCTCCACGTCGCCCTTGGCCAGGGCGGCATAGGCGATGCCCCATTCGGAAAACTCGGTCACCTCGACAGTATAGCCCTTGTCCTCCAGCGCCTTCCTGGTGATGCCGGTGATCGGGGTCAGGTCTTCCCAGGCCATGGTGCCCATCTGGATGACCTTGTCGTCCTGCGCCAGGGCCGGGGCGGCAAGGCCCCAGGCGACGGCGCCCGCCAGGACCGCATTGAAGAACGTGCGCATGGTATCCTCTCTGTTTATCCAATCGTCAGGCCGTGACGATCCGGCGCCGCGCGAGGCGCGCGGCAAGCGGGGTTCCGGCCCGGTTGCTGGTTGTGATGATCGGGTCGGCCTTTGCCGGCCCGTCCGGAGCATCCCCCTCTCCGGCTGCCAGCGGTTATCCCCCAACAGTTGCCGCTGCGGCAAACGAGAATATCCTGCGGCGGTGCATTAGAAATTCTAGCGCAAGGACGCGCAGATCAGCCCTGCTGCTTCAGCGACGCCAGCAGGTGATCCACGAACCCCGCAACAGCGGGACGTTTCAGGGATTTCTGCCGGACATTCAGGAAGTTGCCGCGCCCGATGGTCAATTGGCCGGGATGGGCCAGCACCAGCCTGCCGTCCCGGATCGGGGCGCGGACCATGTGCTGCCAGCCCAGCATCACGCCTTCTCCGGCAAGGGTCGCGGCCATCAGAAGGTTGACCTTGTTCGTGGACAGGCTCGACGGCCGCCCGGCCCAGGCCGCACCCTGCGCCTGGAACCATTCCTTCCAGCCAAGGGGCTGCCAGCCGATGGCGTCGGCGGACCAGTGGCGGTCGTGCAGGTGCAACAGGTTCACGCGGTTCAGGCCGCCGGGGTCGTCAAAGGGCCCATGTGCCGCCAGGAAATCCGGGGTGCAGACAGGCTGGGCGACCTCGGGGAACAGGAAGTGCAGTTCCTCGCCCACCTCGCAGCGTTCGTTGCCGCAGAGGATCGACAGGTCCACCTCGGAATAGTTGCGCAGGGTGTCGTCGGCGTCCGACGCCAGCACGACGAAGCCGATCTCGGGGTGTGTGTCGCGGAAGCTGTCGATCAGCGGCTTCAGCCAGAAGCTGGCCATTCCGTCGGTGGCCGAGATGGTGATCGTCTCCGGCCCCTCGTCCCCCGCGATGACCGACACGGCGGCGCTGATCGTGTCCAGCCCGTCGGTGACCGCGGCGTAAAGGCTGATGCCTTCCGGCGTCAGTTCCAGCGCATTGTGCTTGCGCAGGAACAGGTCCACCCCAAGCGCGCGTTCCAGCAGGCGGACCTGCTGGCTGATCGCGCCCTGCGTCACGTTCAGCTCGCGCGCCGCAAGCGTGAAGCTGAGGTGCTTGGCCGCCACCTCGAACGTCGCGAAAGACCCGAGCGAGGGCAGATAGCGGCGCTTGATGGGCGGCATGGCGGCGGGACCCCCTTGTTGACGGGGGATCATTCTAGCCGCGCTTGCCATTCTTTCCAGCGCATATAGGCATTGGCGCCGATGGTGTCGAAGGGATGGGGCGGCAGGCGCACTGGTTCCGCCTCGGCGGTGAAGAAGGCGGTGATGTCGCTTTGCCGGCCCATGGCCAGTTCCGCCGCGCCGATGCCGGTCAGCGTGCCCCGCGCGGTGCCAAGCCCGTTCTGGACGCAGGCCGCGAAAAGCCCCAGCTCCAACTCCCGCATGACCGACACGTTGTTCCGCGCCAGGCACAGGTGGCCGGACCAGGAATATTCGAAGCGGATGCCCTTCAGCATCGGGAAGCGGTCGTCGAACTTCCTGCGCATCGCCCGCACGGTGCGGGCCAGGTCGCCCGCGCTGGTCTGCATGCTGGGCCGGTAATAGCCGCCCTGCCGGATCACGATGCGGTTGCCGCCCTGCGCCGGGCCGATGCGGCGCACGGTGGTGCCCATCGGATCGGCAGGCGTCGCGCCCCAGAATTCACGGCCGCCAAGCGCGCGGATGGCGTCAGGGTGCAGTTCCTCGGTCATGCAGGCGTTCAGCATGACATGCATCAGCCGCCCGCGCTTGAAGCCGAAGCTTTCCAGGTGGCCGTTGTTCGCCATGATGACCCTGGGCGCGCGGATTTCGCCCCGCTCGGTCGCCAGGCTCCAGCCGTTGGCGCTTTCGATGCGCGTGACGGGTGAGTTCTCGTAGATCCGCACGCCCTCGCGCTCCAGCCCTGCGGCAAGGCCCTGCACATAGCCCGCCGGTTGCAGCATCGCCGTCCCGGGGGTGTAGAGACCCCCCTGGTAATAGCCGGACCCGGTGATCTCGCGCATGGCCTGCGCGTCCAGCATCTCGTGCGGCTCCTTCAACTCGCGAAGGTGCGCCGCATAGTGGATGTTGCCCTCGATGCCGGGTCTGGATGCGGCGGCGTTGATCTTGCCGGTCCGCTGGAAATAGCCTTCGGGAATGCCATAGTCCTGCACGGCCTGGCCCGCGAAGTCGATCGCCTTCCGGTTCAGCCGTGTCAGCTGCCGGTCGTGGCTGTCGCCCGCCCCCGCATAATCGCCCGAGGTCAGCTCGTGCGGCAGGTCGATCATGAAGCCCGAATTGCGCCCGGTGCCGCCTTCGGAAATCCGCGCGGCATCCAGGATGGCGATGTCCAGGCCGGGATCGATCTGCTTGATCCTTCGGGCGGCGGACAGACCCGCGAAGCCGCCGCCGATGATGGCGATGTCGCAGCCCGCCTGCCCTTCCAGCCGCGCGCGGGGCGCGACGGGGGGCAGGATCACGCTCCACCCGGCGGGGCCGTTGAAGACGGGCGTGCGGCTGGCGTCGTGCCGGGCCATCAGTCTAGGCCTGTGTCCGAGTGGTCGGTCAGGTCCAGCCAGATCGTCTTCAGCTGGGTGTACTGGTCATGGGCATGGACCCCGTTGTCCCGCCCGCCGAAGCCCGACTGCTTGTAGCCGCCGAAGGGGGTGGTGATGTCGCCCTCTCCGAAGCTGTTGACCGTGACCGTGCCGGCCCGCAGCATCCGCGCCCCGCGCAGCGCCCGCTTGCCGTTGGCGGTGAAGATGGATGCCGCTAGCCCGTATTCGGTGTCGTTGGCGACCGTGATGGCCTCCTCGAAGCTGTTGACCTGCACCACGGTCAGGATCGGGCCGAAGATTTCCTCGACCGCCAGCTTGGAATCGCGCGCAGTTTGGACAATGGTCGGCTCGATGAAGCCGTTGGCGGGCGACTTGCCGCCCAGCAGGATCTTCTCGGACTGCGCGGCTTCCAGATAGGCGCTGACCTTGCCGAAATGCGCGGGGCTGACCAATGCGCCGACACGCACCTGCGGATCCAATGGATCGCCCACGATCCACTCGCGGGCATGGGCATTGATCCGCTCCATCAGCCTGTCCTGGATGTCGCGGTGCACGATCAGGCGCGACCCGGCGGAACAGTTCTGCCCCATGTTCCAGAAGGCGCCGTTGACCACATGGGCCGCGACGGCATCCAGATCCTCGGCATCGTCCAGCACGATGCAAGGGTTCTTGCCGCCCAGTTCCAGCACGACCTCCTTGAGGTTGCTTTCCGCCGAATAATGCAGGAAGCGGCGGCCCGTCACCGTCGATCCGGTGAAGCTGACCATGTCCACGTCGGGGTGGCGGCCCAGCGGCTCGCCCACATCCGCACCCGAGCCGGTGACGACATTCAGGACGCCGCGCGGCAGCCCGGCCTCGACCGCCAGTTCCGCCACGCGCAGCGCGGTCAAGGATGTCTCGGCCGCAGGCTTGACCACGACCGAGCAACCGGCGGCAAGCGCAGGCCCGATCTTCCAGGCCAGCATCAGCAGCGGAAAGTTCCAAGGCAGCACCAGGCCCACGACGCCCACAGGCTCGCGCACAATCATGGCTATGTGGTTGTCCGATGCCGGGGCCACCTGGTCATAGATCTTGTCGATCAGTTCGGCGTGCCACCTGATGACATGGATCGTTTCCGGCACGTCCACCGTTTCGCAGTCATAGATGGTCTTGCCCGCGTCCAGGCTTTCCATCACCGCCAGTTCGCGGGAATTGCGTTCTATCAGCTTGGCCAGCCTGATCAGCACTTCCTTACGCTGGGCCGGGTGAATACGCGACCAGCGGCCATCCTCGAAGGCCTCGCGCGCCTTCTCGACGGCCAGATCCACGTCGGCGGATCCGCAGGCGGCCACTTCGGCCAGAACTTGTCCCGTGGCCGGGTTCGTGGTGGTGAAGGTCTTGCCGCCGATTGCGGGGCGGAAGCCGCCGTCGATGAAGGCGTTCTGCGGCAGCACCAGCGATGCGGCGATGGACTTGTATTCCCCGGTGGTCAACAGATCGCTCATCTCAGTTCCCTTCCATGATCGCCTTGACGGTGGTTTTCAGCGTGCGGATCACCTGTTCCAGCGCGCGCTTTTCATCCTTGCTCAGCCCCTTCAGCGGCGGGCGCATGGGGCCCGCGCGCAGGCCCGTGACCTCGACCCCGTGCTTGACGCACTGGATGAACTTGCCGCCCTGTTCCAGGACGCGCATCAAGGGCAGCATGGTCGACATGATCCGGCGGCCCTTGTCGAAGTTTCCATCGACCGCGCAGGCCCGATACAGCGCGATGTGCTCCTCGGGCAGGAAGTTCGACCCCGCGCAGATCCAGCTGCGCGCGCCCCAGGCAAAGAACTCCAGCGCCTGGTCGTCCATGCCGCAGGACATCTGGATATGCGGATAATCCCGCGCCAGCAGGTGGACGCGGTTGATGTCGCCCGAGCTTTCCTTGATGCCGATGACGTTCTTCGACCGGCCCACGCGGTCCAGGAATTCCCGGCCCATCTCGACCGACATCCGCCCGGGATAGTTGTAAAGAATGATCGGCAGGTCGGCGGCGCGGTCGATGGCCAGCGCGTTCAGCGCGTTCTCCGTCTCGGTCGGGACGGAATAGGGCGGCGTGCCCAGCAGGATCGCGTCCGCGCCCATCGCGCGCGCGCCCTGGGCAAGGGCGATGCTGTCGGGCGTGCGCATGGCGCCGGTGCCGACGATGACGGGCACCCGGCCATTGGTGCGCTCGGTGATGAAGCGGGCCAGTTCCAGCCGCTCCTCGGCCGTTTCGGCATAGTTCTCGCCGGTCGATCCGCCCGAGATCAGGCCGTGGACGCCGGCGCCGATCAGGCGCTCGATCAGGTCGGCCAGCGCGTCCAGATCGAACGACCCGTCCGCGTGAAATGGCGTGATCAGCGGGGTGTAGATGCCTTCCAGCACCATCCGGGGGGTCATGGGCGCGGCCTCCTGTTGGCAATCGTGATTTCGCAACTGCTACGCCCTGGCCAGCCCTTGCCGCAAAGGAGAATATTCTGGAATGCTGCATTAGAAAAACTATGCAGAGGGCGGCGATGGACCAGGATGGCGTGGCGGTGGTGATCGGCGCATCGGGCGGCATCGGCGCCGCGCTGCTGGAGGGTTTGCAGGCAAGGGGCCGGTTTCGCTTCGTCCTGGGCCTGTCGCGGCCTGAACTGGACCTGACAGACCACGGCAGCATCGCGCAGGCGGCGCGGCGGGTGGGTGCCATTGGCGCGCCCGGCCTGATCATCGTGGCAAGCGGCCTCTTGCACGGTCCGGGGATCGAGCCGGAAAAGACCATCCGCAGCCTGGACCCCGCCGCCATGGCGACCGCCTTTGCCGTCAACGCCATCGGCCCGGCGCTGGTCCTGCGCGATTTCCTGCCGCTGATGCCCCGCGACCGGCGGGCGGTGTTCGCCGCCTTGTCGGCCAAGGTCGGCAGCATCGGGGACAACCGGCTGGGGGGCTGGTATTCCTACCGCGCTTCCAAAGCCGCGCTGAACCAGATCATTCGCACGGCGGCGATAGAGATGCGCCGCACGCATCCGCAGGCCATCTGCGCGGCCTTTCATCCCGGCACTGTGGCGACGGGGCTGTCGGGGAAATTCTCCAAGACCGGCCTGCAGGTCCAGCAACCGGCCGAGGCCGCCGCCGCGCTGCTGGACAGCATCGACCGGCTGACCCCCGAACAAAGCGGCAGCTTCCTGGACCGCTTCGGCGCCCCGATCCCCTGGTAGGCTTGCGCTGGCGCCTTGATCCGCCGCATTCTGCGCGCATGGATTTGCCCCTTTCCCCCCTCTCCCTGTCTGCCGAGCAAGCCGAGGCGCTGACCGCGCTGTATCGCCGCGGCACGCCTGCCAACACGCTGCGAGCCTGGGAACGCGACCTTGCCTATATCACCGCCTGGAAGCAGGCGGCCTTTGGCACCCCGCTGGACTGGCCGGAAACCGAGCCCGTCGCGCTGCGCTTTCTTCTGGATCATTCGCAGGACCTGACGGATGCCCCTGGCGCCGCCCAGGACGCGGCGCTGGCGCTGATCGCGGCGGGGCTGCGCCGGTCGCTGGCCTGCCCCGCCCCCGCGACGCTGGACCGGCGCATCGCCAGTTGGCGGGCCTTCCACCGGATGCAGAACCTGGCCTCGCCCTTCGAGACGCCGCTTGTGTCGCAGGCCCGCGCCCGCGCCCGTCGCGCGGCGGCGCGGCCACGGGCGCGCAAGTCCGACAACCCCATCACCCGGCCGGTGCTGGAGGCGATGCTGGCCACCTGCGACTACAGCCACCGGGGATTGCGCGACAAGGCGCTGCTGATGCTGGGCTGGGCCTCGGGCGGGCGGCGGAGGTCCGAGATCTCGGCCCTGAACCTGGACGACGTGGACCGGCGGGAGTTCGAGGCCCAGGGCCTGCTGCGGATCCGGCTGCTTTCGACCAAGACCACCCGCCCCGACATGGCGCCCCGCCTGCCGCTGAAGGGCCGCCCGGCCCGCGCCGTGATGGCCTGGATCACCGTGGCGGGCATTGAGGGTGGCCCCCTGTTCCGTCCCGTCAGCCTGTCCGACCGCGTGCTGGAACGCCGCCTCGGCCCCGAGGGGATCCGCGAGGTCGTGCGCCACCGGCTGGTTCTGGCGGGCTATCCGCCCGACTTCGCCAGCGCCCACGGGTTGCGGTCCGGCTTTCTGACGCAGGCGGCGCTGGACGGCGCCCCCCTGCCCGCAGCCATGGCCCTGTCCCTGCACCGCAGCCCTGCACAGGCGCAGCGCTACTATGCGGATATCGAGATCGCGGACAATCCGGCCGCCGACCTGCTGGGATAGCGCCTCGCGCCCGGTCCGGGAACGCCCCACCCCTCCCCGGTGTTGACCGGGGGCAAGGCATCAGGAAGGAAAAGCGCATGAGCAAGGCCACACTGACACTCGACGGCCTGCCGCCCCTGGAAGGGACGGCCGAATCCGGGGGCGACTACATCCGCTTCCAGACCGATGCCGGGATCGGCGCCGATGAACTGGACCGCCTGCACAAGGGCCAGATCGAGATCGACGGCAAGACCGAGAAGGTCATGCTGAAAAGCGCCCAGCCTCACGGGGAAGCCGAGGATGCCCACGGAAAGATCGAACTGACGCTGCAGCGTTTTCAGCCCTCGTCGGTTTGACCAACGGCAGTTGCGGGGTGCCCGTCACTCGCGGAGTGTCCATGATTGACTGCCGGGCGTGCCCTCGGAACCGGCCAGGCCGCCCCGCGCCCGGCGGTCTCCAAGGCCGCTCGGCGGCATCGAGATCCCGACATGCACCCGCTGGAGGCCGCCTGCATCTCAGCCGAGCGCGGGGAATGGTCGAGGCCGAGCCGGACGGCACACTGCGGGACGCGGGGACTAACGCCCCGTGATGCCCTCGATCGGATGCGGCGGAACCGGGCGCGTCACCAGATAGTTGCGTCGCTTTTCGTAAAAGGCATTGCCGCCCGTCACCAAGACGTAATGCATGTTGTCATAGGGGAAGCGGTGTCCCGCCGTATGGAAGAACATCGCATTTCCGACCAGGGGATGGCGTTCGCCGCGCAGGACGGACCGGGCGGCCTCGCGCACCTTTGGCGCAGTCTTGAGGTTCATCTTGCGCTTCATGATGCCGGGGGCGAACTGGTTCTTCTGCCCGACGACGCCGCAGACCGACCGGGGATACTGGCCGGATTGCACCCGGTTCATGACCACGCTGCCCACCGCGACCATGCCATCGCGGCTGGACCGGTTCGATTCGAAATACATCGCCCGTTCCATGCATTCCTGCTCGGACATGCGATGCCCGAAGCCGCAGCCCGCCAGCACCAGCACCACGGCAAGGGAAAGCCCCGCCCGAAACCTTGGGATCATCGTCATCGCCTGCCCCTGCCTGCTTGTTGTTGCAGTAGGCTTAGCAAGAACCGGGACGCCGCCGCAAGCTGACGCCCTTAGGCACTGTCCCTTGCAATGACGCTTTCGACCTCGGGGGCGGCTATGAACCGCCATGCCCTGCGCGGGCCCGCCATGACGTTGAGGTAATACATCTCGAAACCGTGGGGCGCGCCGCAGGGATGGTGGCCGCGCGGCACCAGCACCACGTCGCCGTCCCGAACCGCCATCATCTCGTCCAGCGCGCCGTCGTCGGTATAGACACGCTGGATGCCCCAGCCGTCGCGGGGGTTCAGGCGGTGGTAATAGGTTTCCTCCAGATAGGTGATGCGGGGAAAGTCGTCCTCGTCATGGCGATGGCTGGGATAAGAGGACCAGTTGCCGGCGGGCGTGAAGACCTCGGTCACCAGCAGGCTGTCGCAGAAATCCTCGGCCTCCATGGCGATGTTGTTGATCCAGCGGGTGTTGGAATCCTTGCCCCGCTGCGTCAGCGTGATGCCCTCGGGGCCGATCCGCCGCGCCGCGTGTCCGCCCCGGCCCGGCGCGCTGCAGACGGCGACGACGCAGTCCGTCGCGGCCTCGGCCCGCCACTCCTGGCCGTTGGGCACGTAAAGGCAGTGGGGCGGGGTCTTCTCGAAGACATCCATCCGCTCGCCCAGGGTGCCCCAGTCCTGCCCTGCTGCCTCCATGCGCGCCTTGCCCTCGACCATCACCAGGATCGCCTCGTTGTCGCCGGTCGCCTCGGCCGCCGTTTCACCCGCGCGCAGGCGATAGAGCGAGAAGCCCACGTATCGCCAGCCCGCCGATTGCGGCGTGATCTGATGCACCTTGCCATGGGTGCCGAAGGGTTTGCGAAGAAGATGGCTCATCCTGCCGCTCCTGCCTTGGACTGCAAATATGCCGGGGGACCGGGGGCTGACCCCCGGCCTTCGCCGCCTTCAGGCGGCAGCCGCCCGATCCAGCCCCGCCTCGGCTGCGGCGGCCTTCAGCGCCTTCAGCCCCATCGACTGATACTCCAGCGGGTTGCGCTTCTCGGGATCCTGCTCGGCCTCGATCACCAGCCAGCCGTCATAGCCCGCCTCGGCCAGAATGCGCAGCAGCGGCACGAAGTCGATCGCCCCCTCGGGATCGCCCGGCACGGTAAAGGCCCCCGCCAGAACGCCCTGCAGGAAGGACAGGTCTTCGTCGCGCACCCGCTGCGTCACCGGACGGCGGATGTTCTTGGCGTGGAAATGCGCCACATGGGATGCGTGCCTGCGCAGCACCGCGGCCGGGTCGCCGCCGCCGAAGGCGCAATGGCCCGCGTCAAACAGCAGATGCGTGGCAGGTCCGGTCGCAGCCATGAAGGCGTCGATGTCCTCGGGGGATTCGACCACCGTGCCCATGTGGTGGTGATAGGCGAGCGTGATCCCCTGCGAGGCCAGATAGGCCGCGAACTCCTCCACCTTGGCGCCGAAGGCCGCCATCTCCTCGGGCGTCAGGCGCGGGCGGGCGTTGACCGGGACGTCGGGATTGCCATGCACGGTGTTCGAGCATTCGCAGACGATGCACACCTTGCAATCGTTTGCCTTCAGCTTGGCCAGGTGGGGCTGCACGCTCTCGATCTCCTCGGCCACCGAGCGGGTCAGAAGCGCGGTCGAATACCAGCCCGAGATGAAGCGCAACCCATACTGGCCCAGCAGTTCCTTCAGCGCCTGCGGGTCCTCGGGCCAGCGATGGCCGTTCTCGATGCCGTCAAAGCCGATCACCCGGCCCGCCTCGTGCAGGATCTGCTCGGTCGGAATATGGGCGCCGATGGTCTGGTCGTCGTCATTGGCCCAGGCAATCGGGTTGGTGCCATAGCGGATCATGGGTTCGTCCCTTTCAGTTCACCAGCCGCGCCTTGGCGGCGTTTTCCAGATAGGTCTTGTAGGCGTCGCGCAGCTTCTCGGTCCCGCCCACGGCGGGAACGGCCACGTCCCACCAATGGCCGGCCTTGCCGAAGCCGGGGCCGTCCTTGGCGGTGGTGTCGATCACGATCACCGTAGGGATGGGCCTGCCGCGCGCGGCGGCGATCTGCGCCTCGAGGTCGGCAATGCCGGTTGCCTTGACCGCATGCGCGCCCATGGAGGCGGCATGGGCCACATAGTCGATCCGGGGCTGGTCCGCGACGTTGCAATCCACGTACATGTTGTTGAACTGCTCGCCTCCGCAAGCCTGCTGCAGGCGGTTGATGCAGCCGTAGCCGCGGTTGTCGGTCAGCACGACGGTAAAGGGGACGGCCCGCATCGCCGCCGTGGCCAGTTCGCTGTTGGCCATCATGTAGCTGCCGTCGCCCACGAAGCAGACCACCCCGCGGTCTGGGCAAGCCAGCTTGATGCCCATGGCGCCCGCGATCTCGTAGCCCATGCAACTGTAACCGTATTCCATGTGGTATCCGCCCTGCGCAGGCTGCCACAGCAGCTTCAGCGCGCCGGGCATGGTGCCGGCCGCGCACATGGCAATGGCGCCGGGCGCGGCGCGTTGAACCGCGCCGATCACCTGCGCGTCGGTGGGCAGGTCGTTGCCGGGCGCAGGCGCTGCGCAATAGGCATCGACGGCGGCCAGCCAGTCGGCGCGCGGGGCGGGATCGAACGCCGCCTTGTGGTCGCCAAGCGCTGCCGTCAGCTTCTCCAGCGCCACGCGGGCATCCGCCACCAGCGGCACCGCGCCGTGCTTGGCGGCGTCATAGCCGTGGACGTTGATCGACACCAACCTGGCATCGGCCGCGAACATCGTCCGCGATCCGGTGGTGAAGTCCTGCAGCCGCGTGCCTACCCCGATCACCAGATCCGCATCCCGCAGCACGGCATTGGCGGCCGCCGATCCATCGACGCCCGAGGCGCCGAAGTTCATCGGGTCCGACTGCGCAAGCGCCGACTTGCCCGCCTGCGTCTCGGCCACCGGGATGCCGTGGCGGGCGGCAAAGTCCGACAGCGCCGCTTCCGCCCCGGAATAGATCACCCCGCCGCCCGCGACGATGGCGGGGCGTTTGGCGGCGCGGATCAGGTCCGCCACCTCGGCCAGTTCCCGCGCGTCCGGTTCGGGGCGGCGGATGCGCCAAACCTTCGGTTCGAAAAAGGCCTCGGGCCAGTCATAGCCTTCCGCCTGCGTGTCCTGGCAGAAGGCCAGGCAGACCGGGCCGCAATCGGCGGGATCGGTCATCACCCGCAGCGCGCGGGGCAGCGCCGTCAGCAGTTGCTCGGGCCGCTGGATGCGGTCGAAGTAACGCACCACGGGGCGGAAGCAGTCGTTCGCCGATACCGTTCCGTCGTCGAAATCCTCGACCTGCTGCAGGACCGGGTCGGGGCGGCGGCTGGCAAAGACATCGCCGGGGATCAGCAGCACCGGCAACCGGTTCACATGCGCCAGCGCCGCCGCCGTCACCATGTTGGTGGCCCCCGGCCCGATGGAACTGGTCACGGCATGGGCGCGCCTGCGCTTGCTGGCCTTGGCATAGGCGATGGCCGCATGGGCCATGGTCTGTTCATTCTGGCCCCGCCAGGTCGGAAAGGCGTCGCCTGCGCCGTGCAAGGCCTCGCCGATGCCCGCCACGTTGCCGTGGCCGAAGATGGCCCAGCAACCCTCGATGAAGCGTTCGCCCTCTTCCGTCATCTGCACCGACAGCCAGCGAACCATGGCCTGCGCCGCCGTCAACCGGATCGTGTTCATTCCGTCCCTCACTTCACGGCCACGCCTGCGCGCGCCTTGTCCCAGATCCCGCAAAGGCGGCCATAGCGGCGCGCCATCTCCTCGACCGCCTCGTCGTCGGTCAGATCCCCGTCCAGCCAGGCCCGCGCCACCGCGCCGAAGATGGTGCGCCCGACGGCAAAGCCCTTGACCAGCGCAAAGCCCGCCGCGACCGCGAAGCTGTCGCGCAGTTCGGCCTCGGGCGCGTCCAGCCCCAGCACCACGATGCCGCGCGTGTTGGGGTCGTTCTCCTCGATGGCGGCGATGGTCTTGCGCCAGGCAACGGACGAGATCATGGGTTCCAGCTTCCACCAGTCGGGGTAAACGCCCGCCGCGTAGAACTGCCGGATCAGCGTGGCGGTCGTTCCGTTGTCCACGGGGCCGACCTTCGAGGGGATGACCTCCAGCAGGAATTCCAGGTCGTTGCGGCGCGCGGCCTGGAACAGGCGCTTGACGGTTTCCTCCTGCCCGGCTCGGGTCGCCTCGTCGTCGTCCGGGTGGCAGAAGCAGAGAACCTTGACCACGTTCTCGCGTGCCCATCCTTCCAGGCCGCCGCAGTCGAGGCCCAGTTCCGGCTCCAACTCCAGCGGCCGCGATCCCGGCCATTCGGCGGGCCGTCCGATCCAAAGGCCGGTCCCCGAGGCTGCGTGCAGCGCATCGCGGCCGATGCGGTTGTCGCAAAGAATGCCGTAGCCCGGCTTGCCCCCCTGCACCTGCAAGGCGGCCTTCAGGCACAGCTCCTTGAAGGCGCCGCCCTTCTGGGGGGTGTATCCGGGCATCTGTTCCAGCTGCATCCGGTGGTCGAAGGCAAAGACCCGCATCGTGGACCAGTCGCCGCCCGTGCGCCGCTGCCGGTTGGTGGCCCAGTGGACCTGCTCCAGTTCCGGATCGTTCCTGAGGTCCGGACGCACCACGCCGCGCTTGAGGAAGAATTCCAGTTCGGCAAGGCTGGGATAGGCCGGCGTGCAGCCGTGGCGGGAAACGGCCAGCGCGCCGCAGGCATTGGCGTATTCCAGCGCCTTGGGCCAGGGCTCGCCATCCAGCCAGCCCTTCATCAGCCCCGAGAAGAAGCCGTCGCCCGCGCCCAGCACGTTGAAGACCTCGATGGGAAAGCCCGGTCCCGTTTCGCCCCCCTTTAAGCTGTCGGGGATGCTGCCGGTGAAGGCCACCGCGCCTGCGGCGCCCCGCTTGCAGACCAGCGTGGCGTCGCTGACCGCGCGCACGGCCCGCAGCGCGGCGACGGTGTTGGTGGACCCGCCGGCAATGTGGAACTCCTCCTCGGTCCCCACGATCAGGTCGAAGTGGTGCAGCGTCGCCTGCAGCCTGGCCGTCACCGCCGCGCTTTCCACGAAGCGGCTTTCGCCGGCCCCATGCCCCGCCAGCCCCCACAGGTTCGGGCGATAGTCGATGTCCAAGGCCGTCCTCGCCCCGTGCCTGCGGGCGAGTTCCAGCGCCTTGATGACGGCGGCTTCCGTGCGCGGATGCGACAGATGCGTGCCCGTCGCCAGCACCGCCCGGGCGTCCGCGACCAGCGATTCATCGATGTCGTCCTCGCACAGCGCCATGTCGGCGCAGTCGCTGCGGTAGAAGATCAGCGGGAACTGTTCCCGGTCGCGGATCCCCAGGATCACCAGCGCGGTCAGCCGGTCGGGGTCGGTCATGACGCCGCGCACGTCCACCCCCTCGCGCACCAGTTGCTCGCGGATGAAGCGGCCCATGTGCTCGTCGCCGACCCGGGTGATCAGCCCGGACCGAAGCCCGAGCCGCGCCGTCCCGCAGGCGATGTTGGTGGGGCTGCCGCCGATATACTTGCGGAACGACCCCATGTCTTCCAGCCGCCCACCAACCTGCGCGCCGTAAAGGTCCACACCCGCGCGGCCGATGGTGATCAGGTCAAGGGATTTGGTCATGGGATCGGTCCTGTCTTGCAGAGTCAGAGATTGGTCGAAACGAAGGCCATGCTGTTCTTCACCGCGCCCTTGGGATCGGCGGCTTCGTGAACCTCGGCCGCGAAGGGCTCGAAGCTGAAGGGGCCGTCATAGCCCGCGTCCAGCAGGGCCCTGATCTGGGGCAGGTTTTCCAGCCGGTCCTGTTCGTCCAGCAGCACCCGGTGCGCATCCAGCATCTCCGCGACCGACACCGCCGGATCGACCACGCCCGAGATATGGACGAGCCCGGTCCATTCCGGGAAGAACTCGGTCTCGCCCGCCAGGTGGTGGTGGAAGGTGTCGTGCAGCAGCTTGTAGGTGCCCTCGCCCCCTGCCGCCTGAATGGCGCGGATCGCCTCGGCCTTGGTCCGCAGGGACGAGACCGGGAAGCCCAGGGGTTCCACCAGCCCGATCAGCCCGCGCGTGTCGAGAATCGTCTTCATGGCCCTCAGCGCGCCCACCAGACTGTCGAAAGGGACCTTCGTGCCGTCGTTCAGCGGGCACATCACCAGGGCCCTGGCCCCGCAGGCGGCGCCGTAATCCGCCATGTCCTCGGCCCGGGCTGGCAGGTCGCTTCCCCAGACATTGAAGGGATAAAGCGCGTTGATCGAGACGATGGTGACGCCGGCCTTCCCGGCCTCGGCCTTCACGTCCTCGGGGCGCCATTCGGACAAGAGGTCGGGCAGGTCGTTGCGGATCTCGACCTCGGTGATGCCAAGGTCACGGGCTGCGGCGAAGAAATCCGGCAGCGGTAGCCTGGGCGCGGCGATATGGTTCAGGGCAAAGCGCATGGGTCAGCCTTGGGCGTAAAGGGCGGGACGGTCGGGACAGGTGATGGCGACGCTTTCGCCTTCGGATTCCTGCGCCTTGACGCAGGCGTCCGAGGTGACGGCCGCCATGTAGCCGTCCCAGGATGTCGGGCCGGACGCCGTTCCTTGCGCGGCGGCCTTCAGGAAGTCCTGCAGTTCCACGTCGTAGGAGGCGACGAAGCGGTCCTTCCAGTCGGTCAGGATCGGGTTCTGCAGGCTGGCGTTCAGGCGCATCCGGATTGCCATCGGCTCGGGCAGGCGGGCCACGCCATCCTCGCCCACGACCTCGCACTGGATGTCATAGCCGTAATGGCAGTTCACGAAGATCTCGGTGTTGATGACGACCCCCTTGGCCGTCACCAGCGTCACGATCTGCGGATCGCGCAGTTTCGCATGGCTGCGCGCGGCCGTGCGCGGGAAGGTTACGCGGGCCGAGACATAGTCGTCGTCCAGCAGCCAGCGGAACACGTCGATCTCGTGGATCAGCGTGTCGTGGATCGCCATGGGGGTGGTATAGGCCTCGGGCACCGTCGGGTTGCGATGCGCGGCATGGACCATGATCGGCGCGCCGATCTGGCCGTCCACGACCTTCTTCAGGGCGACGTAGCCTTCGTCATAGCGGCGCATGAAGCCGACCTGCACAAGGCGCTTGCCGTAGGCCACCTCGGCATCGACGATGCGCTTCGCGCCCTCGGCGGTCGTTGCCAGCGGCTTTTCGCAGAAGCAGGGCTTTCCGGCGGCGATGGCGGCCAGGACATATTGTTCATGGGTCGCGCCCCAGGAGGTGACCAGCACGGCGTCCACCTGGTCGCTGGCGATCAACTGCTCGCCGGTCTCGAAGACCTTTGCATCGGGGGCGATGTCGGCCTTGACGGCTTCGGCGGATGCGCGGTTCACGTCGGACAGCGCGGTGATGGTGCCGCCCGACAGCACCTGCTGGATGCGGCGGGCGTGGTCGCGGCCGATGGCTCCGGTGCCGATGACACCAATTCTGACGGTCATGCTTGGGGACCTTTCTTCCAATACTGGTCGATGTATTTCTGCATTTCGGCGCGCATGAAGCGGCCCGAATGGTCCGCCTTGTCTTCCCAGGCAAAGACGCAGGCCGTCATGATGCCGTCGAAGCCGATCTCGGCCAGCGTGCCAAAGAAGTCGTCCCAGGGCACCTCTCCCTGGCCGATGTTCAGGTGCTGGTGGACGCGGGCCTGCGTGCCCGGCGGGTTCAGGATATAGCGCAGACCGGAACTGGCCTTGTGGTTGAAGGTGTCGCCTACATGGACATGGGCCAGCACGTCGGCGGCCTCGCGCAGCATGGCGCGGGTGTCGTCGCCGAAATAGAAGGTGTGGGGCGCGCAATACAGAAAGCGCACGTTCCTGGAATTCACCGTGCGGATGATGTCCAGCGCGGGCTGGATCGTCTCGCACCAGTCCTCGGGGTGCGGCTCGATGTTGAGCTGGATGCCCTCGCGCTCCAGGATCGGGACCAGTTCCTCCATCGACCGCCACCAGGCGTCCTCGCAGGCCTCGATCATCGATCCGGTATGGCAGCAATAGCAGGACCCCTTGTCGGGATGGGGGCCGCGGCCGAATTCGCTGTTCATGGTTTCGACGCCCAGTTCCACGGCGATCTCGATGGCGCGCTTCCAGTGGCGGACGGCAGCCTGGCGTTCGGTTTCGTCGTTGGAGGCCCAGCGATACATCGGCAGCAGGCTGGCGATGCCCACGTCGGTATCCTTCAGCGCCTGCTTGAGGCTTTTGATGCGATCGGGAAAGACGCGCGGCGCCTTGAACCATTCCAGGAAATCGCCGCGCGGGGACAGTTCGATCCAGTCATAGCCAAGCTCCTTGACCTTGGCGGGGATCGCCTCAAGCGGCAGATGGCGATGCATGAAGGGGTCGATGGCAATGCGCATGGGCTGCAATCCTGTGGGACTATCCTGAAAAGGCCGGGCACGGCGCGGCGGAGGAAACGCGCCGCGCCCGGCGGCACCGCTTAATTCTGGTAATCGGCCATGTTCTCGGGTGTGACCGGCTCGAAGGGGATCCAGTGTTCGGGTTCGATCTTCCCGCCACTGGCAGCGGCGACGGCGGCCTTGACGGCCTGTTCGCCCTGGCCCGTCGCGTTCTGGTAGACGGTCACGTCCATTTGCCCCGCCTCCATCGCGGCCAGCCCGTCGGCGGTGGCATCGATGCCCGCGATGACGATGTCGCCCTTGCCGGTCGTGGCTTGCAGCGCCTGCGCCGCCCCGATCGCCATTTCGTCGTTGTTGGCGACAATGGCGTCGAATTCCAGGCCCGCCGTCATCCACGAGGTCACCAGATCCTGCGCCTGCACGCGGTTCCAGTTGGCGACCTGCTTTTCGATGATCTCGACCTGGCAATCCGGCTTGGCGAAGGCTTCCTCGACCATCTGCGTGCGGACATGGGCGGCGTGGTTTTCCAGCGGTCCCATCAGGATCACGGCCTTGGGGCTTTCGCGCCCTTCAAGCGCCTTGCAGACGGCGGCCGCTTCCAGCCTGCCCGCATCGGTTTCCTGCGACCCGACATAGCCGGTGCCCTCGGGCATCCCCCCTTCCAGTTCGGCGGGCGGGTGGTTCACATAGATCAGCGGAATGCCCGCCCCCGTTGCGGCGGCGGTGATCGCGGTGGTGCTGTCCCCGTCCACCGCGTTCACGATGATCGCATCGACGCCGTTCGCCACGAAGTTCTGGACCTGGTTCAATTGCTTGGCCACGTCCAGTTGCGCATCCTCGACCGACAGGGTGACGCCTTCGGTCCGTTCGGCCTCGGCCCGGATGCCGTTCAGCAGGATCGTCAGGAACGGGTTGTCGAAGGACGTCATCGTGACGCCGATCCGGGTTTCGGCAAGCGCCGGGGCGGCAAGCGACAGGCAAAGGGCAGTTGTGGCGATCAGTTTGGTCATGGATGCTTTCCTTATCGTAAGGTCGTGAGTGGGGAACCGGCCGGTGCCGGAGGCGGTCCGACATGCGGGCCGCGCCATTGTCTCAGCTGGCCTTTCGGCGTTTCTGCTGGCGGTGGACATCGGCCACCACGGCGGCCACCACGATCGCGCCCTTGATCATTTCCTGGTAGTAGGCGTCCAGCCTGAGGAACGTGAAGCCCGAGATGATGACCCCGAAGATGATCATCCCGATGGCCGTGCCCAGGATCGACCCGCGCCCGCCGTTCAGCGACACGCCCCCGATCACCGCCATCGCGATGGCGTCCAGTTCATAGGCCAGGCCCATGCCGGCCTGCGCGGTCTGGCCGCGGGCGGCGACCACCATTCCGGCCAGGGCGGCCAGCATTGCGGCGATCACATAGACCTTGATCAGGTGGCGTTCGACATCGATGCCGGACACGCGCGCCGCCTGCGCGTTGGCGCCGATGGCATAGGTGAACTTGCCGTAGCGGGTGTATTTCATCGCCACGTGGAAGATCGCGGCCACCAGGATGAAGATCAGCACCGGCATCATGCCCGAGCCGATCCAGGCAAATCCTTCCGTCGGGAAGGAGATCGGCTGGCCCTTGGTGTACCACTTGGCGAAACCGCGCACCGTGACCATCGTGCCAAGCGTCGCAATGAAGGGCGGGATCTTGGTATAGGCGATCAGCCAGCCGTTGATCAGGCCCACGATGGCGCCGAAGCCCAGGCCGATCAGCAGCGGCACGATCATCGGCAGGTCGGTCAGCGCGGGATAGACCGCACGGGCATAGGTCGAGACCTGCGCGAAGGACATGGCGACCATCGCCACCGCGCCGACCACCGACCCGGATGACAGGTCGATCCCCCCCGAGATGATCACCTGCGTCACCCCCACGGCGATGATGCCGATGACCGAGACCTGCAGGATCATGATCTTCAGCCGGTTCAGCGAGAACAGGAAGGACTGGCCTTGGAAGATCCAGCCAAGGATCTCGAAGACGGCGGCGATGCCGACCAGGACCAGCAGGATGTTGACCTCGGTGGGCAACCTGCGCTGCGTGTGCGGGGCAGTGCGGGCGGTGATGTCTTGGCTGCTCATGAGCGAGTTCCTTTCACTTGGCCGCAAGCGACATGATCTTGACCTGGTCGGCCTCGGCCCGGTCCAGGAAGCCCGACACATGGCCCTCGTGCATGACCATGATGCGGTCGGACATGCCCAGCACCTCGGGCAGTTCCGAGGAGATCATCAGGACGGCGACGCCCTGCGCGGCGAGTTCGGTGATCAGGCGGTGGATTTCGGATTTCGCGCCCACGTCGATGCCGCGGGTGGGCTCGTCCAGGATCAGGATGCGCGGCTTGGTCAGCAACCAGCGGGCGATCAGCAGCTTCTGCTGGTTGCCGCCCGACAGGTTTTCGACCGTTTCCTGCAGGTTCGGGGTCTTGATGCGCAGGGTCTGGGCCATCTCCTCGGCCAGGCGGGTGACCTCGCGCTGCTGGACGAAGCCGTTCTTCACATGGCTGCGGGTGATCAGCGCCGACTGGATGTTTTCCAGACAATCCAGCGTCAGGAAGCAGCCGGTTTCCTTGCGGTCTTCCGTCAGGAAGGCCATGCCGTGGGCCATGGCCTGGGCGGGTGTCCTGATCTGGACTTCCTGCCCGTCGATCAGGATCTGGCCGCTTTCCGCAGGCGTCACGCCGAACAGCGCCTCGGCCACGTTCGACCGCTTGGACCCGACCAGACCGGCAAGGCCCAGGATCTCGCCCCGGCGCAGGGAAAAGGACACGTCGTGGAAGACGCCGGGCAGGGTGAGGTTGCGGACCTCCAGGATCGTGTCGCCGATGGGGCAATCGACCTTGGGGAACATGTTGGTGATCTCGCGGCCCACCATCATGCGGATGATGTCGTCGCGGGTCACGTCGTGGGCGCTGTGGGTGCCGACATACTTGCCGTCGCGGAAGACGGTGAATTCGTCGGCGATCTCGAACAGTTCGTTCATCTTGTGG
The DNA here is from genome assembly GCF_026913015.1 of Paracoccus benzoatiresistens. Classification (GTDB taxonomy): domain Bacteria; phylum Pseudomonadota; class Alphaproteobacteria; order Rhodobacterales; family Rhodobacteraceae; genus Paracoccus; species Paracoccus benzoatiresistens. The sequence goes on from NZ_JAPTYD010000004.1 coordinate 126,708, forward strand.
GTGATGTAGACGATGCCAATGCCGCGTGCCCGCAGGTCGCGGATGATGGCGAACAGGTGCTCCACCTCGCGCTCGGTCAGGGCGCTGGTCGGCTCGTCCATGATCAGCACGTCGGAATTGTGGCTGACGGCCTTGGCGATCTCGACCATCTGCTTCTGCGCGACGGTCAGTTCGGACACCTGGGCGCGGGGGTCCAGCTTGATGTTCAGGCGGTCGAACAGCTCGGCGGTCATCCGGGCCATCTCGGCATGGTCGATCAGGCCGAAGCGGTTCTTGGGCTCGCGGCGGATCCAGATGTTCTCGGCCACCGTCATCCAGTTCATCAGCGCCAGTTCCTGGTGGATCATCGAGATCCCCTGCTCCAGCGCATCCAGGGGCGATTTCAGCACGACCACCTGCCCCCGCAGCCGGATTTCCCCGGCATCGGGCTGATAGACCCCGGCGATGATCTTCATCAGCGTGGACTTGCCTGCGCCGTTCTCGCCCATCAGCGCATGGACCGTGCCGGGGCGGATGCGCAACTGCACGTCGTCCAGCGCCAGAACGCCGGGAAATTCCTTGCGGATGCCGCTGATCGACAAGACGCCTTCGCTCTCGATGCTGGCCTTCACGCGGTCGATGGCGGCGGCCGTCCTTGGGCTGACCATGGTCTTCCCTTTCCTCTGATCCATTGACGCGCCGGGACGCCTCCGCGCCCCGGCGCGAAGGCGTCAGTTCTTGGCCTGGTAGTCGGCCAGGTTCGCGGGCGTCACCAGCTCGAAGGGCACATAGACCTTGGTTTCGACCTCCTCGCCCCGGGCCAGCTTCAGGGCGGCGTCAACCGCGCCCTGGCCCTGACCCGCGGCGTTCTGGAACACCGTGACGTCCAGGTCGCCCGCCTGCATGGCCGCCAGCGCATCCTGGGTGGCGTCCACGCCGCCGACGATGACATCATCCATCGACATGCCGGCGGATTTCATGGCCTGGATCGCGCCGATGGCCATTTCGTCGTTGTTGGAAATCACCGCGTCGAATTCCAGGCCCGAGGTGATCCAGTTCGTCATCAGGTCGGCGGCCTGCGTGCGCGACCAGTTCGCGGTCTGCTCCTCGACGATCTGGATGAAGCCGCATTCGGGCGTGGCGATCACGTCCTTGATGTCCTGGGTGCGCATCCGCGCCGCCTGGTTCGAGAGTTCCCCCATCAGCACCAGGGCCTTCGCCTCGGTCTTGCCGGCTTCCTTCAGCAGGCGGCAGATTTCCTTGGTTTCCAGCGTGCCGGATTCCCGTTCGTCGGATGCGACAAAGGCCTGCTTTTCTGGCAGGTCATCGACGTTCACGGGCTCGCGGTTGACATAGACCAGCGGGATGCCCGCATCGGCTGCTGCCTGCGACATGGCGACGGTGGCGTCGGTATCGACCGGGTTCACGATGATCGCATCCACGCCCGAGGCCACGAAGTTCTGGATCTGGTTCAGCTGCTTGCCGACATCGTTCTGCGCATCCTCGATCTGCAGGGTCACGCCGTCCAGGGTGGCTGCGTGTTCCTGCATCCCGTTGCGCAGGACCGTCAGGAAATTGTCGTCGAACAGGGCCATGGACACCCCGATGTTCTCGGCCTGGGCGGCAGTTGCCATGACCGCGCAGAGTGCGGTCGCCGTCAGCAGTCGCTTCATGGTCTTTCCTCCACTGTTGGTGCGCACAGCACCTTATTCGTTACCGTCACCAGACAGCGGGCTGCATGGAGCCACCCCTGCGGATGCAGGGTTTCGGTCAGTCCGGTTCTTTGGCAGGCGGCGACGATTCTCCTCAGATCGTCGCACAGGGACGATCACCCAAGGGTCGCCCGTCGGTCAATCACGGCGTGACCCGCGAAACCATCATTCATGATGGAAAATGACGCCCGCGATGATGGTTTGCATCATTCGCGTCAAAGGCTTTCCGGCGTCCAGATCTGGAAGGGCAGGAAGCGTTGCCCGGGATTGTCGCTCATTCCCTGGTCGCAGGACTGGATCATCAGCGCGATGGTTTCCTCGCAGACCTGGCGCAGCGGGGTGCTGATCACGACCGACAGGGTGCGGTCCTGCAAGGCTTCGCGCGAATCCGGGGTCAGTTCGTTGACGACCAGCGCCACGTCGCCGGGCTTGCGCAGTTCGCGCAGGGCGGCGATGGCGCCCTCCATGCCGCCGCCCGCGCAATAGATCCCGGCAATGTCGCCGTGCCGCTCCAGCAGTTCGGTCGTGGCTTCATAGGTCAGTTGCCGCGTTTCCAGGTTGACCTGCGGGTTCAGCAGATCGAATTCGGGGGCATATTCACGGAAATAGCTGCGAAAGCCGGTTTCGCGCAATTCATGCCCGTGAAAGCGGTGTCCGCCGATGAAGACGGCGACCTTGCCCGGCTTCTTCGCGATCTTCGAGATCAGCCAGCCGGCGGAACGCCCGACCTTGATATTGTTGGTGCCCACATAGCTTTCCCGCACGCCCTGCGCGAAATCGGACAGCAGCGAAAAGGTCGGGATGCCGCGGGCGCGCAGTTCGCTGACGGCTGCGGTGACCTTGTGATGGTCCAGCCCCGTCGCTGCCACCGCATCGACCTTGCCCGCCATCGAGCCCAGCAGCTGTTCCAGTTCACCCGGCAGGGTCGATTGGGTGAACCGCACCGTGACACGCAACCGGTGCGAGGTGACAGAAGCCGCGTGATCCTGGAACTGGCGCGCGAAATCCTGATAGAAGGGGTGGCGTTCCTTTTGCAGGATCAGCGCGAAATGCAGTTCCGGCAGTTCGGCCATCAGCCGCGCGCGGATGGCATTGGCGCCGTGATAGCCGATGCGCTGCGCGGCTTCCTGCACGCGGCGGGCGGTTTCCTCGCGCACCTTCAGGCGGCCGTTCAGCACGCGGTCGGCGGTGGCCAGGCTGACGCCGGCTTCGCGGGCCAGATCGGCAATGGTCGGACGGCGCATCGGGCCCCTCCGGCTGTGATGTGAACCGTCAGAACCCTGAGGGTTTCACATCACGGCCCTGCCCGTCAAGGTTGCCGGCCTTCCCGCAGATCGACGGCGCGGCCCAGGGCGATGGAGGTTAACCACCGCCTGCGCCTGATGGCGGCCGCCTGCACGTCTGCGGCTGCCAGAGCACCATGTGCCGCTCACCGGTGCCACGCCCAAGCCGACATTCCGCGCCCGCTGCGGCTCGGGGCAAGCGCGGAGTTGAGGGAAAGCCTCAAACACTCTCGGGCATGAAAATCTGGATTTCGGTCGCGATCGACCCGGCCTCGCCTTCCAGCCGGCCGATCAGCCGGGCCATGGTTTCCACGGCCAGCAGCGCCTCCAGCGCGGGCTTCTGGTCGATGATCGCCTGGACCTTGCGAGCCTTCAGCATGAGGCGGCGTTCGGGCGTCAGTTCATGCGTGACGATGGCAAGGGGACGCGACTGACGGATGGACGCAAGCGCCGCGACCAGTTCCGAACAGCCGGTCGTGCACAGGTAGATTCCGCGCAGGTCCGGGTTGGCACGCGCCGCACGCAAAGCGATGGCGGCGGCGCTTGCCTTGTCCTCGTGCGTCTCAAGGACATCCGGCACACGGACGCCGGGATGGCGTTCGGCCAGTACGTCGATGAAGCCGCCAGCGCGCGCGCCATGGCCCGGCATGTCGAAGCGGCCGATCAGGACCAGCGCCTCGCCCCCGCCTTGGCCGATCAGATGTCCCATCAGGTCGCCCGCCACGCGGCCCGACTGGCGGTCGTCCGGGCCGACAAAGGCGGCGCGGCCACGGGCGGGCACGTCGTCGGCCATGGTCACGACCGGGATGCGCGGGGGCAGCGCCTCCAGCGCCGCGATGATCCGGGGCGCGGCCGGCACGGTCAGGATCATTCCGTCGGCCCAGGTCCCCGCGCGGGCGATCTGGGCCGCGATGCGGTCGGGCTGCGCCGGATCGATCTGCTCGACCTGGAACAGCAGGTTCAGGTTGTGATGGATGGCGCGGGCCTGATCGATCCCTTGGCGCAACTGGTTGTGGAACGGGTTCGACGGCGGCTGGATCAGGACCGCGATGCGCTTGGTGGCCCTGGGGCTGATCACCAGGTTCCGGTCCAGCCCAAGCCGGCTCGCGGCCTGCAGGATCGCCCTTTCCTTGTCTGCCGAGACGCCGCCGCGCCGGTTCACGACCCGGTCCACGGTCGCCAGCGACACGCCCGCGGCCTGCGCCACATCCTCCAGCGTCACCTTGGCCATGATCCCCCCTCTTGCGCGCGACAGTGGCGGATTGAGGGTTTCCCCTCAAGACATTCCTTCGCGGCGTGTGGCCTGCCGGATAATCCTGCAGGTGACCGGAGGCGAGCCATGACCATCACCATCACCACTGCACCCTGCTGCTGGGGCGTGGACGACATCACGAACCTGAACCTGCCCGACTGGCGGCAGGTGCTGGATGAAGCCGCGGCGGCAGGCTATGGCGGGCTGGAGCTTGGACCTTGTGGCTACATGCCGCTGGACGCAGGCACGGTGTCGGCGGAACTGCGCAGGCGGGACCTCTATGTGGTCGCGGGCACGATCTTCGACAATCTCGTCGATCCCGCCAATCGCAAGGGCCTGGAACACCAGACGCGCCAGATTTGCGCCGTGATTGCCGCCCTGCCGAAGCCCCCGCTTGCGCCGGGCCAGCGGTTCCCTGCGCCCTATCTGACGGTGATGGACTGGGGGCACGAGGCGCGCGATTACGCCGCAGGCCATTCAGACCGCGCGGCCCGGCTGGACGACGCCGCCTGGCGGGGCATGGTCGCCAATATCCGTGCCATCGCCCGCATTGCCCGCGACCATGGCGTCCGCGCGGTCATCCATCCCCATGCGGGCGGCCATATCGAGTTCGCGGACGAGATCGCGCGCATCACCCGCGACATATCCGCCGCCGAGGCCGGGCTGTGCCTCGACACGGGCCACACCTTTTATGCCGGGATGGACCCGGTGGCGGTGCTGGAGGCATACTGGGACCGGCTGGACTACATCCACTTCAAGGACATCGACGCCGCCAGATATTCCGCCGTGATGGCCCGCCGCATCCGCTTCTTCGACGCCTGCGCCGAGGGCGTGATGTGCCCGATCGGCGACGGATGCATCGACTATCCGGCCATCAAGGCCCTGCTGAACCGGCGCGGCTATGCGGGCTTCATCACCGTCGAACAGGAACGCGATCCGCTGAACGCGGGCGGATCGCTGGCTGATCTCCGCAAGTCCCGCCGCTATCTGGAAACCGTGGGCTTCGCCCGCCCCGCGCTGGAGGCCACGCGATGATCAACGGCAACCGTCTGACGAAGTCCGCCATCCGCTGGGGAATGGTCGGGGGCGGCAAGGGCAGCCAGATCGGCTATGTCCACCGGTCCGCCGCCATGCGGGACGGGTACTTCGACCTGATCGCGGGGGCCTTCGACCTGGACGCCGACCGGGGCCGCGCCTTCGGGATGGAACTGGGGCTGCAGGCCGACCGCTGCTATCCCGACCATCAGGCGATGTTCACGGCAGAAGCCGCGCGCCCTGACGGCATCCGCTGCGTGACCATCGCCACGCCGAACAACACGCATTACCCAATCACCAAGGCGGCGCTGCAGGCCGGAATTCACGTCATCTGCGAAAAGCCCCTGACCTTCACCACCGCCGAGGCGCTGGACCTGCAAGCCATCGCCAAGGCGCGCGGATTGGTCGTCGGCGTCACCTATGGCTATTCCGGCCACCAGATGATCGAGGAAGCCGCCCGCCTTGTCGCCGACGGCACCCTGGGCAAGATCCGCATCGTCAACCTGCAGTTCGCCCATGGCTTCCACAGCGCGGCGGTCGAACTGGAGAACCCCGCCGCCCGCTGGCGCGTCGATCCGGCCTTTGCAGGCCCCAGCTATGTCCTGGGGGATCTGGCGACCCATCCGCTGTATATCAGCGAGGTCATCTGCCCCCACCTGAAGATCAGGCGGCTGCTGTGTTCGCGGCAAAGCTTTGTCGCATCCCGCGCGCCACTGGAGGACAACGCCACGGTGCTGATGGAATATGACAGCGGCGCGGTCGGGACCTGCTGGACCTCGGCGGTGAATGCGGGGGCGATGCACAGCCAGAAGGTGCGAGTGGTGGGGTCCAAGGGATCGGTCGAATGGTGGGACGAACACCCGAACCAGTTGCGGCTGGAAATCCAGGGCGAACCCGCGCGCCTGCTGGACCGGGGGATGCCCTATCTGCATCCGCAGTCGCTGGCCGACGACCGCATCGGCGCGGGCCATCCCGAGGGGCTTTTCGATGCCTGGGCGAACTTGCATTACCGCTTCGCGCTGGCCATCGAGGCGCACGAGGAAGGCGACCCGTCCCGCGTGGCCGATCTGCGCTATCCGGGCATCGCGGCGGGGGTCGAGGGCGTCCGTTGGGTCGAGCATTGCGTGCGGTCCGCCGACGCGGGCGGCATCTGGGTCGATTACGCCTGAGGCCTATCGGCGCTTGCGGCGGGTGCCGCCGGGAACGCGCGACAGGAAGCCGGGCGGGCGGCGGCTGACCCATTCGGCGAAGGCGGCCAGCCGTGGATGGGCGCGCAGCGCCTCGGGCGTGTTGAAGCTGCGGGCCAGGTCCTTTTCGCTGATCGCCGCATGGATTTCCTTGTGGCAGATGTGGTGCATCAGCACCACGGGCCCCTTGGCGCCGCCTTTGGATCGCGGGATCAGGTGATGCAGGCTTTGCGGCACATCGGGCGGGATAGGGCGGAGGCACAGGGGACAGCGGGGATCGTCGGTCATGCCGCCCATATGGGAAGCCCGCGCGGGAATGCACGGGGGTTGGCGGCGCGGACTGCGTTCAATCTTTGTTCACCGCCATTGTATTCCCGGCAGGGCTGTGGTTCAGGCGGCCCCGAACAAGGGCTGCCTTCCGAATCCCGATGAATGCCGCTGATTTTCCCGAACAGGCCTTTTCCCCGACCCATGGCCCTGCCCCGATCCTGGCTGGCTTCGAATGCGGCCGGCTGCATTGGAACGGGCACGACCTGCTGCATTCCACGAACCATATGCCCCATGGGGCGATGGTGCATCACTATGCCGTGGCGCGGGACCAAGGCGTCGCCGGGGCACGGGACGGCCTGTCCTGGCGCCACGACATCGTGGCGCGCGTCAAGGCCGCCCCCGAAGGCTTTCCGGTGATCTGGGACCTTGTCCATTTCGACGCCCCGCCGCGCCCTGCCCAGCACGCGGTGGCCTGCTGCCTTGCCATGCCCCCGCATGCCTGGGCCATCGCCGTGAACGAGCCCTCGGTCGGGCGGCGGGTGTCGGGCATGACGCCCAAGCGGGCGACGGACATGGCGCTGAAGATGATGGCGACCGCCGCCTGCCTGCCCACGCGGCCGCGATTTGCCACCTGCGATCCGTTCCACCACCTGCATCCCAACGTCTTCAAGGCCACGGACCGGCTGGTCGCCAGCGGCCATGTCCAGATGGTGGGCATCAACTATTATCCCCACCACGCCATCGAGCCCCTGCACCGCGTCCTGCGCGCCGTGGCCGACCGCTACCGCCTGCCGGTGATGATAACGGAAACCGGCTGGCACCAGGACCTTCCCGCCGCACATCGCCGCTTTCCCCGTGTCCGGGACCGCTGGGACTGGCTGGCCCATGTCCAAGCCGAGATCGACCGGTCGGGCGTGCCCGTCGCGGGCCTCTGCTGGTATCCGTGGCTGGACATGCCGGCCTGGGACAATCCCCATCACGGCCGCTGGCCCTGCGGCTGGCCCGGGCGGCAGGCCTGAGGGCACGCGAAAGGCCCGGGGGCGTGCCGCACCCCGGGCCCGGCGCCTTGCCGGCAGCTTGGACGTCAGTCGCGCTCGGGCCAGTCGAATTCCGGCGCGCTTTCCAGCGCGGCACGGTCGGCCATGAAGACGATGAAATAGTCGTCCTCGGAATCGCCGTCGCGGATCACGCGCAGCTGGTCCATCGAGACCGAAACGGTCTTTTCCCCCAGCCCCAGGAAGCCGCCGATATCGACCAGCACCGCCTTGACCTCGCCGGTTTCGCTGATCACCAGATCGTCGATCTCGCCGATGCTGTCCCAGCCTTCGTCGGCATCGTTGTAGGTCGCGGACGTGTCGGGATCGGTTTCGGACACGTAAAGGTTCTTCTCGATGAAGTCATCGGCCGACATGTCGGTCGGGACCGCCATATAGCCAAATCCGCCCTCGGTGGACGCAGGCGCCGTTGCGGTGGCGGCGGGGGCCGCCGTGGTGGTACCGGCGGCGGGTGCCTCGGTCGTGGCGGGTGCTGGCTCTGCCGTTGTTTGCGCCAGGACCGGGCCAGCAAGCATGGCAATCATGGCGGTCGATGTCAGCAGCTTCGTCATTGGATATCTCCTTCAGCAGACCCACAGGGGGCATGGCCGAAGAACTTGTCATATCAGAAGAAGTTCCGGCCGAATGTCCCGGAAAAGACAAACCATTTCGTGACCTGACCCCCGTTGCGCGCAGGTTTCCCCTGATCTGCCGCCCGGATGCGGGCTATCAAAAAGCAAGCACAGGAACATAACATTTGCTCGCCGGTTTGCCTCCTATCGCACAACAGGAGATCAAGGATGGAACGTAGAACGCTTTTTGCGGCGGGGGCGCTGGCCGCCGTGATGCCCGTCGCTCGCCTTGCCTATGCCCAGGCCGCACCCGATGCGGAAAAGCAGAACATCCTGCTGGGCGGAAACTTCGCCCTGCTGACCAGCCGCATGGCGGTCGACAAGGCGACGGACCCCGCCGTCAAGGCCTTTGCCGGTCTCGAGGTCTCCGAGCAGGAAGCCGTCGCCCGCGCCTTCGGGGCCGCCCCCTCTGACCAGGTGACGACGGAACATGCCGCGATGATGGAACAACTGGCCGCCATGTCGGGCGCGGAATTCGACCGCATGTACCTGCAAGGCCAGATGACCGGGCACGAGCAGCTGCGCTCCCTTCATTCCGCCTATGCCGAAAACGGCAGCGATCCCATGGCAAAGGGCGCCTCGATCGTGGCGGTGCCGGCGATCGATTCCCACATGTCGATGCTTCGGGCGATCCAGCAAAGATTGGGCTGATCCTTGGAGACCTGGCTTTGCCTTGCCGGCGGGAACGCGCTTGGCGCGTTTCATGTCGGGGCTTGGCAGGCGATCGAGGCGTCGGGGATGCGGGTCACACGCATCGCCGGTGCCTCGATCGGTGCCGTCGTCGCCGCCCTGATCGCGGGAAGTCCGCCCGACCGGCGCGACAACACATTGCGCCAGTTTCTGTCGCACGTCGGCCAAAGAAGATCGCTGACGGGGCGTCGCGCGGCCGTGGCCGGCCTGCTTGCGATGGGCCATCCGACGCTGTTCGTGCCTTCCTGGCCCGGCATCTGGGAAATCCTGCCCGGCATGCCCGCCGACCGCGCGCTGTTCCGCCGCGACCGCATGAAGCACCTTTTCGAGGAACTGATCGACTTTGACCGCCTGAACAGCGGCGACATCGAGGTAACCGTCACCGCGCTGGACGCCGAGACGGGCGAGGTCGTGGCCTTCCGCAATACCGAAGGACCGCTTGGCATCGATCACCTGCTGGCCAGCACCGCCCTGCCCGTCCTGTTTCGTCCGGTCCGGATCGGAGAGCGGTATTTCCTGGATTCCGGCACCTGCGAGAACCTGCCGCTTCGCCCGCTGCTGGATCGTCCGGGCGACGCCCTGATCCTGGCGCTGGATCTCTATGAACTGCAGAAACCCTTGACGCCCACCATGGACGGCGTGGCCTGCCGCGCGCAGGAACTGGTCTTTGCCGGCCAGTCCGCCCGGATCATCCAGAGCTGCGACCTGACCGACCGCCGCTTTCGCCACGTCATCCTGACCGATCCCGAGGACGATTTCGCGGGCAAGGCCTTCAACTATGGCCGCGAAAGGCTGGAACACCGCATGCGCTTGGGGCGGCAACAGACCGCCGCCAGTCTCAGCAACCTGGAACCTCGCGCGATACCCCAGCAGGAAGACAACCGCTAGGACGGTTGTCCTGATGGCCGGAAGGTCCAGCCCGAAAGGGTGGCTGGTTCGTCACCTCCGTATCGGGTCGGACGATCCACCGGCCGTCGATCAGCGCCGGAGCAGATCGGCGCCATTCAGCACGGTGCAGATATCGGGCTGTGCGATCATGTGGTTCATGCGTTTTCCTCCAGGGCGGCCAGGACAGCCGCCGTGATGGCATCGGTGCCGTGCGACCCGGGGCGGATGCCGATGCCTTTGGCGGTCGCGGATTCGATAGCGGCCAGCACCGCGTCGGCGGCGGGCTTTTCGCCCAGATGCTCCAGCATCATCGCGCCCGACCAGATCGCGGCGATCGGATTGGCGATGTTCCTGCCCGCGATGTCGGGGGCCGATCCGTGGACGGGTTCGAACATCGATGGGCCGCTGCGGTCGGGGCAGATATTGGCCGAGGCCGCAAAGCCCAGGCCCCCCTGGATCGCCGCGCCCAGGTCGGTCAGGATGTCGCCGAACAGATTGGACGCCACGACCACGTCGAGATCCTGCGGGGCCATCACCATCCTGGCGGCCATCGCGTCGATATGCATGTGGCTGACGGTCACGTCCGGGTATTCGGCGGCGATTTCCCGCGTCACCTCGTCCCAGAAGACCATCGAGTATTTCTGCGCGTTCGACTTCGTGACCGAGGTCAGGTGCTTCCTGCGCGCCCGCGCCTGTTCAAAGCCGAAGCGGATGATGCGTTCCACGCCCTTGCGGGTGAAGATCGCGGTTTCCGTCGCAACCTCGTTATCCTTGCCCTGGTGGACCCGCCCGCCCGCGCCGGAATATTCGCCCTCGGTGTTCTCGCGGATGCAGAGGATGTCGAAGCCCTGCGCCTTCAGCGGGCCTTCCACGCCGGGCAGCAGCCGGTGCGGGCGGATGTTGGCGTATTGGTCGAAGGCCTTGCGGATCGGCAGCAGCAGGCCATGCAATGACACCGAATCCGGCACCGTGGCGGGCCAGCCGACCGCGCCCAGATAGATCGCGTCAAAGGGGCGCAGCTGTTCGATCCCGTCCTCGGGCATCATCCGGCCGGTCGCCAGATATGTCTCGCAGGACCAGTCGAAGCGGGTCGGCTCCAGCGTGAAGCCGAAGCGCGCGGCCGCGGACTCCAGCACCTGCATCGTGGCATCGGTCACATCAACGCCGATGCCGTCGCCGGGGATCAGCGCGATCTTGTGGGCGGTCATGGTCTTCTCCTTCAGATGTCGATCAGCACCGATTTCGTGCGGCGGTTCGCAGCAAATGCCTCGCGCCCCAGGTCCTTGCCAACCCCCGATGCCTTCCAGCTTCAAATCGGCAGGATATGAGCGCGCGGCCCAGGGTGCGACGCCGCGACAGGATTTCGGTCTGCGGGAAGACGCTGCCGCCCTTACGGCCCCGACCGGGACGGCCCCGACCAGCGAAGCGAGGTGATCGCCGCCGCGCGAAGCGTTTCGGCATAACGGCGGTAGTCCACCAGCCGTGCCTCGTAAAGCTCGGCCACGGCGGTGCGGCCGCTGTCGCGGGCATCCCCTGCCATTCGTTCAAGCAGCGTGACGCGTTCCTCCATCACCCGCATGGCCATGCGGATCGCCTCGTCGGACGCCTTGGCAGTGCGGGCAGGAAATCGGACTGGGACCGGAGATCTTCGACAGTTCGGAACTGCCCAGACGACGGCCTGCCGCGATCTCGACTTCCAGCCGCAACCCGTGCGAGGGGTGGTGATCGCCCGTGGCGACGCGGCCGGCGATCTCGGTCAGGGTGCGGGCAAGATCGTCGCGGTGGACCACATGATCCACCTGGGTCGCCTCCAGCGCGGCAAGCGGCATTTCGTCTGCCTTGGCGGCAAGCGGATGCTGCACGACCGCCGTGCCGCCGCAGGACTTGATCGCATGCAGGCCCGCTGCGCCGTCATCCAGCATTCCCGACAGCACCAGCCCCACGGCCCTCGGACCATAGGACAGGGCCACGGACCTGAACATCGGGTCGATGGCGGGGCGGACCATGTTTTCGCGCGGTCCGTCGCCCAGCCGGATCGTGTCGCCGATCACCAGAAGGTGCCGGTCGGGTGGCGCGACATAGACATGGCCGCTTTCGACGGGCTGGCCGTCGAGGGCCCCGATGACCGGCAGCGCACTCTTCGAATTCAGGTTCTCGGCCAGGATGCCTGCTGAATGGGCAGAGATGCGGGTGGTAACAAAGATGCTCGCCGGCAGATCCGGCGCCAGGCCGCCCAGGAGGGTCCGAAGCACCTCTCCGCTGCCGATCGAGCCACCGTTGGCGAGAATGTTCTTTTTCTGCTGGTTCACACGATTCCTCGCCCCTTCGGGTCCGATATCGTTCCGCGTGCCCAGCAAGGGCAGCAAAGCGTGGGGCGGAAATTTCCGGGGCCTTTCCGGGTCCGGTCAGCCGGTGCCCATGCCGGGCAGCGGAAGACCGCAGCTGGTGCTGAGGCCAGCCTGTTCGCCAAGGCAGGTCCGTCGCAATTGAACGACCACCTGCCCGGTACGTTGGCCGCAGGCGGAAGCGGCAGACAACGAAGGGATCTCACAGAAGAAAACTGTCGGCGCTCAGCGCTATGGAGCCCTCCAGCAGGATCTCGAAGTCACTCACCCTGTCGCCGTTGATGTCGGCTGCTATGACCGTGCGACCTGCCGCGCCGTATGCGGAAAGCTCTCCTGCCGTGCCGGTAAAAGCCTTGGCTCCGATGAAGCTGAAGGCTTGGTCCCCTGCCCGGCCGACTTGCGCGTCGATGGTCAAAAGATCGATGCGGTCACCGCCCGCGACGCTGAAATCGGTGATGGTGTCACGGCCTCCCGGAGCCGATTCTGCTGCTGCCTGGAACACGAAAAGGTCAGCCCCTTGCGATCCCGTCAGCAGGTCGGTGCCCTGCCCGCCGATCACACGGTCCGATCCCGCCCCGGCGATCAGGACGTCGTTACCCGCCCCGCCGCTAACGATATCGTTGCCAGAGGCACCATCGAGCGTGTCATTGCCGGCCGCTCCCTCCAGCATGTTTCTTCCGGCATTGCCAAGCATGAAGTTTGCAAGCGTGTTCCCGGTGCCATCGATATGGCCGCTGGTCAGCAGGAGGTTCTCGAAATTGGCGCCCAGCGTCCAGGAAACCCACGACTGCACCTCGTCCAGGCCGGCATCCCACGACTCGCTCGCGCGGTCATCCAGGCTGTCGACGACATAGGTGTCGTTGCCGCTCCCGCCGCTGAGAACGTCGATTCCGGTCGAGCCGACGAGGGTATCATTGCCGGATGAACCGACCAGCGTGTCGTCGCCGATGCCGCCGTCGATCAGGTCGTTATCGCCGTTTCCATCGATGGAATCGTTGCCATCGCCTCCGACAAGCCGGTCATGGCCATAGCCACCCGACAGCACGTCCGACCCGGCATCGCCGTTCATCGTGTCGTTGCCGGCGGCCCCTGCAAGATTGTCGTTGTCCGCGCCCCCATTCACGAGATCGTCGTAGCCACCGCCGTCGATCGTGTCATCGCCCTCATGACCGTTCAGCGTGTCCCTGCCTGAACCCCCCGTGACACGATCATTGCCGATCCCGGCGCCGATCAGGTCGTTTCCGCTTTCCCCATAAAGAAGATCGTTCCCCGACCCGCCGTCCAGCGTGTCCGCCCCGTCATGCCCCACGATATTGTCCATGCCCTCTCCGCCGGAGAGGAGGTCGTTCCCGGTGCGGCCTGTCAGGACATCGTCCCCGTTCCCGCCTTCGAGCGTATCGTCCAACATGCTGCCATTGATGGTATCGTTGCCGCCAAGGCCTTGGATTTTTGCGCCTTCCCAGGTGAACTTGTCGCCCTCGACATCGACATAGCCGACGGCGACGTTGTCGTCTCCCTCGGTGGCCTGCACGATCCCATCAGGACGGCGATGGTTGAGAAGGACGACCTTTCCCCCCGCCCATGCCATGACCAGATCGTCGGCAATACCGTCTCCGTCATGGTCCACCAGGCTTCCCGAGGCCGAAAGTTCCGGTTCGGTCCACACCCGGCCACCGAGGACGATCTGGTCCCCAAGGTCCCCGCGGAAATCAGTCAGGACATCCTCGCCGCCATCATCAAGCACGAAACGGTCGCCTCCGCGTCCACCCGTCAGGATGTCGTTGCCGGCTCCTCCGTTCAGGAGGTCATCCCCGTCACCACCCATGAGGATATCGTCACCGGCAAAGCCGAACAGCGTGTCGCCGTCACCCTGCCCGAACAGGTGATCGCGGCCGCCGGTGCCGCTCAGGCTGTCGTATCCCGTTCCGCCATAAAGCATGTTGATGGCCCGCTCGATACCGACAAGCATGTCATTGCCTGCGTGGCCGGCCGCGTAGCCAAGGCCATCCACCGTGGCAAGGCGAGCACCGCTTTCATCATGCACGTTGCCACGCAGAAGCCTTGCGACCAGGTTTTCCGCGGACGCATGGTCGGGATCGGACTCGCCAAGAAGGAAGGCATTCATGCCTTGGGCATAGATGTCGGGGTGCAGGAAGTTGACGACCTTGCCATTGTTGATCATGACGAAGGACGAAGCGCCGGTCTCGGCCCCCGGGAACCAGCCAAGCCCGATCCCGGCTTCGGAAAAGACCTCGTAGGCGCGCGCCATCCAGAAGGCCATGCCGGCGGTATGTCCCTCGAGGTTCGTCTCGGTGATGATCAGGTCGTCATCTCCCAAGGCGTCGTAGCGCTGGCTGACGAATTCGGCCATGCCCTGGAAATCCTGTCCCGCTCCGGCTGCCCAGTCCGGATAGAGATGCGCCGACCACACCAGATCGGCGCCTGCCGCGGTCCTGATCTGATCCAGGACGCTGCCTTCGCCACTGCTGGCGGCGGTCTCGGCCAGGATGTCGAACAGCGAGGAATAGGCCCACCCGCCGACCATGATGCGGGCGTCGCTGCGAGCTTCGATCAGGTGGGCGATTTCAGCCATGTGATCGCCGTAGAGCCGCACGAATTCGCCGGTGCCCCCGCCCAGCGTTTCGGCCCGGCTGTAAGAGGCCGGCTCGTTGACGGCTTCCAGCGCGTAGACGGCGGCCGCTACCTCGGGGTGGGCATCCAGCCAGTCGAGCATCTTGTCCCAGCTTGAGACCATCCGGTCGTGGACCGATCCGGTAAGGCCATCGCGCATCGCGGCAAGGTCAAGGGTGCCATCCTGACCTAGCCGCTGCGCCTCGCCGTCTGCGTAAACGAAAACGAACTCGAAGCCCTGCCGGGTGGCCTCGGTCAGGAAACGCTCGAACATCGGGTCAAGCGTGCCGTCCTCGTTGAACGACCAGTTGTTGAAGCCCAGACGGATGGTGTTGATGTCGGGCAGGCTGGACCGCAGCAACTGGGCGTATGCCTCGGGCTGGCCTTCCATGCCTGTCGGGATGGTCTGAAACCCTGACTGCCACAGATAGTATTTCGCATCCGAGGCGAAATTGGACGCATACGTCCCCGCGGCCTTGTCGGCCTGGATGGCGTCCTCGGCCATGACCTGCAGGTTGATCATGCGGATTTCAGTCGTAGCAGACACGGCTTGCTCCTTGGGAAGCCATTCCACCACGGGGCAGAGGCTTCATAAAACTATGGATTGCGCGAATCAATTTATATACAACCTGAAGGGTATTGGTTGCCTATACAGGAAAAATCCATTTTCGTAAAAACTAATGTGCAGGATCTGCTCTTTGTTTGCTTTTATTGTTTGATGGTGCGATCCGTTTCGGGCACAGGGGAGTGGCATCTGCGCCAGTCATTCGTCCCGGGAACGGGGGGGCCCAAGTTGGCTCTTGAGATCAAGTGCCGGCGTGATACCCACTGGTCCATAGCCGTCCTTTCGAAAGCGGATCCCGGCAAGACATGACGATAGCCACGGTTGTCACCTCGATGAAGGACGAGGCGCCCTACATTCTTGAATGGGTTGCCTATCACAAGGCGATTGGATTTGACCGGATCGTGGTCCTGGCGAATGACAGCACGGACGGGACCCATGAGATGCTGCAGCGGCTGCATGACATGGGTGTCGTCACCTATTGCGAAAACAAGGTCGGTCTTGGGGAGAAGCCTCATGCCCGGGCCTTGAAAATCGCGAACGCCAGCGATGAGGTGCGCAGTTCCGACTTCGTCATGGTGCTGGACGCCGACGAATTCCTGGTCGTCAAGTCGGCGCCCCATACGGTCGATTACCTGATCCGGAAGATGGACGAATTGCAGGCCGACAGGATGGTCATTCCATGGCGCCTGTTCGGATCGTCACAAAACATAGAGTTTTGCGATCAGCCCGTGATCACCCGTTTCACGCGATCGATGGATGTTTCCAGCCTGCCGAAAGTCGGTGTGAAGACCTTCTTCCGAAGGGACGACATCAGCCGGGCTGCCATTCATTTTCCAAAGGCAATCATGAAGGGCGGCAAGGCCCTGAAAACCGGCAAGGATGCTCGCTGGATCGATGCCGGTGGCCGGACGGTGAATGCCAGCAGCCTGACCTGGAATGGCGGGCGCAACGTGATCCATCGCGACATGGCCGAGGTCGCGCATTTCATGATCAAGAGCCTGGACGAGTATCTGCTGAAGATCTTTCGGGGCGATGGATTGATGAATTCAAATCGCCATGGCATCGATTACTGGCGCGGTGCGGATCACGATGAGACCTCGGATCTCATCCTGGCCGACACTGTGGCCGGGTTCCAGGAAGAATATGAGCGCCTGAAGGCCGACCCGGAACTGGCGGAACTGCATTGCCGGGCCATTGATCTTCGCTACCGGAAGCTTGAGAAAATCCTTGCGAACCAGGACGTCCAACTGCTGAAATCCATCCTCCTGCGCAGCACCAGTGGCACGATTACATCCAATGACGTGGCCGAATCCCGCCGCCTTGTGATGCAGATGGCACCCCCGCCGGTTGTTTCGAAGCTGCTGGAGGAAGATCGGCCGGTATCGGTGTTGCTCAGCATCACGACCGCGGGTCTGGCGGATGCAGGCGGCATCGCTGCGCGGCTTTCGGCGGCATGTCGCCGCAGCGCCACCCTGTTCTGGAAAGAGAAGGACTTTGCCAAGCGCCCCATCAGCAGCCTGGTTGCGGGCCTGGAGCCGGCGCAGAAACAAGGGCGCGAGCTTCAGCTGGCATGCAGGTGGTTCGACAATTATGCCCGCGCCCAGCCAACGGAAACCTGGCCGCTGGACCACGAGATCCTGATCGTCCTGACACGTGATCCAGACAACCTGATCGCCGGTTTCCCTGCATATGTCGCCACCTCCAGGTCGAAGCATCTGGACAGGCCGGACAGGTCGCATCCCGCTCCAAGGACGCTTTTCACCGGAAAGGAAACGCCGGACGAGACCAACAGGCTGATTGCAAAGGGAAAGGTGGCGGATCCCCGCGAAACCCTGCGCCGCTTCAAGGCTGCCGAGCCCGCCGCCCTTGTCCTGAACCTCGATCATCCCCAGGATGTGGACGCGGCCTTGCAGGACCTGGCCGACAAGGGGCCGCATGGGGCTGCTGCTGCAAGACTGTTGCGCGCAGCGCTGTCGCCCGATGAGGCAGGGCAAGAAAAGGCCAACAGCAAGCAACAAGCTGTCGTGGCCCTGCGGCAACCCGCGCCACATGCTGCGCGAGAGGCCTTGAAGCTTTTCTGGTTCCGCCGCAACGCCGGCGCCGGGATCAACTTTGGCGACGATCTTGGCCCCCTTGTCGTGCGGCATCTGATCGGCCGCGACGTGGAATGGGCCCGCGCCGGAGACTGCGACCTGGCAACGATCGGCAGCATCCTGTCGCAGGTGTCGCGCGATGCGGCGCGCACGGGGCGGCAGTCGGACCTTCTGGTCTGGGGCAGCGGCCTGATGGAAACCGATCCCGCCCCGCTCCATCCCAGCCTTGTAACCCTTGCCGTCCGGGGCGAGTTGACGCGGGACACATTGCAACTGGGGCAATTGCCGCTGGGCGATCCGGGCATATTCGCGGCCGATGTCGTGCCGGCGGGCAGGCGAAGCCATCGCTGGGGCATCGTTCCGCATTACTCGCATCGCAATTCCAGGGAAATCCGGGCTCTTGCCAAGGAACGTGGCTGCATCCTGATCGATCCGACCGACGAACCGGCCAAGGTGTTGCGCGACATTTCCGCCTGCGAGGCGATCCTGTCTTCCAGTCTGCACGGGCTGATCGTCGCGGACAGCTACAACCTGCCTTGCTGCTGGCTGAACATAGCCAGCCACAAGTCGCACGAGTTCAAGTTTGCGGATTATTGCAGCGGTGTCGAGCGCTGGCCCTTCGATGAAGTCTGCCTTGAGGATGCGCCTGCCCGGCTGCAGGGCGATGCGCAGCCGGACGCCTTCGCCATATCCTCGGCGATCAAGGAACGCTTGGCCAAAGTCCTGCTGGATGCCTTGTGATCGGCCTGGGCGGCCTCAACGAGGGGTTTTGCAATCGGCCCCGGGGTCATGGTCGATGCCTTCCATTCGCACCTGAAGATCCTGCCATTGAACAAGAGTGGCGGCATCCTTGACCTGCACGGACAGGTCGCAGCGGAAGTCCGGGCCCAGCATTGTCCAATCCAGCCTGTCCTCGCCCGGAACGAAATCCGTGATTGTCACACGACTTCCGGCATCGGGAAGAAAGCGATCGGAACCGGGCCCTCCTGTCAGGGTCGTGGTGCTGTCCGGCGCGGCAATCAGGCGGTCATCGCCCCTGCCTCCATCCAGGGTGCCGCTGCCTTCCAGATGATCATCTCTGGGACCACCCGACATCACGTTCTCGCCGTCCCAGTCAACGAGAACGTCGTTTCCCTCTCCGCCGTCCAGGTAGTCTGCGTCCTGGCCGCCGAACAGCCAGTCATCGCCATCATGGCCGGAAAGCGTATCCGGATCCGCGCCACCATACAGCATGTCGACCCTGTCATGCCCCCCGATCTGGTCGCGTCCTTCAAGGCCGAAGACCAGCCCATGGGGATTGGCAACCGCATTCGTGATGCGGTCATCCTGTTTTCCCCCGGAAGGCGACACGACAAGCGCATCGTCGCCCGAGGAGCCCCAGGCCTCTCCTTCCGGCGGGGATGCGGAGTGGCGCCCATAGGTCCAGGCAAGATGCGAAAAGGCGGCGGATTCAAGTTCCACACGGTAACCTTTGCGGCGACCCTGCCATTGCAGCAGATCGCTGCCGCGCGAGGTCGGCGGCCACCAGGTCCAGCCGATGCCCTGCTGGCTCAGCCAGGGCAGGCTTCTGGCCATGTTGAAGCTTGTCGCCGCTCGCTTGCTTGCAAGATCCGGCCAAAGGGAGCCTGCCTCGGTATAAAGCTGGGTTTCCGTGATCAGGATGTCATCGCCGGGTTGGCGCAAGCTGCCGATCCGGGCGCAAATCTGCCTGCCAAAGGCCTTATGGCGGGAATCCGGATGGGGTGGCGCAACCCATGCAGGATACATGTGCACCGACCAGACAAGCGCATCACCGGCGGCCTTGCGTATCAGGTCATGATCCAGATCCGCGAACTGGGCAGAGGCTCCCAATCCGCTCACCAGGATCCTCTTGTCCATCCAGTCCAGCGAGGCGATCAGATCGGCCATGTGGCGACTGTAAAGCCGCCCCGCCTTTGCGCCCTTTCCATAGGCCATGGGCTCGTTGATCAGTTCCCAACCCGCCACCGCCGCAAGGATGGAGGCGTTTTCCGGGCGCTGGAACCAGGCCAGCATGTCGCGCCAGTCCCTCTGCACCCCGTTGATCTTCCACATGCCGTCCGCATGGCTCAGCGCGTCCTCGGGGCCAAGCCTGTCGGCAGGCAGGATGTCACCGCCGGATGGGTCCGCCAGGAAGCCGCCGGCCAACTCTCCGTCGGAGTTCTGGATGATCAGCCGGTATCCCCGCGTGGCAGCGTTGCGGGCAAAGTCCGCCCACGGCCCGGCCAGATGGGACGCCGCCGTGGCCGCGTTGAAATCCAGCCGCAGGACATTCACCTCGGGAAAGGCGCCTGACAGGGCATCCAGGATGTCGTCTGCCGTTCCTCCGTATGCGATGGTGATCCCTGTCCCCGATCGCCATCCCACCATGCGCTGCACGCCTTCGGTCGGGGCGGCCTTGTCGGGCGTTTCCATGACCAGCAGACGCCCCTCGGGGTCACGCGCGGGTTGGCCGGTCACAGGATCGGTCAGCACCGACAGGTTGTCGTGATCACTGGCGGACAGTGACTTCCTGTCCTCCCGCGGAAGTTTTCCGGGCAGTTTCTGAACCACATAGCCTCGAAGGGCAGCGCCAAGCGGATCCCCGTTCAAGTCCTTGACGCTGCCCGGATCCGCGAGAACGCTGACATATCGGGTCGCGAATGAGACCGCATGCCAGTCCGCCATTGCCGAGTCGAAGGAAAGATCGGTGCAGTCCATGTGTTCCCCTTGGCTTGGCCGCAAGAAGGCCGGCAGTGTGGCACGTCAAGTCTGGAATTTGGGGCGAGGACATACAAGCCTTGCCGACCCGGGCCTTGCGGCTTGTTGACAAGCCCCTGCCGGGCGCCGGGCCGTGCGATCCGGGGCTGATGCCGTCCTTGGCGCATGCTCGTCTATCTGGTCGCCCTGCGCCGTCGCGCTTGATCCGCTGGACGGTTGGAAACAAGGCTGTGCACTTCGCGTTGACCCTTCAAAGCTGTGGAGGCAACGATGACCAAGGAACAGACAAGCCGCGGCCGCGCCCAGGATCGACGGTTGGTCGCTGGCCGACAGGATCATGAAGTCCGTTACGAGGCCAAGAAGATGGATGTGTCCAGGGACGAGGTGCGCGAGGCCGTCAAGTCCGAGGGCAACAGCCGCAAGAAGGTCGAGCGCAAGCTGGCCGAGGATTGAGGAAATCGCGGGCCATGCTGAGCCGCGCAGGCTTCGGCCTGCTTCCTGACGTGAGACAGACCGCGGGTTTCGCATCGCCAACGATGCCGACGGCATGGGCAAGGCCCCGATCCGGCAACGCGGCCTGGCTGACTATCTGCGCGCGCCGGCTTGTGGGCCGGGCTTCTTCCTTTACCCTACTGTTCTGCCGAGCATGCGCATTCGCGGAGGCCAGATCGGCCGAGCGGTAGCCTATCGGCGCACCCGCACGCTATACCTCATCCGTAAAACGCGACGCTTGGCTTCAAGTTGGCGTGGCAAGCCGAGGTCAAGGAACGATAACCCGCGCCAAGTTAAGATTTCTTCGCGATCCGCCGATGGGCAGTGACTTTCTCGTAAAGATCACGATAGGCGGTGTTGTGGTGATAGGCACGCAAGGCCTCAAGAACCATGTCCCACTCGTTGGACGTCAGACACGACTGCGAGGGAGAAATGCGCGCCTCCACTTCAGCGGCGCGATGTGCAGGAACAGGCTGGTCCATGCAAGGCTGACAAGAAGACATCTCGGCTCCAATAAGTATAGTAACGCAAATGGCTGGAAAAATCCTATGAATTTGCGGGCTAAATGCAGGAACGCTATAAAAGTTCAGCCCGAGGGTCGTGCATGACGTTGCGTTGCATTGCTTTTTGAGGGAGCGCTTGCCGATCCTCGGTTCTGCGGGCTGCATGGATCTGAGGGGCGATGCATTGAATAGCGGTCGCCTGCCCTGTATGGCAGACACGCGGACGCAGGCATCGGCGGTCCACGGGTGTCCTCCGCTTGTGAAAGAGCGGCCATTTCGGCCGCCCTGTCGTTTCTTGCCTGGAAGTTCCTCTCAGATGACGCCAAAGGCCAGCATCGGTTCGGCAACACGGATGAAGCCTGCGATGTTGGCGCCCGTCACGTAATCGCCCGGAACGCCGTATTCCTCGGCCGTCTCGAAGCAGCTGTCGTGGATATCGCGCATGATTTCCGCCAGCCGGCTTTCGGTCTTTTCAAAGCTCCAGCGATCGCGCGAAGCGTTCTGCTGCATTTCGAGCGCCGAGGTCGCGACGCCGCCGGCATTGGCGGCCTTGCCGGGGGCGAACCTGATGCCGGCCTGCTGGAAGGACCGGATCGCTTCGGGGGTGCAGGGCATGTTCGCGCCCTCGCCCACGGCGATCACGCCATTTTCGATAAGCCGCCTGGCATCCTTGCCGGTCAGTTCATTCTGCGTGGCCGAGGGCAAAGCCACCTGGCACGGCACGTCCCAGATCGAGCCGTCGCCCGCCTTGACGAAATAGACGCCGCTGCTGTCGCCCTTCAGGCGCAGGTATTCCGAAATGCGGCCCCGCCGGACTTCCTTGATCTCCTTGATCAGGTTCAGGTCCAGGCCATTTTCATCCACGACATAGCCGCTGCTGTCGGAGCAGGCGACGACCTTGCCGCCATAGGACTGGACCTTCTCGATGGTATAGATCGCGACATTGCCCGAACCCGACACGACCACCGTCTTGCCGTCGAAATCCTCGCCGCCGGTCTGCAGCATGGCACGGGTGAAATAGGTGTTGCCATAGCCGGTGGCTTCCTTGCGGGCCAGAGAGCCGCCATAGAACAGGCCCTTGCCAGTCAGGACGCCGGCCTCGTAGCGGTTCGTCAGGCGCTTGTATTGCCCGAACATGTAACCGATCTCGCGCGCGCCCACGCCGATGTCCCCGGCGGGAACGTCGGTATATTCACCCAGGTGCCGATACAGTTCGGTGATGAAGCTTTGGCAGAAGCGCATGACTTCGGCGTCCGAACGGCCTTTCGGATCAAAGTCCGACCCGCCCTTGCCGCCGCCGATGGGCAGTCCGGTCAGGGCGTTCTTGAAGGTCTGCTCGAACCCCAGGAATTTGATGATCCCGACATTCACCGAAGGATGGAAACGCAAGCCGCCCTTGTAGGGACCCATGGCCGAATTGAACTGGACGCGGAAGCCACGATTGATCCTGACCTGATTGCTGTCATCCGTCCACGGCACGCGAAAGATGATCTGGCGTTCGGGTTCGCAGATCCGCTCGATCAGCGCCTTGTCGAGGTATTCGGGATGCTTGGCGACCACCCGGCCCAGGCTTTCCAGCACCTCTCGGACAGCCTGATGAAACTCGGCCTCGCCGGCGTTGCGCCGGATCACTTCGCTGAAAATGCCCTCAAGCTTGTCGTCGATCTGTCCCATTGCTGTTCTCCGCTTCTGTTTTGGGCAGTCATAGCCTGTCGAGCGGGCACCTCAAGGGCTGATGCTCAAATGATGGGCAGATGAGCGTTGGTCATGCTGCCATAAAGAGTTGGCTATGCAGCCTCCAAGTCATTCCAGAACGCCACGTGCCGAAGCAGCAATTTCCGCCGTGCCCCGTGATCGACTGGCCCACAGGCATGGTGCTGGCCAGGAACAGGCGCGCTTGAAACATCTTGGTGCCGTCTGATACTCGCAATGGCAGGGCTGCCGCGCAGCTGTCGAAAACCCGAAGAGGCACTCTTGGCTCGAAAAAAGTCGACTACGGTCAAGGATGTTGCCGCCGCCGCGAACGTTTCTCGCGCCACGGCGGCTCGTGCCTTGAACGGGTATGGATATGTCGGCAGCGCCGCTGCCGAGCGCGTGCTAGAGGCCGCGGCCCGGCTTGGTTACCGGGGCAATCGGGTGGCGCAGGCGCTGCGCCAAGGGGACTTGCCCATCATCGGCTTCGTGCCGGGGGATATTCAGAACCCGTTCTTCGCCAAGGTGGCGCATGACATTGATGTCGCCGCACGAGGGAGCCAGCACAGCTTGCTGATTGCCAGTAGCGAGGAGGATCTTGAACAGGAGCGCGCGCTTCTGGACAATCTCCGCGCCCTGAATGTGCGCGGAATGATCGTTGCGCCCGCTTCCGGCAAGGACAATCAGCATCTGGCGCGCCTGGTGCGCGAGGGCACACCCATCGTGCTGATCGACCGTGTTCTGGAGGACCTGCCCTGCGACAGCGTCGCAGTCGACAACGAGGGCGGTGCTCGCGAGGCAGTCGAGCATCTGATTGCACATGGTCATCGCCGTATTGCCCTGATCCAGGACGATACGCGGATCGTGACGGCCCGCGACCGACTGGCCGGCTATATCAATGCACTCCAGGCAAACGGACTGCCCGTCGATCAGCGTCTGATCGCGGTATCCAGCTCGACTGTCCAGCACGCGATCGACGCAACCATCCGGTTGTTCAGCCAGCCCGAGCGTCCGACCGCGGTGTTCACGGTCGACAGCGTGATGACCACTGGCGCCCTGCTGGCACTGCGATCCATGGGGCTTGCCGTACCACGCGATGTCTCGTTGATCGGCTTTGACGACTTCGACCTGGCCACATTCACCGACCCGCAAATCACGGTTATCGCACAGCCCGTCGGCAAGATCGGGCCTTTGGCAGTCAGGATGCTGCTGGATCGCATCCGTGGCCTGTCCGAGCCACCTCGGCATGTGCGATTTCCGACCCGACTGATCAGTCGCGGATCGGTGTCGCGCATTTTCCTGCCATAGCCTAAAATTTTTTCTTGCCAGATTGAGCGAAGCATGGAGTATTGGTGTGAGATCGATCTCCTACCAACTTGGTAGCTTGTTGTGAGATCGGTATCAGAATGCTGGTTACTCAAGCCCCGGGAAGTCCCGGGCACCCGCCCCGAACGGCTGACGCCGCCCCAAACACCGGGAAAACCGGGAAAACAGTTCAACAGTGGAGAAGTAGGATGAAACGGTCATTTCGGTCCATGACGGCAATCATTGCTGCAGCCTCGGCCATGGGTTTGGGGATGGCAGCCGCTCAGACGGAAATTGCCGATCCCTCAGCGCCGGTGGAGCACAAGGGACAACTCGTCATCATGACAAAGTTCGGGATGCAGCGCCTTGCACCCTATTTCCAGACGCTGGCCCAGCAATATCAAGAGATGCATCCCGGCGTCACGATCGATCTGATCCAGGAGGATGACGATAGCGTCAAGGGCAAGACGAAGACGCTGGTGGCCTCGAACTCGATCCCCGACGTCTATTTTTCCTGGACCGGCACCTGGGGTGGAAACTTCGTTCGTGGGAAGCGCGCGGTCGATCTGACGCCGGTGGTCGGCCCCGACAGCGAGTGGGGCAAGACCTTTGCCCCCGCCGCTGTCGATGCCTTCGTCTATGGTGGCAAGAACTACGGCATTCCGCTTTATCTCGACGCCAAGTTCATGGGCTACAACAAGACCATCTTCGCCGATCTCGGCATCTCGGAACCCCAGGATCTGGATGCGATGCTGGCCGCCTGCGACACCATCAAGCAGGCGGGCATCACCCCCATCTCGTTCGGCAACAAGGAGGCCTGGCCGGGCATCCACTACCTGGGGCAGCTTCTGGCTTACAACGTCCCGCGCGAGGTGCTTGAAAGGGACTTCGACCCCGCGACGGCCGAATACAGCCATCCCGGCTATGTCGCGGCGCTGGAGCAGTTCGCCCAGATCCTGAACCGGTGCACCATCGGGGCCGGTGTCAACGGCGTCTCATACCAGAACGCCATCCAGGATCTCAGTGATGGTCGCTCGGCCATGTATTATCAGGAGATCATCGAGTTCGACAACGCGGCCTCGGCCAAGACGAAGCTGCAACCACAGGAGTTCGGCTTCTTTCCCCTGCCGGCCCCGAAGAATGCCGCGGGCGATCCCAAGGCGCTGGAAGGCGCACCCGAGGGCTACATGATCAGCACGGCGTCACCCAATGTTCCGCTGGCGCTGGACTTCATGAAGTTCGTCACCTCGCAGGAAAATGCCAAGGTGCTGTCGGCGCCGCCCTATGGCCAGCCGAGCGCAGTCGTCGGCGGCAGTGATCCCGCGCAAATGAGCCCGGCCGTGGTGGAAGGGCTGCAAAGCATCGCCGAGGCCTCCTACCTCATGCAGTGGCTGGACACGGTGAACCATCCGCGGGTCGCATCGGCCTGGCTGTCGGGGCTGCAGGCGTTCATCGGCGGCAACCTGTCGGCCGAGGAGGTCGTCAGCCAAGTGCGGGACGCCGCGGC
Source organism: Paracoccus benzoatiresistens (assembly GCF_026913015.1). GTDB lineage: Bacteria > Pseudomonadota > Alphaproteobacteria > Rhodobacterales > Rhodobacteraceae > Paracoccus > Paracoccus benzoatiresistens. Next base: position 152,521 of record NZ_JAPTYD010000004.1, read on the forward strand.
CGCAGCGAGCTGACAGGACCATGGCCGCCATCTCTCAGATCATCCAGAACGGCAGCGTTGCGGGCGCTGCCGCCCCCCGCCGCGCCGCGCCGCGCAGGCGGAGGTGGCCAGAGCCGGGCCGGCTGGCAAGCAGGATCCTTGCCCTTCGCTGGATCGCATTGGCGCTGATCATTGTCGGCTGGTTCGTTTACTACCCGATCATCGACAACTTCCTTGTCAGCACCACCAACCAGGACATCTTCACCGGCGAGGTGATGCATGTCGGGCTGGAGAACTATCGCAGGCTGGCCGACGATCCCGTCGTGCTGACGGCGCTCTGGAACAACACGGCCTATGCCTTGCTGTCGATCCTGTTCCAGGTCTTCGGGGCATTCTGCCTAGCCTCGATCGTCGAGGGGCTGCGCTCGAGCCGCTGGCGCAATTTCTGGCGCGCGGTCTACTTCGTGCCCTCCGCCATCTCGACCACCGTCACGGGGCTGCTGTTCTACTTCATATACCAGCCGAACATCGGCATCCTGGACGGCCTCCTGACAGGCCTCGGGCTCGAGCAATGGTCGCGGATCTGGCTGGGTGACGAAAGCACCGCGATCTATGCCATCATCGCGATGAGCCAATGGCAGGGCTTCGGCTATTCGACGCTGCTGTTCACCATCGCGATCCAGAAGATCCCGCGCGAACTCTACGACGCCGCGCGCATGGACGGCGCGGGTCCGCTGCGCCAGCTGTGGAACATCACCTTTCCCCTCACGCGCGAGATGACCGGGATGATGATCATCGTGACCATCACCGGGGCCTTCCAGGTCTTCAACGAGGTGATGGTGATGACCGGCGGCGGCCCGAACAACTCAAGCCAGGTGCTGGGAACATGGCTTTATCAGCAAGGCTTCATCCAGAACGACATGGGCTATGCGGCGGCGATCGCCTCGGTGGTGTTCGCGGTGACAATGCTGGCCGCATCGGCGCAGCTCTGGTTCACCCGCCGCCGGAGGGTGCAGGCATGATGACCGTTTCGTCGCGCAGTTTCTGGGGCGGCATGAGCCAGGCCTTCCTGTGGGCGCTCTTGCTGTCGGTCGGGGTCATCGTCGTCTACCCGCTGTTGTGGATGGCCCTTGGCGGGTTCAAGTCGAACAGCCAGATCTTCGAACAGCCCTTCGCTCTGCCGCTGCAATGGTCTTTTGCGAACTATCTTTCCGCCTGGCGGGGGGTTCAGGGCTACATGGTCTCAAGCCTGCTGATCACCGCCGTCTCGACGGTGACGACCGTGTTCATCAGCGCTTGGGCCGCCTTCGGACTGACACGCACGCCCATGCCTGCCAAGCCGCTGGTGACAGCCATTGTCCTTGGCGGCATGATGCTGAGCCCGACCGTCGCCCTGGTGCCGCTGGTTCGGATGCTTCAGTCGCTTGGCCTCTACGACACGCACTGGGCGCTGATCATCCTCTACACGGCCTTCCGCGTGCCCTTCACCACCTTCCTGATCCGCGCCTACATGCTGGATCTGCCGCGCGACCTGGACGAGGCGGCCATGATGGACGGCGCAAGTCCGGGACAGATCTTCCGCCGGATCATCCTGCCGCTTTGCCGGCCGATCATCATGTCCTGCATCGTCCTGCACATCCTGTTCGCGTGGAACGAATACCTCTTCGCGATGATCTTCACCAACAATCCGTCGGTGCAGACCCTGCCTGTAGGCCTCACTTCGATGATGTCGAAGCAAGGAACCGACTTTGCGCAGGTCTTCGCGGCCATGACGATCTCGGCGCTGCCCATCGTCATCATCTTCTTCCTGACACAGCGGTATTTCATCCGCGGCCTGACCGAGGGGATCGGCAAATGAACGCGCCTTCTCGTCGCTTGTCGGCCAGTCAGCTGATCGGCGCCAACTTCAGCTTCCAGCACTATCCGCTGTCCGAGGCAGCCAGGGCCATGCGCGGCTTCGGGATAACCCGGATCGAGCTTTGGGGCATCGCCCCGCACCTGGACCTGTTCCATGCCGACGATGCCCGCATCGACGAGGTCGCGCGCATCCTGGACGACAACGGCTTGCGCCTGCACTGCCTGACGCCGGAACAGGTGGTTTATCCCATCAACATCGCTTCGGGCGACGATGCCTATCGGCAGGCCAGCATCGACCGTTTTTGCCGGGCGGCCGACATCTGCGCGCGGCTCGGCGGGCAGTACCTGTTCCTGACCCCCGGCCGCGGCTTCGAGAACGAGCCGGCGGAGCGGGCATGGGAACGCTCGGCCGGGGCGCTGCGGCATATCGCGGATCATGCTTCAGGGCATGGCCTGCGATGCCTGCTGGAGCCGCTGCAGCGCCGCGAAAGCAACATCGCCCACACTGCGCGCGATCTGCGCCGCCTTCTGGACATGGTCGGGTCGGACAGGATGGACGTGGTGCTGGATACCGTCGCCATGGCCTGTGCGGGCGATACGGTGGCCGATTACGTTTCGCTGTTCGGCGAAAGGCTGGCGCATGTGCATGTGGTGGACGGCACGCCGGCCGGTCACCTGGTCCTGGGTGACGGCAACCTGCCGGTCGCGTCCTGGCTGGTTGAACTGGCGCAGGCTGGCTATCGCGGCACCCTGACCTTCGAGCCGTTCGGCGATGGCAGCTATGCGCTGGACCCGGTCGCCGCCTGGACAAGGAACATGCAGGCGATCGCGCCCCTTCTTGAACCCGCGGAGGCGCTGGCATGACGCTTGAACTGATTGCCGTCGGCGACAACTGCCTCGACGTCTACCTGTCAAAGGATCACATGGCGGTCGGCGGCAACGCCCTCAACGTCGCGGTCCAGTGGCGCCGGCTGGGGCTGGCGGCGCGGTATTTCGGCGTCGTCGGGAAGGATGCCGAAGGCGAGGTCATCCTTGCCGCGCTTGCACAGGCAGGACTTGATCCCGCCGATGTCGAACGGCGCGACGGCAGCACCGCCGTGACATTGCTGCTGGAACAAGGGGGCGACCGCAGGTTCCTGCTGGAGGACCTGGGCGTCGGTCTGGGCTACCTGCCCGAGCCGTCGCGCAAGGCCCGGATGCTGGCGGCGGACTGGGTGCATCTGGGCACCAACACGCCCGTCGCGCTGGTCGAGGACCTGGCGCGTTCCGGGCGACCGTTCAGTGTGGATGTCTCTACCCGCCATGACGCGCTGCCGCTGGATGGGGTTCCACTGGTCTTTGCCTCGGGTCCCGAACAGGCCGACGTGCCGGTCGAGCCGCTGCTTCAGGCTTTTCGCGGACGTGGCGCGCAGCGCACCATCATGACCTGCGGCAGCCGGGGGGCCTACCTGGATGACGGGGTGACCCAGCGGCATGTCGCTGCGCGCGCGGTCGAACCGGTCGATACCTGCGGCGCGGGCGACAGCTTCATCGCCTCGTTCCTGGCGGCCTGGCTGGCAGGCCGGTCCGACGAGGAGGCGCTTGTGGCTGCCACCGCCGCCGCCGCCGCGACCTGCCTGCACGAAGCAGGCTTTCCCCAACCGCTGAGCCGCATTCCCCAGTGGCTTCTTCACGAATATGCCGACGTCATCGCGTCGGCGGAGGTCCAGTAATGACTGTCTTCAGCCTTTGGCAGCCGACCGCTGCCCCCGATACCGACCGCTCCTTCTGGCTTCAGGACATCAGGGCCAGACCGGCAACGCCGCCGTTCTCGGGCGATCACGGCTGCGACGTCGCCATTGTCGGCGGGGGCTTTACCGGCCTGTGGACCGCGCTGCGCCTGAAAGAGCAGAACCCCGACCTGAAGGTCACGATCCTTGAAGCCGATCAATGCGGCGCGGGCGCATCAGGGCGCAATGGCGGGCAGGTCCATACCTGGTTCGCCGAGATGGACCTGCTGACGCATCTGGTCGGCGAAAGCGAAGCCATGGAGTTGTGCCGCGCGACCGCCGATGCGGTCGAGGAGCTTGCCGGTCTGCAGGCGTCGGGCGCCATCGACATGGACCTGCGGCTGGACGGCTGGATGTGGACCGCCAGTTCGACGGCGCAGGAAGGCGCGTGGAACGGCGCACTGGCGCTGTGCGGGAAGGCGGGTGAAGACAGCTTCCTGCCCCTGACCGCCGACGAGATCCGCAAGCGGACCGGGTCGAAGGCCTCTTACACGGGCGTCGTCGAACCGCGTGCCGGCACCGTGCATCCGGCCAAGCTGGCGACCGGCCTGCGCACCCTGGCGCTGGCGCGCGGGGTGGTCATCCACGAAGGATCGCCCGTCCTCAGGATCGAGTCGGGCCAGCCCTGCAAGCTGCATTGCGCAACGGGCGTGCTGCGGGCCGGCAAGGTGGTGCTGGCCACGAATGCGTGGGCGTCGGCGATCCCCGAACTCCGGCGCTACATGTATGTCGTGGAAAGCCAGATCATCGCGACCGAACCGGTCGGAGCCACGCTGGACCGGATCGGCTGGACGGGTGGCGAGGCGATCTGCGACGCGCAATCCAATGTCCTTTACTACCAGCGCACGCCCGGCGGGCGCGTCATCTTCGGCAGGGGCAGCGGGCTGATCGCCTATGGCGGCCGTTTCGGGGCCACGTTCAACCGCCGCCCCGGTGGCGCGGCCGACAATGTCCGGGAACTGCGCCGCGTCTATCCGGAACTGGCCGGCGCCCGCATCGAATACGACTGGACCGGACCGATCGACTGCATGGCCGAGCATCTGCCTGTGTTCGGAACCCTGAGCGGCTGCCCGAACATCTTCTTCGGCGTGGGCTACAACGGAACCGGGATCGCCCAGACTCCGGTGGGCGGGCGCATCCTGGCCAGCCTTGTCCTTGGCAGGGACGACCGCTGGAGCCGCAGCGGCCTTGTCGGGCTGAAGCGTCGCACCGCCCTGCCGCCCGAACCGATCCGTTACCTGGGCGGGCGCACGGTGCGCCACGCGATCCGCATCCGCAACGACCTTGAAATCCAGAACCGCAGGGCGGGGCCGCTGGTCCGCTGGCTGTCGGAAATGACGCCGGGCCGCTGACCCGATGCGGGCAGCAAGCGCCACCGGCACTAAAGGAAGGATGATGGCATGGCCGAACTGAAGCTGCGAAACATTCGCAAGAACTACGGCGCGATGGAGGTGTTGCACGGGATAGATCTCGATATTCGCTCGGGCGAATTCGTGGTGTTTGTCGGCCCCTCGGGCTGCGGCAAGTCGACCTTGCTGCGCGCCATCGCCGGGCTCGAGGACATAAGCTTTGGCGAGTTCCACCTGGATGGCGTGCTGATGAACGACATCGCCCCATCGCAGCGGGGGATCGCGATGGTGTTCCAGTCCTATGCGCTTTATCCCCACATGACCGTGTTCGACAACATGGCCTTCGGCCTGAAGATCGCGGGCCTCAGGAAGGACCGGATTGCCGCCCGGATCCGCCAGGCGGCCGACATCCTGCAGCTGACCCCTTATCTGGACCGTTACCCCCGGGCCTTGTCGGGCGGGCAGCGCCAGCGCGTGGCGATCGGGCGGGCCATCGTGCGCGACCCCAAGGTGTTCCTGTTCGACGAGCCGCTGTCCAACCTGGACGCCGCGTTGCGCGTGGCGACCCGGATCGAGATCGCGAAGCTGAAGCAGGCCATGCCCGAGGCGACGATGATCTATGTCACCCACGATCAGGTCGAGGCGATGACGCTGGCCGACCGGATCGTGGTGCTGCGCGACGGTCGGATCGAACAGATCGGATCCCCGGTGGAACTGTATCGGCGACCGGCCAATCTGTTCGTCGGGCAGTTCATCGGCTCACCCTCGATGAACGTGCTTGCGGGCACCTTGGCCCGGACGGGCCAAAGCTCGCGCATCGACCTGGACGCGGGTTTCGAGGTGATGGTCCCGATTGCCACGGACGCTGCCATGCAGGGACAGCGCGTGCATTTCGGTGTCCGCCCCGAGGACCTGCGCCTGAGCGAGACGGCACCGCTTTTCCGCGCCACCATCTCGCTTGTCGAGCAACTGGGCGAGGTCCAGCTGACCTATCTGGAACGGCCCGGCCTTGCCGCGCCCTTGATCGCGAAGCTGCCCGGCCACCTGGACCTGCACCAGGGGACCGAGATCGCCCTGACCGCCGACGCCGCGAACTTCCACCTTTTCGACCAGCACGGAAACGCGATCCGCCCGCACGAGGCCGGGCACAAGATCGCCGTGCCGGCCGAATAACCGGGCCATCGCCCTTCCCTTTTCCACCTTTCTCCATGTGAACTGAAGGAACCAACATGTTCAACTTTGACGAAGCCCGCTTTCTTCGCATCCAGCAGGGCGCGGTCGGTCTGGCCGCCCGCATCGACCAGGAGATCGGCGGCGCCATCGCGGACGGCGCCCGCAATCTCTACTTCCTGGGAACGGGCGGCGTCGCCTACCTGATGGAGCCGGCGGTCCAGTTGCTGCAACGCCAGAGCAGCTTCCCGGTGTTCAAGGACTATCCCGCCGAACTGGTCGTGACCGGTTCAGCCAACCTGACGGACAAGTCCATCGTGGTCATGCCGTCGTTGTCGGGAACGACCCGCGAAAGCGTCGCGATGCTGAACAAGGTCAAGGAGATCGGCGCCAAGATCATCACGCTGATCGGTCATGCCGATACGCCGCTCGGGCTGGGGGGCAACCCGGCGCTGGTCAATTTCGCCGAGGACGACACCTCGTCCGAGTCCTTCTACATCCAGTCGCTTCTGGTGGCCCTTTCCGTGATGAAGGCCCGGGGCGAGCTGCCGAACTATGACGCCCTGGTCGCCGAACTGGCGACCGTTCCCGCCGCGCTTGTCAAGGCAAAGGCGGCCTTCGAGCCGCGCGCCGAGGAATTCGCGCGTATCATCGCCGGCTCGGACTATCACATGTTCACCGGCGCCGGGAACATGTGGCCCGAGGCGCTGTATTACGCGACCTGCATCCTCGAGGAGATGCAGTGGATCCGCACGCGGCCCGTCCACGCCTCCGACTTCTTCCACGGCCCGCTGGAACTGATCGACACGGGCGTCAGCCTGATCCTGTTCCGGGGCGAGGACGCCTATGATCCGCTGGCCGTCCGGGTCGAGGACTTCGCCAGGCGCTATACCAACAAGCTGACGGTCATCAACACCGCCGATTACTGCCCGCGCGACCTGTCGCCCGAACTGCGCGCGCTTCTTTCCCCGGCGTTCATGGCAACCTTGATGGAGCGGCTGAGCGCCCACCTTGAAGTGATGCGCGACCACCCGCTCGTGACGCGCAGGTACTACAAGCGCGTCGCCTATTGATCCGCGGCAATCCTGGATGAGGCAGACCCTGCGCCGCCCTTGGGTGGCGCAGGGTCGCCGAGCAGAGCGCTGCCCCTTGCCGGGCGTGGCAGAGATGTCGGGCCGCTGGATGCGGTAGAAATAGCCTCAGGACAAAGGCCAAACCTCCGCCAGCCCTGGGCCGCCCTCTTGCGCGGCACCGATGGTGGGCATCTTTCCCCCCTGCTTCCATGCAGCGAAGCCATGCTGGCATTCTTCAGCACCTGTTCCTGCGAAAGGAAGCTGTCGCAGCACGCAGGACTTCGGCACCCCTCGGCGTTCATAGCGGCTCGAGGATCCGGTCGCGATGCAGGCGGGTTGCCTCGGTTGTTATCGGACTGTGGCTCACCGCGCGCACGATGGTGACGGTGCCAGTGCCGATCACGCGCGTCGAGCCGTCGCCGAAGCGGACGAACCCGGTATCCTCGTCGATGCCGATGCCGATCAGGTCCGGGTGCCTCTCGATCGCGCGGGTCAGGCGCTGCAAACGTCCGCGCTGGCTGAAATGCTGGTCGATGATGGCTTCGGGCCACAGACCCAGTCCGCGCGCCAGGATCGGATGTCGCGTTCCGGCGGCATCGCGGCGCGAGGTTTCGATCATGATGTGGGACATGATGCTCGCGCCCGCACTGGTGCCGGCGATGATGCCCCTTCTGGCCGCGAAGCGCAGGCGGATGTCTTCGACCAGCCCCGCCTGGCGCAGGGCGTTCGCCAGCCGCCCCTGACGGCCACCGGACATCCAGATGATGTCGGCGCCCGCGATCTGCGCCCGGGCTTGATCGATCCGCGAGAGGTCCAGCCCCTCGACACCATCCGCACCCGATTCAGCGAACAGCTTGCGGCTGTCTTCGACCGCGCCCTCGAGATCCGCGGCAGGAGCCGCCTGCGGTATGACCAGGATCCTTGGCGCAGGCCTTCCGTAAAGCTGCAGGACGTCGGCATATATCCCGGCCTTAGCCCCGCCGCCGATGGCGACCAGCGCGCCGTCGGCCCGCGGCTGGCTACCTGCCCATGCAGGCAGCGCGGCGGCGGCGGCGAAGAGCCGCAAGAGCATGCGCCGGCCGATCAGAGCCCCGGCTAGCCTATTTTGAAATGTCCACGCCATGCCATGCTCTCCCGGTGTCCGGCGCCTGTGTCCTCGGCCCGACACGATGGGAGTCGGGTTTCAATCTCCACTGTAGCACGGGTCTGGGTGCTATGGCTGGCCCCTCTTGGAAGGGGCAGCGTCAGTGGAAAAGCGTTATCGAACCAGCCTGCGTCTGCAACCCTGCGGCACTGGACTGTCGGACAGCCGCCGGTGGGGCCAGGCTTCAGCGCGTGCTGTGCAAGCAGCCTTCGAACCCCTGCCATCAGGACTGGGTCACGCCCCCGCATCCAGCCACGCCGCGAGCGAAACCATGTCGGCAAATCGCGCGGATTGCCTTCTGCTGGCCGCCGGACGCCCTGTCAGAACCGCATGCGGATGCCGAAAACATTCGCATTGCTCGCGCCCTTCATGTTGCCTAGCGTCCTCCACGCGCCGGACCGATGGTGCAGCCGCCAGAAAAAGCTGTAACGCGACTGCGGGGACAGTTTGAAATCAATTTCGGGGCTGAAGTAGAAGACAAGACTTGCATCGCCCTCGTATTTTTCCTCCAGCCGCTCTTCGCGACCGGCATGTATCGCATCGACATGGCTCAGGCCGATCACGATCGAGGGCGAGAAGAACAGATTTTCGGCCAGATGGATGTCCTCGACGCGCGCGACCAGTCCCGCCCAGATCTCGGCCGTGGAATCATCGCCGTAACGCTTGGCCGCGCCCAGTTCATAGCCGATGTCGATGCGGCGGGCACGAAGGAAGAAATCCTGATAACCCAGGCCGGTGATGTAATTGTCTTCGTAATCACCGCCCAGGACATTCAGGCTTTGGCCAATGTCTTCGTCCATCATCCGGCCGGTGAAAACGAAGATATTGCGTTCATGCAGTTGCTTTTCTTCTTGCGCTGAAAGGGGCTGGGCCATGATCAGGCACAACGCCGCGCCTGCAAGTTTCAGCTTTTTCATTCGCTGCCACCTCAACCATGTACCAGGCCAGAGTGAGGCATTTCGGGCCGGCGCTCAATTATATTGAGCGTTCCGCCGTAAATTCCGAAGTCGTCCTACTCGCACCGACGTGCAACGGGGTCTTATGTCATCGATGGGAAAGCCAATCCTTGATGGGAACAGGCATTTCGGGACTTGCGCCGCGTCCCGACCTCTTCCGCAAGGCTCCTCAAGGAGCGGCGGGGCGGCTGCGCGTCGGATCGTCGAACAAAGAGCAAGTGACGGAACATACCACTGTCTTGGTGGTTTTGCATGATATGCAAGGAGGAGATCGAGGATGGAACGCAGTGTCCCTTTTGCTTTGCGCGCCAGGGCTGCTGTCATGCCTGCCGCCGGGATGAGCGTTGCGCGGGGCGGTAGGACCAACAGGTCGGTTTCCCGAGGTCCTTAGCAGATCCCTGCAGCCGACAGATGAGCGCGCCATCCATGTCCGTCCCGGCGCTCCCGATATCGTTGCTACTGTTCCTGTGACCTTTTTTTGAACAACCAGCAGACCTGGCGACTACTCGTGCACCATTACAGCGCATGGGGGGCCCAGGGCAGCAATACGATAGGATGTCTCCGCTCTGGCGGGACAACAGCATTCTGGAATGAACGCGATGGTGCTTGGCCCGTCATTGCGGAAGGAACATTGAACATGACCATCGAGACGATGCTGAATGGAGTTACAGTTCTGGTGGTGGAGGATGACTTCCACCTTGCCACCTGCACGTCTGACGCCCTGCGCAAGGCGGGCGCCGAGGTGCTGGGTCCGGTTGCTCGAGAGGACCAGGCCCTTTCCCTGATCGCCGGCCAGGTGCCCTCGTGCGCGATCGTCGACATCAACCTTGGCGAGGGTGCACGGTTCAAGATCGCGGACGCCCTGAAGGCCAGGGGCGTGCCCTTCATGTTCATGACCGGCTATGACGACGTGATGATTCCGGACCGCTTCAACGACGTCGGCCGCATGCGAAAGCCTTCTGGCTTCCGCTTGGCGGTTCAAGCAGCCGCCCAGATGTGCAGCGGGCAACCCGGGCACCCCTGCCTGCAGGCCGGGGCGCTCGAATACATCGCCCTTTCCCCCACCAGGAAGCGAACGCCCATCGAGGGTGCCGTGCCGGTCGCGGCCAACGCCGGGCATATCCCTGCCGACGAACTGGGGCGGGGTGGTCCGCAGCATGCCAGGGCCTGACAGCCGGGGCGGGTCGGACAGGCTGCGACAGCATGCTTCGTGAAAACGGCAGGGCGGCGGTTGAACGACGGCATGCCCTGGAACATCGCCGGCACCCGAGGGTTCGGCAGGTGCCAAAGGGAGCTTACCATACATGGACGATCAGGCGCTTGAGCTTTTGAAGGCCTTTGTTTCCACCCCATCGCCCAGCGGCTTCGAGCAGCCTGTGGCGAGGCTCTATCGCGACTATGTGCAGCCCTTCGCGCACAAGGTGACGACCGACATCATGGGCAATGTCAGCGCCGCCATCAATCCGGATGCGGCGATCCGCTTCATGTATGCCGGCCACATGGACGAGATCGGCTTCATCGTCCATCACATCGACGAGAACGGCTTTCTGTTCTTCAGCACCATCGGCGGCACCGATGTCGCGACCGAGATCGGCCAGCGGGTGCTGGTCCACGGGCATGAAAGCGTGCCCGGGGTGATCGGGCGCAAGGCGATCCAGGCCTTCCATTCCAGCGATTTCAGCCAGACGCCCTCGCTCAAGGATCTGTGGATCGACATCGGCGCCGCCTCGCGCGAGGAGGCCGAGAAGGTGGTCGAGGTCGGCAGCCCCGTGACCATCGACGCCGGGTTCAGCTTGCTGGGCGACAGACTGGCGGTCGGGCGGGCTTTCGACAACAAGGTTGGGCTGATGATCGGCGCCGAACTGGTGCGCCGCCTGTCCCAGGACGGCGACCTGCATCCCGATGTGGGCTTCTACCTCCTCGGCACGGTGCAGGAGGAGATCGGCTCGCGCGGGGCCCGGACGGCGGGGTTCAACCTCGCGCCCCGGACGGCGCTTGCCATCGACATGGGGGTCGCCATGGATTATCCGCGCGCCCGTCCCGAGGATCAGGGCAAGCTGGACCTGGGCAAGGGTCCCGGCATCTCGCAGGGCGCCAACACAAACCCCGTCATGTACGACCTGCTGATCTCGACTGCCAAGGAGAATGGCATCCCCTATCAGCGACAGGCGACCGGCGGCAAAAGCCCCACGGATGCACGCGTGGTCCAGGAACTGCACGGCGGCGTGGCCACGGCGGTGATTTCCGTGCCCCTGCGCTACATGCACACGCCCTCCGAGGTGGTGTGCCTCGACGACATTCAGGCGACGATCGACCTGGTCCATGGATACTGCCGCCGCTTGCGCCCTGACATCGACTTCACCCCGATGTAGGAATGTTTCACGCTGGCTTGGGAAAGCCGGCAGCCTCATGGATCAAGGGGTGGTATCAGGCAGACAGATTTTTGGGGCGCACCTTGTCAACTAAGCCATCGGCTGTGGAAAACGGCTCCCAGCACATTGCCGCAGGAGCATCGCGCGTTGCGCCTTGTTCGCTTTCATGGCGCCCGAGGATCGCGAGGGTCGGGCCATGGCGCTGAGCGATGCTGCCCTGCACTGGCCCCCCGGCGAGGGCGAGATGGCCCGCCGCATCCGCGAGCAGGACTGGACGGCAACGCCTCTGGGTCCGGTCAGGTATTGGCCACAGGGCCTCCGCGCCGTTGTGGACTTGGTGCTCGGCTCGGGCTTTCCCATGGTGGCGCTCTGGGGGCCGGAACTGGTCCAGATCTACAATGATGGCTTCCGGCTGATCATGGGCGAGAAGCACCCCGCGGGACTTGGCCAGCCCGCGAAGGCATGCTGGCCCGAGGCCTGGCACCTCAACGCCCCGATCTATGACCGGGTCTGGACAGGCGAAAGCGTGACCTACGAGGACGCGCTTTATCCCATTACCCGGCATGGCGCGCTTGTGAACGCCTGGTTCACCCTTTCCTACAGCCCGCTTCGCGACAAGGCCGGCGCCGTGGCAGGTGTGCTTGTCACCGTTGTGGAAGTGACGAACCGAGTCCTGGCACAACGAAAGCAGCGTGTCACGGCGTCCGCGCTCCGCAAGAGCGAGGCGCGGCAGGCGTTTCTGCTTGCCCTGGGTGACGCCCTGCGCGCCCAGTCCAGCACAAGCGGCGTGATCAAGACCGCGGCCCGCCTGCTGGGCGAACACCTTGCCGCGTCGCGGATCGTGTTCGCGGAGTTCGATGAAGCAAAGGGCGTGGCGGACATCTTCCACGGATGGTTTGCCGATGGTGCGGAGCCCTCTCCGGCAGTCATGCGGCTTGAGGATTACGAGGGGCCGATCCTGGACGACCTGCGCGCGGGCCGGGTCGTGCGGATCGGGGATACGCGCGATCCCGCCCCCGGACGCCGCGACCTTCCCGCCATTGCGGAGGGCCAGGTGAGGGCGCTGCTCAGCGTGCCCCTTGTGCTTGGCGGCAGGCTGGTGATGAACCTGTCCGTTCACCAGTACGCCCCGCGCGCCTGGACCAGCGATGAGGTCGCCCTGGCGCAGGAGGTTGCCGAGCGGCTCTGGGCCGATCTCGTGCGTGCGCGCACGGAAGCGGCGCTGCGCCAAAGCGAAACGTGTTTCCGCGCCCTGCTCACGGCCGGGTCCTACATGATCTACCGCATGAACCCGGACTGGACCCGGATGTTTGCGCTTCAGGGCAACGGCATACTCGCCGACACGGGTGAACCCTTCACGGCCTGGGTGGACAAGTATCTCCTGCCCGAGGACAGACCCCTTGTACTCGGCCGGATCGACGAGGCGATCCGCACCAGGTCGGTGTTCGAGTTGGAGCACCGCGTGTGGCAGGCCGACGGCAGCGTGGGGTGGGTTCTTTCCCGGGCCGTGCCGATCCTGGGCGACAGCGGCGAAATCCTTGAATGGTTCGGCGCCGGCAGCGACGTCACCGCACGGCGCAGGATGGAGGAGCGGCTGCGAGAGGCAGAGGAAAGTCATCGCATCGAGCTTGAGCAACAGATCAAGGAGCGCACGGCCGAACTCAAGGAAAGCCGCGATCTTCTCCAGGCCACCATGGACAGCTCAACCGACATGATCCAGGTGTTCAAGGCCGTCCGCGACGAAACCGGCGCAATCGTCGATTTCCGATGGGTGCTGAACAATCACACGTTCGAAAGCCGCTCTGGCAGGATCGAGGGCGAAAGCCTTCTTGAACGCAATCCGGGCGTGGTTGCCGAGGGCATCTTCGATACCTTCAAGCGTGTGACCGAAACCGGCACGCCCGAGCACGCTGAAGGCCACTACAGGCACGAGGAATACGATGGCTGGTTTCTTCACTCTGTCGTGAAGCTTGGCGACGGGGTTGCCACCACCACCAAGGAGATCACCGACTGGAAGGCTGCCCAGGCAGAAGTCCTGCGCCTCAGGGACGAGGTTGCGCAGGCCCAGTTGCGGGAAAGCCAGAACGCGCTGCAGGAAAGCGAGTCGCGATTTCGCACCATCGTGGAGGCGGCGCGGGACTATGCGATCTTCACCACCGATCCCGAGGGGCGGATCGAAACCTGGCCTCCGGGCGCGCAGGCCGTCTTCGGCTGGAGCCCGGAGGAGGCGATAGGCCAGCCGATGGACATCACCTTCACGCCCGAGGACCGGGAAACGGGTGAGCCCGCGAAAGAGCGGCAGGATGCACGCGAAACCGGCCAAGCGCCGAACGTGCGCTGGCATCAGCGTCGGGACGGCACGCGCGTGTTCATCGAGGGGATGGCCCGGCCTCTGCTGGACGCAGCCGGGACCCTGACGGGCTTCCTGAAGGCTGGCCAGGATGTGACTGCCCGGCGTGCCACCCAGGCGGCGCTGCGTGAAAGCGAGCGGCGTTTCCGCTCCCTGGCAGAGGGCATTCCGCAACTGGTCTGGCGCGCCGCGGGTCACGGGTATTGGACCTGGGCCAGTCCGCAATGGACCGCCTTCACCGGCCAGCCGGAACAAGACAGCCATGGCTGGGGCTGGCTGGACCCGGTCCATCCCGACGACCGGGAAAGCGCCCGGGCGGCATGGGAGCGTTCGAAGGACACCGACTCCTTCGCGTCGGATTATCGGCTCCGGGAGGCCGCCACGGGCGAGTATCGCTGGTTCCAGACCCGCGCCACGCCGGTGCGGGACGAGGCGGGTCAGGTCGTGGAATGGCTCGGCACCTCCACCGACGTGCAGGATCTGCGGGAACTGCAGGAACGTCAGGGCGTGCTTGTGGCCGAGCTTCAGCATCGCACGAGAAACCTCATGGCCGTGGTGAATGCGGTCACCCAGAAGACACTCAGGGGCTCTGCTTCGCTCGAGGACTTCGAGGAGCGAATCCTGGACCGACTGGGGGCGCTGAACCGGGTCAACGGCCTTCTTTCGCGCCTGCACCACGGCGACCGCGTCAGCTTCGACGATCTTATCCGGACCGAACTGCTTGGGCGCGGGATCGTGATCGGCGACGGCGCGCACCCGCAGGTCCGGCTCGAGGGACCAGGCGGCCTGCGGCTTCGTTCGTCGACGGTGCAGACACTGGCCCTCGGTCTTCACGAGCTTGCCACGAATGCCCTGAAGCATGGGGCGCTGTCCCGCGCCGAGGGGCGGCTCGAGGTGGCCTGGTCCGTGGTGCCCGACGAGAAGGGCGAGCGGCGGCTGAGGGTCGAGTGGCAGGAAAGCGGAGTGCGGGTGGGCCACCCCGATCCCATGCCCGGCGACACATCCCCCCCGCCGCCACGCCATCGCGGATACGGCCGTGAGCTTATCGAGAAGGCCCTGCCCTACCAGTTGAGAGCCGAGACCACCTACCTGCTTGGGCGGGATGGCCTGCATTGCACCATCACCTTGCCGCTTTCCTCGACCGTGGACAAGCGCGGCCTCCTTTCATGACGGGCCCCGGGGCCGCGATAGGTCCCTCGCCTTTCGAGGTGGAGGGGCACCCCGTCCCGGCCCGCGCAATCAAGCAAACGTGGCGGCGACCCGGCTGGAGAACGCCCGCCCGATCGGATAAGCACCGGACGGAAGCTGCGGCGCCTTGCGTGGTGCAGCGGGAATGAAACGGAAAGGCCATGCATGTTCGTCACCTCGGCACCGGCGCTTGAGCTCGAGCACGTGTCGCGCCATTTCGATGGCAGAGCCGTCCTGTCGGACATTTCCCTTGCGATAGCGCCCGGCAAGATCACCTGCCTGCTGGGCCAGTCGGGTTGCGGCAAGTCGACCCTGCTGCGGATCATCTCCGGAGTGGATCGCCCCGAGCCTGGCGGCCGCATCCGCGTGGCCGGAACCGAGCTTGTCGGCCCCGGCCGCTTCGTCGAACCCGAGGACCGCCGGATCGGGTTCATGTTCCAGGATTATGCCCTGTTTCCCCATCTGAGCGTGGCCGAGAACCTGGCATTCGGCCTGCGCCACCTGCCCAAGGCCGCTCAGCGCGCGCGCGTGGCCGAGGTGGTCGAGCGGATCGGCCTGGCTCATCTGCTGGACCGTTATCCCCATTCGCTGTCGGGCGGCGAACAGCAGCGCGTGGCCCTGGCCCGCGCACTGGCCCCGCAGCCGGCGATCCTCTTGATGGATGAGCCCTTCTCGAACCTGGACCAGGGACTGCGGGAACGGGTGCGCCGGGAAACGGTCGACATCCTGCGCCGGACCGCGACCACCGCCATCATCGTCACCCACGACCCGCAAGAAGCGCTGTCCATGGGTGACATGATCGTGCTGATGCGCGCGGGCCGGATCGAGCAGGTGGGCAACCCGTTCGAGATCTATGACCGCCCCTGTTCGGCCTATGCAGCGGAATTCATGGGCCCCTGCAACCGCCTGACGGGCATCTGGTCCAAGGGCCGGATCGAGACGCCCATCGGCACCTTTCCGGCCGATCTGGATCTGCCCGACGGGGCGCTGGCCCTGGCCTGCATCCGCCCTCAGGCCCTGTCCATCGGACCCGACGGTCAGGGGATTTCCGCCCGGGTCATGGCAAAGACCTTTACAGGGGAAAGCGAACAGATCGACATCATGGTCCATCCGCTGGCCCAAACCTTGAGGATGCATTCCCATGTCCGTATCCCCATGGGCATCGGCGAAAAGGTCAGCCTTCAACTGAACGGCGCCCAGATCCATGTCTTTCCCGAGACGCCCGAGGTCAACGGCCATCCGGCGGCAGATAGTTGACGAAAACACTAGACTAACCCGTGCCGGTTGAAGTATGACCCGGACAGCCACTCAAAGGCTCTGGGAGATAATTATGAGACTTGCACCGGGCATTCTTCGTGCCGCCTTGGCACAGGCTGCCATTCTTGCCGGGATGGGTGCCGCCCATGCACAGGAACTGAACCTCTACACGTCCCGCGAACCGGGCCTTGTCGAGCCGTTGCTGAAAGCCTTTACCGAGACCACCGGAATCAAGGTCAACACGGTCTTTCTCAAGGACGGCCTGGCCGAACGAGTGGCCTCGGAAGGCGAAAGTTCGCCTGCAGACCTGCTGATGGCCGTGGATGCCGGCAACCTGGCCGATCTGGTTGACAAGGGCCTGACCCAGCCGGTCGAGTCGGACGTCCTGACCTCGGCCATTCCGGAAAACCTGCGCGATCCGGGCAACCAGTGGTTCGCCCTCTCGATGCGCGCCCGCGTGGTCTATGCGGCCAACGACCTGGACATTGACAGCATCACCTATGAGGATCTGGCCGACCCGGAGTGGAAGGGCCGCATCTGCATCCGGTCGGGCCAGCACCCCTACAATACCGCGCTGTTTTCGGCCTTCATGACCCATCACGACGCGGCGGCGACCGAGGAATGGCTGACCGGCCTCAAGGCCAATCTGGCACGGAAGGCGGGCGGCGGCGACCGTGACGGGGCCAAGGACATCGGCGGCGGCATCTGCGACATCGCCATTGCCAACTCCTACTACGTCGGCCTGATGCAGTCCGGCAAGGGCGGCGACGAGCAGAAGGCCTGGGGCGAGGCGATCAAGGTGATCCTGCCCACCTTCGAGGACGGCGGCACGCATGTGAACATCAGCGGCGCGGCGGTCGCGAAACATGCCCCGAACCGCAACGAGGCCGTGCAACTGCTGGAATATCTGGTCTCGGACGAGGCGCAGAAGATCTATGCCGAGGCAAATTACGAATACCCGGTCAAGTCCGGTGCCCCCATCGACCCCATCATCGCATCCTTCGGCGAACTCAAGGTCGATCCGGTGCCGCTGACCGAGATCGTGAAGAACCGCAAGGAGGCCAGTGAATTGGTTGACCGTGTCGGCTTCGACCACTGAAGGCAGGGTAAGGTCCCGCCGCAGCTTTTCAGCCGCCCTGCGGCTTTCGGCCCTCCGCTTGCGCGGGGGGTCTTGGGTCATGGCCAGCCTGGTGATCGCGGGGCTTGTCCTTGTGCCCGTTCTGGCCCTGGTCTGGCAGGCGGCTCATGGATCGGAAGGCTTGTGGGGTCACCTGGCAAGCCATGTCCTGCCCTACGCGCTGAGCCAGACGGCGATCCTGATGGCCGGCGTCGGGGTGCTGACGGCCGGCATCGGCACCGGGGTCGCCTGGCTGGTGGTGGCCCATGACTTTCCGGGGCGGCGGGTGCTGGAATGGGCGCTGCTGCTGCCGCTGGCGGTGCCGACCTATATCGTCGCCTATGCCTATCTGGACATGCTGCATCCGCTCGGGCCGTTCCAGTCGGCGGTCCGCGCGGCCCTGGGTTACGACAATCCGCGCGATTTCCGCCTGCCCGACATCCGGTCGATGACCGGCGCGATCCTGCTTCTGGGCCTGGTGCTCTATCCTTATGTCTATCTGCCGGTGCGGGCGATGTTCATGACCCAGGCCGCAAACCTGGTCGAGGTTGCCCATACCCTTGGCACCACCCGGCGTCAGATCCTGTGGCGCGTCGCCCTGCCGCTTGCACGGCCGGCCATTGCGGTGGGCACAAGCCTTGCCCTGATGGAGACGCTGAACGACATCGGCGCATCCGAATTCCTGGGCGTGCAGTCGCTGACGATCTCGGTCTATACGACCTGGGTCACGCGGTCGGATCTGGCAGGGGCCTCGCAGATCGCGCTGGCCATGCTGCTGCTGGTGGTCGCGCTGATCTCGCTGGAGCGGTGGGCGCGGCGCAAGCAGCGCTATTCCGTCAGTGCGCAGCGCGCGCGCAGCATGGCGCGCCAGCCTCTGGCAGGCTTCGCCCGCTGGGGGGCGCTGTGCGTCTGCCTGCTTCCCGTGCTGCTGGGCTTCGTCCTGCCCGCCGCCTATCTGGCGATCGAGGCCTGGAAGCGGTTCCAGTTTGCCGGCCTTTCAGCCCGCCTCCTGACCGAGGCCCGCAACACCTTCATCCTCTCGGCCCTGGCGACGGTCGCCGTGCTGGTCTGCGGGCTGGTCATCGCCTATGCCGCGCGGATCTTTCCGCAGCGCGGGATGCAGATCATCCACCGTGTCGCATCCCTGGGCTATGCCATGCCGGGCACGATCCTGGCGCTTGGCATCCTGATCGCGGCGGGGGGGCTTGACCGCTGGATCGGCCAGACGGCCAAGGGACTGCTTGGCATCGACCCCGGGTTGGTGCTGATCGGGTCCGGGTTGGCCTTGGGCTTTGCTTATCTGGTGCGGTTCCTGGCGATCTCGGCTGGCTCGGTCGAGGCGGGGCTGACGCGCATCCCGCGCAGCTACGACCAGTCCGCTCGTACGCTGGGCCAGGGTATCACCGGCACGCTGCGCCATGTCCATCTGCCGCTGTCGAAGGCGGCGCTGGCCGCGGCCGGACTGCTGGTCTTCGTCGATTGCATGAAGGAGTTGTCGGCGACCCTGCTGCTGCGTCCCCTGAACTTCGAAACGCTGGCGACCCATCTTTACGGAGAGGCCGCTCGCGGGACCTATGAGGAAGCCGCCATCGCGGCCCTGGCCATTGTCCTGGTGGGAATTCCGGCCGTCATCTTGCTGGCACGTGTCGGTCGCGACACGGCGCGGTAGGAGTCAGCAGCAAGGATGGGTCCTTCGCCCTGGAAGGCTCCATCCGACGGCACCGGGCCTTGCGGGTGGCCAGGGCAATCCGCCCCTCCCCGTGCCGCTCGAACTCACACGGCAAGCTTTTTGCCGGAAGCAGGACGTCCAGCCGAGGGTCCCGAGGGCAGCCCCAGTGCGGCG
Source organism: Paracoccus benzoatiresistens (assembly GCF_026913015.1). GTDB lineage: Bacteria > Pseudomonadota > Alphaproteobacteria > Rhodobacterales > Rhodobacteraceae > Paracoccus > Paracoccus benzoatiresistens. The sequence continues at coordinate 171,945 of NZ_JAPTYD010000004.1, forward strand.
GCGGCTGCCCGTTCCGCGGCGGCGCGGTCTTCGGCCAGCAGGACGTCCCCGGCAAGCCTGCCCAGGATGCGCCGCACGGCCGAGGTCTGGGAAACCAGATCCGACCACGTCACGGCGGCTGCGATGCGCGGCAGCCCAAGCCCCCGCTCCAGCAGTTGACGAGGCGTCAGCACGATCAGGGCGGCGTCGATGTCGTCGGCCTGGAACAGGTCCGCCACTGTCTCGAGCGCCCGACTGGATGGCGCCAGCCCGGAGGCCTCGCCCATGATCCCCAGCCTGCAACCCGCGCGCCCCGCCAGCGTCTCCAGCGTTTGGCGCATCCTTGCGGTCGCCTCGGGCGCGCCCACCAGCGCGACGACGGGCAGGCCACGATATTCACCCTCGCCCACCAGAGCGTCGAAGATGCTGGACAGGATGACATCCCGCCGTTCCTCGGGGGTGGCCGCGAGCTGCATACTTACTCCCGGCCGGCTGTTGACCTCGCAGATCGCGCCGCCGGTCTCCTGCCACGGGCGGGTGAAGTCGGTGGAAAGGAAATCGACGCCGCAGACGTCCAGGCGCAGCCTGCGCGCCGCGGCCTCGGCGACCTGGCGGATCGATGGATGAATCTTGTCCGTCACGTCGATCGCCACGCCCCCGCGGGAAAGATTGGACTCGCGCCGCAGGAACACCTGCCGCCCCGCCGCGGGGACCGCATCCACGGTCAGCTCCTGCTGAGCCAGGACGGCCCGCGCGTCCTCGTCCAGCTGGATCGGCTTCATCAGCGCATGCGCGCCCTTCAACAGGCCGTCACGCTCGGGGCGCCTGTTTTCCTCCTTGACCAGGTCCGCAACGCTGCGGGTCCCGTCGCCCGTGACCTGCGCCGGCTGGCGGTTCATCGCCGCCAGGAACTTGCCGCCCACGACCAGCAGCCGCGTTTCCTCGCCCGGTATCAGGGTCTCGATCACGGCCTTGCCCGAGTGGCCCACGGCGCGGGCAAAGGCCTTGCGCATCTCGTCCTCATTCGACACGCCGACCGTGATGTCCCGGCCCATGTTGCCGTTGAAGGGCTTGACCACAAGCGGATAGCCCAGTTCCCGCGCGGCGGCGAGGGCCGCCTTTTCCGTTCGTGCGGTGCGCTGCCCTGCGACCGGCAGCCCGGCATCGGCCAGCACCCGGTTGGCCATGCCCTTGTCCTTGGCCATCTTCACACCGATCGCGCTGGTCAGGGTCGATTCCGTGCCCTTGACGATGCAGGCCTGCCGACCCAGGCCGATCTGCACATATCCGGAACGTCCGACGACCTGCCAAGGGATGCCTCGTTCGCCTGCCACCCGCGCCAGAAGCAGTGCATCGGCCGAGGGAGTGGCGGGCATTGTCGGCTCCAGGAACGCTCGCAACTGGCTTCGGATCGCCCTTCGCAGTTCCGGGCCGGTGACCCCGTCCACCAGCGCCTGGACGACCGCAAAACCCGCCTGCGCGGCCGGCAGGCCGATCCGCGCATCTGTCGTCTGGAAAATGGCCGTGCCCTGCGCCTGCCGCGACCCTTCCGCGCCATCCTCAGCTTCCGCAGGACGATAGGCACAGTAGGTCACAGGCCAGCCGACATAGCGCTGCATGATCACGGCCATCACCTCGGCCACGGCGGCGGCGGGCCAGGCGGTTTCGGACCGGCGCAGAAGGCGCCAGCCGGCAAAGTTCAGGATTGTGGGACGCATGAAGACCAGCGCGCGTCGCAGGCTGGTGACTGCCCGGGGATCGACGACCCGCCCTGCCGCCCCCGCGGAGGTCGCCCGCATCACCCCCCTTCGGCTATGGACATTGCCCGGAAGCAGGAAACTGCTCTGGTCGATCTGCATGTTGATCCTCCATCGTCGGAGCGGCTGCAACTGCGTCTGTAGGCTTGGCCTGCCCCAAGGGGGTCTTTTTTTAATCCGGGAGAATCTCTCCCGGATCAAGCTTTTTGAGCATCCATTTGCGGCTTGATGAGGGCCATTGGCGAGTTCCGGCCGGCCTCTTGCCATTTGCAGGGCGCAGGGGAAGCGCGATCCCGATCGCACCCGGCCCGCATTATCGGGCTCTGATGCAAGGTCTCGTCCATCGGCTGGATCGGCGTCGGCTGCCTGCGCCGACCTGCGCTTCCGAGAGAAACCCGGTGCTCCGCTTCGCCCGCATGTCGGGCTTGGCGCGGTTCAGCGTGACCTCGCCTTCGGCCCCGGTCTTCTCGAGGCCGCTCAAGGTTATTGATACAAACCGGCCGCGGATCGCTCCGCGGCCGGCTGGATTTTACCCGTGCGCCTGCTGGCTTTTGCGGTTCCAGCGGATCGAGGACCACAGCGAGACACCGATCAGCGTCGCTCCGCCAAGGCCCGTGATCACTTCGGGGATGTGGACGAAGGACTGCAGGAACATGATCACCGACAGCGCGATGATCGCATAGAACGCGCCATGTTCGAGGTAGCGATATTGGGCGAGCGTGCCCTTCTCGACCAGCATGATGGTCATGGACCGGACATACATCGCCCCGATCCCCAGACCGATGGCAATGATGAACAGGTTCTGCGTCAGCGCAAAGGCCCCGATCACGCCGTCGAAGCTGAAGGACGCGTCCAGAACCTCAAGATAAAGGAACGCCCCCAAACCGCCCTTGGCGCCTGCGACCAGCGCTTCCTGGGTGCTGTCCAGCAGACCGCCCAGAACCTCGACCAGGAGGAATGTCAGCAAGCCCCAGATCGCGGACCTGAAGAAGACCTGGGATTCGGCGGGGTCCAGGAAGCGCGAGAAGATCAGGATCAGCGACAGCACCACGGCGACCTCGATGCCGCGGATGGTGGCGTATTTCTGCATCTTGGCTTCCAGCCAGCGCACCCAGTGGACGTCCTTCTCGTGGTCGAAGAAGAAGGACAGGCCCACCATCATCAGGAAGGTGCCGCCGAAGGCCGCGATCGGCAGATGGGCGTCATGCATGATGCGGGCGTACTCTTCAGGCTGGGCGGCGGCCAGCACGACGGCTTCCCACGGCCCGATCTTGGCGGCGATCACGACGATCAGCAGCGGGAACACGATCCGCATGCCGAAGACGGCGATGATGATGCCCCAGGTCAGGAAGCGATGCTGCCATTCCGGCGTCATCTCCTTCAGCTTGTTAGCGTTGACGATTGCGTTGTCGAAGGACAGCGAGATCTCGAGGACCGCCAAGACTAAGCAGATGAAGAAGATGGTCAGCATGCCGCCCATCGTTCCGGTCATCTGCCAGCCCAGGAAGACTCCAAGCATCAGGCCCACCGCCGTGACGATGAAGGCCCAGGTAAAATAGTGAAGCATCGGCCGAGCGTCGGAGCTCACGCCATTTGAAGACAGTCCGTTTTCCATGAGAAAAAGTCCAGGCGGCTGGTTCAGGATCAGTGCCGACATCGCGGATGTGCCGCCACATCCGCCAGAGGGGCCCGGTCACCCTTTCTGTATCCGCAATTTGCGGATGCCCGTATATACTTCATTGGCTCAATTTCGGAAGCGAATAATGCACGGGGTGGACGGCTGGGGTCCTGTATTGCGGCCTTTCTTCATCTCTTGCGCATCATGGCTGCGTTCCTGCGCCCCTTGTGTCCAGCACCCGACAGGCCTCAACCCCCCGCAAGAAGGCCGGGGTTCTGACACTCAAGGCGGCCTTGCCGGTGACGGCGCTGGACAAGGCAGGTCTTCCTGCCGGGCCTGATGCATTCGGGTAAATTCGAAGATTGTGATACTATTCTAATGATTCTCCTTGGAGCGGGCGAGCCCCTCCCCGCCGGAGACAGGAAGCCGCTGCCAAGGGCTGCCGAGCACGCATGGCGGAAGCTTGGGACAAGACAGCAAGTGCCGCGCGAATGTCGCAAAGCCCCCGTAGGTAACGGCACTTCAGACCACGGGAGAGCCGGTTTGGCTTTGGAAATCGAGCGCAAGTTCCTTGTTGTACATGACACCTGGCGTTCGAGAATCGTAAGGAGCCAGCACATTGAGGATCACCTGATCGCGGTGTTTCCGAAAGGAAAGGTACGCATTCGGATCTGTGCCGGGACGGCGGCCCTGACCCTCAAGGGCAATCGGCAGGGGATCCGCCGCAGCGAGTTCCATGTGCCGCTCACCTTGGCCGAAGCTGCCTTGATGGCCGAGGAGTTCGGGGGTGCCCCGCCCCTGAGGAAGCGCCGCCACGATGTCGCAGTTTCAAGCCTCGTGTGGCATGTGGACGAGTATACGGGTCCCTTGTCAGGGCTGGTGACCGCCGATGTGGAGCTTCCGGCCGAGGATCACCCGCTGGTCCTGCCGCCCTGGGCGGGACCCGAGATTACGGCCGATTGCCGCTTCAGTTCTGCTGCCATGGTGCGCGCGATCCAGCATGGCCGGGAAGCCGTCGCTTGCGTGATGGCCGCCAGCGCCGCAGTGGCCGCGCAAGAGCAAGGTCCGGGCGTGTATCGCCTTTACGCCGGAAGCCCGAAGTCCGGCGATGAACCATCCGTTCATCCTGCGGATGCCAACGCAAGCAGCATTGGCGGATAGCTCGAAGGACCCCCGGCCACTTGCAGGCCGCAATCGGTGCGCCATGACGCCCGGCGGGGCTTCGCTGTCTGAAGCGCGTGGGCCGCGCGGCACGCAAACTTCGGCAGGCACCCGACCCAAGCATTTACACAATCGCCATGTTCATGCCAAAATCCCCTCCAAGGCCTCCGTGGCTCAGGCTTTCTCGGCGCGTGGGTTCGAATGTGTCGGCAGTTTCGGGGAAACTGGGCATGGTATCCGTCGAATCCACATCCCGGACGATACTTGCCAGCTTTCAGGGCTATCGGCTGAAGTGGCTGAAGACGGACTTTCCGGCCGGACTCGCGATCGCCGCCGTGGGCCTGCCAAGCGCGATCGCCTATCCGGCGATTGCAGGGCTGCCCCCCGAGACCGGCCTTTATGCCTCGATCGCGCCGCTTCTGGCTTATGCGGTCTTCGGTCCCTCGCGGCAGCTGATCGTCGGTCCAGACGCGGCGACCATCACCGTGACGGCGGCGGTCCTTGCCGGCATCACCACCCTCGGGGATGCCGACCGTCCCGCCGTCGCCGCGATGCTCGCGCTGATCGTGGGGGGGCTTTACCTTGGCGGCCGGGCGCTCGGCTTCGCCGTGTTCTCGACCTTCCTGTCGCGGCCGATCCTGGTAGGCTTCTTCGCGGGAATATCCCTTTCCATCATCATCGGCCAGCTCAAGCGCGTCACCGGGGCCCCGGTCACCTCCGACGGGCTTGTCGCCCCGTTTGTCGATCTCGTCCGCAAGGCGGACCAGATTCACTGGCCCACCCTGGCGATGGCGCTGGCGATGTTCGCGATTCTCCAGATCTCCCGCCTGGTTCGCCTGCCCATTCCCGGACCTGTCATCGTGGTCGTGCTCGCGATCATCCTGTCGGCGCTGCTGGACATGGAGGGCTACGGGATCGCCACCGTGGGCGACATCCCGCCCGGAATTCCCGCGCTTGCCCTTCCCAGCACCGGAGGAGCCTCAGCCGCACAGCTTCTCCTTGGCGCTTTCGGCATCTTCTTCGTCAGCTTCGCCGCCGGTGTCATCACCGCCCGAAGCTTTGGCCAGCGAGGCGGCTATCCGGTCGACACCGCCCGCGAGATGACCGGCTTTGCCGCCGCAAACATCGCGGCGGGCCTTTTCTCGGCCTTTCCGATCACCGCCTCGGATTCCCGCACGGCCATCAACGCCAGTGTCGGGGGCCGCTCGCAGCTTGCTGCCGTGGTGGCCGCCGCCGCGCTGCTGATGACCATCCTGTACCTGCGGCCGGCCCTGTCGATCCTGCCCATTCCGGCGCTCGGCGCGATCCTGATCTCGGCTGCCCTCAGCCTGATAGACATTTCCGCGCTTCGCGAGATCTGGCGGATCAGCAGGATCGAATTCGCCTTCGCGATGATCGCCCTGGTCGCCCCGATCACGCTCGGCGTCCTGAACGGCGTGCTCATCGCCATCGGGGCCACGTTCACCTACCTGCTACGCAAGATGATGTATCCACGCGATGCGCTGCTGGGCCGCGTGCCGGGCCGCGAGGGCTTCTACAAGCTGCACCGGCGCGCCGATGCCCGGGCCGTGCCGGGGCTGGCGATCGTGCTCATCCAGGGCGATCTTCTGTTTTTCAACGTCACCCATGTGCAAGGCCGGTTCCGCGCTATCACAGAGGCCGCGGCTCCGGGCACCCGCTGGCTGGTCCTTGACGCCGGGGCGATTTCACAGATCGACTCGACCGCCGCGGCGGTGCTTGCGGAAGTGCGTGACGACCTTGCATCACGCGGCATCGCCTTCGGGCTTGCCGAGTTGAACGCCGATGTCCGGGACCTTCTGGAGCGATCCGGCTTTTTGGGGGACATCGGCCCAGACATGATCTTTGATGACTTGGAGGATGCGCTGCGCGCATTCGAACAGGCCGACCGCAGGGAGGAAAGCCGTGAACAAGAAAAAGAAGAAGGAGCGAGCCGAGGCTGAATTGGCAGCCGCGCCGGATCCCGGCGAGGCCAGGAAGGCCCGCAACAAGGCCTATGAAGCAGAGCTTGCCCGCTTGCAGGTCGAAATCGCCAACCTGCAGGCTTGGGTGAAGGCCAGCGGGGCGCGGATCGTCATCATCTTCGAAGGCCGCGACGCGGCCGGAAAGGGCGGGATGATCAAGCGCATCACCGAACGCGTCAGTCCGCGCGTGTTCCGCGTGGTGGCCCTTCCCGCGCCTTCGGACCGGCAGAAGTCCCAGATCTACATGCAGCGGTACATCGAGCATCTGCCGGCCGCCGGCGAAGTGGTGATATTCGATCGCAGCTGGTACAACCGTCCGGGCGTCGAGCGTGTCATGGGATTCACCACCGAGGAGGCCTCCAAGCGCTTCCTTCAGGAGATCCCGCATCTCGAAGCCCTGCTGGTCGAGGCCGGGATCAACTTGTTCAAGTACTTTCTGACCGTGGACGAGGAGGAGCAGGAGCGCCGCTTCCACAAGCGCATCGAGGATCCGGTCCGCCAGTGGAAGCTATCTCCCATGGATGTCGAAAGCTATCGCCGCTGGTGGGACTATACCAAGGCTTATGACGAGATGATCCGCCTGACCGACACCCCGCACGCTCCATGGTGGATCGTCGATTCGAACGACAAGAAGGCGGCGCGGATCAACTGCATCAGCCATCTTCTGTCTTCCATTCCCTACAAGAAGGTGAAGTTCGACGTTCCGGATCTGGGCAAGCGGCAGAAGCAGCCCGAGGACTACACACCCGACCGCACGCCCCGCAACTTCGTGCCGGCCGTGTTCTAGAGGGTGTTGCCCTTGTTTGCCCTGCGCCTTGGCCGCCCGCACCAGCCGCGTCCGTGAACCTGCCGGCAAGACCCTGCCGGTCCGGCGGTCAGGCCAGCCGATGCCGGCGCCAGACCTCGATCATCCAGGCCAGCATCAGGGCATTGAGGAGGTGCCACAGGAAATGCGTGCCGACGGGAAGGGTATCGCACAAGGGCTGGTCCAGGGTCCGGAACGTCAGCGACACGATCAGGATCCCGGCCCCGATGGCAAGGCCCCGGGCCGTGTCGGGCAGCCGCCTGCGCAGAAGCAGCGCATAGATCAGGATCAGCAGCGGCACGGGTGCATAACCCGCCGATGATCCCAGGCCGGGGATCATGGCAAAGATCGGCACGGTCAGGGCGGCATAAGGCACGAAGCCCGCCGTCACCAAGACAGCAACCCACGGACGCACCCCGAAGTAATCGCGGGTGGCGGCAAAGACGTAGAGCAGGATGAAGGCAAGGATCGGCAGGACATCCGCCACCCCGGTCAGCCGGTTCGCGTGGGTGTGAAACAGCCACGAGCCTATGCCGATGAGAAACAGCACCGCCGCCAGCGCCCGCCCCATCGCCATGTCCCGCCCTTTCAGGCGCGGCCAGATGACGGCGGCAGCGATCAGGAAGCCGAGGTTCGTCACCGCATTGACCGGCTCGGACCAGTACTCTGGCCCGGTCCGCTCGCAGTAGCTATCGGTCGGGGAAAACCAGGTCATCGCGTCACGCCAGAATCAGTTGCAACCTCATTGCGGCAAGGGGTTCCGTGCGCCTGGATGCGCCGGAGCAACGGGCCAGTCCGCCGGACCCCGACGCTCGTGCTGGTGCGGTCTGCATGCATCACGGCACAAATCTAGTCGGCATAGATCATCTTTCGGGTCATCCCGCCGTCAACCGTCAGAACCTGTCCGGTGACGAAACCGGCCGTTGCCAGATAGCCGACCGCGTCAACGATGTCCTGCGGCCGTCCGACGCGGCCCACCGGATGCTGGCTGTGATCCTTGTCGGTCAGGTCGTCGGCATCGGTGATCCAGCCGGGGGCAATGGCATTCACCCGGACCCTGGGGCCCAGTTGCACGGCCAGGGCCTGCATCAGCCCGATCATGCCTCCCTTGGCGGCGGCATAGGCGAAATCGCCACCTTCGGACATGAAAGCCCGCGTCGAGGCCATCATGATGATCGAACCCCCCTCGCCCATCATCGGCAGCACGGCCCGGCTCATCAGGAATGCGCCGGTCAGGTGGGTGTCGATGAACCCGCTCCAGTCCGCCAAGGTCGCGGTGGAAAGGTCGAGATCGAGGGGGCCGGTCCTGCCGCCGTTGTTGACCAGCAGGTCCAGCCGGTCCCAGCCAAGCGCGGCAAGACCTTCGGCGACCGAGCCTTCGTCGGCGATATCACAGCGTATCTGCCGCCCGGCATGGCCTTCCGCAAGATCGAAGCTTGCAACCTCCCATCCGTCATCAAGAAGCCGCTGGCAGATGGCCCGCCCGATCAGCCCCGCTCCACCTGTCACGACGGCCCTCCGGCCGGTCGCATGATCCGTCATGGCAAGATCAACCCCTTTTCGCAGTCCCCGAAGACTTGCCCAGACCATGCGAGAGCGCAAGGCAAGGTGGGGGTTGCCACCCCGGGTTTCCGGAGAACAGGCCCGGATTTTACACCCGCTTTACGCCTCCGTCAGGTTTCCATATCGCCGCTTTACGCATCATGCCCCCATTCTCGCGCCATCTGAGCAAAGGGGGCATGAATGCTGTCCGACATTCTTTTTATTCTGGGCAGGCTTGCAGCGTTTCTGCTGGCTGGCCTTGCCGTGCGCGGCGCCGACCGGCTGTGAGGGCATGATGACAATCGAACTCGTGCTGGGGGGCGGCCTTGCGGTTGTGCTGCTGGTCTATTTCCTGATCGCGCTTCTGGCGCCGGAAAGGTTCTGAAATGGCTGGCGATCTGACGTTCTTCGCGCTGTTCCTGGCGGGACTGACCCTGATGGGGATGGCGCTTGGACCCTGGATGGCGCGGGTCTTCACCGGGCAGGTCCGGTTTCTGGACTTTGTCGAGCGTCCGCTTTACCGCGCGGCCGGGGTCACGGGCCAGGGCCAGCGCTGGACAGGCTATGCGGCGGCGGTGCTGGCCTTCAACGCGGCGGGGTTCGTCCTGCTGTATCTGATCCTGCAGCTTCAGGGCTTCCTACCCTTCAACCCGCAAGGCTTTGGCGCGATGGAGGCCAGCCGGGCCTTCAACACCGCCATAAGCTTCATGACCAACACCAACTGGCAGAGCCACGGGGGCGAGACCACCGTCAGCCATTTCAGCCAGATGGCCGGGCTGACGGTTCAGAACTTCGTGTCGGCCGCCACCGGGATCGCGGTGGCGGTTGCCGTCGTGCGGGGCCTTGCCTCGCGGTCGGGGGCGGATCTGGGAAACTTCTGGGTCGATCTGACGCGGGCGACGCTGTATCTGCTGCTGCCCGGCGCTATCCTGATCACGCTGGTGATGGTCTGGCAGGGCATGCCGCAGACGCTGGCGGCGGGTGTGACGGCCACCACGCTGGAGGGCGCGCAGCAGGTCATCGCCCAGGGGCCGGTCGCGTCCCAGGCGGCGATCAAGATGCTGGGCACCAACGGCGGCGGCTTCTTCAACGCCAACGCCGCCCATCCCTCTGAAAACGCCACCCCGCTGACGAACCTGGTGCAGATCCACGCGATCCTGGCCATTCCCGCGGCCTTTCCGTTCTTCTTCGGCCGAATGGTCGGCGACCGGCCGCAAGGCTGGGTGATCTTCGCCGCGATGACTGCGATGTTCGTGGCCGTTCTTCTGTTCGCCTATTTCGCTGAAGCCCGGGGCAACCCGCTTCACGCCGCCATCACCGAACCGAGCGTGAGCATGGAGGGCAAGGCAACCCGCTTCGACCTTGCGCAGACGGTGCTGTTCGTCGTCGCCACCACCGTCGCGTCCTGCGGGGCGGTGAGCCCCATGCATGACAGCCTGATGGCCCTGGGCGGCATGATCCCCCTGTTCAACATGCTTCTGGGCGAGATCATCTATGGCGGCGTGGGGGCGGGCTTCTATGGCATGGTCCTGTATGTCGTGCTGACGGTCTTCATCGCCGGGCTGATGGTCGGGCGCACGCCCGAATGGCTGGGCAAGAAGATCGAGGCGCGCGAGATGAAGCTTGCGGCCCTGACGCTGCTGGTCATGCCGGTGGGCGTCCTGGTGCTGTCGGCGTCGTCCATCCTGACCGGCGATGCGCAAGCCTCGGTCCAGGACGCGGGCCCGCACGGGCTGTCCGAACGGATCTATGCCTATGCCTCGGGGACGGCCATCCGAAACGCTGGCAGGATGTCGAGGAAGTGCTGGCCGCAGGCATCGACGTCTATTCGACGCTGAACATCCAGCACATCGAAAGCCTGAACGATCTGGTGGCCCGCATCACGGGCGTCCGCGTGCAGGAAACCGTGCCCGACACGGTGCTGCAGATGGCTGACGAGATCAAGCTGATCGACCTGCCGCCCCAGGACCCGATCCAGCGGATGCGCGAGGGCAAGGTCTACATGCCCGCCGAGGCCGCCGCAGCACCCGAGGACACCGATGCCTGACGCACCTTCGCCGCTCCGCCTGCTGCTGATCGAGGACGAGGCCCCGATCCGCCGCTTCCTGCGGATCGTGCTGGAAGGCGCGGGCCATGTCATGGACGGGGCCGCGCGCGGCTGCGAGGGGATCGAGCGCGCAGCGACAGGGGCGCCGTCGGCGGTGGTGCTGGATCTCGGTCTTCCCGACATGGACGGCAAGGCCGTGATCGCCGCCATCCGCGAATGGTCCGACGTGCCGATCGTGGTTGTCTTGGTCCGTTCGGCCGAAGCGGACATCGTTGCGGCGCCTGACGCGGGTGCCGACGATTACGTCACCAAGCCCTTCGCCCCGGCCGAGCTGCTTGCCCGCCTGCGCGCCCTTGTCCGCCGCCGGAGCGCCGGAGGGTCCCCGCTTATCATGACCAATGGCGATCTCGGCATCGACCTGGCTGCCCGGACGGTGACGATGGCCGGCCTGCCCGTGCGCCTGACTCGCAAGGAATTCGACGTGCTGGCGCTGCTGGCGCGCAACGCGGGGCGGCTGCTGACGCATCGGGAATTGCTGCAGACCATCTGGGGACCGGCGCATCTGGGCGACAGTCACTACCTGCGCATTGCCGTGGGGCACCTGCGCGAAAAACTGGGCGATGACGCGGCGGCCCTGCGGATGATCTTCACTGAACCAGGCATAGGCTACCGCTTTGCCTCTGCCGAGTGAAACCACCCGGATGCCTGTCAGGGCAGGCCGTGACGCCAACTAGGCAAGGCCGTGAGGGCATGAACAGAACGGCCGCTGGCATGCACAGGCCCCTTTGACAGGCAGGACGATCCCCGGCAGGCTGGCGCTGTTATGGTCGCATGTCCCGCCGGGCAGATAGCCAGGAACGTTTCGCTTCGCCCCTGGTTGCCAGATCTTGCCCTCCATTCCAGAACCCTGACAAATGACTGCACACGAGCGCCTTCCAGACTGGCCAACCGGCGAGACCGGGATGGCCCGCCGCATCCGCGAGCACGATTGGGCCGCGACCCCGCTCGGCCCCGTGGCGGGGTGGCCCCAGAGCCTCAGGACCGCCGTGGACATCCTGCTGGGATCGGGCCACGCCATGCAGCTGGCCTGGGGCCCCGAGCAGACCATCCTTTATAACGATGCCTATGCGCCGATGCTGGGGGGCCGCCACCCCGGCGCCTTAGGTCTGCCGTTTCGCGAAGTTTGGACCGACATCTGGACGGAAATCGAACCGTTTGTCGAGCGCGTGTTCGCGGGTGAGACGGTGCGCTTCGAAATGCCGCTGGTGATGACCCGACATGGCTATCCAGAAGAAACCTGGTGGGACTTCTCATGCTCGCCCGTGAGGGACGAATTGGGGACGGTGGCGGGTCTTCTCAACGTCACGGTGGATGCAACGGGTAAGGTGCGCGGCAAACGTGCGCAGATCGCGCTGCACGCAAGCGAAACTCGGCTTCGCAACGTGCTGAACGGCATGGACGAGGCCTTCGGTCTCATGGACCGCGACTTTCGCATCCTGACCTTCAACGATGCGGCGCTGCGCCTCGGGACCAGCCGGCTGGAGGACATTCTGGGGCGCACCCACTGGGAGGTCTACCCGGGAAGCGAGAACAGCGAGATCGGGCGCCTTCTCAAGCGCGCCATGGAAGAGCGCAGGCCCGTTTCGTTTGAGCACCTTTACACCTGGGAGAACGGGCAGGCGCGCTGGCTGGAGACGCGGGCCTATCCCGTGCCCGAGGGGCTGGCGGTCTTCTGGCGCGACATCTCCGAGCGCAAGGCGGCCGAGGAGCGGCTGCGGGTGAGCGAGGCGAAATACCGACGGCTTTTCGAGGCCATCGACGAGGGCTTCGTGATCGCCGAACTGATCCATGACGCCGGGGGGCGGCCCGTGGACGCCCTCTACGTCGAAGGGAACCCTGCCGCCTCGCGGCTCACGGGCGTGGCCGACTACGCCGGCCGCCGGCGGAGCGAGATCATGCCGGGGGCCGAACCTGAGTGGCTGGAGATCTATGACCGTGTCGCCCGGACCGGCATGGCCGAGCGCCTGGAGCGCTATGCCGTGAACCTTGGGCAGTGGTATGACTTCCAGGTCATTCCCATGACGGACGCGGGCGCGGGTCAGGGAGGGGGAGGGACAAAGAACAGCCCGCCCCGGGTAGCCATCCTCTTTTCAGAACATCACCACCCGGCGCGAGGTCGAGGCGGCGCTGCGCGCCAGCGAGGCGCGGCAAGCCTTCCTGCTGAAGCTGACCGATGCCATGCGGCCGCTGACCGACCCGGCTGCGATGCAGACCACGGCGATGAGGCTGCTGGCCGAACATCTGGGCGTGATGCGCGCGAGCTACTTCGAGCTGGAGGAAGACGGCGACAGCTTTCACCTGGCGGCGCGGTTCGAGCATGACTCGATGCCCATGCCCGAACGCATGCGCCTGTCGGACTTCTCGCCCGCTCTGGGCGACGCCTACCGCTCCGGGCGCACGCTGATGGTCGCCGACGCAAGCGTCCAGGGCGAACTGGTCGCGGCGCCCGAAACCTATGCGGCCATCGGCGTCGCGGCCTGGGCAGCGGTTCCGCTGATGAGCAGCGGGCGTCTGGTCGCCTGGATCGGCGTGCATTCGAGCGTTCCGCGCGACTGGAGCACCGACGACCTGCGGACCCTGGATGACGTGGCCGAACGCACCTGGGGCGCGGTGGAGCGAACGCGCGCCGAGGGGGCGCTGCGCGTGAACGAGGAGCAGCTTCGCGCCTTTGGCGAGGCGTCCTCCGACTTGCTGTGGATCCGCGACGCCAAGACGCTTGCCTGGGAATACCTGAGCCCCGCCTTCGAGCGCATCTACGGGATCACCCGAGAGGCGGCGCTGCGCGGCGACACCATGGCGAACTGGCTGGACCTGATCCTGCCGGAAGACCGCAAGCGCGCCCGGGACCAGATCGAGAAGGCCCGCCAGGGTGAGCGGGTCGTCTTCGACTATCGCATCATCCGTCCCTCGGACGGCGAAGTCCGCCTGCTGCGGGACACCGACTTCCCGATCCGCGACGCGGCCGGGCACATCACCCGCATCGGCGGCGTGGGCCATGACGCGACCGAGGAGCAGGCCACCGCAGAGCGGCTCCAGGTGCTTGTCCACGAGTTGCAGCACCGCACCCGCAACCTCATGGCCGTGGTGCAGAGCGTGACCGACAGGACGCTGGCCGGATCGTCCTCGCTAGAGGATTTCCAGGAGCGCATCCGCGACCGGCTGGGGGCGCTTGCCCGGGTGAACGGACTTCTTTCGCGCCTGAACGAAGGCGACCGCATCACCTTTGACGAACTCATCCGCACCGAACTCAGGGGCCATGGCGTGATCGACGGCAGCGACCAGGGACTGCAGGTGAGCCTGCAGGGCCCCAGGGGCTTGCGGCTGCGCTCCTCGCAGGTGCAGACGCTGGCCCTGGGCCTTCACGAGCTTGCCACCAACGCGTTGAAATACGGCGCGCTGTCCCGGCCCGAGGGGCGGCTGGACATTTCCTGGAGACTTGTTCCCGGCCCGGACGGCCAGCGGCGGCTGCTGGTCAACTGGCGCGAGACGGGGATTGAGGTTGCAATGCCCGATACGGCCCCGGGCGGCGGGACCATTGACGGCAAGCCGCTTCGTCGGCGCGGCTATGGCCGGGAACTGATCGAGCGGGCGCTTCCCTACCAGCTCAAGGCCGAGACGAGTTACGAACTTGCGCCCGGAGGGGTGCGCTGCACGATCATCCTGCCGCTTTCCTCGGCGCCGGATGCGGGCGGCATGGACATGGAGAAGAAGAATGCCTGACAGGACCCCATCATCCGGGCCTCCGGCCACATCCCCGTTCCGGGGCCGGCGCGTCCTGGTCGTCGAGGACGAATACATGCTGGCCGAGGATCTGCGTGATCAGCTCGAGCGCGAGGGTGCGGAGGTGCTGGGGCCGGTGCCCACCGTGGCCGAGGCTCTGGAGCTTTTGCGCCGCGAACGCGCACCCGACATGGCCATTCTCGACATCAACCTGCAAGGCGAGATGGCTTGGCCCATCGCCGACCTGCTGCGCGAGATGGGCATCCCCTTCGTCTTTGCCACCGGCTACGATCTAAGGGCGATCCCACCCGCCTATGCCGGTGTCGCCCGGGCCGAAAAGCCCGTCACCCTGCGCCACCTGAACCTCTGGCCGGGCTGATCGACTGCATGCGGCGGCGGCTGCGTCCCTTCGATGTCGGTTGGGATCGTCATGATTGCCGTGCAGACAGGTAAGACGGACCACGTCCGGAAGAAATCCTTTCGCAAGCAGATTTTTACCGCAGGAAGTTCATACGATTTCTAAAGGCGGAAGCACTCGCCGGCGTCAGGATCATGGCCAAGGCGTCAGGCTCCAAGAGCCAGGCTTGCCGCCGGATCGGGCGTCAGCCGCCAGGCTACGCTGCGCTCGGGATTATAGCAGCAGAAGGTGCCGGTGTGCAGGGTATGAGCGAAGTGACGGCCAAGCTCGGGATGCGCGGCCGTGACCCGCTTGACGGCATGGCGGATGCGCCAGGTGACGGTCGTGCGCGCGCGCTCGGCCAGGCTGCCGAGCCGCCGACTGCGCCCGCCAAGGCCTAGCGCGTCGGACAGCGTCTCGACAAGGGTTTCGAATTCGTTCCTGAGCCGCTCGGTGCGGCCGATGTCGTTGCGCTCCTCCGCGTCTGCGATCTCTTCCTGAAGGTCGCGGATCCGCGCCTTGAGTGCCGCACGCGCTCGGTCGTCCAGCACGGCGTCGCCCCCATGCTCGGCCGGCAGGCGCTCGGCCAGGTCGAGGCAATGCACCTCCTCGCCCGGGCGCTCCAGCAGTCGGCAGATGTCGGAAAATCCCTTGAGATCCGGCAGAAGGGCCTGCCTGCCCTCGAATGCGACGACCCATCCCTGGCCGACCCGGGCGAAACGCGATACGGACCCTGCATCCCGGGTCGCGGGCCGCTTGGACAGGGGCAGTGGCGCGTCCAGCCGGCGAAAGCCTTCCATCATCAGCTCCCTGTGTTCCCCGAGGCGCAAGGGATTGTTGTCGAAGAACCAGCGCACCGCCTCCCCTGGCTGCGGCGCGCGCCCGAACAGGATCTTGTCGCGGAAGTTCGCCTCGTATTGCGAGAAATAGCTGCGAGCCTCGCCGATACGGCCCAGATGCGCGCAGGCCACCGCCCAGAAGGCGGGTGTGTCGACGTAGATCATGCCGGTCGAACGCCTGGCAAGATCGACCGCGGTGCCGAAGTCCCCCATCAGCAGATGCGTAAGCGCCGCGGCACCGGGATAGTAGCCGGGATGACACGGATTGAGGCGCATCGCCCGCTCGGCAAGGCGGATGCCGGCCGCGGGCCGGCCCAGATAGCTTTCCCAGACCGCCTGGCCGATCAGCAGTTCGGCATCGTTCGGGCAAAGCTGCAAGGCGCGGTCGAAGTACCATGACGCGCGCTCCCAGTCCCGGCGGAAAAGGTGCAGCTTGCCAAGGATGTGATGAAGATGGGCATCGCGATCGTCCAGCGCCAGCGCGCCGTGAGCACTCGCATAGGCGCGCCGGGCGCTTTCCTCGTAGCGGTCCCAGAACTGGCAGCTCCACTCGTTGAACCAGCTGAGCGCGATCCCTGCATGGGCGCGGGCATAGTGCGGATCGACCCGGATGGCGCGCTCGAACAGGTCGCGCGCGGCCTCGTCGGCCTCCAGCGTTCCCTCCCGGAGCCTGGCGAAACCCTCGAGTGTCAGCTCATAGGCGGCCATTTCGGCGGGGCGACGCCGCGCCTCGACAAGGGCCGCCTGCTCGAGCCTGACGTGAAGCGTCGCGACAATGCGGGCCACCACGTCGTCCTGGACTTCGAACAGGTCCTCGGCGGGGAAATCGAACCGCTCGCTCCAGACGGGCGTCCCGGCCACGCAGTCGACCAGATCGACGGCAACGCGGAGCCGCTCGCCGGCGCGGCGGAGGCTGCCGCGCAGCACATGGCTCACCTCCAGGCGGTCGCGGATCTCGGCGTCGGAAAGGCCCGCGACGGCGGCGCCAACGCTCCAGGCCAGCACGTGCAGCGTCGCGAAGCGGCTGAGTTCGCCGGTGATGTCCTCGAGCAGGCCCTGGGAAAGCATAGCCTCGGCCCCCGTGCTGCTCGGGGTCTGGAAGGGCAGGACGACCAGAACCGCGCTTCCATGCCGCATCGGACGCTCATCAGGATGAGGACGCCAAAGATTGTAGCACCGGCCGACAGCAAATCAAGCACAGGGCGGGGCAGCGAAGGCGTGAGGCGCCGCTCCTCACATCCGTGAGGGCCGACCTCACGCCCTTGGGTCGAGACACCGGAAAGCTCCGGGCATTCGGCCAAAGAAGAAAGGCAACGATCCATGAAGTCACGGACCACCGCCCGGGCGTCCGGAGCAACACGAAAGACCCCGGGCGCAGGGGTCGCCCGCGCCCCTCCCCCCGCCCGGATGCAAGAGATGCGCTATCTTCCCACCTCCTTCCTGCGTGACCCAGACTTCATTTCCCGACAGCAAGGCACGCCTCATTCCCGCTTAACCGCACTTCCGGCCCAAAAGGAGCAATCCCAATGACCACAGCTCGCTACCGCCATGCGCTGCCGCAGCTTTCGGGACAGCCGATGCTGACCGACAGCGGCCTCGAGACGACCCTGATCTTCCACGAGGGCCTCGACCTGCCGCTTCGCGTCGTTCCCGCTCCTCCGCAGGCCGGAGGGCAAGGCCGCGCTCCGCCGCTACTTCGACCGCCATGCCGAGATCGCCGTATCGCGCGGCGTCGGGTTCATCGCCGACACGCCGACCTGGCGCGCGAGCCGCGATTGGGGCGAGAAGCTGGGCTTCGACGCGGAGGACCTCGACGTCCTCAACCGCGAGGCAGTCGCCCTGATGGTCGCAGTGCGCGACGCCTGGGAACGGCCGGGCACGCCGGTCGTCGTCAGCGGCAACATCGGGCCGCGCGGCGACGGCTATGCCCCCGACCGGACGATGAAGCCGGATGAGGCCGAGGCCTATCACAGCGCGCAGGTCGCGACATTCGCGGATGCCGGGGTGGACATGATCACCGTCATGACGATGACCCATTCGGGCGAGGCGATCGGCATCTCGCGGGCTGCGAAGGCGGCGGGCGTGCCGGTGTCGATGGGCCTCACCCTCGAGACCGACGGCAGGTTGCCCACCGGCCAGCCGCTTGCCGAGGCGATCGAGGAGATAGACGGTTCGGGCGCGGCGCCCACATACTTCATGATCAACTGCGCGCATCCCGACCATTTCCGCGACGTGCTTGCCGCTGGCGGCCCCTGGACGAGCCGGATCGGCGGCGTCCGCGCCAATGCCTCGCGCAAGAGCCATGCCGAACTCGACGAGGCGACGGAGCTTGATGCAGGCGATCCGGCCGGGCTTGGCCAGGACTATGTGGCGCTCCAGCGGCTTCTGCCAGCGCTTCGCGTGCTTGGCGGCTGCTGCGGCACCGACCACCGGCATATCGCCGCCATGGCCGATGCCTGCGTCACGCGCGCCGCTGCCTGACCCGCGGTCGGCGCCGCGCCCTGCCAGGACAGGTGCTATCCGGGCACGACGTTCCCTTCGGCGATCTTGTGCATCATTGCGTGGCCATGCCCTGCTTCAGGCGGAACCGCTGGATCTTGCCGCTCTCGGTCTTCGGCAGGGCGTCGGTGAAGACGATGGACCGGGGGTATTTGTAGGGGGCGATGGTGCGCTTGACGAAGTCCTGCAGTTCTTTCGCCTTGTCCTCGCAGGCAAGGGCACCGGGGCGCAGCACGACATGGGCCTGGACGACCGTGCCCCGCGCCTCGTCCGGTGCGCCCACCACGCCGCATTCCGCGACATCGGGATGGGCCAGCAGCGCGGCCTCGACCTCGGGGCCGGCGATGTTGTAGCCCGCCGAAACGATCATGTCGTCCGACCGGGCGGCAAAGCGGAAATATCCGTCCTCGTCCTGGATGAAGGTGTCGCCGGTCAGGTTCCAGCCGTCGCGGACATAGTTGGACTGCCGGTCGTCGGCCAGATAGCGGCAGCCGACCGGGCCGCGCACCGCCAGGTGGCCCGGCGTGCCGCGCGGCACCTCGTTCATGTGGTCGTCCACGACCCTCGCCTCGTAGCCCGCAAGGGGCTTGCCGGTGACGCCCGGGCGGGCATCGGTCAGGCGGTTCGACAGGAAGATGTGCAGCATCTCGGTCGCGCCGATGCCGTCCAGCATCGGACGGCCGGTCTTTTCGACCCATGACGTGAAGACCGGCGCGGGCAGGGTTTCGCCCGCGGATACCGCGCAGCGCAGCGACGACAGGTCGGCCCCGTCCTCCATCGCGGCCATCATCGCGCGATAGGCCGTGGGGGCGGTGAAGCAGATCGTAGCCCTGTGCGACTGGATGATGCCGATCAGATCGGCCGGTGCGGCCTTTTCCAGCAGGACCGAGGAGGCGCCGAAGCGCAGCGGAAAGATCGCCAACCCGCCCAGCCCGAAGGTGAAGGCCAGGGGCGGAGATCCCACGAACACGTCGTCGGGCCGCACCTCCAGGATTTCCCGCGCATAGGCATCGGCGATGATCAGCAGGTCGCGGTGGAAATGCATCGTGGCCTTGGGCACCCCGGTCGAGCCCGAGGTGAAGCCCAGAAGCGCCACGTCGTCGCGCCCCGTTTCGACCCAGAAGGGACCGGCGGGCTTGGCGGCGGCGGCGCGGTCCAGGTCGCCCTCCAGTCCGGCGGTGCCGTCAAAGGTCACGATCCGCTTCAGATGGGCGCTGTCTTCCATGCAGGCCTGCATCTCGTCCAGCATCCGCAAGTCGCATAGTGCCAGTGAGACCTGCGCCTTTTCCGTATGTTGCAGCAGTTCCTTCTTGCGCAGCAGCGGCATGGTGTTCACGACCACGGCCCCGGCCTTGGTCGCACCCAGCCAGCAGGCGACAAGCGCGGGCGTGTTGGGCGACCGGATCAGGATGCGGTTGCCGGGCTGGATGCCGTGATCCTCGACCAGGACGCGGGCGATGCGGCTGGTCCAGTCGGCCAGTTCCGCATAGCTGCGGCTGCGCCCCTGCCCGACCAGCGCCACGCGGTTGCCGAAGCCGCGTTCCACCATGCGGTCGGTCAGTTCGACCGCGGCATTCAGCGTTTCGGGATAGGTGAAGCGATCCAGCAGGAAGTCCGGCTGCCGGTGCGCCGGGGGCAGGTTGTCGCGGCAGAAGGTATCCGTGTGGGTGCTGGGTCCAAGCATCGCAAGCGTTCCCTGTTGGTCATCGTTATTGTTTTGCACTTCGATATTTTGAACTTCATGCATCTGGCCGCGCCGAAGCAGCCGCGGCCTTTCGTCAGACCTGGAGAAAGCGGGTCTTCACATCCGGCGTGGCGATCAGGTCCGCGCTCGACCCGGTCCAGACCACCCTTCCCTTTTCGATGACCACATGCCGGTCGGCCAGACGGACAAGCGCGTCCACGTTCTTGTCGATGACCAGGATCGCCTCGCCCTCGTCCTTGAGGTGGCGCAGGCAGGACCAGATCTCCTCGCGGATCAAGGGGGCCAACCCCTCGGTCGCCTCGTCCAGCACGATCAGCGCGGGATTGGTCATCAGCGCCCGTCCCACGGCCAGCATCTGCTGTTCTCCGCCCGACAACTGATCGCCCATATTGCGGCGGCGCTCCTTCAGGCGCGGAAACAGCGCATAGACCCTCTCCAGCGTCCATTTTCCCTTGCTGCGCGCCGTGGCGACCAGGTTCTCCTCGACCGTGAGGGGGGCGAAGACCTGGCGGCCCTCGGGCACCAGTCCCAAGCCCGCGCGGGCGACCAGATGCGGGGCCGCGCCCGTCAGGTCGCGACCGTCGATGCTGACGCGCCCGCCCCGTGGCCGCAGCAGGCCGAAGATCGACCGCACCGTGGTCGTCTTGCCCATGCCGTTGCGGCCAAGAAGGGTCACCACCTCTCCGCGCGCGACCGAAAGGTCGATTCCGAACAGCACGCGGCTGTCGCCATAGGATGCCTGCAGGTCTTCGACGGTCAGCATCAGGCGGCCTCCTCTCCCAGATAGGCGGCGCGGACGCGGGCATCGGCGCGCACCTCGGCGGGGCTGCCGCTGGCCACGATCCGGCCATAGACCAGCACCGACACCGTGTCGGCCAGGGCGAAGACCGCGTTCATGTCGTGTTCGATCAGCACCATCGTCACGCGATCCTTGAGGCCGCCGAACATGGCGATCAGGCGGGCGGCTTCCTCGTGTCCCGTGCCGGCCAGGGGTTCGTCCAGCAGCAGCAGGCGCGGCCGGGTCGCAAGCGCCACGGCCAGTTCAAGCTGGCGTTTTTCGCCGTGGCTCAGCGACCCGGCCTGGCTGCGGGCGCGGTCGGCCAGGCCCACGTCGGCCAGGCAGGCCATCGCCTGGTCGTTCAGCGCGCCTTCGGTCGCGGCCGGGCGCAGGAAGCGGAAGGACGATCCCTCGCGCGCCTGCACCGCCAGGGCGACGTTTTCCAGGGCGGTGAAGCCGGGCAGCAGCGTGGTCAACTGGAAGGACCGCGCTAAGCCCAGGCGGACGCGTCCCGCCATGTCCAGGCGGGTGATGTCCCGTCCATCATAAACCACCCGGCCGCTGTCGGGCCGCAACTGGCCCGATAGCTGAGAGATCAGCGTCGTCTTGCCTGCCCCGTTGGGACCGATGATCGCGTGGATCCGGCCTTCCCGGACATCCAGCGACACGTCCTGCGTGACCTTCAGCGCGCCATAGGATTTCGACAGGTTCTGCACGCTCAGCAGCGGAGCGGTCATGTCGCGTCTCTCCCCAGGCCCAGGCGGCGCAGCAGGCCCGACAGCCCGCCCGGCGAAAACAGCGCGACCAGCACCAGGATCAGGCCAAAGCCCAGACGCCAGTGTTCGGAATAGCGCGCCAGCCCTTCCTCGAGCGCGATGGTGACAAGGCCGCCAACCATCGCGCCGGTCAGGCTGCCGATGCCGCCCAGGACCAGCATCACGATCATCTCGCCCGAGCGGTGCCAGCTCATGTAGGCGGGCGAGACGTAGATGGCCTGGTTGGCCAGCAGAACCCCCGCGATCGAACAAAGGCAGCCGGCGATGACATAGGCGGTCAGCTGGTAGGGAAAGGGCCTGAAGCCGATGGCCTGCATGCGCAGCGCGCTTTCGCGCGTGCCGGTCAGCACCCGGCCAAAGCGCGACAGCGTCAGCCGGTAGAGCCCGGCGAAGACCAGGACCAGCAGCGCCAGCGTGACATAGAACATGCCCTGCGCCCCTTGCAGCAGCGGCATTCCCAGCACCGTGGACCGCGCCGTCAGGGCCACCCCGTCGTCGCCCCCCAGCGTCGAGAAGGACACGAAGAAGAAGAACGCCATCTGCCCGAAGGCCAGGGTGATCATGATGAAATAGACGCCCCGCGTCCGCAGGCTGATCGCGCCCGTCAGCGCGGCAAAGACGGCCGAAGCCGCGATCCCCGCCAGCAGGTGCAGGAACAGGTCGTCGATGCCCGCCCGCGACAGGACCGCCACGGCATAGGCGCCGAAGCCCAGATAGGCGGCATGGCCGAAGGACACCATCGCGCCATAGCCCAGGATCAGGTCCAGCGACAGCGCGGCGATCGCGAAGACCATCATGCGGGTGGCGACGACGATCAGGAACGGCTCGCCCAAGGCATGGGCCAGGGGTGGCACCGCGGCCATGAGGGCAAAGATGCACAGCGCCAGCTTCAGCCGTCCGGCTAGGCGCGGACGTGCGGGCGCCAATGCCTGGCTAAGGTCTGTCATCGCGCGACGCTCCGCCCGAACAGGCCCGCGGGACGCCAGAACAGCACCGCCGCCATCAGGACATAGACCAGCATCGGCGCGATGGTCCGCCCGGCCTGGGCGGCCGCGGCCGGGTCCATGATCGATTTCAGGATGATCGGTCCGAACATGCGGCCCAGCGTATCCACGATGCCCGCCAGCAGGGCCGCGCAGAAGGCGCCCTTCACCGATCCGACCCCGCCGATCACGATCACCACGAAGGTCAGGATCAGGATGCTGTCGCCCATGCCCGGATCGACCGACAGGATGGGCGAGACAATGGCCCCCGCAAAGCCCGCCAGCATCGCGCCTGCGGCGAAGACCAGCATGAACAGCCGGTTGATGTCGGTTCCCAGGGCGGACACCATGGACCGGTTCGCGGCCCCCGCCCGCAGAAGCATCCCGACACGGGTCCGGGCGATCACGAACCACAGCGCCAGCGCCACCCCCAGCCCGACGCCGATCACCCCCAGGCGATAGACCGGATAGCGAACCGGGCCGGCCAGAGGGACCGAGCCGGACAGGATTTCGGGCATGGCCACCGACAGCGGCGCCGACCCCCAGATGATCCGCACCAGTTCCGACAGCACCAGCACAAGGCCGAAGGTCGCCAGGACCTGATCCAGGTGCGACCGGTCATAAAGCCTCCGGAACACCAGCACCTCGAGGACGAGGCCGACGGCCAGCGTCAGCGGCAGCACCATCGCCAGCGACAGCCAGAAATTGTTCGTCGCGCCCATCATCATCGCCATGACATAGCCGCCCACCATGTAAAGGACGCCATGGGCCAGGTTGATGAAATCCATGATCCCGAAGACCAGCGTCAGGCCGGCGGCGACCAGGAACAGCAGGATCCCGAACTGGGCGCCGTTCAGAAGCTGAAGAAGGAAAAGGTTGAACATCGGCCGTCCCTTGTTCGCATGGGGGGTCCGCCCGGCCCCATAGGGCCGGCCAATCAGCGCCGTTGCCCGCCAGGGGGCGTCACTTCATCGGGCATTCGCCGACATAGCTGTCGGCCGCTGCGGTGAAGACCTTCTCGACGACCGAGGTGCGGTAGTTGCCCTCGTCATCCTTGATGGCCTTGGTCAGGTAGAAGTCCTGGACGGGGAAGTTGTTCGTCGAGAACGCGAATTCTCCACGCAGGCTGGGAAAGTCGGCGGCTTTCAGGGCCGCGCGCAGGGCTTCGCGGTCCTCGGTCCCGGCGGCCTTCACGGCGCTGTCGATCAGCATCAGCGAATCGTATCCCCCCATCGCATAGAGCGAGGGCACGCGGCCATAATCCTGCTTGAAGCTTGCCACGAAGTCCGCGTTGCCCGGCGTGTCCAGGTCGGGCGCCCAGTTCGACCCCGTCAGCATGTCCAGTGCGGCATCCTGTTCGGCGGGCAGCGTGGTTTCATCGACCGTGAAGGCCGACATCAGCGGGATCGAGGAAAGCCCCGCCTGCCCCCATTGCTTGACCAGGTTCACGCCCATGCCGCCCGGCATGAAGGCATAGACGGCAGCAGGCTGGGACGCGGCGATCTGGGCCAGCTCCGCCGAGAAATCCAGTTGGCCCAGCGGTACGAACAGCTCGCCCGCGACGTCGCCCTTGTAGACGGCCTTGAAGCCGTTCAGGCTGTCCTGGCCCGCCTGATAGTTCGGCGCCAGCAGATAGACATTGGCGATCCCCTGCTTGTTCATATGCTCGGCCAGGACCTGGGGCATCTGGTCGTTCTGGTAGGACACCACGAAGATGTCGGCATTGCAGTCTTTGCCGGCAAAGTTCGACGGACCCGCATTCGGCGATACCAGGATCGCGCCGCCCTGCGTCACCGGAGCGGCGATGGCGGTCATGATGTTGGAAAAGATCGGCCCGATCACGAAATCGACGCCCTGCCCTTCCACCAGTTCGCGGGCCTTCTGGGCCGCGATGTCGGGCTTGCCCTCGTCGTCGACGACGATGATCTCGGCCTCGCGCCCGCCGATCTTGCCGCCCAGGGCCTTTTCGGCCAGCAGCACGCCGTCGCGGGCATGTTCGCCCAGAACGGCGGGAGGGCCGGACAGCGTCAGAAGGACGCCGATCTTGACCGGGTCTTCGGCAAGGGCGCCCGACACGAAGGACAGAGTCAGGGCGGTAGAAAGGGCCAGAAGGCGCATGCGGACAGGTTCCTGTTGGGTGCTTCGTTATTTGTTGTTGGAAACAATTTCATGCATAAAGCTTCCATCGCGCAAGAAGAATATTGAGCCTGACCGAAATTGCCTGGCCGGGCGGCATCAGATGCGCTGCCCCGCTGCATCCCGATACCGGAAAGCAGGAAGGTCAGCAGGGGCAGCATCCGTGCGCTTGTCCCGCCAGTCCGCCCAAGGGCCGGACCGCCTCGCACGATGCGCGAAGAGCACCGCACCGTCCAACGCCTCAAGATGCTGCGGCCCCAGATCGACGATCAGCTTTCGGGTGCCGGGCTGGAAATCCGGCAGGATCAGTGCATCCGGCGCAAGGAACAAGAGGCCGGAATGCGACGGCGGAGGTCTGTCACAGACATGGCCTCAGCCCGACGCCGTTGCCATGTACAAGGCGCCAAGCTGCCGATCCGCAAACCTCAGCCTTGCGCCAGGACCGGTGGAAAGGTCGTTGTCTTTTTCAGGCGACGTCCTCAAAGCGAGGGGGACGTGCTCACGATACGCAGCGACAGACCCTCGTATGGATCAAGCTTGATTGCGAGAGCGCCATCTTCATCCAAATCCCCGACGATCGTTTCTGCGATCATATCGACCACCGGCCCGGGCGGAACTTCGGACAGGTGAATGGTTTCCTGGATTGGCTCGGCGCTGAAATTCAACGCTGTCACCTGTGTTCCCCGCCCGTTGGGCAGGACATGAACCATCACCAGAAGACCTGCCGCGGAGACATCGGGAATATGGGTCTGGTGGCTTGCGGCAATGCCATAGGCTTCCCTGACAGCCAGAAGACGCTTGAGCTGCGACGCGAAGGAATCAGGTTGTTCCAGTTGCTCGCAGACCGATCCGTAAAGAGAACGGGCCCTTGGTATGCCGTCCGGTGAAAAGGCCTGCTCCGCGGCCTGTCCGGTAAGGTCATACGCTCCACGCTCTATCCAGCGCGTGTCACCGTCCGACATGAGATCCTGCACTTCGCCGGGGTTCAAGGGCAACGCCCCGACAAGGTCCCAACCCGACAGGGCAAACACACCTGGCTGGAATGCATTGTACATGACAAGCAGCAGGTGGACCTTCTTGATAAGCTGGATATCTTCGCCGGCTATCTCGTCAAGGTCGGAAATGCCGAGTGCGGCGGTTATCACGCTTGCAGTCGTGCAGGCAATTCCGTTGGTCACGAAAGGAAGATTGTAGGGCGCGTTGGTCCCGGTCAGCTTTTCCCTGATTTCATCGCGCAAATGCATTCGCAGCGTGCGCCCCTGCCAGGTCTTGCCTGCAAAGGTGTAGATATCGTCGGCGTGCAGGGTCCAGAAATGGACCAGCTCCGTGGTAAGTTCATCGTGGTTCTGAAGGGCATGGATCAGGGATGCCGGATCAATGCCGAAATCATGCACCATCCGGAGCATCATGCGCAGAAACTCCGTATTACCGGTAAGAAGCGCATGGTGATAGGCAGGCCTCGTGATGAAGTCGTAGGAAAGATCCGCCCCGCCTTTCGACATCGTGGCGATGTCGTCAACCGTGAGGTTCAACTCCTGGAACGAAAAGCCCCCGGCCTTCCGGATCATGCCGGCAAGCAAGGCGTTCCCGGTGACGGAGAGAGGATGGCTTTCCGACCAGGCGGGGCCCTCGGTCCGGCGCTCTACGCCAAGGAACCCGTTCGCGTCGAGCCGCAGCCCCCGCGCACCCATGTGATCGATCGAGTGCAGGGCGTCACCGATGATCATCTGCTGCGCCGCAAAGGAGGGATCGAGCCAGTTCAGGCTGGGCTGGCCTTCCTTGAAATAGTGAAGGTACACCCAACGGCGGACTTTTCCATCCACGCCGACCACCGGGCCGGTCACGCTCCAGTCGGTTTCCTTGACGCCTGGCTCGAAGAAAATGACCCGTTGCAACTGCCCGACGATCAGTCCGCGTTCCTTGAGGTGATCGACGATTGCCGGAGACAGGTTGGCGGCATCCCGCCCCTCTGGAACGTCGGGAAGCAGGGGCCATTCCTCTTCGGGAACCTCCACCATGTGATAGAGACCGGGATAGACAGAGTGGTTCATCTCCGCCAACCGGAAGTCGGGTCCCTTGCCGGTATGGGCGGGTATCACGTCATCAATGACGACCGCATTGTGGGCGGCCGCCATGCGGCTGATCGCCAGAAATTCTTCCGTTGTTCCGAAAACAGGGTCCGTTCCGAATCCGGTCCGGTCGAAATTGCCATCTATCGTCGGCGTATATCTTCCGTCCCTGTAACCCCCCGCCTGCTTGGTGGGGCCGGTGTGTATCGCCCGAACCCCCATCGAGGCCAGTGCCGACCACAGCCGGGCATCGCCCAGTGCCCCAAGAACCGACTCGCCGGGGCGCGTGATGATGGAAGGCGGATAGGCCGTAAACCATACCGGAGCGATCGCCGAAGCTGCACGAGGCCTGGATTCCGCATAGGGATTTTGCCACATGCGGCCCCTGCCACCATAGTTCTCAGCATGGCGCCGTGCTTGATAAAGCATTGACAGGGAAACCAGCTTATCAATCGTGTCGGCGTCCGGAGTTGCGGTCATCAAGGGTATTCCCATCTTCACGTTGCCTAGCAGTAACAGCAGAAAATAGTGCGAGTTCCTCAGTCAAGGCCGCTATCCCCATGCCTCGCCACGGGCATGGCAAGCTGGCGATGATGTTTGCTGGCTGGCCAGCAGGCATGATTGCTGGTCCCGGATGCAGCCGCTTTCTGCGGCACCCGGGTCCTTTATTCGGGAAACAGCACGATCGTCGCCAGCGGTGGAAGCGTCAGGCGAAGGGATGCCGTACGCCCGTGCCATGCGATGTCCTCGGTCTGGAGCGGCTCATGGTTGACGACACCCGACCCGCCGTAAGTGTCGGCGTCGGTGTTGAGAATTTCGCGCCAGCCGCCCGGTTTCGGCACACCGATGCGATAGTCGTGGCGCACCGCGGGCGTCAGGTTGCACACGACCACCGCAGGAGGAGCATCGTCGTCCGACTTTCGCATATAGACCAGAACGCTTTGCTCGGCATCGCTGGCATCGATCCATTTGAACCCGTCGGGATCGCAGTCCAGCCTGTGCAGCGCAGGCAGGTCGCGATAAAGCCGGTTCAGGTCCTTGATCAGCCGTTGCATCCCGCTGTGCAGGGGATCCTCCAGCAGGTGCCAGTCCAGCGACTGGTCGTGGTTCCATTCGCGGTCCTGCGCGAACTCGCCGCCCATGAACAGCAGCTTTTTGCCGGGATGAGTCCACATGAAGGCGAAGTATGCGCGCAGGTTGGCAAATTTCTGCCATCTGTCGCCCGCCATCTGCCGGATCAGCGATCCCTTGCCATGCACGACCTCGTCATGGCTCAGCGGCAGCACGAAGTCCTCGGAGAACGCATAGACCAGGCCAAAGGTCAGGTCGTTCTGATGGTAGCGGCGATAGAGGGGGTCACGACGGAAATAGCCCAGCGTGTCGTGCATCCAACCCATGTTCCATTTGAACCCGAAGCCAAGGCCCCCTTCCTTCACCGGGCGGCTGACCTTGGGAAAGGCGGTGGATTCCTCGGCAATGGTGATGGCGCCGGGATAGTCCTCGTGGACGCGTTCGTTCACGTTGCGCAGGAAGTCGATCGCCTCGAGGTTCTCGTTCCCGCCGAACTGGTTGGGGATCCATTGGCCCGGCTGCCGCGAATAGTCGAGATACAGCATGGAGGCCACCGCATCCACGCGCAGCGCGTCGATATGGAACCTGTCGAGCCAGTAAAGCGCGCTGGCCTGCAGGAAATTCGCCACTTCACGCCGGCCGAAGTTGTAGATCAGCGTGTTCCAGTCCTGATGGAACCCTTGCCGCGGGTCTTCATGTTCGTAAAGAGCGGTCCCGTCGAACCGGCCCAGTCCGTGGGCGTCGGCCGGGAAATGCGCCGGAACCCAGTCGATGATGACGCCGATGCCTGCGGCGTGCAGCCGGTCCACCAGCCGCGCAAAGGCCTCGGCCGAGCCATAGCGGCTGGTCGGGGCGAACAGGCCGATGGGCTGATACCCCCAGGATCCGGTAAAGGGATGTTCCGACACCGGCAGGAACTCCACATGGGTGAAGCCCATGTCTGTCACGTAGGGGACCAGAAGGTCGGCGATGGCGTCGTAGTCCAGAACCTCGCCCTCGCCGCCGCGTCGCCATGATCCCAGGTGAACCTCGTAGATCGAGATCGGGGCCTTGCGGTCCTGCCGCGCAGCCCTGCGTGTCATCCAGTCCCCATCCTGCCAGGGATAATCGGGCAGCCCGCTGATGACCGAGGCGGTTCCGGGCGATTGCTCGTGCGAGAAGCCCATCGGGTCGGCCTTCAGCGGCATCCGTTCGCCATGGGCGCTGATGATCTCGTACTTGTAAAGCTCGCCCACCGACAGGCCGGGGATGAACAGTTCCCACAAGCCGGGTCCCAAGCGCCTGCGCATCGGATGGCGGCGGCCGTCCCAGGCGTTGAAGTCTCCGACCACGCTGACCCGCCTCGCATTGGGCGCCCAGACGACGAAGGCCACGCCCTCGACGCCCTCGTGGGTGATCGGGTGCGCGCCCAGCTTTTCGTATAGCTGCCGATGCCGCCCCTCGGCGATCAGGTATTCGTCCATCTCGCCCAGAACGAGACCGAAGCGATAGGGATCCTCGACCACCCAGGTGCGATCGCCGGATTTCATCTCCAACTGGTACTGGTTGCCGCCGAAGGGTCCGGCAAAGAAGCCCTCGCGGTGTATGCGTTCCAGGGGCGTGCGCTTGCCGTCGGAAAGGACCGCGACCTCGGAGGCCTGCGGCGCAAAGACCCGCACCTCGCCCTCATGGGGGCCCAGGATGGCAAAGGGGTTGGGATGGCTACCACGCAGGATAGCCTCGATATCGCCTGTCGAGGCACCGCTCATTCGCCACTCCGTTCCAAGAGATTGAGAATCCCCTTCAAGGGAATGCCGATCCAGGCGGGCCTGTTGCTCAACTCGTACCCCGCCTCGTAGATCGCCTTGTGCAGCAGGAAGAAGTCCAGCAGCGCCTCGCGCGATGCGGCATCCTGGGGCAGGTTCGCCGCACCTTCCGAATGGGTCCCGTAGGCATCCAGGAAGTCGCGGATGACCATCCGCCGCCATGTCTCTACGCGCTCCAGCCTGCGTTCCGCCGTGCTGCCGGACCCGTCCCTCTGGCGCGAGATCACGGTCATCGCGGCATAGTCGAAGGACCGCAGCATTCCCGCCACGTCGCGCAAGGGCGAGGATTTCTCGCGCCGTTCGGCAAGGCTGCGGGCGGGCTCGCCCTCGAAGTCGATGATCGCCACGTCGTTCCGGGCCAGCAGCACCTGTCCCAGGTGGAAGTCGCCGTGGATGCGCGACAGCTTGCAGGCTGGCGCAAGGTCTGCCACTGCCCGCAGCCGCGACAGCAGCGCCTCGCGCTGCGCCAGAAAGGATTGCGCCAGGGGGGCGGCCTGCTCGGGCAACTGCGCCTGTTCCAGCCGCGCAATCAGCGCCTGCGCCTCGGCCTCGGCATCCAGCGACCACTTGCCAAGCTGCTCCGGCGTCAGGTCCTCGGTCGCGAAGGCCGGATCGTCGGTGCTGGTCGCCAAGGCCTTGTGCAGTTCCGCAGTGCGCTGTCCCAGAATCGAACCCACGCTGAGCGGGAAGTCGAAGCTGGCGTCCTCTGGCCGCCCTTCGCCGCCCGGGGACCGCGTTCCGGTCTTGTGCATCTCGGCTTCCAGGGCGTCGATGATGCCGGTCCAGGCGTCGCCCCGGTTCGGGAAAAAGGCAAATGCCGCGGCCAGGGTCGTCGATCCATGCGCGACCTGGCCCAGGAAGCGCGGCGTATGTTCATAGCCCGCGACTTCCGTCAGGAACTTCGCAACTTCCACATCCGGCTGCTCGCCCTCGCGGATGCGGCGATAGAGCTTCAGGATGATCTTGTCACCGAAGGCGATGGACAGGTTCGACTGTTCCGCGCCAAGCTGCCGGGGATCGCCCGGATTCTCGATCCGGCGCAGGGCGTCCGTTCCCTCGAAACGCAGGGATCCGACAGGGCGGTTCTCCTTCATCGCGTCCAGCAGCAGTTGCGGCAGACGCTGGTCATAGGCGCCGTCGATCAGCGTTCCCGACCGGTCGTTATGGCGGACCCTGGCCAACGTATAGGACAGCTCCGACGCACCGGCACGCAGGTTCCCATCCCCCCACCGGGCCGAGATCGGCAGCAGATAGCTTTGATCCTCGACGCCGACTGTCACGTCGACAGAAACCAGCTCATGCTCGCCCCCTGCCAGATCGCCCAGAGGTGTCATGCGGACCGCGCTGATCGCCTTGTCCTTGCCCGCGAACCAGCGCTGCAATGGCAGCCATCGCGGCAGGACCTCATCCGTGAACTGCGTCCCCCCGGGCCCCCCGAGGGCCGTCGCCACCCGCCCGTCGCGCGCGTCCAAGGTCATGAACTCCGGCAGGATATCCATCAGCGGGGAACTCCGGGGGCGAAAAGCTGCCAGATGGCATAGGGTCGGCTATGGGGTTCAAGCTCCAGCCAGTGGTTCTTTCCGTGCCAGGTGAAGCTGTTGCCGTGGACCAGGTCGCGCACCTCGACCGAGGCTTCGTCGGGCAGGCCGAACTCCCACAGGGGAACCTCGAATTCGAAGGACTGGATGTTGTGGGGATCAAGGTTGACGTGGATCAGCAGGAAATCGTTGCCCGTCTGCTTGCCATAGGAAAGCACCTTGTCGTTCCAGGCATGATAGAACTTCACATTCGTGAAGTGCTGCAAGGCGGGATGGGTTCGGCGCAGCCGGTTCATCAGGCGGATGTCATCCTGGATATGTCCGGGCTGATCCATGTTCCATGCCCGGATCTCGTATTTCTCGGAGTTGAGGTATTCCTCCTTCCCGGGCACGGGCGCCGCCTCGCAGATCTCGAAACCGTTATAAACGCCGTAGTTGCCGCCAAGGGTCGCTGCCAGGACCAGCCGCGTGCGAAAGCCCGGGCGGCCGCTGTTCTGCAGGAAACGGGGATTGATGTCGGGCGTGTTCACGAAGAAGTTCGGCCGCATGTATTCGCGGCATTCCTCCTGCGTCAGCTCGGTCAGATAGTCGGTGATTTCCTGCTTCCTGTTGCGCCAGGTGAAGTAGGAATAGGACTGCGAGAAGCCGACCTTCGCCAGCCGCTTCATCACCTTGGGGCGGGTGAAGGCCTCGGCCAGGAAGATCACGCCGGGATCCTTGGCGCGCACCTCGGCGATCATCCATTCCCAGAAGGGGAAGGGCTTGGTGTGGGGATTGTCCACGCGAAAGATGCGCACGCCCTGGTCCACCCAGAACAGCACCACGTCACGAAGCGCATACCACAGCGACGGCAGCGCGCCACGATAGAAGTGGACGTTGACGATGTCCTCGTATTTCTTCGGCGGATTTTCGGCGAACTTGATCGTGCCGTCCGGGCGCCAGTCGAACCATTCGGGATGCTGCTTGATCCAGGGATGGTCGGGCGAACATTGGATGGCAAAGTCCAGCGCGATCTCCAGCCCATGATCCCTGGCTGCGGCGATCAGGCGGCGGAAATCCTCGAAGCTGCCAAGCTCGGGATGGATCGCGTCATGCCCGCCCTCCTCGCTGCCGATCGCATAGGGGCTGCCCGGCTCGCCTTCCTGCGCCGTCAGGCTGTTGTTGCGGCCCTTGCGGTTCGTCTTGCCGATGGGATG
This sequence comes from Paracoccus benzoatiresistens, assembly GCF_026913015.1. Classification (GTDB taxonomy): domain Bacteria; phylum Pseudomonadota; class Alphaproteobacteria; order Rhodobacterales; family Rhodobacteraceae; genus Paracoccus; species Paracoccus benzoatiresistens. The sequence goes on from NZ_JAPTYD010000004.1 coordinate 204,408, forward strand.
GATGGGGGGGAAATACAGCACGTCAAAGCCCAGGTCGCGCACATAGGGAAGCCGTGCGATGACGTCGTCGAATGTGCCGTGACGGTTGACGTCGCCAGATTGCGACCGGGGCATGATCTCGTACCACGCGCTGAAGGCGGCCGCCTTGCGGTCCACGAAGACCGTCAGCGTCTTGTATTCGGTCAGATTGGTTCGGGGGCCGAACTGCTGCATCAGGGCGAGGACCGAGGGGTCGCCCAAGCGTGCAAACCGAGCGGCGTCAGCGGGCGCATCGTCTCCGGCAGCCTCGGCATAGGCCGCATCAGCCGCCAGAACCCCGACCAGGGTCGCGCGCGCATCGCCCGAGGGGTGGCCATCCTTCAACCCGGCCTCCAGCAGCCTGCGGCCTTCCTCCAGTTCCAGGGCGATCCGCTGACCGGCCGCCAGCTTCTTGGTCACTTCCTTGTGCCAGGTCGTGAACAGATCGCGCCAGGAAATGATCTTGCATTCGTAAAAGTCATTTTCGGGGAAAACGACACTGGTGGCCCAGCGGTCATTCTCAACCAGGGTCATCGTGGCTTCGCAGGCTTCCCTATCGTCGGCACGACGCCACAGGACTGCGGCGGCAATCGAGTCATGCCCGTCCGAGAAGATGTCAGCCTCGATGATGGTGGGCTGGCCCACGACGGCCTTGGCAGGGAAGCGGCCGCCGTCGATCTCGATCGAGACCCCTTCGATGGCGATACGCTGCGCGGCAAGTGTCCCAAGCCTCGCGTCCGACCTTGCCTCCAGGTCCGGCTGCGCCTTTGTGCCTGCAGTGCCCTGGGCTGCGTCTTGCTCTGTGTTGGTCGTCAAGTTGTTGCCCAGCATGATTGCTCCCCTAACAGTCAAGTGTCAGGAAAACCGGCTTGGCGCGACAAAGGTTCCTGCAAGATCACGCCGCAGTGATCAGCGCATTCCCTGCAAGCCGCCTGGGCAGGCCGGAACAGCTATCCTCAGCCTTGTTCCAGCAGCCAGATTTCGGCCACATCATCAGTGCCGATGTCATGCGGGCACAGCTGGCCACGTTCGCATGCGCGGCCAGCTGCGGGCTTGATTCAAGGATGCGTGTTACGGTTACTTCTGGCTGACCTGCATCTTCGCCTTGACCTGAGCACCGGACGGCATTGTAACCGTTACGTTTGTGGGCTCGGTAAAGGCCGACGCGTCGACTTGTCTGAAGATATCGCACGTACGGGCTGCGATCTCCTCTCCGGTCATGTCGGTATTTTCCTTTATGACCACCACCTGATCCACGCTCATGATCACGTCGGTCGCGCCACAATCGACCCGCAGTTCTCGGTCTTGAGCCTGCGCAGAAACAACCGACAACAGAGCGATCCCGCCTGCAACGGCCAGAGTTAGTTTTGACATTTTCAACTCCCACAATGAACCCAACGGTCGTTCCGACGAACAGTCGGTGCAATCGTTACCCGACAAGCCTTCCCTACGCCGGCGAGGTGGATCCTCGCCGGGCGCTGGCTCTGCCGACGGGCTGGTGCCAAAATTTGTGCACATGGACAGCGTACCATGAGCAGCAAAACGCCTGAGAACCAGGCCGAGCAGCCAGTCATGGTCGGCGTCATCCCCCGCCTGTCCCGGTATCCTAGAAGTTGCGGATGCAGGCCTCCATCGCGGCTGTGTAAGTTACTGTTAACCTCACCCTCATCCGGGTCAGCGGCGCTCGTTCAGACCTTGTCGGAAGCATCGAGATAGGAGCGCAACTCGGCCTTCAGCTCCTGCAGGACATTCCTGAAATCCTCGATGTCCTTCCGCGCGTTTCGGAATCGGTCCGACTCTCAGGTCGTAGCAAGGAAGCCCGGGCCAGCAGGAGATCCTCGCAAATCGACCGAAGCTGTTCGTCTCGCAGGTAAAGGTGCCTGACAGCCTCGGCGCAGTCCGGGACAAATCCGACGGCAAGGTCCACGGCGCGCATGCGGGTCAGACTCCTTTGTTGCAGGACAACCGAGAGGATCCGTGGAATGTCACAGGCTGTCCCAGAAGTTCTGCCTCGGCGCCGCTCTTTCGAGTACGTAACTGTGACGTTCGTCCAGTCCGGGAAGGGGACGGTAGATGATGGGGATCGACACAAGACGTGATCCGCGAAGAACTGGCTCGCCTTCTGGCCTCTGCCGAATTCAAGACAGCCGGGCGCAACAGGCGCTTTCCTTGACATGTCGTTTGGGAAACGCTGGCCGGTGGTGCCGGGCGCATCAAGGCCTGAGGCATCGGGGCCTGCTTGACAGGCTGGCCCATTCCATCGCTGGCGATCAAGCCGGCAGATCGAAGGCCCGACCTGCCGCGCGAAGCTCGTCGAGCGTCTTGCCCTGGCACGATCCGGGCCGCTCGCCATCCACGCGCTGCGCGACACCATCAAGCGTGATGACGCCCACCTGCCGATCGGGGGTCATGTAGATCGCGCGTCCATCTGGCTGGAGTCGCGAGAAATAATAGGCGCTGGTGATCTGCTCGTATTCGCAGAAGATGACATAGGGGAAATCCCTGAAGCTGGACTCCTGAGCCTGAGCGCGGGGACCGAAAGGGACAAGGCCGATTATTCCCGAAATGGCGGCGACCAGGCCGATACGGCGCGATAGGGAAATCCAGAGCATGCTATACCTCTCCGCAGGTTGTCATCGATTGGACGGCGCGTTCCAAGGTTTTCGAAGGATAGGATTCATCATGGAATCAATCGGTGCAAAGAACAGCTTACCTCATTTTTGGCCGAGGCTTATCCTTCGGAGAGATGATCTGGCCCTGGGCAATTCCTTTGCATTCACCAGGATAGGTTATCTTCGTGGAGTTCAACCATGAGGACTGACTGGTGCAGTTCCCTTTCCGGTGTTCCACGGCAGACCTGAGGCGACCGAAGGCGCACCGCCGTTGCAACCGGGAAGGTTTGCGGTGCTGTGCGTTAACCGCCAGTTGACAGCCGCGGAAAGGTGGCGCCCGACGACATCGTCAACGGTTTCCGTCCTCCAGGGTCAGGGAACGAAAGGTCATGCAGGATACGAGCGGCGCCATCCGTGGCAGGACGGGGCCTGTGATCCCACTGGCCACGCACCCAAGTCGCAACGCTGAGGTCGGTCCGCCGCTGGCGCCGCTTGGGCGATCACCTTCGCTTACCCGCCCAGCGTCTGGTCCTGTTCCTTGAACCAGTTCAGCGCATCCTCGAAATGCTTGGGCCTGAAGTCCGGCCAATGCTGATCGACGACAAAGAAGTCGGCATAAACCGATTGAACCGGCAGAAAGCCGCTGAGACGCCGCCCCCCTCCCCAGCGGACGATGAGATCGAGCCTGGATACGTCCTGCGAACGGATCTGGCCATGTTTCAACCCGGCAAGATCCCATTCCCAATGATAGTTCACCAGGAAATTGACCTTGATGCCCTCTCCCTGCCGGGTTCGGAAGGATCGAAGTTCGTCCGGGAATTGTGCCGATTTGTCGTCACCCACCACCAGGAGGGCCGCGCCGCGGCGGACAATCTCGGCGGCAAAGGCCACGCAGGCCGAGCGGAATGCCTGGATTTGCTCCGAAGGGCGCTTGGTGTTGTCCTGGGTGAAGCCGAAAACGGAAACCTCGGGGATGCCCCGGCTCTTGCACATCTCGTATAGGTCGAGGCCCGGCATGATCCCGGCCTGGTAGCCCGACTGCTTGGGCAGGCGATGGCCGGCTGCCCAGCGTCGATTGCCGTCCGGAATGAAACCGACATGGGTTGGCAGCACCCGCCTCGTCATCGTCCTGCTCCTGAGTGCTGACCGGAAAGCGCACTGCGGCGTGTTCAGCTTCGTGACGGAACACCCCAAGCGAGGCCTTCATCCTTGCGGACAACACAGAGCGTGTCAACGTGATAGGAAGACATGGCTGAAAACTTGGCGCTGAAGAAAGCAGCAGTTCCGCCTTGCGCCGCTGGATGGCGGATGCCCCCTGTTGCTTGGATGAGACAGGCGCTGGCGCGGCGGCTTGCGGCGGCAACCCTGAGGCGGATGAAGATTAACCATGACTTGACCCAGCCATGAACCGGCCAGCATAATCCACGGTGTAGGCACGTCTCGGTGGAAGTCAGCATGTTGCGCTTCGTATCGCTGAACGGAGTTGGGTCATGATCAAGCTTGTTGCCGCAGGCGGTTTCTGGGCCGTCATGGCCGTGGCGGCCCTGGGGCAGAGCGGCGGCGGTGCCGGCGACCCTCCCACGCAGGAAAAGGCCAATGCCCTGCGCGAGATCATCGTCCAGATGGAGGAGGAAGTCGCCGATCTGCGCGGCCAGATTGCCACCATGCGCTCGGAACTCGCGGCGGGGCGGGCGCAAGAGGACAGACCAGACGAAAGCCAGGCCCTCGAGGCGCGGATCGCCGATCTGACAAGGCAGCTGGACGCGGCCAAGGCGGCAAGGCAGGCAGCCGAGGAAAAGGCGGCCGCCGCCGAGCGCATGCAGAACGAACGCAGCAAGGAACTGCAGGAGGCCCGGCAAGCCGCGTCCCAGCAGGCTGCCACCGCCGAGTCCCTGCAAGCCCTCGAAGGCAGGGCCCGGAACCTGACCACGCAGCTTCAGGCTGCCCGAAACGACGCGGCCTCGGCCCGGCAAGGGCTGGCCGAGGCGCAGGCGGCCCTGAAAGCGCGCGAGGTCGAGCTTGCAAGGGCCAGGGAAGCCGCCGCGGCGCTGGCCGAGGCGGAACGGGAACTCGCAGACCTGCTCCCTCGGCTGGCCGAGTCGGATGCCACCCGTCGGAAGGCTGAGCAGGCGCGCGCGGATCTGGCCTCCGAACGGGATGCCGCGCGACAGGAACTGGCCGCCCTGCGAGAGGCCGATCGCCGCGACAGCGCCACAAGGGACGCCGTGGCCAGTGGTGAGGCGCGGCTTGCCGAATTGCAGAAGCAGGCTGCCCAGGGGGAAAGGCAGCTGGCGGAGCTGGACCAGCAACGCGCGGCCCTGGAACAGCAGATCGCCGCCGCCCGGGCGTCGCTTGGCCAGGCGCAGGGGCAGGCGGCCGACCTTGCCGCGCAGCGGGACAAGGCCGAGGACGAGATTGCCGCGCTGGAAGCCCGCCGGCGCGAGGCGGAAACCGCCCTGACCCGAACGCAGCAACGCGAGGCAGAACTGCGGCAAGGATTGGAAGAGGCGACGACCCGGCGGACCGCCGCTATCGCCGCCGCGCTTGCGGCCGAGCGCCGCCGGGACGAAGCCGAACAGGCCATTGCCGCCGCAGAAAGCCGTCGTGCCGCGTCCGAAGCGGCTCGGCCCGAGACGACCTCGCGGGCCGGTGCGGCCGCCGAAGACGAGCCGACCGCCGAGCCGCAACAGCAGGACGCCAGCGCCGCCCGGCAATCGCCAAGGCCCGAGGCAGAGGTCGATGCAGCCCTGTCGCGCGCCCCGGCGCTTGGCATGGGCCCCGAGCGCGACGAGCTGCGGCGCCGCCTGATCGCAGGCGAATGCGCGCCCGAGGCGCTGAAGGGCGCCTATGGCCAGATCAACCGCCAGACCCTGCGCATGCTGGTTGCCGAGCTTGGCGCCTGCAACTGAGATCCGGCCCGCGAAGCCGAAAGGGAGGGAAAGGATGAGCAAGACCAACTGGCTCGCCACGGCACTTGTGGCATTGCTGGCGCTGGCGGCAGGCCCCGCCGCCACGCAGGAATTCGGCAAGGCGGTGATGACCGGCGGGCCGACGGGAACCTATATCCAGATCGGCCGCGACATGGCCCGGCTGCTGGCCGGATGCGGCCAGACGCTGGAAGTGATCGAATCCGCGGGATCGCTGGAAAACTTCGTGGCCGTGCGCCAGCGCCGCAATACGCAGTTCGGCATCGTGCAGAACGACGTGCTTGAATATCTCAAGACCTATTCCGCCGACGATCCCGCCGTGGCCCGGGCGATCTATGGCGTCCGCATCGCCTTCCCGCTTTATGACGAGGAGGTCCACCTTCTGGCCAGGTCGGACATCAACAGCCTTGCCGATCTGGCGGGCAAGCGCGTGGCGATCGGCGTCGAGAACAGCGGCACCTTCCTGACCGCCTCGCTGGTGCTGGACCTGACCGGCACCGAACCCGCCGAGCGGCGCCTGATCGCGCCCGCCGATGCCCTGCCCGCGCTGAAGGCAGGCCAGATCGACGCCTTCTTCTATGTCGCAGGCGCGCCCACGGCCCTTTTCGCCGAGGGCGGCATCGACGGGGAACAGTTCCACCTGGTGCCGATCACGGATGAAACGCTGCAAAGCGTTTATGACACGGCAACCATCCCCGCCAACACCTATCCTTTCCAGCCCGAGGCCGTCAGCGGCATCGCGGTCAAGGCGCTGCTGATGACCTTCGAATATGACATGGACGGCAACAGCTATCAGCGCCAAAGCTGCAAGGCCGTGTCCGACCTGTCCAACCTGATCCTCACCCGGCTGACGGAATTGCAGCAAACCGGCCATCCCAAGTGGAAGAACGTGGACCTGCAGGACATCCCGGCGGGTTGGGACATCGGCAACTGCGTCAACGAAGGTCTTCGCCCGGATTACCAGCTTGAATGCACCGCGCCGCTGGCCACCGCCGCGCCCGAGCAGGCCGAAGAACCCGGGGAAAGCGACGCGAACCGCGCCTATCGCGAGTATATCTGCGCCACCATAGGCTGCTGACGGGAACCCGCCCCGGCGCTAGTTCCGCGCGGGCATCATGCGAACCAACGCCGAGGGCGCGCTTTCCCTGCCATCCGCGCCGATCGCCGTCACGCGCCAGGCGCTGACCGGAAAGGGCAGGATCGCGCCCGGCACCGTGGTCTGCCGCGGCGGCAGCGCGTTGCCCGCCGGCCCAAGGGCCTCCAGACGAAACCGGGCGGGCGCGACGCCTTCGGGCACGCGCCAGATCATCTCGCTGGCGCCATTGTTCAGCAGGGCCTGGAAGATCGGCAGGGGCGTGGCCAGGCTGCCCGCCGACGCATCCGCGGGGGGCAGGGCCTCAAGGCGGCGGCCGGCGGCGGGCAAGCCGGAGGCCGCGGCATACCACAGCCGCGCCGACGCGAGGCTGAGCTCGACCCCTGCCCCGGTTTCGTAAAGCTGTCCAAGGTAATAGCCCGCGCGCGCGCGCCCCCGGATCGCTGCGCGGGCATAGGGGACGACCGCCGCGGCGGGGTCGCGTGTCTCGACCTCCAGCGCCTGTTTCATCAGCGCCTCCGCGGTCGGTTCGGGCGTCACGTCGACCGGCCGGAGGTCGGGGATGCCCCTGTGCCACGCGGCGGTTGCAAGCGGCAAGGTTCCTTGGACGGACGCGGGGGCGACCGCCCGTTTCAGCGCCAGGTCCGCCGCGGGCCGGGCCGGAATCGTGGCGGCCGGGGCCAACGCCGAGTCCGGCTGAAGCCACAGGAACGCCGCGCCGGCGGCCATGCCCAACGCGGCCATTGCTGCCACCGCCCATGTCCCTCGGCGCTTGCCCGGATCGGCCTGTGGCGGATGCGGCTCCGGATTGGCCAGGGCATGACGGGCCTGGACCCGTGCCGCCAGGGCGGAACGCCGGGCATCCGGTTCAAGAATGTTGCGAGAAATGCCGGGTCCGCCTGCCGGCGCAGCCGGTGCCGTCTGCGTTTCCTGCCGAGGAGGCGTGCCTTGCGGATCGGCTGTGTCTGAGACGGTTGCGGGCACGGGGGGCGAAACGGCAGGAGCCGCATCGTTGTCCGGCATCTGGCGTATTGCGGGGGCGGTCGGCACGGCGGATTGCGGCACCTCTGTCGGTGCCCGGCGAAGATGGCTCAGCGCGCCGATCGTCGTTGCTTGCTGCAGCACGGTCCGGACCCAAGGGGCGTCAAGCCGCGTCATGTTCTTCGATGCAGCGGTCCGCAGGCAGTGGTCGGCCATGACGTTGATCAGCCGGGGCAGGCCCTGGCCAAAGGCATGCAGCACCTGCATTGCGCCCGGGTCGAAGATCGGCTCGCGCGCGCCCGACCGCCTCAGCCGATGCTCGACATAGTCCGCGGTGTCATTCTCGCTGAAGCGGGACAGGACCGCGCAGGCGCTTTCCTCGATCGGCAGGTCGCGCAGTTCCGGCGCGGCCAGCAAGGCGCGCAGGTCCGGCTTGCCGATCAGCAGCACCGTCAATCCGCCCCCCTCTGGCCCCCCGGCGGTCAGCGAGGCCAGGGCGGATATGTCGTCGATCGCCAGCGCCTCCGCTTCGTCCACGGCCAGCACGGTGATCCTGTCCTTTGCCCGCATCGCCGCGGCGAACCGGCGGATCCGCTTGGCCGAGAGCGCGGGGCTGTCGTTGCGCCGGTCCGGCAGGTCCAGCGCCCGGCGCGCCTGCACGCATATGTCGTCGTCCCGGGGATGAAAGCGCCAGATCAGCCCCATGATCCAGTCCTTGCGGTGCCTGGCCCGCAAGAGCTTCAGCAGGGTCGTCTTGCCCGTTCCCGCCTCTCCGGTCAGCACAAGCAGGGGCACGCGCGCCGCGATCCCCTTTTCCATCCATTCGAGCATGCGCTGGTGGTCCGGCGAAGCGTGCAACAAAGCCGGCTTCGGCGTCATGTCGAACGGCGCCCCACGAAGGCCGAAGTGATCAAGATAAGTCACGGACATGTGTCCGATGATGATGCCCGCTTGCTCCTTTTCACGCAAGCGGCATGTATCGCCTGCGCCCCCGGACAGCCGCAGCCCTCTGCGGCACGGATGGGTATCGCCAACGGCAGCGCCGCGCTGACGGACCGAAGCAGCGCAGGGCCGGACAGTGCGGTTAGGTGCGGGCAGTTCGCTGCGTTCAAGCGTGGTGCTGACCAAAAGGACAACTTTCCGCCGACGTAAAGATCAGACATAACAAACCCATCAGCCGAGCGGCCTTTTGTTTCTGTTTGCGAGTGCGCGCCGCCCGGCTGAGAAGCCCCCCTCCACTGATCGCTGTCGTTTTCCCTTGGCCGGCTTGAGCCGAGCCTCGCGCCTCCATGGCCAGAATGCTGAACCAGCTTGGCCGGGGAATGGGCTTCAGGCCAACTATCCCCGAAACGATCCACAGAAATTGTGGACAACTGTCCCGCGATGGCGGAAGTCTTCCGCAGCATCATGGGCGGGCATCGGGTCCGTCAGGAGAAATCACCTTGGACGAATACTGTATCTGCTTGCGCGACAATCCGCATTTCCGCCTGACCAGGGATGGCCAGGGCTTTGACGCCAACGCGGCCCCCCTCGTCTTCCCAACTTACGAGGAGGCCTATGACTATACGCTGCAGAACAACACCAGCCCGCAGCTGGAGGGCGTTTCGGTAGAGATCATCAAGTCGGGCATCTGAGCGGGCTGGACAGCATCGCAACTCCAATGCGGTGTGTGCAGCAAAGATCTTTCCGCTGCACAGTTGCCTCATGTGCATCAAGAAGATATTTGATGCACATGGCTGGAGGTGACTGATGACCCCCCTTTCCCATTCCCGCGCGGCGCAGGTGGCCTATCAGGATCTCTTGCGCCTGCATCTGGACGAAACTGCCTCGGAGCTGATCGGCAGCATCGAGGAGCGGGAACGCAACGGGCGCACCTATCTTTATGACAAGTTCCGGATCGGCACCGAGATGAAGAGCCGCTACCTGGGCGAGGGCACGCCCGAGCTGCGCGCCCGTCTGGCGCGCGCGAGCGAACTCAAGGCGCAGGCCGAAGGGCGCAGGACGACCATGGCGCGGCTGGCCCGCGTGCTGCGCGCCGAAGGGTTCATGGCGACGGACCGGGATACCGGATCGCTGCTGCTGGCCTTTGCGCGCGCGGGCGTCTTTCGCCTTGGCGGAACGCTGGTCGGGACGGCGGCCTATGCGCTTTACCAGGGGGAACTGGGCGTGCGCTTCGATTCCGAGGAACTGGCCCAGACAGGCGATATCGACTTCGCCAGCTTCGAGCGACTGTCGGTCGCCCTTGGCGACCATGTCGAGGAAAACCCGGGCGAGATCCTGCAGGCGCTGAAATTCGATGCCGTGCCGGGCCTCCAGGATCGACAGGTCTGGAAATGGCGGCAGAACCGGGGCGAAGCGATGGTCGAATTCCTGACGCCTGCCTTCGGCGACGAACGGGTCAAGCCCCTGCCGGCGCTTGGGGTCAGCGCGCAGGCCCTGAACTATCTGAACTTCCTGATCGCCGATCCCATTCCGGCGATCGCGCTGTATCGTTCCGGCGTGCTGGTCCAGATCCCGCGGCCCGAGCGTTTCGCGATCCACAAGCTGATCGTGGCCGACCGCCGCCAGGGTGGCCCCGATCAGGCAAAGTCGCGCAAGGATCGCGGCCAGGCCGCCTTCCTGATCCACGTCCTGGCACAGGACCGCCCCGATGATCTTCGCGAGGCCTTCGCCGACGCCCTGTCCCGGGGTCCGCGCTGGCGCGAACGGATCGAGGCGAGCCTGGCGCGGCTGCCGGACAGCGACGGGATCCTGCGCGCCCTTGCGTGATCCCCGGGGCGGCTGGCCCGCGTTCAGGCGGCGGGCTGCCTTCCCTTGTTCTGGGCCAGGCGCAGAAAGCCCGCGACATAGTCGATGGCCTTATCGTCGGCTCTGACACCGACATGCAGCCCCTTGTTGAGCCCGCCGCCAAGGCGGACGGCGCGGATCGGCAGGCCCGCGCCTTCCTCTCGCAGGATCCAGTCGGGAACGGAACTGACGCCGCGCCCCGCCGCGACAAGTTGCAGCATCATCCCCGTCGTCTCGACGGTCCGGTGGGCCTTGGGCAGGCTGTTCCCCGGCACCAGGAAGCGCGTGAAGATGTCCAGCCGCTCGGGCGCCACGGGATAGGTGATCACCGTCTCGGCCGCGAGTTCCCGGGGGGAGGCCACGTCGCGGATCGGATGCGCCTCGGGCACCGCCAGGACCAGTTCGTAGTCGAGGACACGCGTGTAGTGGATCCCGGGAAGGGTCAGCGGATCCGGGGTGATGAGCATGTCGATCTCGTGCCCCAGAAGCGCGCCGATCCCGCCAAAGCGGAAGGCGGTGCAGATGTCGAGATCCACGTCCGGCCAGTCCGCCAGGAAAGGCGCGACCACCCGCATCAGCCATTGCTGGCAGGGATGGCATTCCATGCCCACCCGCAAGGCCCCGCGCTGGCCCTTGGCAAAGTCGGCCAGGACCCGTTCGGCATGGTCGATCTGCGGCAGCACCCTTTGCGCCAGGGCCAGCAGGTATTGCCCCGCCTGCGTCAGCCGCAACCCGCGGCCCTCTTTCTGCCAGACCTTGATGCCGTGCCGGTCCTCGAACTTGCGGATGGTATGGCTGAGCGCCGACTGCGTGACGTTGAGCCGGTCGGCAGCAGCCGTGACAGAGCCGAGCCGATCGACTTCCCGCAGGATGGCAAGATGCTGGCGGTCAAGCATGAGGAACCTTCATGAGTCAGTGAGAGAATACCATTTCCGCTCATAGCCTGCTTTGCCTAGCCAGGTCTTGCCACAAGACACAGAGGACAGGCATGACATATCAGGCAGCAAACCTTGGCTTTCCCCGCATTGGTGCCCGGCGCGAACTGAAGGCGGCCGTCGAGGCACATTGGCAGGGCAGGCTTTCCGCCGAGGAACTGGCGGCCGAAGGCGCGCGCCTGCGCCGCATCCACTGGCAGGCGCAGAAGGACGCGGGGATCGAGGTGATCCCATCGAACGACTTTTCTTTCTATGACCAAGTTCTGGACACAACCGTGATGCTGGGCGCCGTCCCCGCCCGATTTGCCGATGCCGGCTATTTCGCCATGGCGCGGGGAACCGAGGATGCCCCGGCGATGGAGATGACCAAGTGGTTCGACACGAACTACCACTACATCGTCCCGGAATTCACGCAGGGGCAGGATTTCCGGCTGTCCTCGGACAAGCCGGTGCGGGAATATCTGGAAGCAAAGGCGCTTGGCATCGAGACGCGCCCCGTGCTGGTCGGCCCGGTGACATGGCTGAGCCTGGGAAAGTCCAGGGACGGCGTGGATCCCTTCGCCTGTCTGCCGCAGGTCGCCGCGGTCTATGGCCAGGTGCTGCGTCAACTGGCCGAGGCAGGCGCCCAGTGGGTGCAGATCGACGAGCCGATCCTGGTGACCGACCTGTCCGACGCGCAACGCCGGGCCTTTCGCATCTATGACGACCTGGCGGGGCCGCAGATCATGCTCGCCAGCTATTTCGGGGCGCTGGACGACAATCTCGACCTTGCGCTGTCCCTGCCCGTCGCGGGGCTGCATCTGGATCTGGTGCGCGCGCCCGGCCAGTTGGCGCAGGTCCTGGGACGCACCGACAAGCTGCTGTCGCTGGGCCTGGTCGACGGCCGCAATGTCTGGCGCGCCGACCTGCCCCGCGCCCTGGAACTGGCGAAAGGCGCGGGACCGGTGCAGATCGCGCCTTCTTGTTCCCTGCTGCATGTGCCTGTCGATCTGGAACTGGAAACGGACCTCGACGGTGAACTGAAGTCCTGGCTTGCCTTTGCCATGCAGAAGCTGGGCGAAGTCGTCACCCTGACGCGCGCGCTGAACGAAGGGACCCCGCTTCCGGATGCGGCCACCCCTCGCGCGGCCTCGGGCCGCGTCCATGATCCGGCGGTCAAGGCCCGTGCCGCCGCCGTGACCGCAGGCGATCTGACACGTCCCTCGGCCTATCCCGCGCGGCGCCATGCGCAGGAGGTGCTGGGCCTTCCCCCCTTCCCCACCACCACCATCGGCTCCTTCCCGCAAACGCCCGAGGTGCGCCGCGCCCGCGCCGATCACCGCAAGGGCCTGGTGTCGGATGCCGACCACGCCGCCTTCCTGCGCACCGAAACCGAAGCCTGCATCCGGCGCCAGGAAGCGCTTGGGCTCGACATGCTGGTGCATGGGGAATTCGAGCGCAACGACATGGTCGAGTATTTCGGCGAGAAGCTGGCGGGCTTTGCCTTCACCCGCTTCGGATGGGTGCAAAGCTATGGCTCGCGCTGCGTGAAGCCGCCGCTGATCTTCGGTGATGTCTCGCGTCCCGCAGCCATGACGGTGAAATGGGCAAGTTTTGCGCAATCGCTGACGGGCAAGGTGGTCAAGGGAATGCTGACCGGCCCGGTCACGATCCTGCAATGGTCCTTTGTGCGCGACGACCAGCCCCGGCCCGAAACCTGCAGGCAGATCGCCCTGGCGATCCGGGACGAGGTGTCCGACCTGCAGGCCGCCGGCATCCGCGCCATCCAGATCGACGAGCCGGCCATCCGCGAAGGGCTGCCGCTGCGTCGCGCAGAATGGGGCGCTTATCTGGAATGGGCCGTCGACTGCTTCCGCCTGTCGGCCAGCGTGGCGCGGGACGACACGCAGATCCACACCCACATGTGCTATTCCGAGTTCAACGACATCATGCCCGCCGTCGTCACGATGGATGCAGATGTGATTTCCATCGAAACATCGCGTTCCGACATGGAACTGCTGAATGTCTTTACCGAGCTTTCCTATCCGAACGAAATCGGGCCGGGGATCTGGGACATTCATTCGCCCCGCGTCCCCTCGCAGCAGGAATTCGAGGCGCTGCTGCACAAGGCAGCCGCCGTGATCCCTCGCGAACGTCTCTGGGTGAACCCGGATTGCGGGCTGAAGACGCGCGGCTGGCGCGAAGTGGATGCCGCGCTGCGCAACCTAGTCGCCGCCGCCAAGGCGCTGCGGGCAGGACAGCCCGCACCGGCTTGCGACATGTCCCGGCCCCAGCTGGGCAGACCGGTTCCCTGCGACTGCCACTGACATCGGTTCTCGCCGCAGGTTCCTGTTCCTGCGGCGGGAAACTGGCGCACTTGCCCCATGCGTGGCAGGGTCAGTCAAGGTTTGCCCGCCGCGCCCGCACGAAAGAGGCTTGCCAGAATCACAAAAACATCAGACTGATTACGCCATAAACAGAATAATACGGGGCAAAGCGTAACAACCGCCCCGCACCATGGGCAGGGACGGGGACATGGGCTACATGCCGCTGAAGACGCGTATCGACAAGCTGGTCGGCGGCCATGCCGCAGCCTTGTCCGAACGTCTGCAGACACATCGCGAACAGCTGTTCCCGCCCGATGCAAAGCGCGTGTTACGCAAGTTCACCTCGGGCGAAGTCGCCGATCTTCTGGGCGTCAAGGATGCCTATCTGCGCAAGCTGGATCTTGAAGGCAAGGGTCCTTCGCCCGAGACGCGCGCCGGGGGACGGCGCTATTACAGCCCCGCCGACATTCAGGCGCTGCGAGAACTGCTGGAAAAGGGCGCTAAATCTCCTGGGACATACCTGCCGGGGCGGCGGCCGGGGGACCATCTGCAGGTCATCACCGTGATCAACTTCAAGGGCGGCTCCGGCAAGACGACGACCGCCGCGCATCTGGCGCAGAAGCTGGCCCTGGACGGCTACCGCGTCCTTGCCATCGACCTGGACCCACAGGCCAGCCTGTCGGCGCTGCACGGGGTGCAGCCGGAACTCGACCTGCCGGATGGCGGCACGATCTATGATGCGATCCGCTATGATGACCCCGTGCCGCTGCGCCGGGTGATCCAGCACACCTATTTCACCAATCTGGACCTGATCCCCGGCAATCTTGACCTGATGGAGTTCGAGCACGCAACCCCCATGGCCCTGCGGGAACGATCGGGCAGCTATTTCTTCACCAGGATCGGCGACGTTCTGGCCGAGGTCGAGGCCGACTATGATGTCGTCGTGATCGACTGCCCGCCGCAGCTGGGGTTCCTGACCATGTCTGCCCTGTCGGCCGCGACCGCGATCCTTGTGACCGTGCACCCGCAGATGCTGGACGTGATGTCGATGTGCCAGTTCCTGTTGATGACATCCAATCTTCTGGGGGTCGTCGCCGATGCGGGGGGCAGCATGGATTATGACTGGATGCGCTATGTCGTGACCCGCTACGAGCCGGGCGACGGTCCGCAGAACCAGATGGTCAGCTTCATGAGATCGATGTTCGGCGAGCACGTCCTGAACCATCCGGTGCTGAAATCCACCGCGATCTCGGATGCGGGGATCACCAAGCAGACCCTCTATGAGGTTGAAAAGTCGCAGTTCACCCGCGCCACCTATGAACGCGCGATGGAAAGCCTGAACGCCGTCAACGGCGAGATCGAGGGGCTTGTTCAGGCGGCCTGGGGCCGAAGGGGGGCATGATGGCACGCAAGGACCTGCTGAAGGGCCTGATGGCCGCACCTTCCACCCCCGAGGAGGCGCGTGCCCCCCTGCCCCGGTCGGACCGCGGCGCCATCGGGGCCGTGTCGAAGTCCATCAGCGAGTTGAAAAGCCGCGCCATCATCGAGGTTCCGGCCGAGATGATCGACAATGCCGGACTGGACGACCGGCTGGACGACGACCCGCAGGGGATCGAGGACCTGGCGGCGTCGATCCGCGACTATGGCCAGCAGGTTCCCGTGTTGCTGCGGCATTCCCCCCGTATCGAGGGGCGCTATGACGTGGTGTTCGGACGGCGGCGGGTGGTGGCGATGCGCCGCCTGGGGGTCCCGGTCAAGGCGATGGTGCGCGACCTCAACGACCGCGACATGATCATGGCACAGGGGCAGGAAAACTCGGCCCGCAAGGATCTGAGCTTCATCGAGAAGGCAAATTTCGCCAAGCAGATGACTGCCGCAGGCTATGACCGCAAACTTGTCTGCGATGCGCTGTCCATCGACAAGACGGTCATTTCCCGCATGCTTTCGGTCATGGACGCGCTGCCCGAAAAGCTGATCCGGGCCATCGGTGCGGCACCCTCGGCGGGACGTGATCGCTGGCTGGCTCTGGCACGGAAAGCCAGGGGCCGGTCCGTCCCGGAACTTGTGGCTGCCGCGCGGGGCGCCAATTCGGATGCCCGCTTTGCCGCTGTTTTCGCGGCGATCAGCGCGCCCCCTGCCGCGCAGAAGGCGCAGATTCTGCAGGCTGACGACGGCGCTGTCCTGGGCCAGGTCCGTCGCAGCAAGACAAGAACAGTGATCGAGCTTGAGGCCGGCGGACGCGATTTCGCGGACTGGTTGGTCGACAATCTTTCCGAGGTTCACCGCGCGTGGCTGCAAGGGCGGGCATAATCGCGGGGAGGCTGTTTCCGACCCGGCATTTTGCGGATTGCTGTTGTTGACAGCTGTCAACGGCCTCGGTTCTCGAAAGAGTTTATCCGAGATCACCAAGGGGCATGTTTCAACGATGCCAAAATGGCGGTGGCTGGCCTGCTCGCCAAAACTTACCGCTTGCATTCTTGGATGCATGAACATAACAGGAACAGACTGGCCTGAGCCAGATCGAAGACCTGTGTTTCTGAAAAGGTCACTGTCTTGGGTGCATATTGACGCTCCACTCACAAAAGAACTTTTGGAGGAGTTCGGCGTGGCAAGAGAGGCAACAAACCCTTTCGAGAGGATCGACGACCAGCATGGGGGAAGCTGGCATTCGATCGGCGATCTCGCCAGACTTCAGCTGGCCGCTCATGCTCCGCAGATGGCAGGGGTAGTGCAGGACGGCATCTTCCCCGATCAATTGCAGCCGGCAGCAGCTGTCACGAGACGCGCTGCCTGAGGTCCAGGTCAGCAGGTTGCCTTGATCGCAACATCGAACCGCTGGCGATGCGGCCCCAGTCTTGTGCCAGATGGGTCAGCCGGAATGGGACTGGACGTGAAGCTCGCGGACCTGCCGTGCGAACTCCTCGACCGGGCCATCAACCCTGGTGTCGCGGATGACATCGCCGATGGGTAGGGGCCTGACCGGGAGCGGGCCAACACCCAATTGGGCCAGCCACTCTGCCGTCTGCGCCGCCGAGCTTGCATAAACAATACGGCCAAGACCGACCCAGCCATGGGCGGCCGCGCACATCGGGCAGTGTTCGCCCGAGGTATAGACCGTCGCTTTGGCGCGATCCTCGGCAGTCATGTTGCTGGCGGCCCATCGTGCAATGGCAAATTCCGGATGCTGGGTGTGATCGCCGCCTGCTATGCGGTTGTGGTCCTCGAACAGGACCCGGCCGTCCTCGGACACAAGGACCGATCCGAACGGCTCGTTCCCGCTGGCAAGCGCCTGAGCCGCCAGTTCCACGCAGCGTTGCAGATGCTGGCGATCGCGATCGTCGATCATGGAGTTTCCTTGCTGACTGTAAATGCCGAAGCGTTGCAGGGAACGTCCATCTTTGCAACGGGTGCCCGGCTGTTGACACTGTTTTGCCGCCTCAGGCTGGCCCCGGTGCTGTTGCAATGGCAATGAACTTCCGAATCCGAAACATGAACTGCAGGCTGAACGCCGGCCTTGGCCTTGAAGCTGCCGCCCCCACATTGGGGTCGTGACGGCTGCCGCTCAACGTCCTGGCGGCGCTTATCGGATTGTCGCCGGTCGCGGCCGACGGTAGCGGCCGCGTTTGCCATACAGCCCGGCCTGTTTCGCGCGCTCCAGGCCGATCCGTGCTATGTGATCCCGAAGGACACGTAATTTTTCACATGATGTCGGGATGGCTCGGCTTCCTGCGTCTTTAGTCCGGACGGCGGCAGGCGCCGGTCCACCAGGGGAGAAGACAGATGCGCGTGATGGTATTCGTGAAGGCGACCGAAAGCAGCGAGAAGGGCGAAATGCCCTCGGCCGAGATGCTGGAGGCGATGGGCCGGTTCAACGAGGAACTGGCCGATGCGGGGATCATGGTTGGGGGCGACGGGCTGAAACCCTCGAACCAGGGAAAGCGGATCGCCTTCGACGGCCCTTCGCGGCTCGTCATCGACGGTCCGTTTGCCGAGACCAAAGAACTGGTGGCAGGCTACTGGCTGTGGAACGTCCGCGACATGGACGAGGCCATTGCCTGGGCCAAACGCTGCCCGAACCCGATGCCGGGTCCAAGCGAGCTGGAAATCCGGCCGCTCTATGAAATGGAGGATTTCGCCGAGACCTTGACGCCGGAACTTGCTGAACTGTTCGGCCGCACGGATGAGAAACTGGCCAAGAGCGACTGAGCAGCCGATGTCTGGTTTCTTCACAGGGCGATGCGGCTGTCGCGTGATCCCTGCCCCGGTCCGGTTAACCCCCGCCCGTGCCGCCGACAGGATGCGGTCGTCCGGACGGGGGACACGCGCGAGCCAGTGGGTTTTGTCGAAGCCCATGACCTGATCCGTCACTCTGACAAGGCAACCATCTCTGATGACCAGGAAACCTGAACCAAGCTGGATCGAGGCGCGCCTGGTCGCTGCAAGGCCAAGAGCCGTCGCGGCCCTGCTCCATTGGTTCCGCAATCTCGATCTTGCCGAGGAGGCCTTTCAGGAGGCCTGCCTTCGGGCGCTGAAGACCTGGCCCGAGAAAGGCCCGCCCCGGGACGCGGCGGCCTGGCTGGTCATGGTGGGGCGCAACGCCGCACTGGATCAGCTGCGGCGAAGGGGGCGTCTGGTTTCGCTTCCGCCCGGCGACCCCGCCTTCGGCGGCGCGACCGAGCCGGACATGGCAGAGCGGCTGGATGCCAGCGGTTACCAAGACGACATCCTGAGGCTGCTCTTCGTCTGCTGCCACCCCGATCTGCCGGCCACGCAGCAGATTGCCCTGGCGCTGCGGATCGTCTCGGGGCTACCGGTGTCGCGCATCGCCGCGGCCTTTCTGGTCACCGAAAGCGCCATGGAACAGCGCATCACAAGGGCAAAGGCCCGTATCGCCAAGGCAGGCATCCCCTTTGAGCCCCCCTGCCCCGCCGAACGCGCCAGGCGGATCGAGCTCGTCGCGGCCATGCTCTATCTTGTCTTCAACGAGGGTTATACCGATGCCCATCCCGACAGCGAACGCTTAGGGCTTTGTGCCGAGGCGATCCGTCTGGTGCGGCTGGTGCTGCGGATGTTTCCTGCCGAACCCGAAGTGATGGGCCTTCTGGCGCTGATGCTGGTCCAGCATTCGCGCCAAAAGGCCCGTTTTGCTTCATCAGGCAGGCCGATCCTGCTGGAAGACCAGGACCGCACACGATGGGACCGCAGGATGATTGCCGAGGCGGCAATACTGCTGGGAAAGGCAATGCGGAGCCAGGATCCCGGACCATACCAGATCCAGGCCGCCATCGCATTGCTTCATGCACAGGCTGTCCGTCCCGAGGACACAGACTGGGCCAGGATCGAGCAACTTTACGCAGCCCTGGAACAGGTCGCGCCGTCCCCCGTGGTTACGCTGAACCGCGCAGTGGCCGTGATGAAGCGCCACGGACCTGAGACGGCGCTTGCCCTGACCCAGCCACTCGCGCAGCCGTTGAACGGCTACTTCTATTATCATGGGTTCCGTGGCACGCTCCTACGGCAGCTGGGCCGCATCGCCGAAGCCCGCGAAGCCTTCGGGCAAGCCCTCGTCCTTGCCAACACTCCTGCCGAAGCCGCGCATATCCGGGAGGAACTGGAGCAGCTGCGAGAACGGTAGGGAATAGTCGCGGATCCGAAGGCCATCATCCTCACCCTCATCGACACGTTGCTCGGGTACCAGTTGCGGGTGCGATCATTTCGGCCCGCCATGCTCGGGCAGAACGAGCCCCAAGGCACAAGAAAATGTCACGTGACAGGCGGTTGGCTGTCAGCAATGGTTCTGTCGCATTGCAGACAAAGGATATTTTTGCATGAAAACCGTTCTTGCAGCTGTCGCGCTCGCCATCCTTGCTGCCCCTGCCTCGGCTCAGCTTTACAGCCTCGATGCCGCGAACTGCGCCATCGGTCCGGGCGGCGAAGGTGTCCTTCGCATCGGATCGGGCGAGTTCAGCCTGACCGATACGGACTATAGCCGCGTCGGGGGCAAGCGGGATCTGGGCAATGGCTGGTTTCAGGCTGTCTACGCCATGAGGGCGGAAGGGGTGGAAGCGGGGCGCGAAGCCATTGCCATGCAGATCACCGATGAAGCGGTCACGCTCCGCTTTGTCGATCGCGACGGCGCCCCCGAATTTCGTGCCGCAGCCTGCAACTGACCGTCACGGCAAGGCGGCTTCAACTCGCGATGGCGCATCAATCGGATCGCCCGTTTGGAATGGTAGCCGTTCCTGTCACTCTCTTTCCGCCAGGAAGACCGTCTCGCCCTCCTTCAGGGTCTGCTCTACTCGGACGTCCTTGATCTCCATCGGATCGACTTTCAGGGGATTGCGATCAAGGATGACGAAGTCGGCAAGCTTGCCGGCTTCGATCGTGCCCTTGCGGCCCTCCTCGAAGAACTGCCAGGCCGCATGATCGGTGATGGCCTTGAGCGCGACATAGGGGCTGACCCGCTCCTCCGGGCCCAGCACCTGGCCGCTGCGCGTGATCCGGTTCACCGCCGTCCAGACCAGGAACATCATGTCCGGCGGCACGACCGGGCTGTCGGTGTGGTTGGTGAAGCGCAGGCCAAGCCCGGCAGCCGTGTTCATGGCGCTGATGCGCGACGCGCGCTCGGGGCCCAGGACCGAGTCGCGGTGCCAGTCGCCCCAGTAGAAGGTGTGGGCGGTGAAGAAGCTGGGGATGATGCCAAGCTCCTTCATCTCGGCAAGCTGGTCGGGCCGCGCGGTCTGGCTGTGGATCATGACAGGGCGCAGATCAAGGTCGCCATGGAGGGCGCGGGCCTTGCGCACCGCCTCGATCATCATCTCGCTCGCGGCGTCGCCGTTGCAGTGGACGATGAGTTGCACCCGGTTGCGGTAGGCCGCGTCCATCCAGGCGTCCAGCCGCTCCTGCGTGAGCGTGGGATAGCCCCGATAGCCGGCGTCCTGGCCTTCGGGCGGAACGAGGTATGGCTCCGACAGGTAGGCGGTCTTGCCCTGCGGCGAGCCGTCCATGGTGATCTTGATCCCCGCGATCTTGCTGTGGCCCACATAGACCCCGACCGGCAGCCGCCCCGTCGCCGGATCCCTTAGGCTTGCCTCGGCAGGCAGGGGCTCGGGTGGTGTCGTGCGGCCCATGTTGGACTGTGCCGAGCCGGGGGCAAAGTACTCGACCCCTTCCACGGTTTCCTCGCCATCGAGCACCTTGTCGAAGAGCTGGAAAGTCGGATACGAGATCAGGTCGAGGCGCAGCACCCCTTCGGCGTTGGCGCGCCGGATGTGTCCGAGCGTGTCCGGCATGCTCATGTGATCGGCCGCCGTGGTGAGGCCGTAGCTCGCGTACATCGTCTGGACCGCGTCCAGTCGCAGGGCCCATTCCTCGTGGTCCGGCTGCCGCTTCAAGGCGAAGAACGGCATCATTGCCTGTTCCTCGATGACGCCGGTCAGTTCTCCGGCACCGTCCCGCCGGATGACGCCCCCGGCCGGATCGGGGCTGTCCTTCGTGATCCCGGCCAGTGCCAGGGCGGCGGAGTTGGCGACGAGCAGGTGCCCCGAGGCGTGAACGGCGACAAGCGGGATCTCGGCCGAAACCGAGTCGAGTTCGGCCCGCGTGGGGTGGCGTTTCTCGGCCAGCAGGCTGTCGTCATAGCCCGACGCCATGAGGGCGGTGCCGGGCTCGGGGGTTTCGCGGGACAGATGATTGCGGAACTGGGCGAGCAGGCCGGGGATGTCCGTGACCTCGCCCACCGGCGGCGGGCTCAGGTTCGGCTGGCCCCACATCGTGACGTAGTCCGGCATATGCCCGTGCGCGTCGATGAAGCCCGGCAGCATGGTGCGCCCGCCGAGGTCCACCTCGACGGCGGAGGCCGGGGCCGCTGCCCGCGCTTCCGCCAGCGATCCGGCCAAGGCGATACGGCCGTCCTGCACAAGCACCGCCTCGGCGTAGGCGGGCTCGTTGCCCACCATCGTCAGGATGTCGCCGCCGTGATAGAGCGCCGCCGGACCCTTCGCCGCTGCGCCCTGTGGCCAAGCCCGCAGGTGGGGCGCCGCAGCGCCGCCCGCCAATGTCGCCAGGAACGTCCTGCGCTTCATCTTGTGATCCTCCCCCTTTGCCTGTCGTCGTCATCCATCCAATCGGTGGCCCGCATGCCCTGTCGGACTCGCGCTCAGGCAGGCGGCTTGAAGATGCAGCAGAGCCCCTGGCCGACCTGTCCGGGCCGGGCCGTGTCGCGACGGGCAGATGCCGCTCCGGGCCGAAGTCCGGCCGCTTTGCGGAACCGGACGCATGGCACCTTTGCACCCGCCCTTACTCTGCCGGATGGCGCGGCGTCGCAGCTTGCGGGCCCGAGGTGTCGAGTTTCCGGTCCGACAAAAGCGCGTTCCAGGTGACCGCCCCCAGGGCGGCACCCAGGAGCGGCGCCACCCAGAAGAGCCACAGCTGCTTCACCGCGCCCGTCTCTGCCAGAAAGGCCACGGCGGTGGAGCGCGCGGGATTGACCGAGGTGTTGGTGACGGGAATGGAGATCAGGTGGATGAGCGTCAGCGCCAGCCCGATCGCGAGCGGAGCAAAGCCCAAGGGCGCGCGGGCCGAGGTCGCGCCCAGGATGACGATCAGGAAGGCCGCCGTCAGAACCACCTCGATCAGGAACGCCGACATGAGGCCATAGCCCCCGGGCGAGAGCGCGCCATAGCCGTTCGACGCGAAGCCGCCAGCAGTCCAGTCGGGTGCGCCGGACGCGATGAGATAAAGCATGATGGCGCCGACCAGCCCGCCGGTCACCTGCGCCGCCCAGTAGCCCGGCAGGTCCGACCAGGGGATGCGGCCGGCCGCTGCCAGGCCCAGCGTGACAGCCGGGTTGAAGTGCCCGCCCGAGATCTGGCCTACCGCGTAGGCCATCGTCAGCACCGTGAGACCGAAGGCCAGCGAAACGCCAGCGAAGCCGATGCCCAGCTCGGGAAAGCTTGCGGCCAGCACTGCGCTGCCGCAGCCGCCGAAGACCAGCCAGAACGTGCCGAAGAACTCGGCGGAAAGCTTGTGAACCATGATGTGCTGTCCTTTGTAACGGGTGTTGAGAACCGGTTCAGCCGCTCGCTGCGCGCCAGGAGGGCGGCCATCAGTTCCACGGGCAAGGGCGTCCTGGCGCGGATCTTCCGGGTCGGTTCGGCAGCGGACGTGAAGTGCAGGTCCTCCCCCGGGGTCACAGGGGTTGGTGTTGTCGCAGCGGCCCCCTTCATCAGGTCCCGGCGCGT
The DNA here is from genome assembly GCF_026913015.1 of Paracoccus benzoatiresistens. Lineage (GTDB taxonomy): Bacteria > Pseudomonadota > Alphaproteobacteria > Rhodobacterales > Rhodobacteraceae > Paracoccus > Paracoccus benzoatiresistens. The sequence continues at coordinate 227,309 of NZ_JAPTYD010000004.1, forward strand.
GCAAAAGGCAGCTTCGTCGCGACTGTCCATCAGGATGCCTCCTCATCCGACGGACTCAGGCTAGCAGGGGAACTGCACGCAAACCTTATGGAGACCTTACGTTCAAAGGGTCCCACTGACACCCTTCTGCTATGCCAGATACGGGCGGGCCCATCGGCAGGCAGCGCCGTCAGCCTTTCGGATGCCGGACGAACAGGCCAAGGACCTGCAAGCTGTGGCCTTGGAGCGGCTGTCGGAAGCGAAGGCGATTGTTGAGAAAAGAGCTGCAATTGCATAAGCTGCTTGCCGGAGCCAGCCCCGGCAAGTCGCGGAACCTGCGATGCGATCACCGGTGTCGGCCCAAGTCGGGCCCGCCGGGGAGACAGGGCGACATGAGACCAAGGGGGACGGTCCAGGCGGGTGACGGTTGGGTGGGCAATGGTGACACCCCGCCGCCGGCCGCGACATTGGCCCGGTTTGGTGGCTTCACGCTGGAGAACGGCCTTCTGCGTCACAAGGACGAGGTGGTCCGCCTGCCCCCCAAGGAAACGCGGCTCCTCGCTTGCCTGGTCGAGGCCTCGGGCGCCATCCTTCCCGTGGGCCTGCTGCTGGACCGGGTGTGGGGCACCGAGCCTGTCGGACCCGAGAGCCTGACGCGGTGCCTGTCGATGCTGCGCACCCAGCTGGCCCGCTTCACGGCCGAGCCGGTCATCGAGACCTTCCACCGCCGGGGTTACCGGCTTGCCTTGCCCGTCAAGCACTACACCCTGGAGTCCGGCGGCACGCTCAATCCGATCTGGCAGACGTCTTTCCGGCAGGCCGAGGAACTGTTCTTGCAGGCGCTGCAACTGTTGGGACGACGCAGCCGGATCGAGTTCGCCATGGCGCAGGAGCGGCTTGGGAAATCCGTCGCCATCGATCCCAACTACCTTCCCGCCCTGACCGCCATCGGCGACCTTCATATCGCCTCGGCAATGCGGCGTTACGATCACCCGCGCCTGGCGGGCCAGCGCGCTGCCGCCGTCGCCTGCGACACCATCAAGCGCTTTCCCGAAGCTGGCGGCGCCAAGGCGATCCTGGGATTTTCGCTTGCGGTCATCGAGGGGAAGGACGAGGGTTTCGCGCTTCTGGATGACGCGGTGCGCCTTGATCCGGAAGGCTGGCTCATCCGGTTCTACCGGGGATGGGCACTGGGAGGCATCGGCCGTTTCGACGAGGCCCTGGCCGACATGGTGGCGGGCCTGCGCCTGAGCCCGATGAACCCCGGCCTCATCGGAGCCTATGGCCATGTGCTCTTTTGCGCCGGACGCGCGCAGGACGCATTGGCGGTCCTGCGCGAGGCCGTCCAGGTTCTGCCGCTCACGACGACCGTTCATGCCGCCTTGGCGGAAGTGGCAGGCTGGCTGAGCCTCCATGACGAGGCCCTGGCCCATGGACGCCTGACCGAAACGCTGTCCGAGGGCTCATCGAGCCTGTCAGGCGTGTTCGCCTATGCGCTGGCACGGGCCGGAAGGACGGATGAAGCCCACGAGACGATCGAGCGTTTCACGTCTTCCGGGGACCTTGGCCCCATTCCCTCCCTGATCGCTCCGGTTTACCTGGCCCTGGGCCACCCTAATCTCGCCAAGGCAGCGCTGGCCCGGGCCGAGGAGGAGGGCTGCACGTTCCGCCACCTCGCAAGATGGGATCCGCGCCTGTCGAACCGACCGAGTTCCGGGGACGCAGGACTGCAAGTCCTCCCTTGCCCCTGAAGCGGTCAAGCCGCGCCGAGACAGGCAAAAAGAAGGCCGCCCATCCGGGCGGCCCCATCTCAGATCGACAGGCACATGTATTTGATCTCGAGATAATCCTCGATACCGAAGTGGCTGCCCTCGCGACCAAGGCCCGACTGCTTGACGCCGCCGAAAGGCGCCACCTCGGTCGAGATCAAGCCGGTGTTCACGCCTACCATGCCGACCTCCAGTGCCTCGGCCACGCGCCAGACGCGGCCGAGGTCGCGGGAATAGAAATACCCCGCAAGGCCGAATTCGCTTGCGTTTGCCAGGGCAACCGCCTCTTCCTCGGTCTCGAAGCGCCAGACCGGAGCGACGGGGCCGAAGGTTTCCTCGCGCGCGATCTTCATTGCAGCCGTCATGCCGGCCAGCACGGTCGGCTGGAAGAAGGTACCGCCAAGGGCGTGACGCCCCCCGCCCGTGGCAACGCTCGCGCCATGGGCGCAGGCATCGGCGACATGATCCTCGACCTTGGCAAGGGCAGCCTGGTTGATCAACGGACCGACCGCTACCCCATCGGACTGGCCGTCGCCCACCTTCAGCGCCGCCACGCGTGCCGTCAGTCTTTCGACAAAGGCGTCATGGACCCCCGACTGCACATAGATGCGGTTGGCACAAACGCAGGTCTGGCCGGCATTGCGGAACTTGGCGGCCATGGCGCCATCGACTGCCGAATCCAGATCGGCGTCGTCGAACACGATGAAGGGGGCGTTCCCGCCCAACTCCAGCGACAGCTTCTTGATGGTCTCGGCGCCCTGCCGCATGAGGATCTTGCCGACGCGGGTCGAGCCGGTGAAGGTGATCTTCGCGACCTTGGGGTTCTCGCAAAGCTCGGATCCCATTCCTGCCGCGTCAAGGCCCGGCACGATGTTCAGCACCCCGGCGGGAAACCCGGCACGCTCGGCAAGCACGCCAAGCGCCAGGGCAGAAAGCGGCGTGAACTCCGACGGTCGCGCAACCATGGTGCAGCCTGCCGCCAGCGCCGGGGCAATCTTGCGCGCCAGCATGGCATTCGGAAAGTTCCAGGGTGTGATCGCACCGACGACGCCCACCGGCTGTTTCAGCACCACGATGCGCTTGTCGGGCATGTGGCCGGGGATGGTGTCGCCATAGACGCGCTTGGCTTCCTCGGCGAACCATTCGACATAGGCTGCGCCGTAGGCGATCTCACCCCGCGCCTCGGCAAGGGGCTTGCCCATTTCGGCCGTCAGGATGCGGGCAAGATCCTCCTGGTTGGCCATGATCAGGTCGTGCCAGCGGCGCAGGTGTGCTGCGCGTTCCTTGCCGGTGCGCGCGGCCCATCCCTTTTGCGCCGCATGGGCCGCGTCGATCGCATCGCGCGTCTCAGGCACGCCCATGTCGGCGACTTCCGCCAGCAAGGCGCCTGTCGCGGGATTGACCACCTTGAACAGGCGATCGCCCTTGAAGCGCATCCCGTTGATCATGCCGCTGCCCGTCAGCAGGGAGGGATCGGCAAGGTCCAGGACGTTGTCGTGGTCCAGCATCATGCACCCCTCGCAGCGGCGATGGAGTCCTCGAGGATATCCATCGCTTCCGAGAAATGCGCCTCGTCGATCGTCAGCGGCGCGAGGAAGCGGATGACGTTTCCATAGGTGCCGCAGGTCAGCAGGATCAGCTTGCGATCCAGCGCCTCCATGCGGATGCGGTTCACCAGGTCAGGATCGGGCGTCTCGCCGTCGGGGGTGGTAAACTCGGCCGCGACCATGAAGCCAGGGCCACGCACCTCGGCCAGTTCGGGCGTGGTGGCGCGGATCGCCTCGAGGCGCTGGCGCAGGCGCGAGCCCAGTTCATTGGCCCGGGCGCACAGGTTTTCCTCCTCGATCACGTCCAGCACGGCATGCGCGGCGGCAATGCCAAGCGGGTTGCCGCCATAGGTGCCGCCCAGGCCCCCAGGGCCTGCGGCGTCCATGATGTCGGCACGGCCCGTGACCGCGGCCAGGGGCAGGCCGCCGGCCAGGCCCTTGGCCATCGTCGTGATGTCGGCGGCGATGCCATGCTGTTCCATGGCAAACAGCGTGCCGGTGCGCGCAAAGCCGGTCTGCACTTCGTCGGCAATCATGACGATGCCATGCTTGTCGCAAAGCGCCCGCACGGCGCGCACGAAGTCGGTCGGTGCCGGGTTGAAGCCGCCCTCGCCCTGAACGGGCTCGAAGATGATCGCGGCGACACGGGCCGGGTCAAGATCGGCCTTGAACAGCTTCTCGATGCCAGCCATCGCGTCCTCGGTCGTCGCGCCGTGCAAGGCGACCGGGAACGGAACGTGGAAGACATCGGGCATCATCGCCCCGAAGCCCGTCTTGTAGGGCTGGACCTTTCCGGTCAGCGCCATGCCCATGAAGGTGCGGCCGTGGAAACCCCCGCCAAACGCAATGACCGCGTTGCGGCCGCTATGCGCGCGGGCGATCTTGACAGCATTTTCCACCGCCTCCGCCCCGGTGGTCACGAACAGCGTGCGCTTTTCGAAGTTACCGGGGACGGCTGCGTTCAGACGCTCGGCCAGGCGGAGGTAGTTCTCATAGGGCAGCACCTGGTGGCAGGTATGGGTGAATGCCTCGGCCTGCGCCTTCACGGCCTCGATGATCCTGGGGTGGCAGTGGCCGGTGTTCACCACGGCGATGCCGGCCGCGAAATCGATATAGCGGGTGCCCTCGACATCCCAGACCTCGGCATTGCAGGCCCGGGCGGCATAGACCTGGGTCTGCATCCCCACGCCACGGGCAATGGTCGACTGACGCAGTTCGGCAAGTTGGGTGTTCAGCATGGGGAAATCTCCTGTGGTCCGGGAAAAATCCCGGATGCCCTTGCATCTGCACTGTTCAAAATCATTCGGAAAGTCTAATTCTTTGTGCAGCTAGAGCGCTGATTCTATTGACGCAAAATCAGGATCGTTCAGGATCATGAACAGAGATAACAGTGACTTGGGCGATCTGCGGTTGGGGGCTCGCCTGCGAATCCTGCGCGAACGTGCGGGCCTGTCGCAACGGGCCCTGGCCAAGCGTGCCAACGTGACCAACGCGACGATATCCCTGGTCGAGGCGGACAAGATGAACCCGTCGGTCGGGGCACTGCGGCGCATCCTTGACGGCATTCCGGTCAGCCTGTCCGAGTTCTTCGCTTTCGAACCCGAGCCCGAGCAGACGATCTTCTACCAGGCAGACGAATTGCCGGATCTGGGCAAGGGCAAGCTGTCGCTGCGCCGCGTCGGCCACAGCCAGTTCGGCCGCGCCATGACCATCCTGCACGAGCGCTACGAGCCCGGAGCCGATACGGGCCGGGTCATGTATCGGCACGAAGGCGAGGAAGGCGGCGTGGTCATATCCGGCCGGATCGAGATCACCGTCGGAGAAGAGCGCCGCATCCTGGGCGCAGGCGACGCCTATTATTTCGACAGCCGCAGGCCGCATCGCTTCCGGCAGATCGGAACCGAGCCCTGCGTCATCGTCAGTGCCTGCACGCCGCCGACGTTCTAGACCCTTGGTCTTGTCACGATCCGGGCGACACCTTCGCGCCTCGACCCTGCTTGATGGGGTGAGTAATCCCGTCGTCACCAAGGTGGAATGTCGCGCGGTGTTCCTTACCTGGTCAATCCCGCAAGAAAGCCTTCCCACCAGGCGCAGGTCTTGTGCAGCTCGCCGAACAGCCAGTTCTCGAACAGGCCGACCATGCCTGTCCCAGACTTCGTTCGCAGCGCCAGCAGGCCGTGGCCATGCACGCGCATCGCGGTTTCGGGCAGGACCACCACCAATTCGCCGCTGCGCAGCTCCTGTTCGGCCAGCAGCATGCTGTCGAGACATACCCCCAGGCCATCGGCCGCCGCGCGGATCGCCATGAACGAGCGGTCGAACGACGGTCCCCGCGTCAGGTCCAGCCGTGCCCGCCGGTTTCGTCGGCTCCAGTCGCGCCAGCCCAGGACGTTGATCTGGCCGTGGATCAAGGTATGCGCGCCCAGATCCTCCACCCGGTGGATCGGGCGGGTTCCGTGGGCCAGCCGGGGTGAGCACATGGGCACCACCACATCGTCGGGAAAGGGGCGGATCACCGTGCCCGCAGGCGGCGAGCCGGGATTGTAGCGGATGTCGATGTCGATGATCCCCTGGGCCAGGTTCACCGGGTTGACCGAGGATTGCAGCCGAAGGTCGATCTCGGGGTACAGCTCGCCAAAGGCAGACAGCCGCCTCATCAGCCACTGCGTGCCGAAACTAGGCGTCGAATGGATGGTCAGCGCCTTGGATCGCTGCGCCGTGGAGGCTATCCGCGTCGCAAGATCGATCTGCGCAAAGGCCGCCATCACCTCGGCCGCATAGTCCCGGCCCACATCGGTCAGGATGACGGAGCGGTGGATGCGGTTGAACAGCGCGACCCCCAGCTGGTCCTCGAGCAGGCGAATCTGGTGGCTGATGGCGGACGGCGTCACCGCCAGCTCGTCCGCGGCCAGCGCAAACGAGCCTAGGCGCGCGGAAGCCTCAAAGGCTTGAATTGCCTTGATCGATATGCGCCGGAGCATGGTTTCCCAACATGAATATAGCTCATCTATAGGCGACTTTATTCATTTTTCATGTTCGCGCAAAAATTTTAATCTTCCTTATCGGCCTCTTCAGGCTGGCAGAGGACACCCGGACCACCTTGGGAGAGGTCATCCGGTCACACCAAAATCGATCAAGGGAGGATGCCAGATGCTTCTGGCTGACAAGCTGTGCATTATCACGGGCGCCGCATCGGCGCGAGGCATCGGTCGGGCGACGGCCCGGCTGTTTGCCGAACAGGGCGGAACGGTGGTGATCCTGGATCTGGACGCCGATGCCGCCACTGCGGCCGCCGCGGACCTGGGCGCGGCCCATCGCGGCCATGCCTGCGACGTCACCGACAAGGCCGCCTGCGCGGCGGCGGTCGCCAGGGTCGTTGACGAGTTCGGTCGCGTGGACGTGCTGATCAACAATGCGGGCATCACCCAGCCGGTCAAGACCCTGGACATTGACGACAAGGGCTATGACGCCATTCTGGACGTGAACCTCCGCGGCACGCTCTACATGAGCCAGGAGGTGATCCCGCACATGCGGAAGCAGAAGGCGGGATCCATCGTCTGCATGTCCTCGGTTTCCGCGCAGCGCGGCGGCGGCATCTTCGGCGGGCCGCATTACAGCGCTGCCAAGGCGGGCGTGCTTGGCCTTGCCAAGGCCATGGCGCGCGAGTTCGGACCGGACAACATCCGCATCAACTCGGTCACGCCCGGCCTGATCCAGACAGACATCACCGGAGACAAGCTGACCCCGGACCTAAGGGTCAAGATCCTTGAGGGCATTCCGCTGAACCGCCTTGGCGATGCGCAGGACGTGGCGCGAGCCTGCCTGTTTCTGGCGTCCGACCTTGCATCCTACACCACCGGCGCCGTGCTCGATGTCAACGGCGGCATGCTGATCCACTAAGGGAGGAAACCCCGTGACCACACAGATCGGACATAACACCGACCTGCCGGAACGCGCCTATCGCATTCGCCGCAACGCGCTGCGGATGGGCGAGGTGCAGGGCCAGGGCTATATCGCACAGGCGCTGGACATCGCCGATGTGCTGGCGGTGGCCTATTTCCACGCGATGACCTATCGCCCCGAGGACCCGCATTGGGAAGGACGCGACCGCTTCCTGTTGTCCAACGGCCACTACGCCATCGCGCTTTATGCCGCGCTGATCGAGGCGGGCATCATCCCCGAGGACGAGCTGGAAACCTATGGGGCCGATGGCTCGCGCCTGCCCATGTCGGGCATGGCGGCCTATACGCCGGGAATGGAGATGTCGGGCGGCTCGCTGGGCCTTGGGATGTCGATTGCGGTGGGCATGGCCCTGGGACTGAAGCGCAAGACGTCCGGCAATCGGGTCTATGTTCTGTTCTCGGATGGAGAACTGGACGAGGGTTCCGTCTGGGAAGCGGTCATGTCGGCGGCACATTACGGGCTCGACAACCTGATCGCAGTCGTGGACGTGAACAACCAGCAGGCCGACGGCCCCTCGACCGAGATGATGGGCTTCGAGCCCTTGGTGGACAAGATGGAGGCCTTCGGCTGGTTCACCCAGAGGGTCGACGGCAACGACATCGACGCGGTGCGCGATGCCTTCGACGCTGCCAAGGCAAGAAACGCCGGCAAGCCCAGCATCATCATCGCCGATACGCTGATGGGCAAGGGCGTGCCTTTCCTCGAGGCGCGCGAGAAGAACCACTTCATCCGTGTCGAGGAGCACGAATGGCAACTGGCGCTGTCGGCGCTTGATCAGGGGAGGACGGCGTGATGGCCGATATCAAGACCGCGGCCCCTGAGGCCAGGACCGAAGCCGCCGAGGTGCGACCGAAGAAGAAGCTGACCACATCGGCCATGATCGCCTCGATCGCGTCCGAAGGACAGGAAACCCGCCCCGCGCCCTTCGGCCACGCCCTGGTCGAGGCGGCGCGTGCGGACGAGCGCATCGTCGGCATGACCGCGGACCTGGGCAAGTACACCGACCTGCACATCTTCCGCGAGGCCTTCCCCGACCGCTACTACCAGATGGGCATGGCCGAGCAGTTGCTGTTTGGCGCCGCGGCCGGACTGGCGCATGAAGGCTTCATCCCCTTTGCCACCACCTATGCGGTCTTTGCAAGCCGCCGCGCCTATGACTTCATCCACCAGACCATTGCCGAGGAAAACCTGCCGGTGAAGATCGCGGCGGCCCTTCCCGGCCTGACCTCGGGCTATGGACCCAGCCACCAGGCGACCGAGGATCTGGCGCTGTTCCGGGCGATGCCGAACATGACGGTCCTGGATCCCTGCGATGCACTGGAGATCGAACAGGCGGTGCCAGCGATGCTGGCCCATGATGGCCCGGTCTACATGCGCCTTCTGCGCGGCAAGGTGCCGGTAGTGCTGGAGGAATACGGCTACCGGTTCGAGATGGGCAAGGCCAAGATCATCCGCGGGGGCACCGATGTGCTGGTCATCTCGTCCGGCTTGACCACCATGCGCGCGCTGGAAGTGGCCAGGACCCTGGAAGCGGACAAGGTCTCGGTCGCGGTGCTGCATGTGCCGACGATCAAGCCCCTGGATACCGAGACCATCCTGCGCGAGGCAGGCAAGACCGGGCGCATGGTCCTGGTCGTCGAAAACCACACCGTCGTCGGCGGCCTGGGCGAGGCGGTTGCACGCGTCCTGCTGCAGGAGGGCATGGCCCCGAAGTTCCGCCATATCGGTCTTCCGGACGAATTCCTGGCGGCGGGCGCCCTGCCCACCCTGCACGACCGCTACGGCATCTCGGCCGACGCCATCGCCGCCAGCATCAAGGGCTGGCTCTGACGCCTGCCCGGCCGCACCCGGACGGTGCGGCCGGTCCTTGCCGGGGCAGAGGAGGTCCACGGCAAGGTCACCCAATCAGGAGGAGAACATGACCCATTCTGCCAAGGGCTTCAGCCGCCGCGCCATTCTGGCGGGTGCCGCCGCCTTTCCGCTGGTAAACATCCTCAGCCGCCCCGCCGACGCGGCCGAGTTCAGGCTGAAATACGCGACCGGCCAGGATCCGACCCATCCCGTCAACATCCGTGCGCAAGAGGCTCTGAACCGCATCCGCGAGGCGACCGGGGGCCGGGTCGAGATCCGCCTCTTTCCCGCCAACCAACTGGGCGCGGACACCGACCTGCTGGCCCAGGTCCGCAGCGGCGCGGTCGAGTTCTTCAATGTCTCGTCGCTGATCCTGGCGACATTCGTTCCGCTGTCCAGCATGACCAGCCTCGGCTTTGCCTTCAAGGACTACGACACCGTCTGGCAGGCGATGGACGGGCCCTTCGGTGACCACCTGCGCGCCGAGATCGCCAAGCGCCCGATCTTTGCGATGTCGCGCATCTGGGACAACGGCTTCCGCCATATCACCTCGTCGGGGCGCGAGATCCGCACGCCCGAGGATCTGGACGGCTTTCGCCTGCGGGTTCCGCCCGCCCCCATCCTGACCTCGCTTTTCCAGTCGCTGCGGGCCGGGCCCTCGCCCATCAACTTCAACGAACTTTACACCGCGCTCCAGACCCGCGTGGTCGAGGGGCAGGAAAACCCGCTGGCGATCATCTCGACCGCGCGGCTTTACGAGGTGCAGCAAAGCTGCAGCCTGACCGGCCATGTCTGGGACGGCTACTGGGTGCTGGGCAACAAGCGGGTCTTCCAGACCCTGCCCGAGGATCTGCAGCAGATCATCATGACCGAGATCGACCGCTCGGCCCTGGATCAGCGCGCCGACATCGCCAGGCTGAACGACAGCCTGCGCGCCACGCTGCAGTCCAGGGGCATGACCTTCCTGGACGTGGACCAGGCGGCGTTCCGCGACACGCTGTCGGGGACAAGCTTCTACGCCGACTGGCGCGCCAAATACGGCGATTCCGCCTGGGAACTGCTTGAACAGGTCGCGGGCAAGCTGGGCTGACGCCCGACCGTCGCAAAAATCAGGGAATGTTAGGGAGGGAACATCATGAATATTCCCAGTGAGACGACTGCCGTGGAGGAACTCGGCGCTTTCACGCGCCACGAGCCGATTGCCTGGCTGAACCGGCTGGACCGCATCGTCGGCCACATTGTCGAGGTGCCTGCCGCATTGCTGGTGCTGGCCGAAGTGGTCATCCTGCTGATGGGCGTGATCTGGCGCTATGCCCTGCATCATCCGCTGGTCTGGTCGGACGAACTGGCCTCGATCCTGTTCGTGTGGCTGGCCATGTTGGGCTCGGTCGTGGCGCTGCGGCGCGGCGAGCACATGCGCATGACGGCCGTGGTGGGGATGCTGTCGCCGCGGCGCCGGGCCTTTCTGGACCTGATCGCGATCGGCGCGGCATTGGCCTTTGCCGCGCTGATCCTCTACCCATCGGTGATCTTTGCCGAGGAAGAGATCTGGGTCACGACCCCCGCCATGGGTATCGTCAACACCTGGCGCGCCTCGGCCCTGCCGGTCGGCTTTGCCCTGATGATCCTTGTGGGCGCCATCCGGCTGTTCCGCGTGGGAACCGTCCGGGACGTGGCGATGGCCCTTGGCGCCATTGTCGCGGTGATCGCGGTTTGCAGCCTGCTTGAGCCGCTGCTGCGGCCGCTGGACAACTGGAACCTGCTGATCTTCTTCGTCCTTGGCGTCGGTGCCCTGGTCTTCCTGGGCGTGCCCATCGCCTTTTCCTTTGCGCTGGCGACCTTCGGCTATCTGGCGCTGACCACGAGCACGCCCACGCTGGTCGTTGCCGGGCGCATGGACGAAGGGATGAGCCACCTGATCCTGCTTGCCGTGCCGCTGTTCGTTCTGCTGGGCCTTCTGATCGAGATGACCGGCATGGCCCGCGCCATGGTGGGCTTCCTGGCAAGCCTGCTGGGCCATGTGCGGGGCGGGTTGTCCTATGTGCTGATCGGCGCGATGTATCTCGTCTCGGGCATCTCGGGGTCGAAGGCCGCCGACATGGCCGCGGTGGCCCCCGCCCTGTTCCCCGAGATGCGCAAGCGCGGCGCCAAGCCGGGCGATCTGGTCGCGCTTCTGTCCGCGACGGGCGCGCAGACCGAAACGATCCCGCCCTCGCTGGTGCTTATCACCATCGGCTCGGTCACGGGCGTGTCCATCGCCGCGCTGTTCACCGGCGGCCTGCTGCCCGCCGTCGTTCTGGCCCTGACGCTGGCGGCCCTCGTCTGGTGGCGTTATCGCAACGAGGACCTGTCCGGCGTGCGCCGCGCCAGCCGCGGCGAGATCGCCCGCGCGTTTGTCATCGCCATTCCGGCGCTGGCGCTGCCCTTCATCATCCGCGCCGCCGTCATCGAAGGCGTCGCCACCGCCACCGAGGTCTCGACCATCGGCATCGCCTATACGGTGCTGGCGGGCATCCTGATCTATCGCCAGTTCGACTGGCGGCGGATCTATCCGATGCTGGTGGATACCGCATCGCTGTCGGGCTCGATCCTGCTGATCATCGGCGCGGCGACCGGCATGGCCTGGGCTTTGACGCAGTCGGGCTTTTCCAGCAGCCTGGCGGAGTTGATGAAGAACATGCCCGGCGGCATCCCGGTGTTCCTGGCCGTGTCGATCATCGCCTTCATCGTGCTGGGCTCGGTCCTGGAGGGCATCCCTGCGATCGTGCTGTTTGGCCCGCTTCTGTTCCCGATTGCCCGCGCCGTCGGCGTCCACGAGGTCCATTACGCAATGGTCGTGTGCCTTGCGATGGGGATCGGGCTTTTCGCCCCGCCCTTCGGCGTCGGCTACTATGCCGCCTGTGCGATCAGCCGGATCCACCCGGACGAAGGCATGAGGCCGATCGTCGGCTACATGATCGCGCTGTTTATCGGCCTGGTCATCGTGGCAGCCGTCCCCTGGATCTCGGTCGGGTTCCTCTAGGCCGCCCCTTGAGCCGCGCGAAGGCGGACGCCCCGAAAGGGGCGTCCGAAGCATTGACCGGCTTGGCGTATCCGCAAGGAGCAATCGACCGGAAGTGCCCGGGGTCGTCCGAAGGCGTTTCAGGCATTGCAGCATCGGTCGACGGTGCCGTTTCAGGTGTCGAAGACGGTGATGGAGAGCAGATAGGCCCGGATGTTCCAAAGGATTCACCTTGCCCGCTATGCGCGCAGCCTATCGGCGATCATCCCCAGGGGATGGCGCAGGCCCTTGCCGCTGAACCGCTCGGCTTGGCAGCGACAGGAAAACCCGGTGGCAAGGACCGGCGCCTCGCCCTCGACCTGATCGCGCCATGACATGTTGTAGAGCCTGCGCGACATGGCCTGATGCCGTTCCTGATGCCCGAAAAGCCCCGCCATGCCGCAGCAGCCCGATGCCGTCGGCGCGACCTTCAGCCCGATGGCCGCAAAGACCTGCGCCCAAAGCGCGCCCGCGTTCGGCAGCGCGGTCTGTTCGGTGCAATGC
>NZ_JAPTYD010000050.1 GCF_026913015.1 Paracoccus benzoatiresistens
GCTCCGGCTCGCGCAGGATCAGGCTTTCGAATGGCGAGCGGCGAAAGCAAATCACCGTGCTGGAAGTGGCCGCTTCGCGAGCGGAGATTGAGACCGTTCTTGTCGAGGCAGGCTTCCCGCCGCTTAGGCCGCGTAAGGGTTCCGATCATGTCGCGTCTGTCCTCCGGGTTCCTCGCCACCGCGATAGTGATCGCACTGGCCCTGGGGTCGATCCAAGTGCAACTGGTCGACGCCGGCTCCCTGCCCACCGGAAGCACCTATGCCCCCGCCGTAGCGCACTGGGGCACTGAAAAGTAAAGCGGGCCACTCCGGTTGGAGGGGCCCGTTTGGATGCGTGGTCTTCGTTTCCGAGGTTATTGTTGACGGTCGCGCCAGGCGAGGACATCAGGCTCCCTTGGGTCGTGATACCCGCTGACCGATCCAGATCGACATCAACACTGCGACCGCCCCCAGCACCTGGACCGGTCCCAGCGCCTCACCGAGGACCTGCCAGCCAAGCACGACCGCGACGACGGGGCTTAGCATCCCGAGAAGGGAGACCGTCTGCGGTTCCAGACGTGCGATCCCGCGCAGCCAGAGGCCGTAGGTCAGCGCCGCCCCAATCAGCACCAGCCACGCAAGCCCCGCGACGTGGGACAGAGTCAGCTCGGGCAGCGGCGGCTCGAAGAGCACCGCGAGAAGGGACAGCACCAGCCCGCCCGCGGTCAGCTGCCAGGCGGTGAAGGCAAGAACCGGGACTTGTGGCTGCCATTTCCGGCTGAGGACGGTGCCTGCGGACATGGAGACCGTCGCCACTGCTGCGGCGGCAACGCCCAAGGGGTCATAGGCCGTGTCGGGGCCGACCAACATCAGCGCCACGCCCGCTGCCCCGGCAAGTGCCGCCGTGACTGCCATCGGCCGCAGACCTTGACCCAGGAGACCGCGCGCGAAGACCATCACCATCAGCGGCTGGAGCGCCCCGATCGTTGCAGCGGCACCCCCGGGGAGCCGGTATGCCGCCACGAAGAGCAGCCCCCAGAAGATCGAGAAGTTTAGCGTTCCCAGCACAAAGACCCGGCCGATCCAGTCCCGGGGAGGAAAGTGGCGCGTAACCAGTAAAAGCAGCAGGCCCGCGGGCAAGGCCCGCAGCGCCGCAAGGGTCAGCGGATAGCCATCGGGAAGCCATTCTGTAGTCACCAGGTAAGTGGTGCCCCAGACTGCCGGGGCCACCGCCGTCAGCGCCAAGTCTGCCACGCGCGCCATTACCAACCCCCTAGGTGATGGGGTTCATGGAGACGCGAACGGCCTGCTGGGTGGGGTAATCCAGGCCGATGTCTCGTGCGATATGCGGGCCGACCCTGACTGCAAGTGCGTCAGCTGCAGCCGCGGCCCGACGGGTCCGCATGGCGTGAAGATACCTGCGAAGCATGGCGGTTTCCTTTAGGCTTGGTTTGGAATGTCAGGCCGCTGCGCGCAGGGCGGCACCGGCGGTCAGTTTCGCGGCGATCTCCGCAACATGGGCCCCAAGGAAGCGTGCGCCCCGAAGGTCGACCTCGTTCGGGAGGAGCGATCCATCGGCCCCGGCGATGGTGCCAGCGCCGTAGGGCGCCCCGCCAATGATGCGCTCAGAGGTGGTCTGTCCGGCAAAGCTGTAGGGCAGGCCCGCGATCAGCATGCCGAAGTGCTGCAGCGGGATCTGGGTCGACAGAAGCGTCGCCTCGTGCCCGCCGTGCTGCGACCCGGTCGAGGCGAAGACGGCACCAACCTTGCCGACCAGGGCGTTGCGGGCCCAGAGGCCGCCCGCCTGGTCAAGGAACTGCTTCATCTGCCCGGCCATCAGGCCAAAGCGGGTCGGGGTGCCGAAGATGATGCCGTCATAATCGGCCAGCTCCGAAGGCTGGGCCTCAGTCGTGTCATCCGCAATGAAGCCCGAGCTTTGCCGAACGGCCTCGGGCACCGTTTCGGGCACGCGTTTTACGTCGACGACAGTGCCAGGGACTTCGGCTGCGCCGTCCGCCACAGCCTTAGCCATTGCGCGAACATGGCCGTAGCTGGAATAGTAAAGAACGAGAATTCGGGTCATGGCTTCCTCTGGGATAGCTGTTGCACTGTTCCAGAGATCGGTCATTGGCGGCGGCGGAAAAATCCGTCCTGCGGCAAATCAGTCTTTACGCAGGCTCATGAATGCAGGTCCGAAATTGCCTCCTTCAGCGCCCGCAGGAAGGCGCCGACCCTGCCGTCCTGTCGCGCCCCTGCTGGCAGCACCGCCCAGACCGCGCGGGTCGGCAAAGCGTAGTCGGGAAGCACGCGAACCAGCACTCCGGCTTCCTCGGCCGGGCCGGAAATGAAGTCGGGGAGCGTTCCAAGGCCCATCCCGGCCACCAGCAGCTCCACCAACACAAAACTGTTGCCCACCCTGACCTTGGGATCGACGGGCACCGAGATCTCCCCGCCGGGACCGGTGAGGTCCCATGTGTCCAGGTGCTCGGACAAGAGATATCCGCAAGTCTGGTGGTGGCGGATGTCTTCAGGTGTCGTAGGGCTGCCGTTCCGCGCCAGGTAGTCGGCAGAGGCGAAGATCCCTACCCGTACTTCGCCCAGCTTGCGGGCCCGCAGGGTGGAATCCTTCATGCTGGACCGGATCCTCAGCGTCAGGTCGAACCCGCCCTCGACCATGTCGATCACGCGGTCGTCCAGCGTCAGGCTGACGCGCAGGTCGGGATACTGTTTGCAGAACCCGGGCAGCATGGGTGCAACCACCACCTGTCCGAAGGACGATGGCGCGTTCACCTTCAGATGTCCGCTGACGACCCCCGCTGTTTTCTGGATACGCTCCTCGAAGCTGCCCACCGCCTGCAGGATGACCAACGCCTCGTCATAATAGGTGCGGCCTGCCTCGGTCAAGGTCATCCGCCGGGTGGTCCGGCTGAGAAGCGCCACCCCGAGGCTCGCCTCCAGGCGGCTGACTTCGCGGCTGAGAAGGGCGGCGGAGACGCCAAGATCCTCGGCGGCACGGGTAAAGCTGCCGCGATCGACGATCCGGCAATAGGCCTGCATGGCGGAAAGCTTGTCCAATCACCCACCCTGCCACGTAGCTTGAGCAATCATGTGGTGTATCCGGGGATCGATGCAACCTTGTGCTTCAGGCGTGACGGTCAGAGGGCCGACCAAAGCACTCTGGACCTGCACCGGTTCTGTTCCGGTCAGGTGTTCATGTTAGGCGGCCCTCTGTTCGAAGGCCACGGGTGATTTCCAGCCGAGGACTGAGAATGAGCCTGGAGGCTGCGGACAAAAAATCCCGTCTTCACAACCAACTGGTCGATCTTGGCATGCAGCATCTCAACCTCCTGACCGGATATCGTCGGCTCAGCAGCCTTCTTGCTGCCAAAGACGGAAGCCATGTTCTCGATCGCAGTTCTCTTCCAGCCCGTAATCATGGTGGGGTGGATGTCGTACTTCTTGGCCAACTCTGCCGCGGTCAACTCCTCACGGATGGCTTCAAGAGCCACCTTCGCCTTGAGCTCGGCCGAATAGCGTTTCCGCTTCGTCATACGGACCAGTCCTTCGTCAATCGCCAAAGCTTAGCAACTGGTCCGAATTCCTGCGACCAACTCTCGAAAGGGGTGGCGACACGAGGAGCCGCCACCCGGAACCCTCCTGATGCCAGCCAAGAAAAATCTGTGCGCTGGAACCCGTATTCGTAGTTCCTCGTGTCGCGGCCGGGGCGGATCTCATCCTGCCGGCCCTCAGAAGGAGAGTGCGAGGCTGACCGTGAAGGTATCGCTGTCGAAGCGCCGCTTGGCAGCGAACTCGGTCACGTAATTCATTTTGAGGCTGACATCGGCGCCGACGAGCTTTCCTCCGCTGTAGATGATGATAGGACCGGCCCCCGCGACCCGCGCCTGAAGGCTGTCCGCGCCGAGCGCCGAGCGGGTCTGTTCCGCGTCGCTTCCGCTGTCGTCGTCGAGCTGCTGGTAGAGGTAACCCTTCAGGCCGAAGCCCCATCCCGACCAGATGCGCTGGACCACCGCGCATTCGAGCTGGATGGCCGGGGCAGTCTGGTAGTTGGTGGCACTGTTCTCGGAACTGAACAGAAGGCTTACCGCGCCCGAGGCCTCCAGCCCTGTGTAGGTGTCGAGCCACGTGGCCGCGACGAAGGGCTGGAATCTCCAGACGTTTTTGCCGTTCGACAGGGGCGTCGACGGTTCTCTCTTGCACGTTCACGCGCGCGAGCTGGTAGTCGCCTGTGGGTGTATAGATGGACAGACCAGTGCTGTAGTGCAGCTTGTCGCGATGCCAGCCGACGAGCCCGGTCAGGATCAGGTCGCCCACACCGGACGTACTGTCGTCGATTGCCGCTCCGTCGAGGGCGTTGCGACGGCAGTCCAGGTCAGATCGTGGCTCACGATGGGGATGGTCAGGTTGACGGCCGGGGTGCCGCCCCACAGCTCGGTCGCGAACGACTGCGTGATCCCGACCCGCAGGAGGTTGGGCTTCAGGTCGGTGTCCGCCCGGATCGGAAGGCCGCCGACCGACAGGCCGTCGGCGCTGCCTTCGAGGTAGTCGTAAGTGAAGGACAGGTAGGTGCCGGGCGGCAGGACAATCCCGGCGAAGATGTCCCGCGTGCCCATGAGGTAGGCGCCGATCCCGCCCTCGACCGCCAGCGCCGGCGCAGCGGCGAGCGCAAGCGCGGTGCCGAGCGCAGCGACCCGCAGCGGCTGTCTGCTTGTCGGCATGGCCGCACGTCCATTCATGGCAGGTACCAGATAGGCGAAGTCCAGGCCCGTTCCTGAAGCGTGACCGGCATCCCTTCGAGTAGCGGCATGCCGTTGCGGACGGCATCGTGGGTTGTCCAGCGCGGGGTCGGGATCTCGATCACGCGCACGTAGTAGAGCGCGGGCTGCGATGGATCGAAGTCGTCGTCGGTCCAGTGCCCGATGAGGTCGGGCGCGCCAATGTCGTTGGTATAGGTCGCGGTCGCGGCGTCGACCGTGTTGCGCTCGGGGGGCAGGCGGCGTCGGCGCCGGGCACGCGCCCATCCGACCAGACCACGTCGATGATGCGCTCCTGCGGCTCGCCTGCCGCATCGACCCAGCACTTGACGATCTGGATGCGGTCGAGGTTCGCGCCGACGGGATCCTTTTCCTGCAGGAGCTTGCGGCTGCGCAGCAGGGCGCGGTGCTTCTGGCTGGCTAGGGTCTTCACAGGTCACGCCATCAACGTCATTTCCTTACCGAGAAGGTCTGCAAATTGCAGTATGAAATAAGTGTTGAGAATTTCACGTAGATAGGCACCATCATCTAAAGGGAGGAGAATGATTCGTGACTTCGGGCGCAGACCTTCGGACTTTAAGGAAGAACCGCTCTCTCACCTTGGCTCAAATGGCCGAGGCGATGAATAGATCCTTAGGCTGGATGTCACAGGTCGAACGGGATGTGTCGCGCATCAAACCCGACGACCTTCAAAAGCTGGCAAGAATTCTGGATGTGGCGCCATCCCTTTTGCGGCAACCGCAGGCCGAGGTACCACAGGAAGAAGGCCGAATCGTCCGCGCCGGGCGGCGTCGCGCCGTTGGCCATCGGTCAGAAGGTCTGATCGAGGCGCTGATTTCGCCCGATCTCACTGACAGCTTCGAGATCGTTCATTCGTCCTTTCTGCCGGGGCATTCATTGCCGAAACCGGTGCGCCGGGAGACGCAGGAAATCGGGTTCATGCTTGCCGGGCAATTAGACCTGTCCTTTGGCGATCAGACCTTCACGGTCGGGCCGGGCGACAGTTTCCGCATCCGGAACGAGCCCTATTCCTGGTCAAACCCCTATTCCGAAACTGCGGTAGCGTTGTGGGTGATCTCGCCGCCGATTTATTAACCGGGAGCGTAGACACCTTCCCAGCTACTGCCTGATCGATAATTCGATCGCCGCCAAAAGCGATACCTCCCCTGCCAAGCTGTAGGGGTGGTCGATAGTTCAGTGCGGAGCGCGCGACCGCAGCTGATTGCCTTTCCAGAAGCCCGACCGTCGGACCAACTGGCGGCAAACTGACGACTGCATGCTCCGCCTGCAGTCTGAAGCGTCACACCAACAGAGGATACGATATGAAGATCATATATCTGACGGGACCGATGGCCCTGCTTGCCTCATTCACTGCACATGCCGCAGTCGCGCAAGACTCGGTGACCGTCGCCTATTTTCAGGAATGGCCCATGCCCTTCCAATACGCCAAGGCCAACGGTCTTTATGACAAGAAATTGGGCGTGTCCGTCAACTGGGTTGCTTTTGATTCCGGCACCGCGATGTCGGCGGCGATGGCTGCAGGCGATGTGCAGATTGCGCTCAGCCAAGGCGTGCCGCCCTTTGTGGTTGCAACTTCCGCGGGGCAGGACCTGAAGGTCGTCGATATCGCGGCGTCCTATTCCGATAACGACAATTGCGTCGTCGCATCTCGGATGGAAATCGACAAGGATAGTGTGGGTGAACTGGCGGGCGCGCGGGTCGCGCTGCCGGTCGGCACCATCGCGCATTACGGGTTTCTGCAGCAGATGGCCCATTTCGGCGTCGATCCTGCCAACATGATCATCGTCGACATGGCCCCGGCCGAGGCAGCTGCCGCTTTTGAGCAGGGCAGCATCGACATGGCCTGCGGATGGGGCGGTGCGCTGAACCGCATGATGGAATACGGCAACGTGCTTTTAAGCGGCGATGAGAAGGAAGCCGCCGGAATTCTGGCCTTTGATCTGACCACCACGACAGGCAGCTTTGCCGCCGAACAGCCGCAATTGCTGGCTGATTTCGTGGCACTGACAGCCGAAATGAACGAAATGTGGAACGCGGGCGACAAGCGGGATGAAATGCTGCCCGTCATCGCGCAGGACGCGGGGATGGATCAGGAAGCCGCAGCGGCCGTAATCGACAATTTCAAGTTCCTCTCTCCCGAACAGCAGCTGTCCGACGACTGGCTGGGCGGTCGTGTGACCGGCTATTTCGATGGTGTGGCGTCGATGTTCCAGGAGCTTGGGAACATTCCGTCGGTCCAGGACAGTTATGCCGAATTTGTCGATCTTGCGCCGCTGCAGTCTGCTGCTGCGCGCTGACCGATGCGGCGGACGGCGGAACGTCCACCGGCTTTCCCGAAGGTAGGAGATGGCTGATGTCAGGCCTGAGGCTTAGGAATATCTCGATGCGCTTTGACCTTGCGAACGGGTCGCATGTTCAGGCGCTGCAGGACGTGTCTCTGGATCTGAGGCCAGGTCAACTCTTGTCGATCCTTGGGCCGTCGGGGTGCGGGAAATCAACGCTTTTGAACATAATGGCGGGATTTTTGGCGCCGACGGGCGGGCAGATCACGTTGAACGGTCATGCGGTCAAGGGCCCCGACGCCGAACGCGGCGTAGTGTTTCAGAAGGGTGCGCTGTTCGAATGGATGAACGTGCGTGACAATGTTTCGTTCGGACCACGCATGGCTGGTCAGCGGGAATCACAATACGGCGCCCATGTCGATCACCTTCTGGAGATCGTGGGCCTGGAGGATTTCCGCGAGAAGGCGATCTACGAGCTGTCGGGCGGCATGCAACAGCGCGTCGCGCTGGCGCGGTGCCTGGCCAATGACCCCGATGTCATCCTGATGGACGAACCGCTTGGAGCGCTGGACGCGCTGACGCGGGAGAAGATGCAGGCAATGGTCCTGAACCTGTGGAAGGAGACTGGGAAGACCGTGATCCTGATCACCCATTCCGTAGAAGAGGCGCTGCTGCTGGGGGAAAGGCTGATTGTCATGGCCCCGCGACCGGGCCGGATTTACAAGGAATACCAATTGCCTTTCGCCGATCAAGGCGTAGGTCAAGACCTGAGGCAGATCAAGAAGCTGCCCGATTTCGCCGCCCGTCGCGAAGAAATTCTGTCGATGATCTGGAATATGGAAGAGGAGATCATGGGTCGTCAGGGGACTGCGGCATGACGGGACTGGCAATCCTTGTGGCCTATGCGGCGCTGTTTGCGGGCGCTGCCCTGATGGTCGGCTTGATCCGGCGCCGGATTAGGCCGCGCAATGACTTCACCAGTCTCAAGACGGTGACCTTTGGCGATGAAAGCGCGATCACCCCAGATCGAGCGGCCTCGGCCATCTCGATCCTGGTGGTGTTTCTGCTGTGGGGCACCTTTACCGGCTCGCGCCTCGTGCCGTTCCATGTGCCGGGGCCGTTCATCGGCGAGACCGGGTTCAGCTACCAGGCGACCGGCGAGGACGGCCAGCCGATCAAGGGCCAGGTGCAGGTCTTCGCCGGCATTGAGGCACCGGTGGAAGGGATGCAGGATGGGGCGGACAATGCGGTCGTCGCCGCAATTCCCCGCGGGCGCGATCAGCTGATCCAGTTGCCCGGTGACGCGCTGGCCACCAGCGTCGATGGCCGAGCTATCGCGCCAGGCGGCAGCCTGCGGGTCGATCACGGCACGGTCAGCATGACCGCCAAGGGCACCCTGAGCTTTGTCGCCGACAAGGGTTTGCAGATGGACCCGATCTGGCTTCCCTCGCCCGAGGCGGTTGCCGGCCGTTTCGTCCAGATCACGCAGACGGGCTACCAGAATTTTACCCTATGGGAACACTTGGGCGCCTCGCTGTTGCGGGTTCTCGCCGGTTTTGCCCTCGGGTCTCTGGTGGGAATTCCGCTTGGCTATGCGATGGGGTTGTCGGGCTGGTTCCGCGGCTGGTTCGATCCCATCGTCGAGTTCATGCGCCCGGTGCCGCCGCTGGCATTGATTCCGCTGGTGATCATCTGGTTCGGCATTTGGGAAACCGGCAAGGTGGTGCTGCTGTTCCTAGCAGCGCTGTGGGTGATGACCATCGCCGCGCGGGCGGGCGTGTCGGGTGTGAACATCACCAAGGTCCACGCCGCCTATTCGCTGGGCGCGTCGAAATGGCAGCTGCTGCGGCATGTGATCCTGCCCAATTCCCTGCCCGAGATCTTCACCGGTGCGCGGGTGGCGATGGGCGTCTGCTGGGGCACGGTCGTGGCCGCCGAACTGGTCGCGGCGCAGAAAGGGGCGGGCATGATGATCATCGCTGCCTCGAAGTTCCAGCTGACCGATATCGTCCTGATGGGCATCATCCTGATCGGCATGATCGGCTATGCAATTGACGTCCTCATGCGCCTCGCAGAACGAAAGCTCGTCCCCTGGAAAGGCCAAAGCTGAGGTTGCCCGACCCTCGGCAAGGGAGCGATCCGGCAAGACTGTCCCGAAAAGGAAGAAAATACCATGAAGGTCATCTCATTCACCGACCTGCCTCTCGAAAGCAGCCAGCGCCGCCTGGCAGATCTGCCCGACCGGGTGGTCGAAGGTGATCCCCAGCACAAGACCGACCTGCTGTTCCGTAGTCCTGACGGGGCGGTGATCGCGGGCATCTGGACCTCAACCCCCGGCAAATGGCATGCGTTTACCGATCGCGACGAATTTTGCCACATTATCGAGGGCCGCTGCGCCCTGATCGCAAGCAACGGCGAGAGGCGCGAGTTCACGGCTGGCCAGTCGTTCCTGATTCCAAACGGCTTTACCGGCCATTGGGAAATCATCGAGACAACTACGAAGCACTTCGTTATCAGAGAACACTGAAAAACCAACTTCACCGGTATCCCAATGCATTTTCTGCCTGCGCGATAACGCATCAGGATGCTTTTGCACGTCAAAACGCCAGTTCTTGCCGTCAGCATAAAATGAAAGAATACGACAAAATTTCATTGCCAGATCGTGAAGAATCGGACACTATTTTCACATGATAAGGCTGGTTCGGCCCTGTCGCCATCGGGCATCCGGGCATCCGGGCATCCGGGCATCCGGCGAGCCGCGAAAAGGGGGCAAGGGCAGTTCTTCGCCACCACCAGATACGATCTGTCGGCAGGATTACGGATCGGTTTCACTTTCTTTTAGAGGTCCATGGATGACTTTTCCGTCAACAGCACGAGTGGTGATTATAGGCGGTGGGGTGGTCGGCGTCTCAGCGCTGTATCATCTTGCAAAGTCGGGCTGGAAGGATTGTGTCCTTCTGGAAAAGAACGAATTGACGGCGGGCTCGACCTGGCATGCGGCGGGGAACTGCCCAAACTTTGCGGCGAATTACGGCGTGATGAATATGCAGCGCCACGGGCTGGCACTGTATCGCGGCCTGGCCGAGGAAGTGGATTATCCGATCAACTATCACGTCACTGGCGCAGTCCGTCTTGCCCACAGTCATGAGCGCATGATGGAATTCGAGCGCGTGCGCGGCATGGCCGCCCATATGGGTCTTACCATGGACATGTGCACTCCCGAGGAACTGCGGCAGCATTTCCCCTTTATGGAAACACATGACCTGGAAGGCGGGCTCTGGGATCCGTTGGACGGGGATATCGATCCCAGCCAGGTTACGCAGGCGCTGGCCAAGGGCGCGCGGACGCATGGCGGCACCATCCTGCGCTTCACGCCGGCCATCGGTGTCAGCCGCAAGGATGGCGAATGGGTCGTCCATACCGAAAAGGGCGATATCCGCTGCGAATACGTTGTGAACGCTGCGGGCTACTATGCCGCGCGGGTCGGCGAATGGTTCCTGCCGCATGGCGGCCGCCCCGTGCCCCTGACGGTGATGAGCCACCAGTATTTCCTGACCGAAGCCATCCCCGAGGTCGCTGCCTGGACCAAGGAACAGGGACGCAAGCTGCCGATGCTGCGCGACGTGGATAGCTCTTACTATCTGCGGCAGGACACGTATTCGCTGAACCTGGGACCATATGAACGGAACTGTCAGGTAGGTTGGGCTTCGGGTCGGGACATGCCGGAAGATTTCAGCTTCCAGCTCTATCCTGACGATCTGGACCGGCTCGAATGGTATATCGAGGATGCGATGACCCGCGTGCCCCTCCTGGGGACGCAGGGTGTCCAGCGCAATATCAACGGCCCTATCCCCTATGCACCCGATGGGCTGCCGATGATTGGACCGATGCCTGGCGTGCCAAACGCGTTCGAGGCTCACAGCTTCACTTTCGGGATCGCGCAGGGCGGCGGTGCTGGCAAGGTCCTTTCGGAATGGATCATGCACGGCTGCACCGAATGGGACATGTGGTCGGTCGATCCGCGCCGCTTTACCACACATGCGGATGACGCCTATTGCATTGGCAAGGCGATGGAGACGTACGGCCACGAATACGCGATGCATTTCCCGCATCACGAATGGCCGGCTGAACGCAATCGCAAGCTGTCGCCGAACCACGCTCGGCTGATTGCGGATGGTGGGCAGATGGGCGCCTATAATGGCTGGGAACGCGCGAACTGGTTTGCGAAGCCGGGCGATGACACCTCCGAGAAATCGACCCTGACCTGGGATCGCAGCGGGCCGTGGGAACCCCGCGTCCGTGCCGAGGTCGAGGCCGTGCGGGACGGTGTCGGCGTGATCGACCTCTGTGGGTTTTCGCGCTTTTCCCTATCGGGCGAGGGAGCTGCCGAATGGCTGCGCGGCATGATCGCGGGCGGCTTGCCTAAGATTGGACGCATGAATCTGATCTATTTCCCCGACAATCGCGGCCGCGTTCTCACTGAGATGTCTTGCATCCGCCACGCCGAAGATGAGTTCACCCTGATGACCGCCGCCGTGGCGCAGTGGCACGATTACGAGGTACTGTCGCGCAAGCTGCCCGATGGTCTAACCCTGATCGACCGCAGCGCCGATGTGACGGCAATGCTGGTGACGGGGCCGAAATCGCGTGATCTGCTGGCCAGGATCTCGGACGCCGATCTGTCGCTTGGTTGGCTGTCGCATCAGCAGGCGACAGTGGCAGGCAGGCCCGCGATGCTGGCCCGTGTGTCATTCGCCGGCGAGTTGGGCTGGGAGGTTCACGCCTCTCCAGCCGACGCCGCCACCATCTATGAAGCGATCCGCGATGCAGGCGCCGCGCCCTTCGGAATGTATGCGCTGAACTCAATGCGGATTGAAAAGGGCTATCTGTCCTGGAAGGGCGATCTGTCCAGCGATTACACGCTGATGGAAACCGGGCTCGGCCGCTTCGTGAACTTGGAAAAGCCGCAGGACTTCCCTGGCAAAGCCGCGCTACAGACGCAAACTCTTCCGAGCCGTCGCCTTGTAACCCTGGTTGTCGAACCTGGCCGGCGAGACGCCCCCTACATGGCCGCGGCATTCCACGACGGCACTCGCGCGGGCGAGGTCCTGTCCTCGGCCTATGGCTATCGCACCGATAAGGCCATCGCGATGGCGATGCTGGCAAGCGATGCCGCGACGCCGGGTACTGAACTCGAGATCGAAATCTATGGCCAGCGGCTGAAGGCTGTCGTGCAGGAAAACAGTTGCCTCTGGGACGCCGACAACAGCCGCATCCGCGCTTGAAAGGACAATGAACATGGCACTGCCCCCTGAAAAGGCACGCGTTGTCATCGTCGGCGGCGGGGTGATCGGCTGCTCGGTGGCCTATCACCTGACGAAGCTGGGCTGGAAGGACGTGGTCCTGCTGGAACGCAAGCAGCTGACGTCGGGCACGACCTGGCACGCGGCGGGTCTCATCGCGCAATTGCGGGCCTCGCAAAATATGACGCGGCTCGCGAAATACAGTCAGGAACTGTATGGCAGCCTGGAAGAGGAAACCGGTGTCGCGACCGGCTTCCGGCGAAACGGCTCTATCACGGTTGCCTTGTCCGAAGAGAGGCGTGAAGAGATCCTGCGGCAGGCCTCCATGGCTCGCGCCTTCGGCGTCGAGGTCGAGGAGATCAGCCCCTCGGAACTGCAGAGCCGCTATCCGCATCTGAACATCGACGGGGTGAAGGCTGCCGTCTATCTGGGCAAGGACGGGCAGGGCGATCCGGCCAATATCGCGCTGGCCCTGGCCAAAGGCGCGAAACAGCGCGGCGCGCAGGTGCTGGAACGCACCAAGGTCACGGGCTTTCGCCGCGAAGGTCGCCGTATCACCGGCGTGTCCTGGGAGGCCGAGGGCGCAAGCGGCATGATCGATTGCGATCACGTCGTGAACTGCTCGGGCATGTGGGGTCACGAGGTCGGCCGCAAGATGGGCGTCAACGTGCCGCTCCATGCCTGCGAGCATTTCTACATCGTCACCGATACCGTGCCGGGCCTGCAGCAGCTTCCCGTCCTGCGCGTCCCCGAGGAATGCGCCTATTACAAGGAGGACGCAGGCAAATTCCTTTTGGGCGCATTCGAACCTGTCGCCAAGCCATGGGCGATGAAGGGCATCCCCGAGGACTTCGAATTCGACCAGCTGCCCGAGGACTTCGACCATTTCGAGCCGATCCTGGAAATGGCCGTGAAACGTCTGCCGATCCTTGCGGAAACCGGCATCCATACCTTCTTCAACGGGCCGGAAAGCTTTACGCCAGACGACGCCTATCATCTGGGGCTAGCGCCCGAGATGGACAATGTCTGGGTCGCAGCGGGCTTCAATTCCATCGGCATCCAGTCGGCCGGCGGCGCGGGCAGCGCGTTGGCATCCTGGATGGATACCGGCGAAAAGCCCTTCGATTTGGGCGATGTCGATATCGCCCGGATGCAGCCCTTCCAGGGAAACAGGCACTACCTGTTCGAGCGGTCCAAGGAGACGCTGGGCCTGCTTTACGCCGATCACTTCCCCTATCGCCAGAAGGCCACCGCCCGGGGCATCCGCCGCTCGCCCCTGCACGAGGCCTTGAGGGCAGAAGGCGCGGTGATGGGCGAGCTGGCGGGCTGGGAACGCGCGAACTGGTTCGCTGACGCGGGGCAGAAGGCAGAATATGAATATTCGTGGAAACGCCAGAACTGGTTCGACAATGCCGCCCGCGAACACAAGGCGATCCGCGATAATGTCGGCATCTACGACATGTCGTCCTTCGGCAAGATCCGGGTCGAGGGACCGGACGCGGAAACCTTCCTGAACCACATCTCAGGAAGCGATCTGTCGGTGCCGGTGGGCAAGATCGTCTACAGCCAGTTCCTGAACAGTCGCGCGGGGATCGAGGCCGATGTCACCATCAGCCGCTTGGCCGAGGATGCGTACATGGTCGTCACGCCGGCGGCGACGCGGCAGGCCGATCAGGCCTGGATGCGCCGTCACCTGGGCGATCACCGCGTGATTCTGACAGACATGACCGCCGCCGAGGCCGTGATCTGCGTTATGGGGCCAAACAGCCGCGCGCTGTTGCAGAGCGTCTCGCCCAATGACTTCTCGAACGCAGTCAATCCCTTCGGAACATGGCAGGACATCGAGATCGGCATGGCCCTGGCCCGCGCCCATCGCATCACTTATGTAGGCGAGCTTGGGTGGGAAATCTATGTGTCCACCGACATGGCCAACCATGTCTTCGAGGTGCTGTGCGAGGCGGGCCGCGGCGTGGGGGCAAAACTGTGCGGGCTGCACATGATGGACAGCTGCCGCCTGGAGAAGGGCTTCCGGCACTTCGGGCATGATATCTCGGCCGAGGATCATATCCTGGAAGCAGGTCTCGGCTTTGCGCTGAAGAAGGGCGAGGGCGATTACATCGGCCGCGATGCCGTCATGCGCAAGCGCGAGGCCGGGCTGAACGCGCGACTGGTGCAGTTCAAGCTGACCGATCCCGAGCCGCTCCTGTATCATGCCGAGCCGATCCTGCGCGATGGCAACATCGTCGGCTTCCTCAGCTCGGGTGGCTATGGCCACCATCTGGGGGCAGCGATGGGCATGGGCTATGTCCCCTGCGAGGGTGAAAGCGTGCAGGATCTCCTGGCCTCGGATTACGAGATCGAGATCGCCGGTCAGCGGGTGCGGGCCCAGGCGTCGTTGCAGCCGTTCTACGATCCGAAGGCCGAGCGGGTGAAGGTCTAACACCTTGCAATTAGATATGACGAAAGGCGCAACCATGAAGATCCTCGTGCCGGTAAAACGTGTGATCGACTACAACGTGAAGGCCCGCGTGAAGGCGGACGGATCGGGTGTCGATCTGGCGAACGTCAAGATGTCGATGAACCCCTTTGACGAGATCGCGGTCGAAGAGGCGATCCGGCTGAAGGAAAAGGGCGCGGCCGAGGAGGTCGTGGTGGTGTCCATCGGCGTCAAGCAGGCGGCCGAGACGCTGCGCACGGCGCTGGCCATGGGCGCGGACCGCGCGATCCTGGTGGTTGCCGCCGATGACGTGAACCAGGACATCGAGCCGCTGGCGGTGGCCAAGATCCTCAAGGCCGTGGTCGATCAGGAACAGCCCAGGCTGGTCATCGCCGGCAAGCAGGCGATCGACAACGACATGAACGCGACCGGGCAGATGCTGGCGGCGCTGCTGGGCTGGAGCCAGGCGGCCTTCGCCTCCAAGGTCGAGATCGCGGGCGACGCCGCCCAGGTCACGCGCGAGGTGGACGGCGGGCTGCAGACCATCGAGGTCAGGCTGCCGGCGATCGTGACCGCCGACCTGCGCCTGAACGAGCCGCGCTATGCCAGCCTTCCCAACATCATGAAGGCCAAGAAGAAGCCGCTCGATGAGAAGACCGCCGCCGATTACGGCGTCGACGTCACGCCGCGACTGGAGGTGGTCAACACCCGCGAGCCCGAGGGCCGCAAGGCGGGGATCAAGGTGAATTCGGTCGACGAACTGGTCGGCAAGCTGAAAGAAGCGGGGGTGATCTGATGGCTGTTCTTCTTCTGGGTGAAGTCAACCACGGCACGTTGAACCGCGACGCCACCGCCAAGGCGGTCGCCGCGCTGACGCCGCTGGGCGAGGTGACGGTGCTCTGCGCGGGTGCGCATGCCCGCGACGCCGCCATCGAGGCCGCCGGGATCGCCGGCGTCGCCAAGGTGCTGGTGGCCGAGGACGCGCGCTATGGCCACCGCCTGGCCGAACCGACCGCCGCGCTGATCGTCAGCCTGGCCGGCGATTATGACCATATCGCCTCCCCCGCCACCACGGACGCCAAGAACGTGATGCCGCGCGTGGCCGCGCTGCTGGACGCGATGGTGATCCCCGACGTCTCCAAGGTCATCGACGCGGCGACCTTCGAGCGTCCGGTCTATGCCGGCAACGCCATCCAGACGGTGCGCTCGCGCGATGCCAAGAAGGTGCTGACCGTCCGCACCGCCAGCTTTGACGCCGCCGGCGCCGGCGGGTCGGCCCCGGTGGCCGATGCCACGCTGGCCGAGGATCCGGGCCTGTCGAAATGGGTGAACGACGAAGTCGCGGCCTCGGACCGGCCCGAGTTGACCTCGGCCGGGCGCGTGGTCTCGGGCGGGCGGGGCATCGGCTCCAAGGAGAACTTTGCAATGATCGAGGCGCTGGCGGACAAGCTGGGCGCGGCGGTCGGCGCCTCGCGTGCGGCGGTCGACTCAGGCTATGCCCCGAACGACTGGCAGGTCGGCCAGACCGGCAAGGTGGTCGCGCCCGAGCTCTACGTGGCCGTCGGCATCTCCGGGGCCATCCAGCACCTGGCGGGCATGAAGGACAGCAAGGTCATCGTCGCCATCAACAAGGACGAGGAAGCCCCGATCTTCCAGATCGCCGACTACAGCCTGGTGGGCGACCTGTTCACCGTGGTGCCGGAACTGACCGGAAAGCTGTAAGAATGACAGCCCAAATCATCGATGGCAGATCTTACGCCGCGGCCCTGCGCGCCGAGGTGCGAGAGCGGATCGCCATGCTGCACGGCCGAACCGGGCTGACGCCGGGCCTTGCCGTGGTGCTGGTGGGGCAGGACCCGGCCTCCGAGGTCTATGTCCGTGCCAAGGGAAAGCAGGCTGTCGAAGCTGGAATGCGAAGCTTTGAGCATCGCCTACCCTCCGACACACGGGCGGAGAACCTGCTCGACCTGATCCATCGCCTGAACGACGACCGACAGGTGCATGGAATCCTTGTGCAACTGCCGCTGCCCGCGCATCTGGATACACGGGCGGTGATCAATGCGATCTCACCGGTCAAGGACGTGGACGGGTTCCATATCTCAAATGTGGGGATGGTCGGCACCGGGCAGGACGCGATCGTGCCCTGCACGCCGCTTGGCTGCATGATGATGCTGCGGCAATACCATGCGGATTTCCGGGGCATGACTGCTCTGGTGATCGGACACTCAAACATCGTCGGCAAACCGATGGCACGTCTGCTGCTGAATGCAGATTGCACGGTGATGGTGTCGCATAAACACTCTACCAATATCCCGGATCTGGCTCGCATGGCCGACATTGTCGTCGTGGCGGCCGGGGTTCCGGGACTGGTTCGCGCCGAATGGATCAAGCCTGGCGCAACGGTGATCGATGTCGGAATCAACCGCATTGAACGCGACGGCAAGCCTGCCCTTGTCGGCGATGTCGATTTTGAGAATGTTCGCCGTGTCGCGGGCGCGATAACCCCGGTTCCAGGCGGGGTCGGGCCGATGACGATTGCCTGCCTTCTTGCCAATACGCTCAGCGCGTTCTGCCATCAGAACGGGCTTGAGGATCAGCCCCTTCTCATGAGCCAACAGGATCCGAAATGACCAAATTCTGCCTCACTGTCACGTGCACTTCGCGACGCGGGATCGTGGCAGCGATCTCGACCTTCCTGGCCGATCATGGCTGCAACATCACTGACAGCAGCCAGTTCGACGACCAGGAAACCGGCCAGTTCTTCATGCGTGTCAGCTTTACCCCAGAGGAGGGCGCTACGTTATCCGAACTGAATGAGGCTTTCGCCCCCGTCTCGAATGAATTCGGCATGTTGTTCCAGTTTCATGACGAGGCCGCCAAGATGCGTGTCGCGATCATGGTCAGCCGTTTCGGCCACTGCCTGAACGACCTGCTTTACCGTGTCCGCATCGGGGCCCTCCCGGTGGAAATCGTTGCCGTGATCAGCAACCACATGGATTACCAGAAAGTTGTGGTGAACGCCGATATCCCCTTCCACTGCATCCGCGTCACGAAGGAGAACAAGTCCCAGGCCGAAGCCGCAATCATGAAGATCGTCGAGGAAACCGGGGCCGAACTGATTGTGCTGGCGCGCTACATGCAGGTTCTATCCGATGAGATGTGCCAGAAGATGTCGGGCCGGATCATCAATATCCACCACTCGTTCCTGCCGAGCTTCAAGGGTGCCAACCCCTACAAGCAGGCATACGAACGCGGGGTGAAGCTGATCGGCGCGACCAGTCATTATGTTACCGCTGATCTGGATGAAGGCCCAATCATTGAACAGGATATCGTGCGCATCACCCACGCCCAAAGCGCGACCGATTACGTAAGCCTCGGCCGCGATGTCGAAAGCCAGGTTCTGGCGCGTGCAGTCCATGCGCATGCCCATCACCGGGTCTTCCTGAACGGCAACAAGACTGTTGTATTCCCGGCCTCGCCCGGATCCTACTCCAGCGAGCGGATGGGCTAAGGTCAGTCAAGACCGCTTTCAGCATTCCTTGGGAAGCGAGAACGGTTGGGGTGGAACCTGCCATCGATGCGAATGGGCAGAGCTGCTGACCATGCGACAGGGAAAGGACATTCGCGGGCAGCCCGCCAACCAGGGGTGAAGGTGCCGCAGGCCTATCTTTTTTATTGGGGTCGGGATAAGGTCGAGGATGTCACAGGCGGGCTGTAGCGACCAGCTTCGCGTGCTCGCCCCCATCGAGCAGTTCGATCCTGGTCATGGGCGAATAAGGGACAATGTCTCCGCTGCGCGGGCAGAACTTGCGAAATCTTGAGCGGACCCGCAGCAGAGCTCCTGAGGGTACGGCACTAACCAGCAGCGCCGGCGGTCGATTGCCTGACAATCAACTCCGGCCACAGTTCTTGTGATTGCGGGACCTGCTGTTGTTCGACCCAATCGGCAAGCGCCTTGCCAGCCTCACAACCCATTTCACGCACCGGCAACCGGACTGTCGTCAACGGCGGGTCCGAGAATGTGGACGCGGGCAAGTCATCTATGCCCATCAGGGACATGGAACGTGGCACCTCAATCCCATTGCACCGCAGTGTGAACAACGCGCCCGTGGCCAAGACGTCCGACAGGCACAGAAGCGCGCTGACATGCTTTCCTGAGGAAAGAATACGGTTTGCAGCAGTGCTGCCGCCACCAAGTGACAGATGGCTTTGATGGAATGACAAGCGGACAGGCAGTCCGGCGTCTTTCAGCCCTGCGATGCGGGCGCGGGTACGGTCGTTGTTGTGTTTTGGACCATGGATGACGGCAATATCGCGATGCCCAAGTTCGGTAAGGTGCCGCAGCGCGATCTCGGCAGCGGCGCGATTGTCATAGCCGATCGTTGGGAAGCGATAGCCGGCGTCGAAATAAGAGGTTGCGATGGCGGGCAACTGTGTCCGTTCGATCAACCGATAGAGCACGTCGCTGTGGGTGATGCCCGACACGATCAGCCCTTCCACTCCGATATCGACAAGACGCTGTGCCTTCTCCGCCTCTTGTTTGGGGTCATCACTGGTCGTGGCAACGATCAACGACAGGCGATATGGAGCCAGCTGGCTTTCGACAGCATCCAGAAAGCGCGCAAAGATAGCGTTGTCGAGTGTCGGGATCAAGGCGCCGACAATCCTGGTACGCCCCGAATTTATGGCACGTGCCGCCGCGCTCGGGACAAAGCGCAGCTCATCTATCGCGGCTTGAACCCGTGTGCGGGTTTCTTGGGTAACTGCCTCGGGCGCGTTCAGGACGCGCGAAACCGTGGCAACCGACACGCCCGCCGCAGCCGCAACATCGCGCAGATTTGCCCGTCTTCTGCCCATCTTTGTCGTCATCAGCCACGCCTTCCCCCTATGAAGTCATAAAAGCCTTGACACATGTAACCAGTTACATCAATGCTTGGTACTAGTTACATTCCCATCTTGCCACGGATAACCTGATGTTTGATGACTACACCCTACGCAAGTTCAGCAATATCGGCCTCCGTTCACGCGCCCGATCCTTTCCAGGGTTCGGCGCGCCGACCTCGATTCGTTGCGTCTTGGCGCCACGTCAGGCACTTCGCATCGACCTGGGAGCCGGCGACCTTCTTTCATTGGATGGACTTGCCCCACTGGATCACGTTCAGCTTCTGGCCTTTGATGGTCGAGGTCGTCAGGCTCTGGAGCAGCTAGGCCTTACCGCATCGCATACACCCGATCCGACCAGATTCGACAGCACAGGATTAGCAGGGTGGATCGCGCGAAACGGGGGCGATGCGAATGCGCTACCCCAAGCGGCACAGATCAAGGGAACGGGTGAGATCATCGTTCTGCGGGCGACTGCTGCGATAACCGTCTGGCTGCTGCGTCCGGCCTCGGCGCAGGATTTGGTTGTCTGCAGTGGGGGTGGTACCATCGCCGTCGCGCACCAGCCGGTCGACACCGGGTCCCCGATTCTGCCGCCGCTTCTGGGCGACCTGCGCGACGAATTCACGGTCCTGCGCGGTACCGCGCAAGCCTATGAGCTTCGCAAGGGCGACTATGTCCAGATCATTGATGTTCATGGTCAGCAATGTTCGGACTTCATGGCATTTCGGGGCGACGGCCTGTTGCGCGGCGAAGAGCTGATGATCGACAGTACCGCGACGCGTTCGATGGTGCGGAGGTCCTATCCGGGGCCGGGACTTCTGGACAAGTTCTTTGACCGGGACATGCGCCCGCTGTTGAATGTGGTGCAGGATACCTGCGGGCGTCACGACACTTTCGGCCTTGCCTGTACGGCGCGAGGTTATGAGGAACGTGGTTTTCCAGGGCACCTGAACTGCTCGGACAACATGTCCTATGCACTGCAACCGTTTGGGGTGGCCCGTCGGAATGCTTGGCCCGCTATCAACTTCTTTTGGAACACATGGATTGATGCCCGGTCGCATCACATCCTGACCGAGGAATCCTATTCGCGCCCGGGCGATTACGTGACCATGTGCGCGATGGACGACTTGGTCTGCGTTTCAACCGCCTGCCCCGATGATCTTGACCCAATCAACGGCTGGAACCCCACTGACATTCACGTGCGCATCTATCGGCCCGACACGCCGATCCGCCGCGCCGTCGCCTATCGCGAGAAAGAGGACGCCCAGATGCTGATCAGCGAAGAATCCGCTTTCCACGAAAGGCTCTCTCCGCTGACCCAGCACTTTTCGGCGGCACGAGATCTGTGGGTGCCCGTGTCTTTCCCGTCGGTGGGCACGATCGGGGAATACTGGGCCTGCCGCACCGCGGTCACCGTCCAGGATATGAGCGGGTTGCGGAAGTACGATATCGTCGGCCCGGATGCCGAGCGCCTGCTGCAGCGGGCGCTGACCCGCGATATCGCAAAGCTATCGGTCTGGCGCGGCACCTATGCGCTGATGTGCGATGACAGTGGCACCGTCGTCGATGACGGCACCCTTTTCCGCATCGGCCCCGAGTTGTTCCGCTGGTGCTGCGGCAGCGAGGAAAGCGGCCGCGTGCTGGCCGAACTGGCTCGACAAGAGGGCTGGCAGGTTCGCATCAATGCCATGCGGAATGCGCTGCCGAACCTCGCGGTGCAGGGACCAAGATCGCGGGACCTGCTGCGCAAGATCACCTTCACCCAGCCGACGGTTCCCTCGCTTGAACAGCTGAAATGGTTCGGCGTCACCGTTGCGCGACTGGGCGACCGCGAAGGGCGTCCCTTCATGCTGTCGCGTTCGGGTTATACTGGCGAACTTGGCTATGAACTGTTCTGCGCCAAGTCCGACGCGGTTGCCCTGTGGGACGCGGTGATGGAGGCGGGCGAGGAATTCGGGATCACGCCCATGGGCTCGGCTGCACTGGATATCATTCGGATCGAAGCCGGGCTTGCTGCCGCCGATGCAGAATTCGCACCGGGTGTGGATGCCTTCGAGGCCGGGCTGGGCTTCGCCGTCGATCTGAACAAATCGGATTTCGTCGGCCAAGCCGCACTCAAGCGCAATGCCGCAGATCCCCGACGCGTGCTGAAAGGGCTGATCTTCGATTGCGCCGATGTACCGGCACATGGCGCCCCTGTGCTGTGCGGCGAGCGGCAGGTCGGGGTGATCACCTCGGCCACGCGGTCGCCGACCCTCGAATGCAGCATCGCGATGGCGCGAATTGCAGTGGAACACGCGGCGAACGGAACGGAGCTTGACGTCGGGATGATGAATGGACGGATGAAGCGGCTTGGCGCATCCGTGACGGACATTCCCTTCGTCGATCCGCAAAGAAAGAAAGCAAGAGCCTGAACAAAAGCTTGCCGATCAACAGGAGACGCAGAATGAGATATCTGACCACGACGGCGACCGTTACGGTATTTGCGCTTGCGGCTTCTGTGGCCACGGCGCAGGAGAAAGTCATGGTGGGCGAGCCAAGCTGGCCCGGCGCCAAGATCATGGCCCATCTGATCGGGCAGGTGATAGAAGGTCGCCTTGGGGGCGAGGTCGGTTATGCGCCCGGCGCCAATGCGGTGATCTTCGAGGCCATGGACGGGGGGCGCGGCGATATCGACGTACATCCTGACGTGTGGTTGCCCAACCAGGCGTCCCTGACGGATGAATATGTCGATCAGAAGGGGACGGTCGCGCTTTCGTCCGGCTTTTACGAAGGTCGCGCCGGCTTCTGCACGCCGACCTATATGGCCGAAGAGCACAATATCAGGTCGATCTTTGATCTGGCCACGCCGGATGCACAGGCGCTGTACGATTTCGACGGCGATGGCAAGGGCGAAATATGGGTCGGCGCCTCGGGCTGGTCTTCGACGAACATTCACAAGGTCAAGGTCCGCGACTACGGCATCGAAAGCTTCCTGGAACCCAGCACCGAGGACGAAACGGTTTTCTATTCTCGCCTGAAGGACGCGATCGCGCAGCGCAAAGGCGTCGTGTTCTACTGCTACAGCCCGCATTATGTCCACGCGCTGTACGACGTGACGATGATCGAAGAGCCGGAATACGACCCCCAGCAATATACGATGATCCAGCCCGATCAGGACGCCGATTGGTATAACAAATCCAAGATCACCAGCGGTGATGAAATCAAGACCGTGAAAGTGGCCTATTCAAGGTCGCTTGAAAGCCGCAGTCCGGCGGCCGCGTCCTTTCTGGCCAATATCGACATGGAAGAAGATGCCCTGTCGCAGATGACGGCTGAGGTCGTCGTCGAAGGCAAGGAGGTCGGCGAGGTGGTCAGCGCCTGGATCGCGGCCAATGGGGAAACAATCGACGGCTGGCTTGGCCTCAACTGAACCGGCACGGCCCCGGTTGACCGAAGCCAGGGCCCTGCAGCAGCCAGAAGAAAGGCACGGCAATGGCCAAGGATATTGCAATCGACGCCCGAGGCGTCTGGAAAGTTTTCGGCAAACGCGCTGATGAGGCCATGGCGGCGGTTCGCAGCGACGGGATCGGCAAGGCCGAGGTGCTCAAGCGGTTCAACTGCGTCGTCGGCGTGGCGGACGCGACATTCCAGATCGAACGCGGCGAGCTGTTCTGTGTCATGGGGTTGTCAGGGTCGGGCAAATCGACGCTGGTGCGCCATATCAACCGGTTGCTTGAACCTTCTGCAGGTCAGATCATGGTCGGGGTCGTGTCTCGGAAGTGGTAGAAATTGGACAGTGGCGTAATCTCCGGGTGAACTGACACCCACCCAACCGGCGGC
>NZ_JAPTYD010000051.1 GCF_026913015.1 Paracoccus benzoatiresistens
TGTCGGGGTTCCTCACGGACCGATACAGCGAGCGGAAGGAAACGGCGGCAAAGCTGGAAGCGCGGGTGAGCCTGAAAGCCGCGACCTGATGGTTGCAGCCCGCCGTTGGCCGGTCGTATCAAGCCTCGGCATTGTCCAGATCCTGGC
The DNA here is from genome assembly GCF_026913015.1 of Paracoccus benzoatiresistens. Lineage (GTDB taxonomy): Bacteria > Pseudomonadota > Alphaproteobacteria > Rhodobacterales > Rhodobacteraceae > Paracoccus > Paracoccus benzoatiresistens. The sequence continues at coordinate 148 of NZ_JAPTYD010000051.1, forward strand.
CTGGGGCAGCAGCTACTCCCTGATGACGGTGCTGGCGGCAGGATGCGCTCTTCTGGCTGCAGGTCTTGTGATCTGTGCGACCGCGCCGGGCCTGCCGGCCTTCTATCTGGGCTGGTGCACCATCGGCTTCGGCATGAGTGCCGGGCTCCACGATCTCGCCCTTGCCACACTTAGCCGCCTCTACAAAGAACAGGCCCGAAGCGCGACCACCGCACAGACCCTGTGGGGCAGATTTGCGAGCACCGTCAGTTGGCCGGGTTCAAGATGGCTGCCTGCTCAGGGCGATTGGCGCGGAACGGTTGCGACATATGCCGTCCTGCGCCTGTTGGTCAGCCTGCTGCTGATCTTGTGCCTGGTTCCCAAGGAGCCCCGCACGCGGTCAAAGTCGGTCGTGAAGCACTGGAGGGCATGGCTCCAGTGTTCACCACCTGACGCAAGATTCGCTAAGGAAGCAGGGTACCAGCTCGGAGCCGGCAGCGTTCAAGTGACGGCTCCGAACCCATTTGCCATTCGACGCGTCCGCATCTGATGCGGCTGCAGCATGGCCTTCCTCCGTCGGAATGTAATTCGAGGGTCTGAAATCATGCGACGGCAGCACGACCGGCAGGGTATCCCCCGCCGGAGTCCGGCGTAACGATGTGCCGGGCCTGATCGATCAGCCTGTTCATTCGCGCCGTCTTTCTGAAGGTGGCGGCTTGTAGGACAGCCGTGGCCATTGAGGATCAGCCGGCGATGCGACCGCTTTCTCGGAACAACGTCTCGGCATCCTTCCCGGCGGGCAGCATCATTGGTGCGTCGGGGTCGGTGACTGCCCGCCAGACCGCGTCTGCCACGTCGCTGGCCTCGGTTTTTTCCACCGAACTGCGAAGTGACTGGAAATAGGCATCCACGAAGGTGCCATAAGCGTCCGGCACGTCCATGCCCATGCGCGCCACGGCATTCCTGCCAAAGGACGTCTTCGGCGCGCTACCGGGCAGCACGGTCCGCAAGCGGACGCCGAACTCGGCCGCCTCAAGCGCAAGACTTTCGCTGAAGGCGTTCACCGCCGCCTTGCTGGCCGAATAGATCGACAGCGCCGGCAAGGCCCGCAGCGTGACGCTGGAGCTGATGTTGACGATCACTCCTGCACGACGCTCGCGCATCGCGGGCATGACTGCCCGGGACATCGCCATGGTACCGATCACGTTCGTCTCGAAAAGCTCGCACGCCTTCGCAATATCCACGCCTTCCAGCACGTTGAGCATTCCTACTCCGGCATTGTTGACCAGAACATCGATCGGCCCGGCCTCGGCGATGGCGGCGTCGATGCTGTCCTGCCGCGTCACGTCCAGCGGCAGGATGCGCAGGCGGTCCGAGGAGGGCAGACCTTCGCTCGAAGGGGTCCGCATCGTCGCGACGACCACCCAACCTTTTTCGAGGAAGCGCGTGGCGATGGCTTGGCCAAAGCCTGAGGAACAGCCGGTGATGAAGATCCGGGGCATCTTGTCTCTCCTGTTGTAGGTAAAGGGAAGATAGACGCCACCCACGGGACGCGCTATGAACGGTTGTCCAAATTTATCTATCGATCGTCCGAAATGCCCGTGGAAACTATCACCGACCCAATCGCCAGTGTCGTTGTGTTGCTGAAGCCGCGGCCCTCTGTTTCCAAGATGGTCGCGGCCAGCGGTCGGTGGAGGGTCGAGCGCACGAACCTCGCCAGTCCCTTCTATGCCGCGATCGTCGAGGGGCGGTGCCAGCTGATCATCACCGGCCATGCCCCGGTAATGCTGACCGCCGGGGACTTCGTGCTGATCCCCGACCTGCACAGCTTTACCATGCATAGCGAGGTCCCCCCGCCGCCGGGCGCGGCTCGTACTCCACTTGAGACGGGGCCGGGCACGTTTCGCATCGGACCTGCCGACGCGCCCGTCCAGATGCGTGCCCTGGTCGGGCATTGCAGCTTCGCCTCGCCCGAACGGCAATTTCTGCTCACGCTGCTACCCGACATGATCCACCTGTCCGGGCACGACCGGATCATGGCGCTGGTCCCGATCATCCACGAGGAGACCCGGGCGGACCGACCCGCGCGAGGCATGGTCCTCGAGCGCCTCCTCGAGGTGTTGATGATCGAAGCGCTGCGCTCAAGCCCCGGGCCGAACCGGCCGCCGGGGCTTTTGCGCGGATTGTCGGATTCGCAGCTGGCCATTGCCTTGCATCGCATCCATGCCGACACGGCAGGGGCGCTGTCCGTTGCCACACTTGCCCAGCATGCCGGGATGTCGCGGTCGACTTTCTACGCGCGGTTCCAGACCGCCCTTGGCTGCCCGCCCATGGAATACGTCACCGCATGGCGGATGGCGGTCGCCCGGGATCTTCTGCTGCGTGGCAGACTGACGAATTCCGAGATCGCCGAGCAAGTCGGCTATGGGTCCGCCAGTGCCTTCGGTATGGCCTTTGTTCGGCACCAGGGCGTGTCCCCCCGCATATTCGTAGAGCGCATCACCAAAGTCGAGGCGCCGTCGCGCCAGCACGCATAGGCCAGTCCACGTGGCCCACCAGGTCGCCTTCATTCCTACCGGCCCATAGTGGCTGCGGCTTCGTCCGACGCACTCTTTTGAAAGGCTTGCTTGAGCTTGTCGGGGGAAGCCAACGTCACCTCCCGCAGTGCGCCGCCAGAGAATTGCCACCACATTCGCGACATGACCATTTCCTCGCTCCCTCTCACATCCAGCGACAGCCCGGCAACACCGGCCTCTGCGGATGCCATTGCCGGAGCCTTGTAACCCTTTTCCATGACCAGCAGCGCCCAGGCCGTCGCATCCTGCTGCTGACTATCGTGGACGCCACCGAAAAGCGGCAGGCCGAGGAGGCAAAGGATCTTCTCATTGACGAAATGCTTCTCGCTTTCGACCTCCAGATGGTCCTGGAAAGCAACGGATACTGCGTGATCGGACCTTCCGGAACGGTTGAAAGCGCTCTGAGGCTGCTCGCGAAGGTCCGCCCCGATGTGGCGGTGCTGGACGTGAACCTCTGCGGACGGCTGGGCCCCCCGGCCCGGCGCCGGGAGAACCTGCAGGTGCCCTACCTCCTTGCTTGGGCTTACACCAAACTCAATGATCCAAGCTACGATCTTCTGGCGGGTGTCGAGAACCTAGGAAAGCCGATCCGGGATCAAGATCTGATTGTTGCGCTGAAGGCGCTTCGGCCACAGGGCTATGCGGCATGTCTTGGCCCATCGTGCTTCCGGGCCTGTCGCCATTGACAATTGGATCGACCCATCCTATCTATCGTTTACCGATATTTGTCTGCCGAGCTATGATTGTTGCGCGTTTGGCACCGCGCTCTGAACTGATCTCCCTTTCAAAATCGCTATGTCCTGCCGTCGCGCCTTTGCGCTGCGGTTCACAAAACTGCCTTGAAAGGGTTCATCATGACCACCGGCACTGTCAAATGGTTCAATTCCACCAAGGGCTTTGGCTTTATTCAGCCCGATAACGGCGGCCCGGACGCATTCGTCCATATTTCGGCCGTCGAGCGTTCGGGTCTGGGCGAACTCGTCGAAGGCCAGAAGCTGTCCTATGACATGGAGCGCGACCGCAAGTCGGGCAAGATGTCGGCCAGCAACCTGCAAGCTGCATAAGCGTGGAAAGTGCCCTTGTCGGATGCGGAACAGTGTTCTGCTGACAGGGCATCTCGAAATTCGGGTCAGGCAGCTTGCCTGGCCTTTTTTGTCAGGACAGCATGATGTCGCACCACAAGACGCCGCGCGAGCAGGCTGAAAGTCATTTCAGCAAGGTCAGCTCGCCCTCCACCGCGCGCGAGCGGGCTTTTGAAGAGCGGGACGCGATCAGGGCTGTCCAGGACGAGAAGACCCAACGGCTGCGCGAAGCCCGGCTTGCGCGGGACGGGCAGACGCCCAAGCGGCCATGACCTCCCTGCCCTTCTGGGACACGCCAAGCCTGGACCGGCATTAACATGTCAAACACCTGGAACAGAGATTTGAGAGCCATCAAGAAGACCGAACTTGCCGAGCGCCGTGGCACGGCCACGGAAGCAAAAGCCGCCCTTCTTCAGGCCTATCGGGCCGCACAGAAAGCCTCGCCTCAGCGCGAGGCCCGGCAGCAGGAACGTATCCGGATTGCCGAGGCGCGAGAAGCCCGTCAAACGGCACGTGAACATGCCAGGCGTGAGGAACAGGTTCGTCTGGAAGCGGAAGCCCGGGAGCGTGAGGCCGCACTGGCCAAGGCAGCCACGGCGGAGGCCGACGCCCGCGAGCGCGCCGAGAACCAGAGGATCACCCGCGTTCTTGACGATGAGGCCATGCGCAAGGCCATGCGCGACCAGAGATACGCGGCCCGAAAGGCACGGCAAGGCTGATCGGACACGCCGCGACTGGCTTGCGTGTCCGATCAGCCGGCCTCAGTTGGGTCGTTCTTGAACTGTCTCTTTGCCGAGAGGCGAATGGGTGAGTGAGCTGCCCCTTAATGCCGAGGCCTCATGCTCGTCCGGGCATGGTCTTCTGCGGTCATGAAGCGGCAGTTGCAGAGCCTGCCCTCGTCATCCAGGTCGCACATCCACCAATGCCTCCGGGGAACGAGCAACACCTGGACCAGATGGCGATCCTGACTGGAAAACCGATTTCCAATCCGAAAGCCATTAGCCTTCTCCGCGCGCTCTACAGCCCGGATGAGGCGTTGGTCCATCAGCCGGATGGCCTTGACATGGGTGATCATGTGTTCAGCTCCGTCAGGTTCGACTGGCGGGGCGGGTTCAACTTCCGCAGCTCATTCCTGCCCCATGGGCTGTGTCTTTTTTCCAGCAATGGGAAGGCGGCGAGGCTTATGAGAAGAGGCCGTCGGCAATGGGCAGGATCTTGGGAGAACGTGTCCCTGTTCGCTGGCAACGCGGGAAACAGGCTCGTCTGGATGCAGAAGACCGGGACGATGCCCAGAAGCAAAGGATCCCGCGCGTCCTTGACGACGCTCTTCATATTTGGCGGCAGAGCACGAACACGGATCGATGACGGCCGCCTTGGGCCTATACTGCTGACGGGCATGGGAGCAGTGAACCGGACACGACACCCGTCAGCCTACTCCTTTGATCTGATTTCAGCCTGCCTTCTTGCGTGACTTTGGAGCCGGCTTCGCTTTCGACACTTCGCGCGCAGTAGCTTCGCTCTGCAGACGAAGTGATCTGAGCCGGGTGATCCGCTGGTTCCGTGCAGTGGCCTCGGCATCGATGATCTCACGGGCAGCGCGATCGGTGACATCGGCGCGGGTTTCCGAGCGGGTGGCCCGGAAAGGTGTCTTTGACACACTCATGGAAGAAACTCCTCTCTTGCAAAGGTCGTCCGGCAGGGTTCCATCAGACAGGGGCGACCCGGCAGAGAGACCGGGAAGATGTCGCACACAGATCTGCAGGGATTTGCAGGCGGCCAGCTGACAGAATTGCAGCTTGATCAGCTTCTTAAATGGGTATTGCGAACATCATCATCAAGACCGCTCTCTCGAGAATAAAGATAAATCAGATGTTTGATTAACGTCTTCTCCATCAGGCCAAGGCGGGGGACCAGGTCTCAGGCTGGCTTTGGAGAGGGAATATGAGAGGCTTGGTTGGGGACCAGCCAGCCCGGACCCTGAGTCATCTTCGTGAGGTGGTCTGCATTGGCGAGAGGCTGCCATGATCAGGTGAGTGCTCAGCCACGAAAGGGCGCATCATGACAGAAACGGCGGAAGATCCGCAACCGCATGAGATCGTCGCCGACTGCGTCAGATTTGCGCTAAACTCGGTGGCCATATCAGATTCGAGGCGAGGACATGGCGCGACGTGCTGTGGCGTTGCGGGCGAAGACACACACGAAGAGAGGGCCCGTTTACGAAGTACACGGGCCGGCACGTCCGTGAAGGTTATGGCACTCTGTTCGAGGCGGTATTGCAAGCTTGCGCGGAGGCGGGGCTGAAGGAGGAGGCCGACACGGATATCTTGGCGTCGTTCACGATCTTCAGGGCTACAGCTCTCAGATACGGCGCGGGCTGAAGAAGGCCGAACCGTTCGCTCAGCCAGAATCAGATTGCCGGTGTTTTGGCCATGGCCTTGCCGGAGACATTTCATCCCGCGTAGCCACCGTTGGCGAGGTAGGTCGCCTCCTCGAGCGTCGTGGTGCGTCCGAGGATGGCGTTGCGATGGGGAACCTGCCGAAACGGCGGATGACATCGCGGTGGTGGCGGGCATGGTGGGCGTCTTTGGGCAGGAAGGCCTCGGCCAATGTCACGGACCGCTCCTGATCCTCCAGCCGGTCCGAATGGCCGAAAGGCAACAGCAGAAACGTCGCCAGATCCAGCCGAGGGCGATCCCAATGGCCAAGAGCAAGCGCTTGCCCGATCACGAGCCGGGCGATCGGGTCGGTTGCATACATCCACGGTGTGCCGCGAAAGGAATTCCTCGGGTATTGGTCCAGCAGAAGCGCCAGCGCCAGCGAGCCTTCGGCGGAGCCGATCCCGCTGGGGAGCGCGCCCTCCACCGCCTGGCTGTAGGAGGCGGCAAAGCGGTCGCGGAATTCCACATCAAAGGCGAGATCCTTGGCGAACCACTTGTCTTTCCCGGCATCGCTCCAGAACGCGACACGGGCGCGAGCCTCTCCGGGAGGGGCAGAGTCGGTCACGGCACCGGAAGGGCGCCCAGCTTGAATGTTCATCTTGTCCTCTTGGTTTGAAAGGCCCAGTCAACCTGTTGCCGGGTCCTGAGGTAAAATCTCACTCCCCGGGGATGAAGTCGAACGATACGATTTCAGGGATATGCTGAACGAAATCGATCTCTCTCGGACCGACCTCAACCTGCTCGTCATCTTCGAGGCAGTGATGCGCGAGCGAAACGTCGCGCGCGCCGCGGCACGGTTGAACCTTACCGCTTCGGCCGTCAGTCACGGTCGGGGGCGGTTGCGGCGTCTCCTCAACGACCCGTTGTTCCTGAGAACGCCGCGGGGCGTGGTTACGACCGCGCGCGCGGAGGAGTTGGCGGTGCCTGTCGCCAAGATACTTGCCCACATCCGTCGTGTCGTGGCCATGGCCAAACCGTTTGACCCGAAAACATCAGCGCGCCGGTTCATCATCGGCGCAGCGGACGGTGTCGCGGCAGTGCTGGCGCGCGAGGTTCTGGAGGAGGTCGAGCGAGGGGCGCCTCGGGTCGGCCTCGGCCTGCGCCAGTTGATGGTGGGACGCAGCCGGCTTTACGACCGTGTATGGGATGATCTGCTGCAGATCCTGGAAGCGCACGAAATTGACCTTGCCATCCCTTCGCGAACGATTCCACCCTCGATCACTATTGCAGCCTGCGTCACCTTTTGGTTTCGGAGACTGCGGATTTCTTTGGGTTTGCCGACGAGACGCTTGAAAAGCTCGGGCGTCGGCGTGAGATCGCGGCGACGGTGCCGAACTTCATGATCGGCCTTGCCGTCCTTGCGGAGACCGATCTGATTGGCGTGATGCCGCGCCATCTTGCCAACGCCTATCGGTCCCGTTTTGCGCTTGCGACTGCGGAACTGCCGCTGCCGGCGGCGCTCTGGGACATTTGCCTGGTCGTCCCGAAATCCGCCCTGATGGATGCCGGGATCGCCTGGCTTTTCAACGCGGTCTTCGCCAGCCTCCAGCGCGTAGCCGGCGCCGAGGCTCCGGCATCCGCTCCTCAAGGTTGAGCATCGGGATTGCCTCCCGGTGCGAGAGGCCGTGAACGTCCCTCAGCGACTTGCTGAAGTATGGTCACTGGCTTCATCTGTCCGGCGGCGCGATCCTGTCCTGACTTGCCCCGCGGCGACCCTGCCGCCCGTTCATTCAGCCTCCTGCAGGAACCGTCCAATGGACCCGTCATATCCGCACCCTTCTGGTCCAGTCATCGCTCGACCCGGCGACGCACCGATCGCCGCGTCAGGACGATCCCTTGTCCTTCATGAATGGACCATGCCTGGTCCATCCTATCTTCGCTTCCATCTGGTCGACCGGGTCTTCGACGCGCCTGCCGGCACCTCGGTATTCGTGCCCGCCGGCGTTGCACATACCTATTCCTGCGTGGTCCCAAGCCGCTACCTCATCTTCCTGACGCCGCGGATGGATCAGCTGATCTCGCATCTGGTGGCGCTCACCGACCAAAGCGAGGTAGCTCGCATCCTCGCCGAGTTTGATACCGAGATTGTGGATCCGGGCACCCAGATGCCTGCCAATGTCGGCTCGACCCCGCAGATCACCGATCTGAGGCGCCAAGACTGTCTTGCATACTCCGAAACAGCTCGAGGATAGCCCCTCAGGCGCCTGCGATCCGCAAGGCGCTGGCCCACCGGCAGCATCCGCATGGTGTTCTCGGCCCCCTTTGCGCAGCAGCTTTGTACCTTCACCTTTGCCGCCTGCAATGAACAGGGGTGTCCCAGCATCTCAGCCCTCTTTTGTCGGATCGAAGGCCAGCAGGCGCAGGGCGTTGAGCGTGACCAGAACAGTAGCCCCAGTGTCGGCGAGAATGGCGATCCAAAGGCCGGTGATGCCCAGCACCGATGTCACGAGGAACACAGCCTTCAAGCCAAGCGCCAGCGTCACGTTCTGCCTGATATTGCCCATCGTTGCGCGTGCCAGCCGGATCAGGGCGGGAGCATCAGTGACGCGGTCGCGCAGGATTGCCCCGTCGGCCGTCTCCAGCGCCACATCGGTGCCCGATCCCATGGCCACGCCGACCCGCGCCTCCTTCAAGGCAGGGGCATCGTTGATGCCGTCGCCGATCATCATGACGCTGCCCTGGCGGTTCAGGTCGCGGATCGCGGCCAGCTTGTTCTCAGGCATCATGCCGGCTTGGAAGGCAATGCCGAGGTTGCCAGCAATGGCGGCCGCAGCACGGGGGTTGTCGCCGGTCAGCATGGTGGCGCTGACGCCCAATGCGCTCAACTGACGAACAGCCTTGGCCGCATCCTCGCGTGGCTCGTCTCGCATGGCGATCAGCCCGAGGGGCTGCCCGGCCCGGAACACAGCAATAACGGTCTTGCCTTCCTGTTCCAGCGTGGCGGCGCGACGGCTGGCCGCGTCGTCAATCCCGCCGATTTCCGCGGCGTGAGAGGGCGAGGACACCCAGGCTTTTGCCTGTCCCACAATGGCTTCGACTCCTCTCCCCGCCAGAACACGCGCATCACGTGCAGCCGGGACCGGCACCTCGGCCGCCTTGACCCGGTGCAGGATCGCCTGAGCGAGAGGATGGTTCGAGCCGGTTTCCACGCCGGCCGCAACGGCCAGAAGCTCGGTGCCGCTGATGCCGGCGGCAGGGATCAGATCGGTCACGACCGGTCTGCCTCGGGTCAGGGTGCCGGTCTTGTCAAAGGCGACATGGGTGGTCCTTGCGGCCGCCTCGATCACCGCGCCGCCCTTCATCAAGAGGCCGCGCTTGGCCCCCGAGGACAGTGCCGAGGCAATGGAGGCCGGGACCGAGATCACCAGGGCACAGGGGCAGCCGATCAGCAGAAGCGCCAGCCCGCGATAGATCCAGGTGCTCCAGTCCTGACCGAAGGCCAGCGGCGGAACCAGAACAACCAGTGCCGACAGGGCAATGACCGCTGGCATGTAGACCTGCGAGAACCGATCGATGAAGCGTTCCGTGGGCGCGCGAGCCTCTTCAGCCTCTTCCACCAGGCGGATGATGCGGGCGATGGTGTTGTCGCTCGGGTCTTTGGTGACGCGGATGCGCAGCGCGGCCTCGGTGTTGATGGAACCCGCGAAGACCCCGTGCCCCACGCTTCGGGTTACCGGCACATTTTCCCCGGTCACCGGACTTTCATCGATGCCGCTTGTGCCCTCGATGATGTCACCATCCGCGGGAATGCGATCACCGGGCCGGACAAGAACGACCTGTCCGACCTGCAGCCTGCCGGCCGGGACAGTCCGTGTCTGTCCGGCGACTTCGAGCAGCGCAGTCTTCGGCACGAGATTTGCCAAGGCCTGGATGCCCTGGCGCGCCTTGCCGGCGGCGACGCCTTCAAGAACCTCGCCTAGGGCGAACAGGAAGATCACCAGGGCGGCTTCTTCCGCAGCGCCGATGAGCAGCGCCCCGCCGGCAGCGATGCTCATGAGCCCCTCGATGGTGAAGGGCTGGCCCATGCGCAGCGCCTCGAGAGCGCGCTTTGCCACCGGAATGACGCCGATCAGGCAGGCGGCAACAAAGGCCCAGTATCCAGCCTCGGCCGAGGTCAGAAGCTCGACCAGCCAGGCGAGGGCCAGCAGGCTGCCTGTCAGGATGACGAGCCGTCCCTTTCCTGTCTGGTGCCAGGATTTGCTCCTCTCGACAGGGGCGTCTTGCGCCAGATCATGATCTTGCAGCGGAGGGAGGGCGACCTTGCTTTCATCCTTGCCCTCGGGGGTCTCTGCTCGGGAGAGCGGCATCGCGTCCGGCAGCACGAATGCCTTCTTGCGCGGTGCCTGCTGGCCCTTGGGCGCGATCCCGAAGCCCAGCGTGCGGATGGTGGCCTCGATGATCTCCGGCTCCGTGGTGCCCGGGGCCAGGTTCAGCGACAGCCGTTCCGCCATCAGAGCGACCCTGACTTCGCTGACACCCGGCAGCCGTTCCACCGCGCGCGATACCTTTGTCGTGCAGGCTGCGCAGTCCATGCCCGTTACGGTCCACTCCCGCCGCTCTGTTGTTTCAACCGCCATTTCGCTTCCCGCTTGAAGTCTTTTCTTCATCGAGTCGGGAAGATAAGACCTCCAGCAACTAGAGGTTCAAGAGGTTTCTTATGCTGAGCATCGGAAAGCTGAGCGCGGTCACAGGCGTCAAGGTGCCGACCATCCGCTACTACGAGGAGATCGGGCTCTTGCCCGAGGCAGAGCGCAGCGCGGGCAACCAGCGGCTTTACGGCGTGAAGGCCCAGGAACGGCTTGCCTTCATTCGCCACTCCCGCGAACTCGGCTTCCCGCTTGACGATATCCGGGAGCTGCTCAGTCTTTCAGACCAGCCCGATATGTCCTGCGCTGCGGCCGATGTCATTGCCACACGCCAGCTTGGATCCGTCAAGGACCGCATCATGCGCCTTCGAGCCCTGCAGCAGGAGTTGGAGCGCATGCTGACGCAATGCGCGCAAGGGACGATTTCGGATTGCAAGGTCATTGAGGCTCTCGGCAATCACGAGAATTGCTTGCATGCCAGTCATGGAGAAGTGTAGCGAGCGCACCGCCTGTTGAAGGCCAAGTGCTCGTTGTCTTTTCAGTTCATTGCCCTGCCCCTACCAGACGAGCTTGATCCCTGACATCAACAGCAGGAAAGCGAGGATACCGCGTAACCAGCGATCGGACAGATGGCGGCTGCCGATATAGGAACCAATGGACCCGCCCACGGCAACGGCGGCAAGCCATACCGGAAGCGACGAGGGTATATGGTTCCATGCCGCAAAGGCCCCGATCAGCGCCGCAGCCGAGTTCATGAGATTGTAGACCGCCGTGGTGGCTGCCGTCTGGCGAGCGGTGCCCCAGTTCATGTTCAGAATGATCGGCGCCAGGAACACTCCGCCTCCTGTGCCCGTCGTGCCCGAGACAAAGCCAATGACCGCTCCCGTTGCCAGAGCGGCTCCGAAGGGGGGTGTGACTGGCGCTTCATGTGCTGAAGATCTGCTGCGAAACGCAGTGCGTGCCATCTGAAGCGCGGAAAGGATCAGCACAACCCCCACGACCGGGAAATAAGCATGCTCTGGCAGGTGGACCGCGCCCCCGAGCATCGAGAAGGGAAAGCCCAGGAGGGCAAAAGGCCAAACATTCCGCCATGAAAGTCGCCCGGCCTTCAGGAACAGGGTGGTGCCGATGGCTGCGACCAGAAGGTTCAGGGAAAGAGCCGTGGTCTTCATGGCAAGAGGCGCAAAGCCTGCCAAACCCATGATGGCGATGTAGCCTGACGCACCAGCCTGCCCGACCGCTGCATAGACCAGAGCAATCAGGAGGAAAGCGCCCGAAAGCAGAAATGTATCGCTGTCCAATGCCTTCCCCAACCTGCCAGAGAGACAGCTTATGCCGCGGGAGTTCGTCAGCACCAAGGATTGCTTTGGTTTGGACCGACAAGCGGAAGACCAAGCATAATGTGATCCTATCAACATCTGGCTTTCGTTCGCTGCGCCGCCGTATTGACGACCTGTTCTGAAGCTTCTTGACCCTTGAATGTCGATACATCAACATCTCAGTATTCTTTGAGTAGTTGATTCGATGAACGAGCCTCAAGCGCTCACTGCCTTTGCGGCCCTGTCCCAGGAGACGCGGCTGCGTATCGTGCGCCTGCTGGTGCAGGCTGGACCTGAAGGCATGGCTGCCGGGGCGATCGGCAAAGCTGTTGACGACGCGACAACCTCACGCCTGTCTTTTCATCTGACCCATCTCGAACATGCCGGGCTGATCCAGTCCCGACGGAATGGGCGCTATATCATCTACAGCGCTGTCTATTCCGCCTTGGCCGGGCTTGTCGGCTTCCTCTTGAAGGATTGCTGCCAAGACCACCCGGAAATCTGCGCACCCGCTCTCGCAACACTGACCTGTGCCTGCGGCCCCACCCTCACCGAAACGGCAACCGCACCCGCTCCGCCTGAGCAAGGGAGAGTGCCATGACGGCCACCCGCCCGGCCCGCCGGCTTTCCTTTTTCGACCGATACCTGACGCTCTGGATCTTCGCGGCCATGGCCCTGGGCATCGTGCTCGGGACGATGTTCACCGGCCTGCCGGATGCCCTGCATGGCCTGTCGGTCGGATCGACCAACATTCCCATCGCCATGGGCCTGATCCTGATGATGTATCCGCCGCTCGCCAAGGTGCGCTACGAGGAGTTGCACCAGGTCTTTGCCAACAAGCGCGTGCTGCTGCTGTCGCTGGTTCAGAACTGGATCATCGGGCCGGTGCTGATGTTCGTCCTGGCGGTCATCTTCCTGCGGGACCAGCCGGAATACATGACCGGGCTGATCCTGATCGGCCTCGCGCGCTGCATTGCCATGGTGCTGGTCTGGAACCAGCTCGCGCGCGGCGACAACCAGTATGTCGCGGGACTGGTGGCCTTCAATTCGATCTTCCAGATCCTGTTCTTCTCGACCTATGCCTGGCTGTTCCTCACGGTCCTGCCGCCGCTGTTCGGGCTGGAAGGCAGCGTCATCGACGTGAGCTTCTGGACCGTCACCGAGGCCGTGCTGATCTATCTGGGCCTGCCGTTCCTGGCCGGTTTCCTGACCCGCCGCCTCCTGATCGCCCGGAAAGGGGCCAAGTGGTATGGGGAGGTCTTCCTGCCCAGGATCAGCCCGATCACGCTGGTGGCGCTGCTCTTCACCATCGTCGCGATGTTCAGCCTGAAGGGCGGGGATGTGGTGCGACTGCCGCTGGATGCGGTGCGGATCGCCATTCCGCTGGTGCTCTATTTCGCCATCCAGTTCCTGCTGAGCTTCGCCATGGGTCGGCTGATCGCCCGGGACTACCCGCGCACCACGGCCATCGCCTTCACCGCCGCCGGCAACAATTTCGAACTGGCGATTGCCGTCGCCATCGCCGCCTACGGACTGGCCTCGCCGGTGGCCTTCGCCGCCGTGATCGGCCCTCTGGTCGAGGTGCCGGTGCTGATCGGGCTGGTCAACGTCGCCCTGCGCCTTGGTGACCGCTGGTTTCCCGCTGATGCCGCCCTGAAGGAAGTCCGTGCATGATCCCCGACCTGCCGAACCTGTCGCCCGATGCCCTCCGCCCGCCGAGCCTGCCCCTGGTGTCGCGCGCGAGCCATCCGCCGCGCATCCTGCTGCTCTACGGCTCGCTGCGGGAGCGCTCCTACAGCCGCTTTGCCACGCTGGAGGCCGAACGCCTCTTGCGCCATTTCGGCTGCGAGACCCGCGTCTTCCACGCCAATGGCTTGCCGCTGCCCGACGATGCCGAGGCCTCGCACCCCAAGGTTCAGGAGCTGCGGGAATTGTGCCTGTGGTCCGAAGGCCAGGTCTGGACCAGTCCCGAGCGGCACGGCGCGATGACGGGCGTGATGAAGTCCCAGATCGACTGGATCCCGCTGTCGATGGGAGCGATCCGGCCGACACAGGGTCGCACGCTGGCGCTGATGCAGGTGTCCGGCGGCTCCCAGAGCTTCAATGCCGTGAACCAGATGCGCGTGCTGGGCCGCTGGATGCGGATGGTCACGATCCCGAACCAGTCCTCCGTTGCCAAGGCCTATGACGAGTTCGACGAGGCCGGCCGGATGCGCCCGTCGAGCTACTACGACCGCATCGTGGATATGATGGAAGAACTGGTGAAGTTCACGCTGCTGACCCGCGACCTGTCGGGGTTCCTCACGGACCGATACAGCGAGCGGAAGGAAACGGCGGCAAAGCTGGAAGCGCGGGTGAGCCTGAAAGCCGCGACCTGAGGAGCGCGTCTCTGCTGCGGCTGCAAAGTCGGCACTACGCTGCGGAATAGATGAACAGCGGCTGTGGGCTCAACTTCCTCCTGCCCCCTCCTGCACCGACCTTTGCCCATCTTCTGAGTGCCGCTCCGGCACCTAACGGGTGGAACAACACCTAAGTAGATTGATAGCCCGCTTAGTCCTAAATTGCTGCCGATCTATCCGTTATTTCGACGATGCGGTGCCACCAGCCTGCATTTCTGTGCGCCCCACCAGGCAACCTTGTGTTGTTGGGGCCGCAGCCGTACACACCGGCGACCCCGAGGTTCTCATTGCTGGCCCGCATGCTCCTCGACCCAAAAGGTCATTTCCTCGATCTCCGGGCCTTGAGCGTCGATGATCTTCTGAGCCATGGCTGTTGATGCTTCATCATCGCCATACTTCAGTTCGACCTCGGCCATAGCAATGGCGCCGGTATGATGCGCGATCATCCCGCAGTAGAAGGCCAAATCAGGATCCTTGATGGTGTGGGTGGCCATCATTGGCACGTTCATCTCCATCATGGCCTGCAGGGAAGCCTTCTGGGCCTCGTCCATGCCTTCCATGCTTTCCATGCCGGACATGTCCATGTCTTGCATCATCCCTGACATGTCCGACTTCTGGATAGCGTCCTGGCAGCCCTGCGGCAGGATCGACAGGTCGACCCTTCCGGAATGGCCCTCCATTCCGCTCTCCTGAGCATGAAGTGTGGGCGCGGCCAGAAGGACAGCCATGATGGCAGCGAGTTCAAGTTTACGCATGAGAGTTCTCCTGTGATGAACCTGTTGATTGCGAATGTGAGGCTGTTGTCTGGCGGCAACGGGGACATCGGCATCAGGCATCAACGCAGTCCTGCCGGTCCCTGCCCCGGTTGCCGCTTGGCGTCATGCACAGCGCATGCGCTGGAACGTCCGACCGCTTTCATGCTCAAGCTCATAGTAGACCACCTGATCGAGGTGAGCCTCTGACCTTGATGAGACGCGATCAGACTGATGCGAGCAGACGTGGAGGACGACGCAGTCCTTCAGGCTCGTGCCCAGCCAACGCCGCGACCACCCTAGGAGCCTTGGACGGAACGTCCCAAGGCTTGCCCAAGTGAGGTTCATTGTCCGGTATAAGCGCCAAAAGGCACGCCTCGCCGCAGCACATGTGCTTTGCCGTTTCAGCGTCGTGGTATTGGTGGTCTGTAGCGGACGAGGGTTTATGCGTCCAATGGACAACCCCATGAGCATCTGCAAAGAGGGATGCTCCGGCATGGGCAATAGCATGATTGTGGGCCTGCGGGACTTTGCTTTCCGCAGCCACAGCGTGTCCCACAACCAGGACCGCTGTCAGAACCGCGACGAAGCGCGCGAGCCTCTGCCAGATCACCGTCGTGCTTGTGTGGATGGCCAGCCGTCCCATGGCAGGGGAACGCCAACGGGACAGCCTTGTTCCAGCACCGGGTCACCCGGTTACATTCCGTGCGCCCACAAGGGCAAAAGGCCGAAGGCACCAAGCGCCATCCAGATCGCCATGGCGATCATCATCAGGTTCTCGGTCAGCGATACGAAGCCCAAGGGTACGTTGCTCGATCCGCCGACGCAGGCGCATTTGAGTTCGCGGCGGTCCAGATAGACGGCCTTGAAGACCGAGACCGCCCCGATGGTGCCGATGACCAAGGCAATGGGAACCGAGAGCCACGTCAGCGCGCCGGCGATCATCAGGATACCTGCTACCCCTTCGGCAAAGGGGTAGATGTAGGAATAGGGCACCCATCGTTTTGCCAGCAGATCGTAGTTCAGAAACATCGTTGCGAAACTCTCGACATTCTGGAGCTTGAGGAGCGCCAGGACGGCCATGCTGAAGGCGATGAACCATTCGCCAGCACGGGCGGTGAAGAGCGTCCCATAAACCGCAAAGCTCGCGGCAAGCGCCATCAGCAGCGTCATGGCGAACAGGGCGATCACCGGCCGATAGCTTGTGGCCTTGGGATCGGTGACGCGCTTGCCGAGAAAGCGCCGCAGATCATCGTAGCCGCCGATGCGCCGGTCACCCATGAAGATCTGCGGCGTGGTCGCGACCTCATGACTGGCCTTGAAGGCCTCGACCTCATGTCGTGTGGCAAGGTGATGATCCTCGACCGCAAAGCCGGCGCGTTTCAGCAGGTCCAGGGCCTTGAGGCCATAGGGGCAGGTGTGATCCGGCATCATCATCCGGTAAAGGCGTGCTGACTTGATCGAGCCAGCATTTGCAGAGTGTTCCGACATCCCGGTATCTCCTTCGCAACTTGATTTGGAGCATCTCGGCACGTATATACGTCCTGTACCATGGTACGGAATCAAGAGGCAAAGTTGCTGACGATCGGAAAACTTGCCCAAGCAGGTGGCGTCGGGGTCGAGACCATCCGTTTCTACCAGCGAAGGGGCTTGCTCGGCATGCCGGCGCGTGACGGTGGCATTCGCCGCTACGGGAATCCGGATGTCCGGCGGCTTCGCTTCATCCGCAAGGCGCAGCAGGCCGGCTTCACACTGGAGGAGATAAAGGAACTGCTCGATCTGGACACCGGCCACGATCATCGCCGGGCGCAGGAAATGGCCCAAACTCGCTTGGCAAAACTGGATGAGCAGATCGCCGACCTGCAACGCGCGCAGCAAAGCCTGCGCAAGCTGGCTGCGGAATGCGCACAGGGAGGGTCCAGGACCTGCCCCATTCTCGCGGCCTTTGAGGTCTAGGCCTGCCCCGGAGGTACCTGCGACAGCCCGTGCCCTAGGTCTGCTTCTGGAGGGCGCTTACTCCACTATTCTGTCCTGCCTGGACAGCCTGTATTCGCGCAGACCAGGTCGATTTGATGAACGCGAGAATGGCGGGGATGTCGTCATCCTCCAGGATGGCGCCGAACGCCGGCATCCCGGATGTCATGGGAATGCCCGCGTCGTCCAAAACGGGTTGGCCGCCCCGGCGAATGTAGTCGGTCAGCATGGCGTCGTTGTAGTGCCAGGTGTGGCCGGTTTCATCATTGGGCGGGGCAGGAAAAACCCCGTTCTCGCCCATGATCTTCCAGTCTGGCTGGCCTTCAAGCTGCGCTCCGTGGCATGCCGCGCAGTGTTCGGCATAAAGCTCAGCCCCTCGCTGCAGCTCTTGAGAACTGCCATAGGTCCATGTTGCCGAAACCGCCGCACAGACAAACGCGAGGGCAGGCAGCCCTTGGAGCAAGACAGAAGAGGCAGACAAGGCATTTCCCGGCATCCTTGGAGAGCCCCGTGTAATTGAAGGACGATCGTCCCAAGCGCCCGCACCCTTGGACGTTCCGCTCCAAGATTTTCTACCTGGTCAGGCATGGGGCCTCTCGCGGAGGCTCCCATGCTGTTCAGAAGGAAGCAGGAACGCCAATCCGGCACTATCAGAACTTCGCCTGAACGGTCTTGCCATCGGCATCGGTCAGCTGGACGGCGCCCTTCACGGTCTCGGGCACTGCTGATCCGGTGTCGCCCGACAGCACACCTGCCGCCGTCGGTTCGAGCGGGATCCGGACCGGTTTCCCGTCCAGCACCAGAATGGCGGTTCCTGTCATTGTCTCGGTCGCAACGGCACTGTCGTCGTCCATCGTCACATGCGCATCGACGCGCGTGCCGTTCAGGACAAGCTCAACACGGTAAGGCCCCGCATCGACGCGCATGCCGCCATTGGGTCCCAGACCTGGCTCGTGGGCGAAGGCACCCGTCGCGAAGAACAGCGAAATAAGAGAGATACGCAGCATAGCAATGCTCCTTGGGTTCAGAAAGTGGGAATTGTTGCGCCTTGGGGCGCTTCGGCCGGGTGGGATTGGCGGCGAGCGGTCTCGACCAGGCGCTCCAGCGCGTTGCGTCCGTACCGCAGAAACAGCACGGGCGTCAGAAAGGTATCGAGCAAGGTAGACGAGATGAGCCCTCCGAAGATGGTGACCGCAACCGGGTGCAGGATCTCCTTTCCGGGTTCTTCGGCATGGATCATCAAGGGCACGAGTGCCACACCCGCAGACAGGGCCGTCATCAGCACCGGTGTGAGGCGTTCCAGCGATCCGCGGACAATCAAGTCGCGTCCGAAGGGCAGGCCTTCATGCAGCGCGAGGTTGATGTAGTGGCTGATCTTCAGAATGCCGTTTCGCGCTGCGATGCCGGTCAGGGTGATAAAGCCAATCATCGAGGCGACCGACAAAGGCTGCCCGGCGATCCAGAGCGCGGCGACGGAGCCGATGAGGGCTAGTGGCACCGAACCCATGATGATGAGCGCGCAGACAGCAGACCGGTACCGACTGTAAAGGATGGCAAAGACCATCCCCAACGAGACAAGCGACAGAAGCCCGATGGTGCGGCTCGCTTCTTCCTGGGCCTGGAAGGTCCCCTCCAGCGTTGCCGAAAACCCCGTCGGCAGATTGGCATCGGCGATGATGGCGCGGATCTCGGCCACGACCTTTGCCATGTCCACGGTGCCGTCCGTGTTGCCCAACACGACCAGACGCCGCCGCCCGTTCTCGCGCAGGATCTGATTGGGCCCGTCGGTTTCCCGCACCTCCGCGAGTTGGCGGACCGGCACCCATCCCGCGGGTGTCTCGATCAGGAGGTCCCCGAGCGCCTGCGTCGTCCGGCGGTCCTCGGCAAGCCGCATCACGACATCATAGGTGCGCTGCCCGTCGACCAGCTTCGACACGACCCGGCCATTGGACAGCTGCTCCAATTTCTCGGTAATGGCTGCAGGCTGAATGCCAAACAAGGCGGCGCGGTCATAATCGATGCGGATCTCGAGCTGCGGGATGCGGACCTGCTTTTCAAGTTGAAGATCGACGAGCCCGGGAATGGCGGCAATGCGGCTCCGAAGGTCTTCTGCGACGGCTCGCAGCGTATCAAGGTCATCGCCGTAGACCTTCAGGGCCAACTGGGCCCGCACGCCAGACAACATGTGGTCCAGCCGGTGCGAGATCGGCTGGCCAATGTTCACGGCGACAGGCAGGACCGACAGACGCGCGCGGATGTCAGCCACGATCTCGGTCTTCGGCCGCTCGCCTGGCTCCAGATCGACCTCGATCTCCGAGGAATGCACGCCTTCAGCGTGCTCATCCAACTCGGCTCGTCCGGTGCGACGCCCGACGGCCCGCACTTCGGGCACCTCCATGATGAGCTGCTCCGCGATCAGGCCGACGCGGTGCGACTCCGCCAGCGATATGCCGGGATTGAACAGCATCGAGATGGTGAAGGTGCCTTCGTTGAAGGGCGGCAGGAAGGCACGAGGAAGAGTGGTCGCCGACCATCCGGCAACAAGAACAGCCAGAAAGGCCAAACCCATCAGCGTTCGCTGCCATCGGAATGCAACCGCCAGGGCCGCCCGGTTGCCACGCTTCAACATGCGCACGAGCCAGCCTTCGTGTTCGTCCAGCCGCCTCATGCCGGGCAGCAGATAAAAGGCCATCACCGGGGTCAGCGTGATCGACACGACCAGGCTGACAAGGATGGAAACGATATAGGCCTGACCCAGTGGGGCAAACAGCCGCCCCTCGATGCCTGAGAGCGCGAACAGCGGCACGAACACCAGCACGATGATCATCGTCGCATAGACGATCCCCGATCGCACCTCTTGAGAGGCCGACACGACGACCTCGAAGGTGGAGCGCGGATTTCCCGCTTCCCGGTTCTCGCGCAGGCGCCGGAAGATGTTTTCGACATCGACCACGGCATCGTCCACCAGTTCGCCGATGGCGATGGCAAGACCTCCCAGCGTCATGGTGTTGATGGACAAGCCCGTCGCCTTGAACACGATCGCCGTGGCCAGAATCGAGACGGGAATGGCCGTCAACGAGATCAGCGTGGTGCGCAGGTTCAGAAGGAAGGCGAAGAGCACGATCGCCACCACAATGACCGCCTCGAGCAGCACTGTCTGCACGTTCTTGACCGAGGTCTCGATGAAATCCGCCTGCCGGAACAGCACCTGATCGGCACGCATCCCCTCGGGCAGGGTGGCGGTGATCTGCGCGAGTTCTGCCTCGACCGCCCGCGTCAACGCGACGGTGTCCACATCGGGCTGTTTCTCGACAGACACGATCACGGCGGGCCGCCCCATATAGCCCGCCTCGCCGCGCTTCAGTCGTGCACCGTAGCTGACCTCGGCGACCTGGTGGAGCAGGACTGGGCGCAGCCCGTCGCTCTTGACCACGACCTTGCGCAGATCCTCAAGCTTGAGCGTATTGCCGATATTGCGGATCAGGAACTCTCGGGAATACTGATCGGTGAACCCGCCGCCGGTGTTCCCGCCAAAGGCGGTGATCGCGGCCTCCACATCCTCCAGCGTCACGCCCAGGACACGCAGGGCTGCGGGGTTTGGCGCGACGCGGAACTGTCTCACCTCACCGCCGATCGGGATCACCTGGGCCACGCCCGGGATGGCCAAAAGGCGCGGCCGCACCAGAAAATCCGCAGCTTCGCGCAACTCCATAGGAGAAACACCTTCAGGTGCCGTCATGGCGACCAGCATGACCTGCCCCATGATGGAACTGATCGGTCCCATCTGAGGCGTCACCCCTTCGGGCAGCTGTTCGGCGACAAGCGTCAGGCGCTCCGCAACCTGCTGGCGATTGCGGTAGATGTCGGTTCCCCAGTCGAACTCGACATAAACGATCGACAGCCCGACGCCGGAAACCGAGCGCACACGGCCTACACCGGGCAGTCCGTTCATCTGGGTTTCCAGTGGGTAGCTGACAAGCTGCTCGACCTCGGGCGGTGCTAGGCCTTCGGCTTCCGTCATGATGGTGACAGTAGGCCGGTTGAGGTCGGGGAAGACATCGACGGGCAGACGCATTGCCGTAAAGGTGCCATAGCCCACCAGAATGGCCGCCAGCACCAGCACAAGCATCCGGTTGCGGAGCGATTGTGTGACAAGGAACGTGAACATCTGACGGACCTCACCGCAACTGATTGAGAAGTTCAGCGCCCTGCGTCACGACACGGTCACCGGCCACCACCCCTGCCACGATCAGCACGCTGGCGCCGTCCAGAGGTTCGATGCGGACGGCGCGGGATTCGAAGACTTCCGGATCGGTGTGGACATAGACGATATCCTCGCCGTTCGCCCCCCGGATCACCGCATCCCGCGGCGCCGCAATTCCGCTGAGGGTTGTGTCCGTTTCTGCCACCACGGTGACCATCTGGCCAAGACGTATCCGCTTCCCGGCGTCCTCAATGGCGAAATGCACAGGCTGGGCCTGACTGCCATCGGCAAATCCCGCACCGACCAGGCGGAGCGGGATCAGACCGCCTCCTGTGTGGGCGATAGAGGCTGTCGCGCCCATTGCATCGCCGCTGTAGGACAAGGCCTCGACCCACAGCCGGGCGGGATCCACAATATGATAGACAACGGTATTGCTCTCGGCGATCAGGCCTGGCGAGGCATTGGCGAGTGCAACGACCCCGGTGATCGGGGCGACCAGCTCTTCGGCGTCAAGCTTCATCTCATCAAGCGCTGCCCGACGCTCGCGCAGGCCGGCCAGGGTGATTTCCGCCTCGTCGAGCTCTGTCGCGGAAACCGCGCCAGAGCCGCTGAGCTTGCGGAACCGCTCGACCTGTCGGACGCTGATCGCGATCTCCTGGTCCAGCTCGGCCTGCGTCTGGCGGATTGATGACTGGTCAATGGCCGCAAGGGAGGGCTCAACCAAAGCAAGCACCTGCCCCGCCTCGACCGTGGCTCCAAGAGGCGGAAAGCCACCTGCTGGCGCGGACAAGCGGCCGCCCACCGCTGTCTGAACAAAGCCACTGGCATTGGGGTCGGGGATCACTCGGCCTGGCAGTTCCAGGCTGCGGCGATGTTCCTGCTCGGCTGCCACCAGGGTCCTGATCGCCAATATCCTTTGGGCCACCTTCGGAGCAAATATCCGACCGTCGGGAAGGCGCTGTGCCACATCGCGCACGACCACGACGCCCGGTGGGGCAGCCGTCTCCGCATGGGCGAGGCTCGCGCCCATGACCACCAGCAAGACCGTGGCCGCGACGCCTGCCACGACGCGCCGCCTTTGCATAAGGGCCATGGCGAGCATTCCCCCGACAAACCCGATGCCGCCCATCAAGAGCATGGCCGGATCATTGCGGCCCAAGCGATCAACAAGTCTGGCCGTGACAACGTTGATTATCTCTTGCGCGGACACCGCACCGAGAGACGCTCGCGCTCCGGGCTCTGCGGCAGGCACCGGCGGGGCGGCATGGATCCTGAGGGTCCCTGTCAGAAAGTCGATGTCGGAGCCCGCTGTCACCGTGAACAGCAGTTCGTGGTCACCGGGCTCTGACACCCAGGGCGCGGCCAGCCGGTACGCATCGCCCTCGATGTCGGCCACGACCGGTCCTTCCGGCGTCTCGACCTCGATCGTTGCGCCCGAGACCGGTTCGTTCGTGTCGAAGCGGTCCAGAGTGACTGTCAGAGCGCCATCAGCCGCAACCGCAACAAGCTCGAAGAGCGCGCTGGTCGCTGTTGCACGCGGTGCGGTCTGGATGTCCGGCGGTGGCGGGGTGTCGCCATGCGTGTGCCCCTCGTGAGCGGTTGCGTCTGAGAGGGACGCAAGTATCATCAGAATTGCCCCTAGGGGCGTTTGGAATAGACGCATGGAAGACCTCGTAAACAGCAAGTCAGACAGGCTGCCGCCCAGGGGCGGAGCGCAGAAACGTGCGGTTACGCGCTGTGTCTTGGAGGTCGGAGCAACCCGTGCGGCGAGGTCTGATACACCACGATGATCGAAGCCGCCTGATAGGTATTTCGCGGCTCGTCGGCCAATGGAAGGTCATGGGTGACAAGGGTCGTGACGAGACAGCTCGACGAACTGCAGCACGTCACGCAGTCCGACCAGGATCTTTCGCCAGCATCAGAGCTGTCTGCCTGGGGCGGAGATGCGTTTTCAGCGACCTGCGTGA
>NZ_JAPTYD010000052.1 GCF_026913015.1 Paracoccus benzoatiresistens
GCGACTGGCGGGACTTCAACCGGCTGACGTCATTCAGGCGTCCTGAGAGACCAACACGATATGCGGACATCCCCAAAAAAAAAGCCGGGCGCATCTGCCGGGGGGGACTGCCGGTGTCATTGCGGCATGGCATCTGCAACACGACGGCTGGACCCCCGCTGCCCGCAATGCCACCATGCGCGGCGACAAGGGGAGGCAAGGGGCATGAAGACATCCGCCGCCACGGCGACGGAGGAGCCTGTGGATCTGGCCGATGCGCTGACACGCTGCGCGCGGGGCGAGCAGCAGGCATTGCGCCTGATCCTCGAGGTCGAGGGTGGCCGGATGCTGGGCATCGCCCAGCGGATGCTGCAACGCCGTGATCTCGCCGAGGAGGCCGTGCAGGACAGCATGGTGCAGATCTGGCGCAAGGCGCATCAGTTCCGGGCTGGCGACGGATCGGCGCGCGGCTGGATCTTCGCCATTCTGCGCAACCGCTGTCTGAACATCCTGCGCGACGGCCGCCGCCTTGACAGCCTGCCGCCCGAGGCCCTGACCGCGATGCAGGACGCCCGGCGGGAAGCGGCGGGCACCGGCCTGGATGCGCTTGGCGACCGGGTGGCGCTGAAGGACTGCCTGGCCGGGCTGGAACCGCCCGCGCGGCGCGCGATCCTGCTGGCCTATGTCGGCGGGTTCAGCCATGGCGAGATCGCCGCGATCCAGTCGGTGCCGCTGGGCACCTGCAAGTCCTGGATCCGGCGCGGCCTCGATCTGTTGCGGAGGTGCCTGTCATGAACCGTGATGATCTGGACGCCCGCGCCGATGCCTTTGTCCTTGGCCTTCTGGACGAGCGGACCGAGGCTGAACTGGAGGCAAGCCTGGCCGATGACGATGCCTGGGCCGCAGCGGTCGCGCGGGCACGCGACCGCTTGTTGCCCCTGGACATGACGGCTGCCGAACTGCCCGGCGCGACACGCTTGTGGGAGGGCATCGCCCCAAGGCTCGGGCAGGTCGAGACCAGCGAAAAGGCCGCGCCCGTCAGCGCGAACGACGCGCGGCCACCAGGACGCTGGGTGCCGGCGGGCATGGCGGCAGCGATCGGCCTCCTGGCGGGCGTGGTCCTGGGCGGTTCCTGGTTCGAGCCGGACCCCGTCGTGATCGCGGTCCTGCTGGACGAGGCCGGCAATCCCACGGCGATCGTGGAGGATTATGGCGCCTCGGATGCGCGGATCCGCTTTGTCGCGGGCGTCGATGTGCCAGACGACCGGCAGATGCAGGTCTGGACGCTGCCCTCGGTAGACCTGGGGCCGGTGTCGCTGGGCGTCCTAACCGGCGCCGGGGGGGCCGACCTCGATCCGCCGCGCCTGCCGACACCGACCGAGGGCCAGCTCTACGAGATCACCCTGGAACCTCTCGGGGGATCCCCGACAGGCCGGCCCACCGGGGCAATCCTGGCAAAGGGACTGGCCGCGCGGCAGGACGAGATCTAGGCTCCGGATGGGGCATTCGGCTTGCCCCATCTCCTGTCCCGGTCGGCATGAGGTGCTGCGCTTCGGGCTGATGGTCAACGTGGTCCGTGTAAAGCAGCCACAAGCACCATGCCGGATCGAATGTACCGGTCAAAGAGATCCCGATCCGCACCGTTGATGAGGATGGAATCGGGCAGCAGATTGACGGAAAACGCAGGGTTTCGTGCAAACCTTGCAACTGCCGGGTTTCATCCCGCTGCCACCTCCGTTCGAACCCGGTTCGTTCCATGCAGATCCCCTGGACCGGACCGCCAATCATCAGGTCTGGTGTCGGCGTCTCAGTTGTCGGATCGGGCACGCAAAGGCGCTCTTGTATGCCTTTCCCAGGGCGGAGGCATTCGCGTAACCGCAGCGCAGCGCGATGGATCGGAAGTCGAGGTCCGTGCCGAGGACAAGATCCCGCGCCCGGGTGAGGCGCAGCATCTGGAAGTAACGACCGGGAGACATTCCCGTCTCGGCGCGGAACTGCCGCTCCATGCTGCTGAGCGAGAAACCGGACTGCGCGGCTATCTGCGCGATCGGGATGGGCATTTCGATTTTCTCGACCATCAGGTCGATCACCTGATGCAGCCGGGCCGGAGCCTTGCGCGCGGGCCATAGTGTCCCTGCCCTTGAACCGCCGCTGGAATGATCCGCCTCGTGGAGGAACATGGACGACGCCAAGAATGCGCTGCCCTTGCCGAAGCGCTTTTCGATCAGGTCCAGGATCAGCTCCAAGGCCGCGGATGCGTCGCCGCAGGACCAGACACGGCCTTCCATGACGGAGGGCAGGGCACCCACCTGCACGTTGGGAAAGGCTTCGGCAAATTCGGGCACCAGCGACCAGTGAATCGTGGCGCGCTGTCCTGAAAGCAGGCCCGCCGCGGCAAGAAGCCATGCCCCTGTATCGGCGCCCACGACAATCAGGCTGCGGCGGGAAAGCGCCAGCACGTGACGCAGACCGTTGCCACGGGCATGGTCGCGGAAGCCATAGCCGGAAACCACGATCAGCAGGTCGAAAGCCCCGCGCGCCCCGCCGTCCGGCGCCACAAGAAGTCCGCTGGAGGATCGGACGGAGTTTCCGTCCGCCGTCAGCACCTGCCAATGCAGATCCGCCTGTCCCTGGTCGCGAACCGCCCGCAGCGGTTCGAGCAGGCAGGACAGGACCATGTTCGAGAACCCCTCGAACAGAAGGAAGGCGACACGCATGGCAAAGTTTGACGCGTTTGGAATGTCGAGTGAAGCAATAGGACCATTTACTGGAGAAATGAAGGCCTAGCCTGAGCCCGACCGGGCAAAAAGGAGGTTCCCATGCCGCTCGCCATGAACAAGAACGTCTTCATCACCTGCGCGGTCACCGGGTCGGGGGCGACACAGGAGCGGTCTCCGCATGTGCCGCGCAGCCCGAAGCAGATCGCCGAAAGCGCCATCGCGGCCGCGAAGGCGGGGGCTGCGATTGTTCACTGCCATGTGCGCGATCCAGAGACCGGCGCCCCGTCGCGCAGGCTTGATCTGTACCGCGAGGTCACGGACCGCATCCGCGAAGCCGATGTGGACGTCGTCCTGAACCTGACCGCGGGGATGGGCGGCGATATCGTCTTCGGCACTCCGGAAGCACCCTTTCCCGTCAGCGCGGCAGGCACCGACATGGTGGGCGCCACGGAACGCATGGCCCATGTCGCCGAATGCCTGCCGGAAATCTGCACGCTCGACTGCGGCACGATGAACTTTGCCGAGGCCGATTACGTGATGACCAACACGCCCGGCATGCTGCGGGCGATGGGCGGCATGATGACGACACTGGGGGTCAAACCGGAAATCGAGGCCTTCGATACCGGCCACCTGTGGTTCGCCAAGGAACTGGTGCGCGAAGACAAGCTGGCCAGCCCCGCGCTTGTGCAGCTGTGCATGGGGGTTCCCTGGGGGGCGCCGAACGACCTCAACACCTTCATGGCGATGGTGAGCGCGGTGCCCGACGACTGGTGCTGGTCGGCGTTCAGCCTGGGCCGCGACCAGATGCCCTATGTCGCCGCCGCCGTCCTGGCCGGAGGCAATGTCCGCGTCGGGCTGGAGGACAACCTGTGGCTAGGCAAGGGGCAGCTTGCCACGAACGCCCAACTGGTCGAACGCGCCGCCACCCTCATCGAGAACATGGGCGCGAATGTCATCGGACCGCAGGCGGTGCGGGACAGGTTGGGACTTGTGAAGCGCGCGCCGAAGGGAGTGGCGGCATGAGCAAGGCAGCGATGATCGGCGGCGGGGTCATCGGCGGCGGCTGGACTGCGCGCTTTCTGCTCAACGGCTGGGATGTGGCCGTCTTCGACCCCGATCCGCAGGCCGAACGCAAGATCGGAGAGGTTCTCGACAATGCCCGTCGCGCCCTGCCCGCGCTCTATGACCGGGCATTGCCGCCCGAAGGCCGACTGACGTTTCACGCGGACCTGACCGAGGCCGTGGCGGGCTCCGACTGGGTTCAGGAAAGCGTGCCCGAAACGCTGGCCCTGAAGCACGGCATCCTGCCGGCAATCCAGAAGGCGGCCGGACCCGAGGCGGTGATCGGATCCTCAACCTCGGGCTTCAAGCCGTCGGAACTGAACATGCCGGGCACGCGGGCTATCGTCGCTCATCCCTTCAACCCGGTCTATCTGCTGCCGCTGGTGGAGTTGGTGGGCGATCCGGCGACCTGCACCCGCGCGGCCGGTATCCTGCGCGGCATCGGCATGTATCCCCTGACCGTCCGCAAGGAAATCGATGCCCACATCGCGGACCGTTTGCTGGAGGCCGTCTGGCGTGAGGCGCTGTGGCTGGTCAAGGACGGAATCGCCACCACCGAGGAGATCGACGAAGCGATCCGCATGGGTTTCGGTATCCGCTGGGCGCAAATGGGCCTGTTCGAAACCTATCGCATCGCCGGGGGCGAGGCCGGCATGGCGCATTTCATGGCGCAATTCGGCCCCGCCCTGTCCTGGCCCTGGACAAAGCTCATGGACGTCCCGGAGTTCAACAACGACCTGGTCGAACTGATAGCATCGCAGTCGGACGCGCAGTCCGAGCACCTGTCGATCCGCGACCTGGAACGGCTGCGCGACGACAACGTGGTCGGCATGATCCGGGCCCTGCGGCGGACCGGCAGCGGTGCGGGCAGCGTTGTGCGCGCGCATGAGGAGAGCTTTCCCCGTCCTGGCGAACGGAACGGCCTGCCTATCACCGCAACGCGCCAGGTTCCTGTCAGCTGGACCGACTACAACGGCCACATGAACGAGGCGCCTTACCTGGAGGCCGCGTCGTTGGCCACCGATCGCTTCATGCAGATGATCGGCGCGGATGCCGCCTATGTCGCTGGTGGGCGCAGCTATTTCACGGTCGAAAACCATGTCCGCTACCTGGACGAGGTCCATGCAGGCGACCGCCTGACCGTGACAACGCAGGTTCTGTCGGGGCAAGGCAAGCGGCTGCACCTGTTCCACCGCCTGTGGCGGGGCGACGACACTCTGGCCGCGACGGTCGAGACGATGCTGATCCACACCGACCTGTCCACGCGCCGCAGCAGCGAACCCGATCCGGCGGTCTCGGAACGCCTTTCGGCCTGGGTCTCGTCCCATGCCGGCCGCGACGCCGACGGTGCCGGGCGTTTCGTAGGACAGACTGCCCGGCGGACTTGACAGCCGGAACCAACCAGGAGGGGCGTGATGGACCAGGTCGCCACAATCTTTCAGCCGTCTAGCAAGCCGCTGGCCGTGACGATCCTGGTCCTGCCCGAATCCTCGCTGATGAGCATGGCCGCCACGCTTGATCCGATGCGGGCAGCGAACCGCATTTCGGGCCATTCCCCTTATGGCTGGAAGGTCGTCTCGATGGACGGGCTGCCGGTCACCACCAGTTGCGGCATGACGCTGCAGGTGGACGGCCGCCTCGTTCCGCATGTTCGCTGTGATCTTCTGATCGTCGTTGCCGCCTTCAACGTCACCCGACATACCCCGCCGCCGGTGCTGGCTGCCGTCCGGCAGGCGGCGCGCGGGGCCCGGATGGTCGGCGGCGTCGAGGCAGGCAGTTGGGTCCTGGCGATGGCTGGTCTTCTGGATCAGCACAAGGCCACGACCCACTGGGAGGACTTGGAGGATTTCGCCGCCTGCTTCCCGCAAATTCGTGTGATCCCCGACCGCTGGGTGGTGGACGGCGCGGTCTTCACAACGGGCGGCGCGGCTCCGGCACTGGACTTCATGCTGGCGCTGATCCGCGCCCGCCAAGGCTTTGGCGCGGCCCTGAATGTTGCAAGCCTTTATGTCTATGACGAGGTGCGGCTGCCCTCTGATGCCCAGCCTCTGGTGTCGCTGGGGCGCGACAGCCGGATCGACCTGCGGCTGGCCCGGTCGATCCGGATCATGGAGCAGCATATTGACGTGCCGCTGACGATCCCCGAGATCGCGAAACGCCTCCGCTGCTCCGTCCGCACGGTCGAGGTTCTGTTTCGCGGGCAGGCGCAGTGTTCGCCGGCGGCCTATTACCTGTCGCTACGGTTGCAGGCGGCCCGGCGACTGGTCACCGATACCCGCCTGCCCATGGCCGATATCGCGGTGCGAACAGGATTTTCGTCCATCGCCTCACTGTCGCGGGCCTTCCGGCGGCAGTTCGGGCAGGCCCCTTCGGCTGCCCGACGGGGATCACAGACCTAGGCTGGTCCTGGCGGCTTCCAGCCCGGGCTGGCCGTCGGCCGTGGTCACGTCCTGGAGCCAGGCCTCCAGCACGGCCGGGTTTTCCTTCAGCCACCGGCCCGCCGCCTTGCGCCCGTCCATCCCCTTGTCCAGGATATAGGACATCATCACGTCCTCTGCCTCGACGGTGAAGGACAGGTTCGACAGGAACCTGCCCAGGTTCGGGCATTCCGCAGACAAGCCCTTGCGCGTGTTCGTCAGCACGGTCGCGGCACCATCCCTGGGTCCGAACATATCATTGCCGTCGGTCAGGTATTCGATGTCATAGCGCACGTTCATCGGATGGGGACGCCAGCCGAAGAACAGGATGTCGCCCTGTGCCCCGATGGCGCGTTCGACCTGGGCCAGCATCCCCTGCTCGCTCGACTCGACCAGGTCGAAGTCGCCCAGACCAAAGCCGTTGTCCTCGATCATCTGCAGGATGGTCGTGTTCGCGCTGCTGCCGGATTCGATGCCATAGATCTTGCCGCCAAGCTGGTCCTTGAACCTGGCGATGTCGCCATAGGTCTTCAGCCCGGCCTCGTAGGTGCTGGCCGGCACCGCGAACCCAATCAGCGCCCCTTCAAGGTTTGCACGGACCACCTCGATATCGCCGGCCTCAACCAAAGGCTTCTGGATCGGCTCTTGCAAGGGCATCCAGTTGCCCAGGAAAATGTCGGTATCGCCCTGCTTCAGGGACTCGAAGGTGACGGCGACCGACAGGATCTGGACTTCGGGCTGGTAGCCCAGGGCCTCCAGCACCATTGCCGCGGCAGAGGTGGTGGCGGTGATGTCAGTCCAGCCCACGTCGGAAAAGCTGGGGGTTCGGCACTGGTCGGGCTCCGCCGCATGCACCTGCGGCAGGAATGCAAAGGTTGCAAGAAGTGTCGCTGCGATCTTCTTCATGTTATCCCCTCCGTTGCTGGCACCGGATGCTGGTGGTCCGCCCCGGTCATGCAAAGAGGATAAGGCGCGGGACGGCAGATGGTTGGCAATCTGCGCAGGATTCTTGTCAGAACGCGTCGCAACACCGGAAGCGTCAGGGTTGTTCGCCGCCGGTGACGCTAAAGTGCGGATGAACGAGGATCGGCATAGAAGACATGATCGTCGATCAGCCGAACCCGCACCATGCTTGTCGCCCAGTCGGGGGTGACGGCCGTGGTGTGATAGTGATCCGCCCCCTCGAGTTCCGGCATGGGCCCCTCAATGAGGGCGCGGGCGGCAAACCGCACCGCCTTCGCCCAGGCCGCCATGTCTTCGATCGGCGGGTAATCATGGCGGGAGGTCAGGAAGCTGAACTGCCTTGGGGCAACAATGTCGCAGGCCGTGCCGCCCCAACGGCCGGGCAGAGCCATGCGCTGGAGGATCACCGAGGCGACAGCGCGCTGGCCGAAGTCATCCTGATCGCGCGCCTCGTGGTAGATGGCCACGGCAATGCAGGACAGGTCGCTCGCGTTGCGCAACGATGCCGGCGGCAAGGGAATGCGGGCGCCCCTCAGGATCTGATCGGCTGTGGCGGGACGCGGAAGCGGGCGGGCCGTTGCGACCTTGTCGGGACGCCACACAGGAGCTGCGGCGCTGTCAAGCGCCAGGTCCGAAAGCACGGGTGCAGGGACAGCCGGCCCGAAGGTCGTGCCCCACGTCTCGGCGCGGACTGCTGGCAATGTCGGCTGTATCGGGAGGGTAGGGCCGGACGAGGCAAGGGATCGGCGCGCCTGCAGGGCGGACACCGGCTGCCGGAACTGGTTCTCGTCGACGCGAACAAAGACCAGGGCGCTTGAATGCCACGCCGCGACGAGAGCAATGGCCATGACGAGAACCTCTCGGATCATCGGGCAACTCCTTCGACAGTCCGTAAACAGCGTTGGGGCAAAAGCGTTCCGGAAGATGCCGCGATGATTGGACCCCGGCCATGTCGCAGCCCCGCCGGATCTTGCGCCGCGGTCAGGAGTCCTTTCGCCATCGGCCCCACGCGGTTCTGCTGTCCGCCCTGCCCCGACAAGAGCCGCGGATCAATCGAGGCTTTGGATCTGACGCGGCGAACGCCCTGCAACCGGATGGATCCTGCCGAGATCCTGGATTGAGGCGAGGCTGTCCGCCGCGACGGATAGGCCATCATCGACCAGAAGGTCGAACTTGGCCTGCGATCGCGCGCCGCGATCAGCACGGGGGTCGCGGCGCAGCAGGGGGTCTGGCGAGCCTCTCCCTGGAACCGCTTCCGAAGGCGCAGGAGGGACTACGCAAGGTGTCGCGCTAAGCGCTTGTTCCGTGCCGTTGGACTGTCGAAATCGACGCGACGGCTGTTATAAAATATTAGCTGAGCACCGAGCAGCTCAGTTGACTAGCGGCCGATCATTCGATCCCATTCAGCTTCTCACCGATCCTGACAAGACCGCCCGTTCGAGGCTCTCGTCGCCACCGGGCAGACGGGAGCCGCCGCTCTCAATGTCGATCCACGACATCGGCATTGCGCTTTCTAATTTCGAAAGATTTACGGTTCCTATCCTGGCAGGTCATTTTCCCCACTTCGCCAGCGATGCCGCAAGATCCGGGTGATTTGCGGCGGCTTGTTCAAGGCTTTCGCCATCGGCCGCCGCCTGCCAGGCCCGTCGGATCGCCCGCACTCCTGCCGCTGCGCCGTTGGGATGACCGTGAATACCGCCTCCCCCCAGATACATCAGGTCCAGCGTTCGGCCAGTGCGTTGATAGGTGTCGACCGCCTGACCGCCCCATTGTCCCGAGCAAACCACCGGAAGCGGGCAGTCGGCATCGGAAAATATGGGCATCATCACATCGTGGAAAGATTTTACGAAGCTGTCATCCGGCTCCCAGTATTTTGCCTGCATTCCATTGATCTGGAACTGATCTACGCCCAGCAGGCGCCAAATTTTCTGGTAGGCGCAGAATTCCATCCCCAAGGCCGGGTGGCGGGTCAGGATGTCCCATCCGTTCCGGTGCGCATGCAGGCACAACGCCGAACGCTTGCGCAGGAATGCCATGCCGCCATGCCCGATGGAGTTGATATTGACCACTGCCGCATTTCCGCCTCGGGTCGCGACATAGTCATGGTCGCGCATCATTCGGTCGGGATCGGCCGAGGAGATGCCGAAGGCATACATCACTCGCTTGCCGGTCCGGTCGGCATGGCGTTCGATCACCGGCATGATCGCATCGACCCGCGCGGCCAAGGGTGAGTATTCGGGCGACATCAGCTTTTCGTCGTCCTTGATGAAATCGACGCCCGCCTCGCACAGGGTCTGGACGACCTGCGCCGTCTCCTCGGGCGAGAGGCCGAGCGAGGGCTTGATGATCGAGGCGATCATCGGGCCTTCGGCCACCCCCATCAGGCGGCGCGACCCTGCGATGCCGAATTGCGGGCCGGGATGGCAGGCGAAGGCGGGCGGCAGGTCGAAGTCCATCACCCTCACGCCGGTCAGGCCGCGAATGGCGTAAACACCGCCCACGGTGATGGCCATCAGCGCCGCGATATCGGTGCCGATGGCGTCCAGCGGCCAGGCGATGGTCACGTCGGCGCGGTGGAAGGGGCCGGGGGCGTCGGTCGGGAAACCGGGCGCTTCCGCATGGGGCAGCGGCTCGATCCGCTCGACGCGGGCGGCATAGCGGGCTTTCAGCGCCTCGGTTTCTCCTGGCAGTTCGGTGAAGGTACCGGTGGACTGGTCGGCGGCGATCTTCTGCGCCAAGGCCTCGATGCTGCCCGGCGTCTCGATGCGGTAGGTGACCCGGATATGGTCGGTCATGCTGCTTTTCCCCTTGGCCCGCCGCCGTCGCGGAGCCAGCCGAAGTAATCCTCGGATCCCATCTGCCCGCCTTTCAGCGCGATTTCCAAGCCATCATGCAGGCCGCTGCCGAAGGCTTGGCACAGCGCCGCACCGGAAATTGTCGGCGCTTTTGCGACCAGGGCCGACAGCCCAAGCTGCCGCATTCCGTGCCCCGAGGTATCCCCGCCCGAGATTACCGCCCGCCGGATCCCCGTGGCGCGCAGGGTCGCGTCCAGGATGCGGCCAAGCGATACGCCGATGCGGCGGTTGGCGGTGGCCGGGTCCATGCCGCTGCGGGCCAAGGCCACGCGATAGGCCTCGACCTGCGGCCCCTCGCCCGAAGCCGAATGGACCAGCGGGCTTTGGCCCGCCGCTGCCGCGGCAATGGCGGCCCCGGTCAGCCGCCGTTCCTCGGCCGCCATGTCGGCCTCGCTGCCGGTCACGGCGCGCGCGTCGAAGGGCAGCAGCGCGAATCCGTTCCGCCCGGCCCAGTCCAGTTGCCGCGCCGTGGTGGGTGAGACCGATCCCGACACCGCCGCGATCCGGCCGGCCCGCGCCGCCGCGCCCGGCGCATCGACGCGCGGGCTCGCGCCGCTGTCCTGCCAGTGCCGCACCAGGGCGTATTCCACCCCCTGGCTGCCTGCCACGAAGCCCAATTCGGCGCGGTTTTCCCAGATCAGCCGCCCGGCCGCAGCTTCGCTGGCCGCCTCCATGCTGTCGATGGACAGAATGCGTGCGCCCGTCGCCAGGGCGGACCGCAGCGCCGCCTGCGGATCGGCCAGGCCCTCAAGGTCGATCAGCGCCGAGGGCAGATCCGTCTGCGCCGCCAGATGCCGCAGCAGGTCGGACTCGGACATGGGCGTGACGGGGTGGCGCGACATGACCGGGTGGCGGTCCAGCCGGAACACTCCGTCCAGCGTGCCGGCGAACAGATGCCCGAAGGCCTGGTACCGCCGCATCTGCGGCGCGGCCGTCAGCAGCGGTACGGCGCGGGCGGGACGGGTGCGCAAGCCGATCTCGATGGCCGCGCCGATGGAGCCGCTTTCGGGCGCCGAGTCGAAGGTCGAGCAGATCTTGTAATGCAGGATCGGCGCGCCCAGGCCATCCAGCCAGCCCAGCAGCGGCGGCAGGTTCCGCGCCATCCAGGCCGGATCGTGACTGCGCGCGGTCGTGGCGATGCCGATGCCCCGGCACCCAGCAAAGCGCGCCGCCAGATCGGGCGAGGGAATGTCGGTGAACAGGACCGAGGGCAGGCCCGCGAACTGCAGCACCTCCATCACCGCGGCCGATCCTGTGAAATCGTCACCCAGCCATGTCACCCAAGGCGCGTCGGACATCGCCATCCTCCCTTGACAGCTTTCCATTGTTATTATCTCATCATACCAGTTTGGCAAGGATCCATTCCTTGCGAGGAGGAGAGCGAGATGACGAAGGTTGCCCTGTTCGGGGCGGGTGGCAAGATGGGCGTGCGCCTGTCGACGAACCTGGCCAAGACTGATTTCGACGTGGCCCATGTCGAGGTCAGCGACGCGGGCCGCGAACGGCTGAAGACCGAACTGGGCCTCGACACTGTCGATGCCGCCACCGCGCTAGAAGGCGCCGAGGTGGTGATCCTGGCCGTCCCCGACACCGTCATCCGCAAGGTTGCCGCATCCGTCGTGCCGCAGGTCGCGCCCGGCACGATGATCGTGATCCTGGACGCCGCAGCCCCCTTTGCGGGCCACCTGCCGGAACGCGCCGATATCACCTATTTCGTGACCCACCCCTGCCACCCGCCGATCTTCAACGACGAGAACACGCCGGAAGGCCGCGCCGATCACTTCGGCGGTGTCGCAGCCAAGCAGGCCGTGGTCAACGCCCTGATGCAAGGCCCGCGCGAGCATTACGAACTGGGCGACCGGATCGCCCGCGCCATCTATGCCCCCGTCGCCCGCAGCTATGAGGTGACGGTGAAGCAGATGGCCATGCTGGAACCGGGCCTGTCGGAAACCGTCTGCGCCTCGCTGCTGATGGTGATGCGCGAGGCCATGGACGAGGTCGTGGCCCGCAGCGGCGTCAGCAAGGAATGCGCCCGCGACTTCCTGCTGGGGCACATGAACATCCTGGGCGCGGTGATCTTCGAGGAACGGCAAGGCCAGTTCTCGGACGCGTGCAACAAGGCAATCGAGTTCGGCATCCCCATGCTGATGCGCGACGACTGGAAGAAGGTGCTGGAATGGGACGAGGTCGCCGCCAGCATCGAACGCATCACCTGACGAACCTGCAATCGTTATCTTGTCATACCTGTTGACAGTATAACGATTCCCCCGCAGCTTGAAACGGTCAGAGAGGAACCGGCGCAAAACCGGCTGACCCCAAAGGGAGGAAAACATGAAACTGACCCGCCGGCTGATGATCTCGGCCCTTGGCCTTGCCATGACCGTTGCCATGCCGTCCTTCGCTGCGGCCGAGGGCACCATCGCGATCATTACCCCCAGCCACGACAACCCCTTCTTCAAGGCCGAGGCCGTCGGCGCCGAGGCGCGCGCCAAGGAACTGGGCTACGACACCGTGGTCATGGTCCATGACGACGACCCGAACAAGCAGCTTGAACTGTTCAACACCGCCATCGGTCAGGGCGTGAAGGCGATCATCCTCGACAACGCGGGCGCCGACGCCACCGTGGCCGCCGTGCAGGCCGCCAAGGACGCGGGCATCCCGTCCTTCCTGATCGACCGCGAGATCAAGGAATCCGGCATCGCCGTCAGCCAGATCGTGTCCAACAACTACCAGGGCGCGCAGCTTGGGGCCGAGGAGTTCGTCAAGTTGATGGGCGAGGCCGGCAAATATGCCGAGCTTCTGGGCCGCGAGGCGGACACCAACGCGGGCATCCGGTCCTCGGGTTATCACGACATCATCGACCAGTATCCCGACATGGAGATGGTCGCCCAGCAGACCGCCAACTGGTCGCAGACCGAAGCCTATACGGTGATGGAGACGATCCTTCAGGCCAACCCCGACATCAAGGGCGTGATTTCCGGCAACGACACCATGGCGATGGGTGCCTGGGCCGCGCTGGAGGCGGCAGGCCGCACCGACGTGATCGTGGTGGGCTTCGACGGCTCGAACGACGTGCGCGATTCCATCAAGGCGGGCGGCATCAAGGCCACCGTGCTGCAACCGGCCTATCGCCAGGCGCAACTGGCCGTCGAACAGGCGGACGCCTATCTGAAGAACGGCTCCACCGGCGTGGATGAAAAGCAGCTTATGGACTGCATCCTGATCAACGCCGAGAACGCCGACAAGCTGGAAACCTTCGCCCTCGCGGAGTGATCCCATCGGCCCGGCACCCAAGCCGGGCCGCTTTCTTCTACCCCCGGAGTCCCGCTGATGCGCGCAATGACCGCGATCCTTGGCCTGTCGCTGGGCCTGACGGCGCTTGGCGCCTGCAAGATCGTCCCCAACCCCGAACCCGGCGGCGAAAACGCGAGCGCTCCCCAGTCCGACGAGGACCGCATGGCCGCAAAGGCGGGCGAGATCTACACCGCCCAACTGGTCCCCAATGTCAGTCAGAAGGCCATCGACCTGCCCACGCTGACGACCGCCCTGCAAGGCGGCCTTGATGCTGCGGGACAGGCCCATGGCATTCGTCCCCAGGCCGAGGGCAGCCCATGGAACTTCCTGGTCAAGGGCCAGGGCACCGTGGTCGAGGCGAACCGGAAATCGCGCGGGGCCACCATGGCGGTGGACGTGACCGGCGACAAACAGGCCGATGTGACGATCCAGCTTGGCCCCGTCATCAAGGGGACCGCCCTGCGCGACGCGGCGGATTTCATCGTCTTCACCGATTATCGCGACCAGATCGAATTCGCGAAACTGGCCCGCGCGCTGAACGACCGGGCGCACCAGGCGGTGCAACTGCCCGAGGGCGACCTGACCGGCAAGACCTTCCGCTTCGAGGGCGCGACCACCCTGCGCAGTGCCACCGATCCCGTGCTGGTGGTGCCGACCCTGCTGCAGGAGGCAACGCCATGACCCATGACATCGGATTGCAGATCCGGGGCGGCACCAAGGTCTATCCCGGCACCCGCGCACTGAGGGGGGTCGATTTCGACCTGCGCATGGGCGCGGTCAACGTGCTGGTGGGCGAAAACGGCGCGGGCAAGTCCACGATGATGAAGGTCATCGCCGGGGTCGAGCAATTGACCGAGGGGCAGGTCATGATGGACGGGCGGCCGGTCCAGTTGAACGGCACCGACGACGCCCGCCGCCACGGCATCGGCATCGTGTTCCAGGAACTCAACCTCTTCCCGAACATGACGGTCGCGGAAAACATCTTCATCAACCGCGAGATCACGCGTGGCCGCATCGACATCGACATGGCCGCGCAACGCGAGGCCACGCGCGCCCTGATGCGGCGGCTGGAACACGACATCGACCCCGACACGATGGTGGGCGACCTGCGCGTGGGCCAGCAGCAGATCGTGGAAATCGCGAAAAGCCTCGCGCAGGACGCGCGCATCCTGATCCTGGACGAACCGACCAGTGCGCTCTCCGCCGCCGAAGTCGAGATCCTGTTCCGCGTCATCGCAGACCTGAAAAAACAGGGCGTGGGCATCGTCTATATCTCGCACCGGCTGGAGGAGCTGATCCGCATCGGCGACTACATCACCGTCCTGCGCGACGGCGCGATCACCGGCGCGCGGTCGATGGAGGGCGTGGACGTGGACTGGATCGTCCGCGCCATGATCGGCGAGGCGTCCAGGGACTTCGCCAAGGAGATCGACCACCCCTACGGCTCCGAGGTCTTCCGGGCCGAGGACGTGACCCTGCCCCGCCCCGGCGGCGGCTTGGCTGTCGATCATGTCAGCATGACCCTGCGCGCGGGCGAGATCCTGGGGGTATATGGGTTGATGGGCGCGGGCCGCAGCGAGTTCCTGGAATGCGTGATCGGCCGCCACCCCCATGCGGGCGGGCGCATCTTCGTGGACGGCAAGCAGCTTCGGACCAGGACTGTTGCGGGCCGCATCCGCAGCGGCATCGCCCTGATCCCCGAGGATCGCAAGAACGACGGCCTCGTGCAAATCCTGTCGATCCGCGAGAACATGACGCTGTCCAGTCTGGGCGCGTTCACCACCGGCTTTCACATGGACCTGGGCGCGGAACGCGGCACCGTGCGCGATTTCGTGCGTCGCCTGACCGTCAAGATCGCCTCGATGGAAAACCCGGTGTCCAGCCTCTCGGGGGGGAACCAGCAGAAGGTCGTGATCGGCAAGGCGCTGATGACGAAACCCAAGGTGCTGCTGATGGACGAACCCTCGCGCGGCATCGACATCGGCGCCAAGGCCGAGGTCTTCCGCACCATGCGCAAGCTGGCCGCCGAGGGGCTGGGCATCGTCTTCGTCACCTCGGACATGGAGGAACTGATGGCGCTGTCGGACCGCATCATCGTCATGTCGAACGGCCGCGTCACCGGCGATTTCGACCGCAAGGACGCCACGGAAACTCTTGTCATCGCCGCATCCGCCAAGGGCCACGCCCTCACTCCCCTCAAGGAACCCGCCGCATGACCCATGCAGCCACCGATACCGCACTGCAGACCGGGTCCGCGAACCTGCTGCTGGTGCTGCTGAAGGCCCGGACTTTCATCGCCCTGATCCTGGTCTTCGCCTTCTTCGCCTTTGCCGCGCCGAATTTCCTGTCCACGGCGAACATGGTGATCATGTCGAAGCATGTCGCGCTGAACGCCTTTCTGGCGATCGGCATGACCTTTGTCATCATCTCGGGCGGGATCGACCTGTCGGTGGGCTCCATAGTCGGCCTTTGCGGCATGGTCGCGGGCTGGCTGGTCCTTTACGGCATCGACCTGGGGCTTGGCTGGTCGATCCAGTTCAACACAGTCGAGATCTGTCTGATCGTGATGGGGGTCGGCGTGCTGATCGGGGCGGTCAACGCCTTTCTGATCACCAAGCTGAACGTCGCGCCCTTTATCGCTACGCTTGGCACGCTTTATGTCTGCCGGGGCGCGGCGATGCTGTTTTCGGACGGACGAACCTTCCCGAACCTGAATGGCAACCCCGAATACGGATCCGACACCTTCCGCCTGATCGGGGCGGGGAACGTGCTGGGCCTGCCGATCTCGATCTGGATGCTGATCGTGGTGGCGCTGATCGCGGCCTATATCGCCCGGCGCACGCCGCTTGGCCGCTACATCTACGCGGTCGGCGGCAACGAACGCGGCGCGGCGCTGTCGGGCGTCAAGGTGAACCGGATCAAGTTCTTCGTCTACATGTTCAGCGGGCTTTGCGCCGCGCTGGTGGGGCTGATCGTCTCGTCCCAGCTGGTCGCCTCGCATCCCGCGACCGGCCAAGCCTTCGAGCTGAACGCGATTGCGGCAGCCGTCCTTGGCGGCACGTCGATGTCGGGCGGGCGCGGGCGGATCGGCGGCACCATCGTCGGCGCCTTCGTGATCGGCGTCCTGTCGGACGGGCTGGTGATGATGGGCGTGTCGTCCTTCTGGCAGACGGTCATCAAGGGGCTTGTCATCATCGCCGCCGTGGTGGTCGATCAGGCGCAACAGAAGTTACAGGCGCGGGTCGCCTTGCAGGCCGAAGCGGGGAAGTAGGATGAAGGGTGCGTTGATCGGCTGCGGGTTCTTCGCGCAGAACCAGATGCATGGCTGGGCCGGGATCGAAGGGGTCGAGATCGTAGCCGTCTGCGACCGTGATCCCGCCCGGCGCAATGAGACCGCGACCCGCTTCGGCGCCCGCCCCTATGCCGACGCCGCCGAGATGCTGGCAGCCGAGGACCTGGACTTCGTGGACATCGCCACCACAGTCGCCTCGCACCGGCCGCTGGTGGAGCTAGCCGCACAGGCGGGCGTCCACGTCATCTGCCAGAAGCCCTTTGCCGAGACGATGGAGGATGCCCGCGCCATGATCGCCGCCGTCGACGCGGCGGGAAAGATCCTGATGGTGCACGACAACTTCCGCTGGCAATCGGCCGTCCGCGCGGCCATTCAGGCGGTGCGCGACGGCGCAATCGGCACGCCCTTCTTCGGGCGCGTCAGCTTCCGCTCGGGATACGACGTGTTCTCGGGCCAGCCCTACCTTGCCACCGATCCGCGCTTCATCATCCAGGATCTGGGGATCCATATCCTCGACGTGGCGCGCGCGCTGTTCGGCGACGTGACGACGCTGTCGGCCACCACGCGGCGGATCAACTCGAAGATCCGGGGCGAGGACGTGGCGACCATGCTGCTGGAGCATGAAAACGGCGTGACCAGCGTGGTCGATTGCTCCTATGCGACGAAACGCCAGCCCGAAACCTTCCCGGAAACGCTGCTGGAAATCGACGGCGACAAGGGCACGCTGCGGCTGGACGCAGGATACCGGCTGGTGATCCAGACAGGTGCCGAGGAAGTTCGCGATGTGGCCCCGGCGGTCCTGCCTTGGGCGGAGCGGCCCTGGCACAACATCCAGAAAAGCGTGCAGCTTATCCAGCAGCACTTCGTGGACTGCCTGCGCAGCGGAATGCAGCCCGAAACCTCGGGGCATGACAACCTGAAAACGCTGGCCTTGGTCGAGGCGGCCTATCAGTCTGCCGCCGACCGGACGCGCATCGACATGCGGGCGGCGGAATGGACCTGATCCGGCTCTACGGCACCGACAAGCCGCCGCGTCCGTCGCAGGTGCTGCGGGCGGGCGACGCGCAGGTGACGCTGGACGCCGGGCAGTTGCGCCACCTGCGGATCGGCGGGGTCGAGGCGATCCGCGCCGTGTCTTTCCTGGTCCGCGACCCGGACTGGGGGACCGTGGATCCCGTCATCACCGAACTGGCGATTGAGGGCGGGCATGTCGCCTATTCCGCCCGCTATGACATGGGCGAGGGGCACCTGGATGCGCAGGTCACGCTGACCCTGACGCCCGACAGCCTGACCGCCGAAGTGTTCGCGGTGGCCCATGGCATCGTGGAAACCAACCGCGCGGGCTTCACCGTCCTCCACCCCATCGAGGGCTTGGCAGGCGCCCCGGTCCGCGTCGGCCATCCGGGCGGCATCGAGGACGCGCAATTCCCGGCGCAGATCGAACCCTGGCAGCCCTTCAAGGACATCGCCTCCCTGACCCATCAGGCGGGCGGGTTGCGCATCGAATGCCGGCTGGAAGGCGACGTGTTCGAGATGGAGGACCAGCGCCAATGGGGCGATGCGTCTTTCAAGACCTACAACCGCCCGCTGGCTCTGCCCTGGCCCTATGCCATCGCGGATGGCGAGGAACTGCGGCAGGCGGTGAGCATTTCGTGGACGCCCGCCCCGGCAGGCAAACCCGTGCCGCTGATCCGGGCCGATGTCTCGGACGCGCACTTTCCCGAAACCGCCTTGATCCTGACCGCTGCCGATGCCCGCCGCGCCGCCGCCAATACCGACGACCTGCGCCGCATCGGCGCACAGCGGGTGCTGTGTCACCTGGACATCGCCGCAGGCCACGGGCTGGCAGAACTGCAAGCCTTCGCGGCGCTGCAAGCCGCCCTGCCAGACTTCGACTATGATCTGGAACTGATCGCCGCCTGCCCTCCTGACAGCGACCTCGATGCGGAATTCGCCGGCCATGCCGCCGATCTGGCGGCGTCGGGCTTGCGCCCTGCCTCCATCATGACCTGCCCGGCGGTGGATCGGCAATCCACCCCACCTGGATCGGACTGGCCCCCCTGCCCGCCGCTGGACCAGGTCCACGCCACCGCCCGCCGCGCCTT
Source organism: Paracoccus benzoatiresistens (assembly GCF_026913015.1). Taxonomy (GTDB): domain Bacteria; phylum Pseudomonadota; class Alphaproteobacteria; order Rhodobacterales; family Rhodobacteraceae; genus Paracoccus; species Paracoccus benzoatiresistens. Next base: position 18,688 of record NZ_JAPTYD010000052.1, read on the forward strand.
TCCCGGCGTGACCCTGGGCGGCGGCATGGCCAGCTTCTTTCCCGAACTGAACCGCAAGCGTCCGCCCAGTGACGCGTGGGATTTCGTCACCCACGGGCTCTGCCCCATCGTCCATGCCGCCGACGACCTGTCGGTGATGGAGACGCTGGAGGCCGTGCCGCACATCCTCGCATCCGCCCGCGCGATCATCGGCGACCGGGACTATCGCCTTGGGCCGTCCACCATCGCCATGCGCCAGAACCCCTATGGCAGCCGCACGATCCCGAACCCTGACCGTGACCGGGTCTGCATGGCCGACGACGACCCCCGCCAGGACGGCGCCTTCGCGGCGGCCTGGACGCTAGGGCTGGCTGCAAGCATCGCGCCCGCAGGCGTCACGGTCTGGACGCCCGCCGCGCTTTACGGTCCGCGCGGGCTCATCTGCGACGATGGCAGCCTGCGCCCCGTGGCAGCCGTGGTGCAGGCACTGGCGGCGCGGGCGGGCCAGCCGGTGCGCCGCGCGACCGTGGCCGATAGCCGGGGGGAACTGGCTTTTGACGATGCAGTCCTGACCGCCAACCTGACTTCTGATGATCCCGATCCCTTCGACTGGCAAAGCCGCCCGCCTTCGCCTAAGTCCTGATCAAAGACCGCAGCCAAGGGCCACGCCATGAAACACGACCTCCATGCCAGCCCCGACCGGATCACCCGCCGCAAGCTGTCAGACCAAGTCTTCGACCGGCTGCGCGAGATGATTGCCAGCAGAGAGCTGCCCCCCGGCGCGCCGATGCCGTCCGAACGCGACCTGATGGAGCGTTTCGGCGTCGGCCGCCCCGCCGTGCGCGAGGCGCTTCAACACATGCAGACAATGGGCCTGATCACCATCAGCCATGGCGAACGCAGCCGCGTAAACGAGTTGTCCGCAGGCAGCGTGCTGGAACGTGTGGACGACGTGGCACGGATGCTGCTGTCGTCCGAACCTGAACAACTGGAGCATTTGAAGCAAGCCCGGCGCATGTTTGAATGTGGGCTGGTGCGGGTCGCAGCCGAGAACGCCACTGCCCAGGACGTGCGCGACCTGCGCGAACTGGTGGGCGAACAGCGCGCCCGCATCGGCGATCCCGAGGCCTTCGTCACAGCCGACATGACCTTTCACAGCCGCATCGCCCAGATCTCGGCCAACCCGATCCTGGTTGCGACCAGCCAATCCATGTTGCGGTGGCTGTTCCAGTATCACGGCGTCCTTCTGCACTGGTCCGGGAGGGAAAAGATCACGCTGCACGAACATGACGACATCGTGGACCTGATCGCCGCGCGTGACGCGGATGGTGCAGTGGCAGCAATGCAGGCACATCTGGACAGATCAAATCCGCTCTATCTGCACGCGAATGCCATCAATCGTGCCGACTGAGTAGAATCTAGCAATCGGGTCATCCGAACAGAATGCGGGCCGGCTCAGGAATGAGGCGGGCGCCCCGCACAGGCTCTGCTACAAGGCGATCTACCATTGTGTTTACTCTGCCGAGGGTTAGTCAGCAAAAACTGGCCCGCGTCCTGCCCGAGCGGCGCGGAAAGCGAAAAGCGGACGCTGACCGGAGCGGCATCAAGCGTCCGAAGTGAACCGTTCATTACCGTGTCATTCAGCCGTATCGAGCCTTCCGCGCCGACCTTCCGCGTATCACCCCGGGTCGTTGCCGGGGCATCGCCTTTTCCCGCAGCAGCAGCCCGCGTCTTCCGGGTTCTGGTTCCCACAGGAACACCTGTGCCCTCTTCGGATACCGGCTTCGACCGTCGGTTCCGTGCGTCTTTCACCGTTCCCGTGCCCACTTCAGCCACGGCCTTCGCCTTGCGCTCCCGGGTTGCTTTCGGGCCTCCGTCGAGACATCATCTGCTGGCCCAGCGGCCCCTGCCCGCTTGGCTGCCGGGACGCTGGCTGCCGCCCGATCCCCGCCCGGGTTCGCTTTACGTCCCCGACGGCCAGTGGCCTTGCCAACAGACGCGGATGACTGTGCGTCTTCTTCCGCGGCGATCTCGCGCTCCGCTTGGGACCAGTGCTCGGCGCCTTGGCCATGCGGACGACCGGCCTGCTCCCATAAGGCATGAGCCCGTTCCCGGACTTTCTGGAGGTATTCTTCGTTGATGGGAAACCCTGTTCCGCCAGACATATCCTGCGAGCACTGTCAGCACAATGCTGTCGAAGGAGCACGTGAGGCTCACCGTGGCACGAAGATGCAAGCTTGCCAATGGTGTCTGCCATGCGGCCTGTTGAAAACAGAGGCCAAACCTGTGATGGCGATGCCCCGCAGGCGGTAAACGACTCTCACCTGGCGTCGATGGTGAGCCAAACCGGGGGCCGAGGGTCAGATCGTTCCAAACTTGGTGGAGAGTTTCCAGACTGGGAGAAGAGGCCGAACGATGCTCCACCGGTCATACCGGGTGTTATGGAGCACTGGCTGCATTGCACCCACATTTTCTGACGCTAGGATGTGTTATTGTGTGTTGCCCGTGTTCGGATAAAGGCCGCCTTGGCGCATTCCCGAGGCCGCGAACTGCTCCGCCAACGCATCGATCATCAGCCGGACCTTTGGCGTGATCCCGCGTCGGTCGGGATAAAGGGCCCAGACGTCGAGCGGCTCGGGGTCGGCATCCTGCACCGTGATGGCGACCAGTCGGCCCGTCGCCAGATCGGCCTCGACGTTCCAATCCGCCAGTGCGGCGATGCCCATACCGGTAAGGCAGGCGTCATGCAGCGCCTCGATGGAACTTGCCGTGAAGCGGCCGCCGACCGGGCACCGCTTGCCCTGGCCGAAGGCCCAGTGCGTCACGCCAGACATGCGCAAGCAGCGATGCTTGGCCAGATCGGCCATGCGCAGTGGCATGCCGTGCTCCTCCAGATAGGAGGGCGCGGCGCACAGTTGCCGATGACCTTGTGCGATGCGGCGGGCGATCAGGCCGCTGTCGGGCAGCGTCGCATGCCGGATGGCCAGATCAATCCCCTGCCCTGTCAGATCGGCAATGGTGTCGGTCGCAAGCAGGTCGATCTGCAGCTCGGGATGCTCGCCCAGCAGTCCCGGGTTCAGCGGCATCAGCACCTTGCGGGCAAACGAAGCCGAGCAGGTGACACGCAGCATCCCCGCTATGCCGCGTGTCGCAGGATGGATTGCGGCACGCGCCTGCGCCTCTTCCTCCAGAATGGCTCGGGCATGGGGAAGCAAGGCTTCGCCTTCTGCGGTCAGCGACAAGGAGCGGGTGCTGCGATGCACCAGCCTGGCACCGACCTGCTGCTCCAGCGTGGACAACCCACGAGAAACCGCCATCGCAGAGAGCTGAAGCCGGCGTCCAGCCGCTGCAAGGCTTCCTGCCTGCGCGATTTCCACGAAGAGCCGCAGATTGCGCAACTCCATTCCAACGATCTCCGTTATGGCGGCCTACCACTGCCGGTCACTACCGGAAGGCTCGTTCAGGTGCCAGCTTCCTCGCATCCAAGGCAACGGAGCATGGACATGAAGCACAATCTCCCCATGGCGATCGCAGCAGGCACGGCGGTGGCCAACATCTATTACAACCAGCCTCTGCTTGCGCTGATGGACGGTGATTTCAGCGGACAGGCGTCGGCCTATGTTCCGGTCCTGACCCAGCTTGGCTACGCGGCGGGGCTGTTCCTTCTGATCCCGCTTGGTGACGTAACCCAGCGGAA
>NZ_JAPTYD010000053.1 GCF_026913015.1 Paracoccus benzoatiresistens
AGAATGTCGAGGCCCTTGATCGCGGCGGCCCGGCCTGTTCCCTCCTCGACCACGGCGCGCAACAGATCGAGCATGGGTTCCTGCGTCCGACTGAGGCTGGTCTGCTCGCCCTCGCCAACTCTGACGACACTCTTGGCATCGCCGCTTTCCGTCAGCCGCAGAGCTGCGATGCCCATTGTGTTTGCCATCCTGCTAAGGGCCCTCGGTGATAGATCCATAACACCCGTTAGGCGCCGGAACGGCCTCCGTCAGGCGCCCAAGCTAACCTCACGTGATCAACGCTGCCTGCCGTGCAACAGCTGCTACATCGCGGCTCAAGGCAACAGAGCTTTCCATATTCTTGATCGGATACCATTGCGCATCCAGCGCATCATCGGCGGCTGACGGTTCACCTGACTGCCAGTGGCAGCGGACTGCGACGAGAACAAAATGCTGGCGAGCATGTCCGTCTTCTGAGAGATCATAGGCGTCAACAGCCGTAAAAGCCCGATCGGCTGTTGCCCTGACACCTGTTTCCTCAAATAGCTCGCGCTCGGCTGCAGCCAGCAAGGTCTCGCCAAAATCCACCTTTCCGCCTGGAAAGCCCCAAAGGCCCGCATCCGGCGGATTGGCCCGTTGGACCAGAAGGACCTGGTCGTCCCGGATGACCACTGCGAGAACTGCCGTTATCGGGCGAGGAAGAGGGGAAGACCGAACATCCTGCATTTTGTCTTGATACCGCAGATGAAGAGAGTGCGACAAGTGTAAGGCAGTGCCGGCCGCACAGCAGATAGAAAAGGCCGCTGTGCGCAGGGGAACTGCCTCAGCTCCGCCAAGACAGCACTGCGGTTTGCTCTATCAAGCAGCGATACAGACACGCGTTCTACAGACGTCCAGCTACCCGATCTGACACCTTCGCTCATGACATGATGAGACCGCCGTCTACGTTGATCGTCTGGCCGGTGATGTAAGCCGCGTCCTCGGACGCAAGGAAGGACACGAGGGCTGCGACTTCCGCGGGCGTGCCTGCGCGCTGCATGGGGATGCCGCGAACCCATTCCTCCATCAATTCGCCGGGGCCATAGTTGCCCAGCATCTCGCCCCAGACTCGGTCGTTGTAGTCCCACATCTCCGTGTGAATGATGCCGGGACAGATCGCGTTCACGGTGATGCCTTCCGGAGCCAGCTCCTTGGCCAGGCTTTGCGTCAGGCCAACAACACCAAACTTCGAAGCGGCATAATGCGGGGTATAGATGAAGCCCTGTCGCGCCTGGCCCGATGCCGTGTTGACGAGCCGGCCCTTGGTGCCGCTGGCGCGGAAGCGACGAATGGCTTCCTGGCAGCACAGAAAGACCCCTTTGGTGTTGACATCAAGGTTCAGGTCCCATTCGCGCTCTGTCAGGTTTTCGACTTTGGCAATGGTAATGACGCCGGCGTTTTGCACGGACACCGAAAGGGGACCCAGCTTCGCCTCGGCCGCCTCAAAGGCGTCCCGCACCGCGGCAGCATCTGTCACGTCCAGCACCAGGCCGAGGGTTTCGGAACCTGTCTCCTCGGCGATCTTCTGAGCGACCTTGGATGTATTTGCCTCAATTGCCGCAATGGCGACTTTTGCGCCTTCCTGGGCAAAGCGCGTGGCAATGCCCCGGCCGATCCCTTTGTTGCCGCCGGTCACCATCACCGTCTGGCCTGCAAAGCGTTTCATCAGTTCTTCCTCCAATTGCGCAGCAGGCCCGAAAACGGATCCGTCTGGAATCAAGCTGTAAGCCTTGCTGCTGTGAACTTGTCGGTCACGAGCACGTCGATGATCCCGAGCTTGAGTGCCCCGGCAATCGCCTCAGTCTTGGACGCACCTCCTGCCAGCGCCATGACGCGCTCGGCCTTCTTCAGCTCGTCAAGCGTAATGCCGATGACGCGGTCATTGAGCGGGGTGTCGACAGGCTTGCCGTTCTTGTCATAGAACCGGAAGGAAATTTCCCCGACGGCCCCGCTTTCGTTCAGCAACGCCAGTTCCTGCTTGGAAAAGACATTCCCCGACCGGGCCAGAAGCTCGGACGGTTCGACAGCGCCAATGCCGACAACAGCGAGCGTCAGGCGGCCGAACAGGTTCATGGTTTCGCGAACGACCGGATCGGCCAGCATGACGATCTTTGCTTCACGCGAGGAACTGACCCCCTGGACCAGCAGCAACCGCGGCTCGCCTCCGGTCAGCTTGGCCAGCCGTGCCGTCAACTCGGTCGCATGGGTCTGGACCGAGGCATCACCTATTCCGCCAAGCATCTGAATGACATACTTCGCCTTCGCGCCTTTGAGCGGATGGATGTTGTCCACCATCCGAAGGATCGTCTGGCTCCAGCTTGAGACGCCAACGATCTCCTCCTGCCGCAGGGTGACTTCTAGGAAATGGGCGGCCGCCTCGCCGATCCGCGCCATGATGGCGCCGTCCCGGTCCTCGGAGCAGTCGATGACGATGGCCTCGGTCAACCCGAACTTTTCGCGCAGAGCTGTTTCCAGATCGGAGAAGGTGCCGGCTGGCGGGATGATCGTCGTGCGGACGATGGCTTCCTTCTCGGCCCGCTTCAGCATCCTCGATACTGTAGCCTGCGACATGTGCAGAGTGTTCGCGATATCGGCCTGGCGCTTGCCTTCTGCGTGATACATCTGCGCGACCCTGGCAATCAGTCGCAGTTCATTGATCCGGCCCACGGGTCTCTCCTGCAGTGAATTTTTATTCACCATTATCCATGGGAACGGAGGCCGTCGAGCGATAGATGGCGTCTTGCCAAACAGGCAGTCGAGCGGCTCGGTCCCAAGCCTGAGGTTGCAAGGTCGTGCCGCTGTGGGGCAGGGCGGCAACCGCAGCCAAATCGGGCCAAACTCCAAGGGTCAGCCCGGCCAGGTAAGCAGCCCCGAGGGCTGAGGCCTCGGGCGCGTCGCACTGGATCAGGGGATGTCCGATCATGTCAGCCACGCATTGCATCAGGAAGGTGTTCTTGCTCGGGCCCCCATCGGCATAAAGGCGGCCCAGGGGAGCGGGCGACTGCGCCATCATGGCAGCCAGGACATCATGAACCTGGAAGGCCATGGAGTCGGTCACAGCACGCGCCATCTGGGCGCGGGTCGTGTTGAAGGTGATACCCGAGAACAGCGCGCGGGCGTCGGCATGCCAATAGGGCGAGCCGAGTCCCACAAAGGCCGGGACGAAGCCGGGGCAGCCGGGCGCGGCGGTCTTCGCCAGTTCCGTCAGAGCCTGCACATCCGGCAGGCCCAGCATGTCGGCCATCCAGGGCAGGGCCGAGGCGGAAACAAGGATATTGCCCTCGAAGGCATAGGTCGGCCGGCCATTGATCGACCAGGCAATGGTCGTGGTAATCCCCTGCTGAGGCGCGATGAACTCTGGCAAGGCCATCATGATGGAGGAGCCGGTGCCGAAGGTCACCTTGCCGTCGCCGGAATTGAAGGCGCGATGACCGAAGAGCGCCGCGTGGCTGTCGCCAATGGCTGCGCAGATCGGAATGCCGTCGGGCAGACCCGTGACGCCTTTTGTTTCGCCGAAACGCGAGGCGCTGTCGCGCACCTCGGGCAGGACAGTCTTCGGGACACCGAACAAGGTGCAAAGCTCGTCGCTCCACTCCTGCCGGCCAAGGTCGTAAAGCTGGCTGCGCGCGGCATTGGCCGCGTCGCAGGCATGGACCGCACCGCCTGTCAAGCAATGAACAAGCCAGGCATCGATGGTGCCAAGGCGGACCCTACGGCTGGCGGGCGCGCGATCCAGCAGCCAGCGCATCTTCGGACCGGGAAACATCGGATCGATGGGCAGGCCAGTCAGGGCCTGCACATGAGGCGCGTGGCCGGCCGCCGTCAGGTCCGCACAGACCGGGGCGGTGCGGCGGCATTGCCAACTGACCACCGGCCCAAGCGGCTGACCATCGTCGGCATCCCAGATTGTCACGGATTCGCGCTGGTTCGAGATGGCAATCCCGATGATCTCGGCATCCGGACCGGCATCGAGGCAGGCGGCGATGGCCTCTTGCACGGAACTCCAGATGCGCGGGGGCGACTGTTCCACCCATCCGGGCTGTGGATGCTCGATGCCGACCGGCGAGGATCCCCGGGACAGGATTTCACCGGTGGTCGAGACAAGCACTGCCTTGGAATTGGTCGTGCCCTGGTCAATGGCAAGAATGGCGGTGGTCATGGGCGCTCCGGCGAAAGGAGTTGGGGAAAAAGGGCGCGACGGCAGGAGGACCCCGTCGCGCCCGCACGCAATCTGCAGCTTGGACCCGATCAAGCCCTGACAGGCTTGCGTGCAATCAGTTCGACTGCGGCATCGGCCACGGCGGCAGGCGACATGCCGAACTCGTCCAGAAGGAACTCGGCCGAGCCGGTCGGGGCGAAGATGCCCGGAACACCGAGGATCTTCATTGGCACCGGCGCTTGGGCCACAACGACTTCGGCAATGGCAGAGCCCAATCCGCCATAGGTCGAGTGCTCCTCGGCCGTCAGGATGGCACCCGTATCGCGCGCGGCAGCCACAACTGCCTCGACGTCGATGGGCCGCACCGTGGCCATGTTCAGGACACGGGCTTCGATCCCCCGCTCAGCCAGGATCTCGGCAGCAGTCATCATGCGATGCGTCAGCGTGCCGTTGGCAATCAGGGTCACGGCGTCACCGTCGCGTAGCAGGTTGGCTTTGCCGAGCTCAAACGTGTGACCTGCCGGGAGCAGATCCGGCACGCCCACGCGCGACAGGCGCAGGAACACCGGGCCATCATAGCTGGCCGCCCATTCAACGGCAGCCGCCGTCTCAATCGAGTCGCAGGGTGCGACAACCGGCAAGTTGGGGAGCACCCGCGTCCAGGCAAAGTCCTCGATCGAATGGTGCGTGGGGCCAAGCTCGCCATAGGCCATGCCAGACGATATGCCGATCAACTTCACGTTGGCATTGGAATAGGCGATGTCTGCCTTGATCTGTTCCAGTGCGCGTCCGGTCAAGAAGGGCGAGGCCCCGCAAACGAAGGGCAGGAGCCCTCCATTGGCCAAGCCGGCGCCGACACCGACAAGGTTCTGCTCGGCAATACCGACGTTCACCAGTCGCTCGGGATATTTCGTCTTGAACCCTCCAAGCTTCGAGGAGCCGACCGAGTCGTTACAGACCGCAACCACCTTGGTGTTCTCTTCGCCAAGACGCTCCAGGACGGAGACGAAAGCGTCGCGGCAATCGTGCAGCTTGCGGGAAGTTGTCACGGCGTTCATCAGTTGGCCTCCGAAAGCTCGCCCAGGGCGATTTTGTATTGGTCCTGGTTCGGCACCTTGTGGTGCCAATCCACCGTGTCCTGCATGAACGAGATGCCGTGTCCCTTGTTGGTATGGGCCACGATACAATGAGGCTTGCCGCCACGACGCTCCAGAGCCGGGACAATCTCGGCCATGGTGTTGCCGTTGATCTCGGTGACATCCCAACCAAAGGCCTCAAGCTTGGGCTTGAAGGGTGCCAGGTTGTTGGTGTCCTTCAAGGAGGCACCCTGCTGGAAGCGGTTGTGGTCGATGATCAAGGTCAGGTTGTCCAGGCCGAACTGCGCCGCGGCCGAGATGGCTTCCCAGTTCGAGCCTTCCTGCATTTCCCCGTCGCCGGTCATAACATAGGTATGATAGTCGGCGCCGGTCAGCTTGGCGGCCTTGGCCATGCCGACGGCAACGGGAAGCCCATGCCCGAGAGGGCCAGTGTTGGTCTCGACCCCCGGCACCTTGTTGCAGTTCGGATGGCCGTTCAGACGCGAATGCGGCTTCAGAAAGGTCGAGACCTCCTCTTCCGGGATGAAGCCCCGTTTTGCCAGCGTCACATAGAGGGCCAGTGCGACATGCCCCTTGGACAGCACGAAGCGGTCGCGCTGCGGGATTCTGGGCTGATCCGGCCAAACGCGCAGCACGCGGAAGTAAAGTGCGGTCAAAATGTCGATGGCCGACATTTCTCCGCCAATATGGCCCGCGCCTGCTTCGACGACAGCCTGCAAATCGCGGTGTCGAATCTGCCGGGCGATGCCTTCGAGGTCGTTTGTCTGCATGATTCCCCCTATGTGCATATTTATGCTATGTAACATATAATTGCACGAGACTGAGCCAAGTCAAGAAGAATTGCAACAATAAGCTTCTTCTGCTCACTCTTCAAAACCAGTTGACTCGAATCTTTCAGGTAGGGTATGCATCTTGAAGCGAGTAGGAATAAATATTCCTTACTTTTGCGAAATGGCGTGAGAGGGAGGATCTTATGCTTGCTTTGTCGAAAGAGAGGGAAGGCGGTGCGGGAGGGAGGTTGCTGTCGACCCTGAAGGGGGCAACCGGTCCCCTGATCGGGCTTATCCTGCTGTGCCTGTTCCTGTCGTTTGCAACCGACAAGTTCATGTCGGTCCGGAACCTGCTGAACATCTTCGATCAGGTCAGCGTCTTGGGGATCATGGCCGTCGGCATGACGCTTGTGATCCTGATCGGTGGCATTGATCTTGCCGTAGGGTCGGTGCTCGCCCTCACCATGATGGTGATGGGTTACCTGGCCAATGTAGCGGGGCTGCCGCTGGGACTGGGTATCGTGCTCTCGTTGGTTGTGGCAGCATTAACCGGCGCGGTTTCAGGCGTCCTTATCACCAGTTTCAGAGTTCCAGCCTTTATTGCCACCCTGGCGATGATGTCGGTGGCCCGAGGGTTGGCCAACATGATCACGGATGGCCAACAGATCGTCGGTTTCCCGGGCTGGTTCAGCGCCTTGGCCTATTACCGCATCGGCGGTGTCCTGACCACGACGGTGGCCGTCATGCTGGTCGTGTTTGCGATCGGTTGGGCCTATCTTCGCTACAGCGCAGGCGGTCGGTCCCTTTATGCAATCGGCGGAAACCCCGAGGTGGCCCGTCTCGCCGGGATCAATGTCAGCCTTTACACGATTGGCGTTTATGTGGTGTCGGGCCTTCTAGCGGGCGTTGGAGGTATCGTGCTGGCGATGCGCCTTGACTCGGTCCAGCCGACCGCCGGGGTTTCCTACGAACTCGATACCATTGCTGCAGTCGTCATTGGCGGCACCAGCCTGACCGGCGGCAAGGGCGGCATCTTTGGCACCATCATCGGTGTCCTGATCATCGGCGTCCTGCGCAACGGCCTCAATCTTCTGGGTGTCTCTCCCTTTACGCAGGCTGTGGTCATCGGTGTCGTCATCGCCCTGGCGGTTGCCGCCGAAGCCTTCAAGCAAGGCAAGTGAACCAAGGCGTCCCCGGAGGAGGGGACGTCACGGGTGCAACCAGGTCCAGACGGAGCGCTTGGTTGCGACAGTTTACGGCTCGCCATGTCGGCGCGCTTTGTCAGCGGAGGAAATGTTCATGAAACTCAACACTGGCCTTCTGGCGCTTGCGGTCCTTGCGACCACTGCCCTCAGCCCCCTTGGTGCATCCGCCCAAGAGGTGAAGAAACTGGGCCTCTCGGTGTCGAACCTGCAGGCCGACTATTTCAACCAGATCAAGATCGGCGTCGAAGGATACGCCAAGGAAAAGGGCATCGAGGTCATCACCGTTGATGCCAAGAACGACAGCGCGACCCAGGTGAGTCAGGTCCAGGATCTTCTGACCCAGGACATTGACGCCTTCATCTATATCCCCGCTGGCGCGGCAGCCGCCGCCGTTCCGACCCGGCTGGCGAAAGAGGCGGGCATTCCGGTGGTGAACGTGGACCGTAACGCTGAAGGAGCGCCGGGCGATACGTTTATCGCCACCGACAACGCCACCTCGGCCTATGAGGTTTGCAAGCACATTATCGGCCTGGCCGGGGGCAAGGGCCAGATGCTGATCGTCCACGGCCAGAAGGGCACCACGCCCGAGGTGGAGCGGACCAAGGGCTGCATGAAGGCGATCGAGGAAAATCCCGGCGTCGAGGTGGTGGCCGAGCAGTGGAGCGATCAGTGGTCGCAGGCAGAAGGGTTGAACATCACCCAGAACCTCCTGCAGGCGAACCCGGACGTGTCGATCATCTTCGCACAGGCTGACGCGCTGGCCTTGGGCGCCGCGCAGGCGATCAAGGTATCGGGCGTGACGCAGCGCGTCTATCTGGGTGGTTTCGATGGCGATACGACGGCTCTGCCGATCCTGGCAGAGGGAGGCTTCGACGCGACCGCCACCCAGCAGGTGCGCGGGATCGGCCGCCTGGCCGTTGACAGCGCGATCAAGCTAGCCGCCGGCGAGACGCTGCCGGCAGAACAGCTGCTGCCCGGCTACCTGACCACGCCCGAGAATGCGGCCCAATACGTCGCCGAACATCCCTGATCCGAACGGAAAGGTTGCGCCATGACCGCGAAGGACACATCTCCCATCCTCTCCCTGCGCCAGATCCGGAAATCCTATGGCTCCCTGGAGGTGCTGCACGGTGTCGATCTCGATGTTCGCGCCGGCGAGGTCGTGGCGCTCTTAGGCGAAAACGGTGCCGGAAAGTCGACCCTGTCGAACATCATCTCCGGAACCGTCCAACCTTCCTCAGGGGACATGACATGGCAGAGGGCGCCTTACGCCCCCGCCAGCCCCCGCGCGGCCATGGATGCCGGCGTTGGCATGATCCACCAAGAACTCAAGCTGCTGCCGCAGCTCAGCATTGCCGAAAATGTCTTTGTCGGCCGTTACCTGACAAAGGGCGGGCGCATCGACCGGCAGGCGATGGAGGAGCGTGCCCATAGCGGCCTGCAACGGCTTGGTCTCGACATCTCGCCGCGCCGCCTGGTCGACGGCCTGTCCACGGCCAACCAGCAGTTGATCGAGATTGCGAAGGCGCTGACGCTGAATGCTAAGCTGCTGATCCTGGACGAGCCGACCGCCGCGCTTGGCGGCGAGGAAACCCAGCTCCTATTCCGGCAAATCGAACGGCTGAAATCCGAAGGCGTCGGCATCATCTATATCTCGCACCGGCTCGAGGAAATCCGGCAGATCACGAACCGCATCGTAGTCATGCGAGATGGCGCGAAGGTGCAGGAATTCGATCGGGGTGACGTCCCGGTCCGTACCATTGTCGAAGCCATGGTGGGCCGCTCCCTGGAACGCATGTTCCCGGCAATACCGACGCCGCAAGATCAGGTGACGCTGGAGGTTCGGGGGCTCTCCTCTGCCTTCGGAAGTTTCCGCGACATCAACTTCGCTGTCAAAAAGGGCGAGGTGTTTGGCATCGCCGGGCTGGTCGGCGCGGGACGTACTGAACTGGTGCGTGCCATTGCCGGAGCCGATCCGATTTCCGCGGGCGAGATCCTGCTGCATGGCAAGACCGTTACGCCCCGCTCCCCCATTGACGCGATCCGCAACGGTATCGTGCTGGTACCCGAAGACCGCAAGCTCCAAGGCGTCGTCCTGGATCATTCGATCGCAGAAAACATCGCGTACCCGAACCTCAAGGAAATCGCGCAGGGCGGCTGGATCACCTCGCAGCGGCTCAACACGTTCGCCGACGACTACATCGGCAAGTTCGGTGTGAAGGGCCAAGGCCATCAGAACGCTGGCGAGTTGTCGGGCGGCAACCAGCAAAAGGTCGTGCTGGCCAAATGGCTTGCCCGCAAGCCGCAGGTCGTGGTCCTGGATGAGCCGACCCGCGGCATCGATGTCGGCGCCCGCTCGTCGATCTACGAACTCATTATGGAACTGGCCAGCCAAGGCGTCACCGTGATCGTCGTCAGCTCGGACCTCGAGGAGGTCCTGGGCGTATCGAACAGGATCATGGTCATGGCCCAAGGCAAACAGGCCGGTGTTCTTGATCGAAAGGACGCAAATGACGTCTCGATCATGGAACTGGCAACCATCTGAAAAAGGAAATCTCATGTCGGACATCACGCTGAACGCCCCCGGGCTGTTCAATCTTTCCGGGAATGTTGCCCTGGTGACAGGCGCGGGCAGCGGCATCGGTCAGCGTATCGCCATGGGTCTGGCGCAATGCGGCGCCGATGTCGCCCTGCTGGATCGCCGCAGCGATGATGGGCTGGCCACGACCGCTGACTTCATCACCAAGGCAGGACGGCGCAGCATCCAGGTTGCAGCTGACGTGACCAGCAGTGCCGCCTTGGAAGACGCGGTCGCGCGGACCGAGGCTGAGCTTGGCGCCCTGACCCTGGCCGTCAATGCGGCGGGCATCGCCAATGCCTGCCCCGCCGAGGACATGGAGGAGGCGCAGTTCCAGATGCTGATGGACATCAACTTGAAGGGCGTTTTCCTGTCGTGCCAGGCGGAAGCCCGCGCCATGCTGAAGAACGGGCGCGGCTCCATCGTCAACATCGCATCCATGTCGGGCGTAATCGTGAACCGCGGCCTTGACCAGTGCCATTACAATGCCTCGAAAGCAGGCGTCATTCACATGTCGAAGTCGATGGCGATGGAATGGGTCGGCCGGGGCATCCGGGTCAACACCATCAGCCCGGGCTATACCGCGACGCCCATGAACACCCGTCCTGAGATGGTCCACCAGACCAAGCTCTTCGAGGAACAGACCCCGATGCAGCGCATGGCTGGCGTGGACGAGATGGTCGGTCCGACCGTCTTCCTGCTGTCGAATGCAGCAAGCTTCGTGACCGGTGTCGACCTGTTGGTCGATGGAGGCTTCTGCTGCTGGTAGGCCGATGGACCTTGGCCCCACGGTCGCTCCAGAGGTCCCCTTGCGGTTGAATGACGTCTTCATCTCGGCTGTTGATGGAGTTGCTTCCGCATCAAGAGGCTGCGGAAGCGCAAACGCACATTCATCACGTGATGCCTTCGCGGCTCGCAGTAGCCGCGAAGGCCTTTTCTGCTGATGCTACGCTGCCGAGAGCGAAACCGAGGAATAGATGACGTTCGATCTCCGCGTTCTGCAGGCTTCCGGTGGATCTTGCGGCGACCTTTTGCCAACCTTCCATAAAACCCGTATGCCCGGAGCGGCAGCTGAAGAGTTGACCGGGTGTGCAGTAGGAATGGCAACTCTGGAAATTTTGTTGGTGCCAAGACAAAACCGGCTCGAACGTCGGATCACGTGGAAAAGGCGAAGTCTTCCTTGACCCGTTGTTCGAAGAACTCCGAGAACAGCGCCAGACGTGCCGGAATGCGGTCAAGCGGCGGGTAGTAGAGTGTCAGCCACAGCTCGGGCGCGGTCCATTCCGGCAAAAGGCATTGCAAGGTCCCGCTTTCCAGATCCGGCTGGATCATGAAACGAGGGAGCAGCACGATCCCTTGGCCGTTGCGCGCCAGTCCCGCCATCAGCGCCGCGTTGTTCGCAGCCAGGACCTTGCCTGCCCGGACACGGCAGACATCGTCGCCTTTTCGCAACTCCCAGGTCTCGGACAAGGCAAGGGCATCGTGGGCAATGCAGGCGTGGCGATCGAGCTCATCGGGATGATCCGGTGTGCCGTGAGCGCGCAGGTAGTCGGGCGAAGCGGCGAGTGAGCGGTCAACGCGGCAGATTTTGCGCCAGATGCTCAGCACCTCACGCGGAGCCCGCGATATGCGGATCGCAAGATCGAAGCTGTCGTCTACGCTGTCCACGAAGCTGTCCGACAGCGTGACCGAGAAGGTAACGGACGGATGAAGCACCCGGAACTGGGCAATCAGATCGGGCAGGATGCCTGCGCCGAAGGCCAGCGGCGCATTGAGCCGGATCAGCCCCGCCGTGTCCCCATGCCGTTCGCGCAGTTCCTCGACGGCACGCTGCAGGTCCTCGACAAGCGGGCTCGTGCGGGCCGCATAGGCGGCACCTGCCGGGGTGAGCGACACACGCCGGGTCGTCCGGATGAAAAGCTGAACACCCAGCCGGTCCTCCAGTCCGGCGATGGCGCGGGTGACGGACGGCGGGGTCATCGCCAGGGCACGGGACGCGCCGACAAAGCTGCCCTCGCGCGCCACGGCCAAAAAGATACGCAGATCCTCGATCTCGCCCATGCCAGTTCCTTCAAGTTGCATGCGCGATTGTTCAAGGACACAGCGCCTGATTGCAGGTTCAAGTCTATTGATAGTTGCTCTTGATGAAATAGTTAATGGTGCATTATCGTTCTTATCGGAAACGCGTCGATGACGCATGTTCATGGCAACCGCCATCAGGAGCACCGCCATGACCCTTCCGATTACCGGACTTCATCACGTCACCTCGCTCGCTTCCAGCCCGCAGGCCAACAGCGACTTCTTCACCAAGACGCTGGGGCTGCGCCGCGTCAAGAAGACCGTCAACTTCGACGCGCCGGAGGTTTATCACCTGTATTACGGCGACGCGCAGGGCAGGCCCGGCAGCGTGATGACCTATTTCCCCTTTCCTCACATCATGCGTGGCCGTCCCGGCGCAGGAGAGGTGGCCGAGACGGTGTTTGCCGTTCCGCAAGGCAGCCTCGGCTTCTGGCAGGACCGCCTTGGCGGAGAGGAGGCGACCAGCTTCGGCGAAACGCGGCTGCGCTTCAGCGGCCCGGATGGCGATCAGTTCGCCTTGGTCGAGACGGATGATCCGCGCCAGGGCTGGACCGGCGGGGTGGACGGCGAGCATGCGGTTCGCGGTTTCCGAGGCGCCACGCTGCGGCTGCGCGACAACGGTGCCACGGCGGAACTCTTGCGCTTCATGGGCTATCAACCTGAGGCAACCGACGGCAACCTGACCCGTTACCGCCTGCCAAACGGCAATGGCGCCGATATCATCGACCTAGAAAGCCTGCCCGGTGCTGCGGCCGCGCGGCAGGGTGGCGGCTCCGTCCACCATATCGCCTTCTCGGTGCCGGACCGGGCTTCGCAGGACCAGGTTCGCAAGGCCATTGCCGACACGGGCTACCAGGTGACGCCGCCGATCGACCGTGATTATTTCTGGGCCATCTACTTCCGCACGCCGGGCGGTGTCCTCTTCGAGGTCGCCACCGACGAGCCGGGCTTTGATCGCGACGAGCCGTTGGACCATCTCGGTCAGTCCCTCAAGTTGCCGCGCCAGCACGAACATCTGCGCGCGCAACTGGAACAGCATCTTGAACCGATCGAGGACTGACATGCACGCGCTGATCACACCCGGCAATCCGCAGATCTTCGCCTTTCACGGGACCGGCGGCGATGAACACCAGTTCGCTGCACTTGTCGGCAGGCTGTGGCCCGGTGCCGGCCTTGTTGCCCCCCGCGGCGATGTGTCGGAACACGGCGCCAATCGCTTCTTTCGGCGCACTGGCGAGGGCGTCTATGACATGGACGACCTTGCCATCCGGACGCAGGCGATGATCGACTTCGTTCGCAGCCGGAAGACGGGCCCGGCTTACGCCTTCGGCTACTCGAATGGAGCAAACATCCTGGCAGCGATGACCTTTGCCGCGCCCGACCTGTTTGATCGCGTGGCTTTGCTGCATCCGCTGATCCCGTGGCAGCCTTCCCCGCGACCAGAGCTTGCCGGTCGTCCGGTCCTGCTCACCGGCGGGCGCCGCGATCCGATCACGCCACCCGGTCATACCGAGGCGCTGGCGGACTGGTATCGTGCCCAGGGCGCTACCGTCGTCCTGCACCTGCACGACGGCGGACACGAACTGCGGGAGGGCGAGATTGCCGCGCTGATGTCGCACTTTCAAGACGCGGCATGAAACATGGCCGGGCAGCCCGCTGCCCGGCCAACGCTTCGGAGGTGTCATATCCGCCGGGTTACACTGCAACCCCTGTCGCCGTGTTCCGCCGCCGCCGCGAGTGCCGTTCCCGTCGATGCGACACAAGGAATGCGAAGGGCGAACAGCATCAAGAGCAGGAATGAACAAGATTTGCCCCGGATCAGTTGCTAGTGTCTGGCTTGCTACGGGGGCACCTATCCAATCTCAGCCGCCCTCGTGTTGCAAAAGGCTGAATTGCCGGCCTCACCAAGAATGGATGTCTGCCGGAGGGGCCTTGAACGTATCCGCATCAGAAACAGGCTGCATGGGCTCGCTCTGCGGGGTGCCGCGCGCGCCCTGCATTTCGACGGTACCCGTCCGATCCGCAGCCTTTACCGCCACCAGGATCAGCAGGAACGTCCGCGATGGCGAGGTCGTCAAGGTGACGCTGCCTGCCACAGACGCCTATTTCCTGATGGTCTACCTTGATGCAGCCGTGCATGCCGACCTCAACGGAGATGAGGCCCCCCAGCAACCTCGGCGCTTCGAAAGCGATACCGTCTGTCTGGTGGACTTGTGCGCTGGTGCGTCAATTGCGCTTCACAGCACGCTTCGCTCCATCGCCGTTGTTCTTCCGAAACCCTTGCTGGCCGAGGTGGAAGGGATCCATGCGATAGGGTGCAGACCCATGGCCGGTCCACCGCGTCTTGTTTGCCGCCGCGGCGAAGCGGATCCGGTGATTGCTAACATCGCCGGGGTTCTTCTGCCATTGTTCGACCGGGACGAAGCATCTTCGGCGTCGCTGTTCCGCCACATCGCAACAGCAATCTGCGCGCATCTTCTGCATAACTTCAGTGAGCGGCCAGACCCGTCGGCAAAGGACGGCGCTGCCGGGACAATTGAAACTGGAGGGTCCAACCATGCCGGCTGAGCATGCGACCATGACGGGGAAGGGACCCCTGCACCTGGGCCTGATGACAGCCGATCGCAGTTCCCGAGGCGGGCGGCTGTTCCCATACGAGGAAACATGGGGCGAGGAAGAGGCATTCCAGGTCCAGACGCAGTTGCGCGATCTGCGCAGCTACAGGCTCTGGTGCAACAGCCGGCTTGTCTATGAGGGTGGACATACCGCACAGACCCTGACCATCAACGACCTGAGACCGATATGGAGGGGGTGCTACCTGTCCGCCTTTGACAGGATATCGCTTCACATCCCCTTCCTGTCTGTCCAGGATTTTGCAAGAGAGGTCGGGCGGCCCGAGTTCAATGGCCTGCAAAGTTCCGGAGCCACGCAGGACGCCATCCTAAACGGTTTGGCACAGGCGCTTCTGCCGGCATTGGAGAACCCGCGGCAGGCAAGCCGGTTGTTTCTTGAACAGATCGGGCTTGCCATCCTTGCCCACCTGACGCAGGCCTATGGTGGCTTGCACTTCCCTGCCCATCGGAAAGGGACGCTCGCGGCCTGGCAGGAGGAAAGGGCCACGGCGTTCCTGGCCGAGCATCTGACGGGAGGCTTCTCGCTTGATGCTCTTGCCGAAACCTGCGCGCTTTCGAAAAGCCACTTCAGCAGGGCCTTCAAGCAAAGCTTCGGCAAGACGCCCTATCGTTGGTTGCTGGAATACCGGGTTGCGCGGGCCAAGGATATGCTGCGTTCGGACATGCCGATCTCACACGTCGCGCTGGCCTGCGGTTTTGCGGACCAGAGCCATATGACCCGCATCTTTTCCGCGATCCAGGGCGAAACGCCCGGCAACTGGCGCCGAGCGCTTCGGAGCCGTGTCGTGTCAATGGCCGCTACGAGATCCTGACCAAGCACGAGGGGCAGACCACGCCTAGACGGTTTTCCGCCATTGGCCCGGTGATGTCCCGACGGCAGCCGAGAAGACCCGGGTAAAGTGGCTTTGGTCTGAAAAGCCGCAATCGAGGGCAATTTCACCAAGCGGCAGGCGCGTCGCCCGCAGCAGTTGCATGGCCTTGTCAATCCTGCGTTTCAGCATCCACTTGTAGGGCGGCATCCCGGTTGATTGTTTGAAGGCGCGCGAAAAATACGACGGCGACAGGCCGCAGGCATGGGCGACCTCCGAGACCTGAAGATCCCCGTCCAGCTTCGCATCCATGATCTCGGTTGCGCGCTTCAACTGCCAAGCCGCCAAGCCGCCTGTGTGGACAGGTCGTGATTGGCTTGCTTCGCCATAGGTCACCGCCATATGCGTGCATAGCGCGAGCCCGAGATGATCCAGGAACAGGCGACTGGCCTGATCCGGACGGGCGAATGACGGAAGAAGGGCGCTGACAAGTCCGCGAACCGTCTGGTCGTTCACATCCCCGCCTGGCTGGATATTCAGCGTCTCGACGCGGCGGGTGCCCAGATCCTCCTCCAGGGCCGTCAGGGCGGCTCGGGAGATATAGAAGTTCACGCAGTCGAAGGCCGATTTCATGTTGGCCTGCCATGACCGGTTATAGTCGTAGAGCGTGAAGTTACCGGCCTGGAAAGCGGGCGCACTGACGTTCTTGCCATCGACCCAAAGATCGCCCTGATAATCGCGCAATTGGTAGGCCATCATGAACGCGTCTTCCGGCACGTGCTGATCGACAAACCCGTGGTTCGGGGTGTCCCGCGAAAGCCGCGTGGCCGTGATAACGCTCTTGTCCAGAACGGATGCCCTGACCGTCTGCCCGCCTTGAACGCGCAGGTATTCCATCTGGTCGTTGCTGGCACTGGATCGCTTCGTCACTGGTATTCTCGTCCGCTTTGTTCTTTCCGTCGCGCCAGACCGCTGTAGGGTCACGAGGGTCGTTTTATCCAAAATTGGAGGCTGGGAGACAAGATCAGGCTCACGGCCCGGCCTATGGTCCGCCGCGTGAACCGACCGCATGACCAAGGCGCCGCCGCCAATGACTGTTCCCAGCCGCAACCGCCGAACAGCCCTGCTTACCGGGATGGCCTTGGCGGTCGCAACGGCGCTTCCGTTTCCAGCCTTGATTGCGACTGCACCCACATCCCTCAAGGAGACATGACCATGAGTTTCGTAACCACCACCGACGGCGTCGACATCTTCTACAAGGACTGGGGTCCGCAGGATGCCCAGCCGATCATGTTCCATCATGGGTGGCCACTCAGTTCGGACGACTGGGATGCGCAGATGCTGTTCTTCGTGGCCCAGGGCTTCCGCGTGATCGCCCATGACCGGCGCGGGCACGGGCGCTCGGCTCAGATTTCGGACGGGCACGACATGGATCACTATGCCGCCGATGCCTTTGCGGTTGTCGAGGCACTGGACCTGAAGAACGTCGTCCATATCGGCCATTCCACCGGCGGTGGAGAGGTGGCCCGCTATGTGGCGAAACACGGCCAGCCTGCGGGCCGTGTGGCCAGAGCCATTCTGGTCGCCGCCGTCCCGCCGCTGATGCTGAAGACCGAGGCAAACCCCGAAGGCCTGCCACTGGAAGTCTTCGACGGCTTCCGCAGCGCCTTGGCCGCAAACCGGGCACAGTTCTTCCGCGACGTGCCCACGGGCCCCTTCTATGGCTTCAACCGCGACGGCGCGACGGTCCACAAGGGCGTTATTCAGAATTGGTGGCGCCAAGGCATGATGGGGAGCGCCAAGGCGCATTACGACGGCATCAAGGCCTTCTCGGAAACCGACCAGACCGAGGACTTGAAGGCCATCACCGTCCCTACGCTGGTCTTGCACGGAGAGGACGACCAGATCGTGCCGATCCATGATGCGGCGCACAAGGCGATCAAGCTGCTGCCGAACGGCACCCTGAAGACCTATCCCGGCTTCTCGCACGGCATGCTGACGGTGAACGCTGATACGCTCAATGCCGACATGCTCGACTTCATCCAGCGCTGACCTGCACGCAAGCATGGCAGAAGCTTCGAATACTGTTGTCAAGAGTGAAACAGTGAAGTTCGGAATGTTGCCATTCTCTTCTGCCATGCTGCACGGCATCGTTTCCTCATAGCCACCACGACCAACACAAAGGAATGGACAGATGAACAGCAAACTCGAACTGCTGACCCCGGCGAACAGCCAGTTGATCCTGATCGACCACCAGCCGCAGATGGCCTTCGGCGTCCAGTCGATTGACCGGCAGGTGCTGAAGAACAACACCGTGGCGCTGGCGAAATCCGCCAAGATATTCGGCATCCCGACCACGATCACCACCGTCGAGACCGAAAGCTTTTCGGGCCAGACCTATCCCGAACTGCTGGACGTGTTCCCCGACGCGCCGCTTCTGGAGCGGACCTCGATGAACTCCTGGGACGACCGGAAGGTGCGCGACGCCCTGGCTGCGAATGGGCGCAAGAAGATTGTGGTCTCAGGCCTGTGGACCGAAGTCTGCAACCTGTCCTTCGCGCTGTCGGCGATGGCCGACACGGATTACGAGATCTACATGGTGTCCGACGCCTCGGGCGGCACCAGCAAGGAAGCGCATGACATGGCCATGATGCGTATGGTTCAGGTCGGTGTGATCCCCGTGACCTGGCAGCAGGTCATGCTGGAATGGCAGCGTGACTGGGGCAAGCGCGATACCTATGACGCGGTGATGAACGTGGTGCGCGAACATTCCGGCGCCTACGGCATGGGCGTCGATTACGCCTATACCATGGTCCACAAGGTCGCCTCGCGCAGCAGCCATGCCGGCCAGACCCTGGCGCCGGTCGCGGCCTGACACAACCGCGTCGCGCCTTCGGGCGCGGCGCCAATCGCCGGAGGGTTCCATGAAGCTCTATCTCGTCTCGCTCGGCTGCGGCCTTCTGGTCGGCCTGATCTACAGCCTGCTGCATGTCCGATCGCCCGCCCCGCCCGTTGTTGCCCTTGTCGGGCTTCTGGGCATCCTGATCGGCGAACAGGCGGTGCCGGTCTGGCGGTGGCTGACGGCGGACCGCCCGGCCAAACACAGTCTCAATCACGTCTTCGGCGAGCTGCCGAGCGCGCACCAGTCGAGGAAATCCTGATGCATCCCGACCTGATCCTGCACAATGCCCGCATCACGACGCTGGACCGTGCCGCACCCCAGGCACACGCCGTGGCGATCACGGACGGCAGCTTCACCGCAACGGGCGCCGACGCCGATATCCTGCCGCTGGCCGGCGAGGCGACGCGCATCATCGACATGGGCGGCCGGTTGGTCCTGCCCGGGCTGATCGACAACCACACCCATGTCGTGCGGGGCGGGCTGAACTATAACATGGAGCTTCGCTGGGATGGCGTAAGGTCGCTGTCTGATGCGATGACCATGCTGCGCCGCCAGGTCGAGATCACGCCGCCGCCGCAATGGGTCCGCGTCGTCGGAGGCTTTACCGAGCATCAGTTCGACGAAAAGCGCCTGCCCACGCTGGACGAGATCAACGCCGTGGCGCCCGACACGCCGGTCTTCATCCTGCATCTTTACGACCGCGCCCTGCTGAACGCTGCCGCACTGCGCGCCGTGGGCTACGACCGCGACACGCCCAACCCGCCGGGCGGAGAGATCCAGCGCGATGCCCGCGGCAACCCGACGGGACTGCTGCTGGCCAAGCCGAATGCGGCCATCCTTTATGCGACGCTGGCGCGGGGACCGAAGCTGCCCTTCGACTATCAGCTGAACTCGACGCGGCACTTCATGCGGGAACTGAACCGCCTCGGCATCACGGGCGTGATCGACGCGGGCGGCGGCATGCAGAACTACCCCGAGGATTACGAAATCATCCAGAAGCTGGCTGACGACAATCAAATGACGGTGCGGCTGGCCTACAACCTGTTCACCCAAAAGCCCAAGGAGGAGAGGGCCGATTTTCTCGCCTGGACGAAGTCGGTGACCTATCGGCAGGGCGACGACTATTTCCGTCACAACGGCGCGGGCGAAATGCTGGTCTTCTCGGCCGCCGACTTCGAGGACTTCCGCGAGCCGCGCCCGGACTTGTCCCCCGCCATGGAGGACGACCTGGAGGATGTCGTCCGCATCCTGGCCGAGAACCGCTGGCCTTGGCGGATGCATGCTACCTATGACGAGACGATCAGCCGAGCGCTGGACGTGTTCGAAAAGGTGAACCGTGACATCCCCCTGGACGGGATCAACTGGTTCTTCGACCATGCCGAGACGATCTCCGAGCGATCGCTGGACCGGGTGGCAGCGCTAGGTGGCGGGGTCGCCGTGCAGCACCGGATGGCCTATCAGGGAGAATACTTCGTTGAACGCTACGGCATCCGCTCAGCGGAGGCGACACCACCGGTGGCACGGATGCTGGAAAAGGGCGTGCGCACCTCGGCCGGAACCGATGCGACGCGGGTCGCCTCATATAATCCCTGGGTGGGCCTCTCCTGGCTGATCAGCGGCAAGACCGTGGGCGGGTTGCGGATCACGCCCGAGCGCAACCGGCTGGATCGCGAAACCGCGCTCATGATGTGGACAGAGAAGGTCGCCTGGTTTTCGAACGACGAAGGTCGCCGCGGCCGCATCGCTCCGGGCTATCTGGCCGACCTGATCGTGCCAGACCGCGACTTCTTCGCCTGCGCGGAAGCCGACATCCCCGATATCACCAGCGACCTGACGATGGTCGGCGGCAAGGTGGTCTATGGCAAGGGCGACTTTGCCGATCATGACGCGCCGATCTCGCCTGCGATGCCCGACTGGTCGCCCGTGCGCCGGTTTGGCGGCTATGCAGCTTGGGGCGCGCAGGATCAGGCGGTTGCGCAGACGGCCGCCGTCCGGTGCGGCTGCGCCTCGGCTTGTAACGTCCACGGCCACGATCATGGGGGAGCCTGGGGCGCGACCCTGCCGGTTTCGGATCTCAAGGGCTTCTGGGGCGCGCTCGGCTGCGCCTGCTGGGCAGTGTGAGGTTGGATGAGCACGCATCTGCCTGGCTCCAGTCCTGAACAATCACCATCGAAGGAACTGACCGCATGATCCTGATCCACGAGAACATGAGCCGGGGCCGCAGCCGCAAGGGTTGGGCCGATGCGTTCCACACCTTTTCCTTTGGTGACTTCAGCGACCCGAAGCGCATGGGCTTTGCCCGCCTGCGCGTGCTGAACGAGGATGTCATCGTTCCCGGGGCGGGCTTCGCCCCGCACGACCACGCCGACATGGATATCCTGACGCTGGTCCTGTCGGGCCACATCCGGCACCAGGACAGCCTCGGCAACGTGGCCGAGATCGCCCCGGGCGAGATGCAGCTGATGCGGGCAGGCAGCGGCGTCACGCATTCCGAGACGAACGCCTCGGGCGACGAGCCGGCCCATGTGCTCCAGATCTGGTTGATCCCGGACCAGGCAGGGGGTGCGCCATCCTACCAGTCGGCGCCGCTGGACGACGGGCTTCTAGCCTCGCGGGAAGGACCGCTGATGCTCGGATCGGACACCCGGATCACGCTGTCACGACCGAAGGATGGCGAAGCGACAACGATCGGGGTTGCTCCCGGACGCGCCGTCTTCGTGCATCTGATCGACGGCATTGCCCGGATGGAGGGCGAGCGCCTGGTTGCGGGCGACGGCCTGCAACTGACCGAGACGCCTCCCGCTCTGGAATGGCAGACGGACGGCACCATCCTCATCTTCGACATGCCCTTGGAGGGTTGGACATGACCGCCACGTCCCAAACGACAGCCGCGACGTCCCCCGCATCCGGTGGCGCCTGGAGCCCCTTCCGGCAGAAGGCATTTGCCGTGCTGTGGGTCGCCACTGTCGTGTCGAACATCGGCACCTGGATGAATGACGTCGGCGCGGGATGGCTGATGACCAGCCTGGCGCCGTCGCCCCAGATTGTCGCGATGGTGCAGGCGGCAACCACGCTGCCGGTGTTCCTGTTCGCCATCCTTGCCGGCGCGGTGGCCGACATCGTCGATCGCCGCAAGCTGCTGCTGGTCGTGAACATCGCCCTGGCGGTCGTGGCCTTCGCGGTGGCCGCCGTCGTGCAGGCCGAGGCAATGACCCCCGTGCTGCTGCTGATCTTCACCTTTCTCCTGGGCAGCGGCGCGGCCTTCATCGCCCCTGCCTGGCAGGCCATCGTTCCGAAGCTGGTCCCGCGTCAGGATCTGACGGCGGCGGTCGCGCTGAACTCGATGGGCATCAACATCAGCCGTGCCATCGGGCCGGCGGTGGCGGGGGTGCTGATCGCGGCCTTCGGCCTTGTCTGGCCGTTTGCGCTGAACGCTGTCTCGACCCTGGTGGTGATTGCGGCGCTGATCTGGTGGAGGCCGAAAGCCGAGCCCGTCCGCAAGCTGCCGGCCGAGCATGTCTTTGGCGCGATGGTCGCAGGCCTGCGTTATGCGGTCTTCACCCACCCTCTGCGGCTGGTGCTTGTGCGGGCGGCGGGGTTCTTTCTCTTCGCGAGTGCGTTTTGGGCGATGCTGCCGCTGGTGGCCCGCGACGTATTGGACGGCGGGGCAGGGCTTTACGGCGCACTTCTGGCCTCGGTCGGGGTTGGCGCGGTCGGGGGGGCGTTGGTGCTGCCGGGGCTGCGCACAAGGCTTGGCCCGGACCGCACCGTGATCCTGGGCACGGCAGGCACGGCGATCGTGCTGGTTGTGCTGGCACTGGTGCCGGGGCAAGCACCCGCGCTGCTGGCCGGTCTGGTCGCCGGGGCGTCCTGGATCGCAGTCCTCTCCAGCCTGAACGTTGCCGCACAATCGGCCCTGCCCGACTGGGTCCGGGCCCGGGGGCTGGCCATCTACCTGACGGTGTTTTCCGGCGTGATGTCACTGGGC
>NZ_JAPTYD010000054.1 GCF_026913015.1 Paracoccus benzoatiresistens
TTCCGCTGGGTTACGTCACCAAGCGGGATCAGAAGGAACAGCCCCGCCGCGTAGCCAAGCTGGGTCAGGACCGGAACTGAGCGCCTCCCCGAAAATCGGACAGTGACGGAAGCTACGGTCTGACGTTTTCTGGTCTCCAAGAACGAGGAGATCAGAACATGTCGAAACGCAGAAATCACGATGCGGGCTTCAAAGCTCGCGTGGCGCTGGAAGCGGTGAAGGGCGAGCGCACGGTGTCGGAACTGGCTGCAGAATACGGCGTGCATCCGACCATGATCCATCAATGGAAGAAGGCCCTGCTCGAGGGGGCTTCGGACATCTTCGAGCGCGGCGGGAAGAAGAAGGCCGAGGTCGATGAGGAGGCGGTGCGGTCGCTTCACGCCAAGATTGGAGAGCTGGCCGTCGCCAACGATTTTTTGTCACGAAAGCTCAAGCCCTGGACCGGCAAGTGAGGCGCGGGATGATCGAACGCTCCCACCCCTCGCTGTCGATCGGGGCGCAGTGCCGCCTGCTGTCGATCTCGCGGTCGTCGTTCTACTACGCACCACAGGGCGAGGCCGAGGTGAACCTGGCGCTCATGCGGCTGATCGACCGGCAGTTCCTGGAAACCCCGTTCTACGGCGTGCGGCAGATGACCTGGCACCTACAGAACGAGGGCTATCCTGTGAACCAGAAGCGCATCCGGCGGCTGATGCGGCTCATGCGCCTGATGCCGATCTACCAGAAGCCCAACACCAGCAAGCGGGCCAAGGGCCACAAGACCTACCCGTATCTGCTGAGCGGGCTGCGGGTTGATCGGCCCAACCAGGCCTGGTGCGCCGACATCACCTATTTGCCAATGCGCCGGGGCTTCCTTTACCTGGTCGCCATTGTGGACTGGTTCACCCGCAAGGCGCTGGCCTGGCGCATCTCGAACACGCTTGAGGCCGACTTCTGCGTCGAGGCTCTGAACGAGGCGGTCCACCGCTTCGGCCCGCCCGAGATCATGAACACCGATCAGGGCTCGCAGTTCACGTCTTTCGCTTGGACCGACCGGCTGAAACGGATCGGCACCCGGATCTCGATGGACGGCAAGGGCCGGTGTCTCGACAACATCTTCATCGAACGGCTCTGGCGGTCGCTGAAGTATGAGTGCGTCTACCTGCACGCTTGGGAGACCGGCTCGCAGGCCAAGGCCGGCGTTGCCCGATGGATCACCTTCTACAACCACCAGCGGCCTCACGCCGCCCATGGCGGACAGCCGCCCGCCATGGTCTACTTCAACCAGATCAAAACCGACTAGCAGGGGCAGAGAGTAGCTTAAATCACCCTGGAAACCCTCCAAGGTTCGGGGAAGCGCTCAGATCACGCGTGTTGTCGGACGCACGGAATCATGCAAACCATGATCGGGCGGAACCTGCCCGCCGTGTGCAGAGGAGCTATCATGCTTGTCGTCCACAACCCTTTTCGAACCTCGACCGTTCTTGCAGTCCTGATTTCGCTTCTGCTGCTTGGGTGCAGCCGTCCGCCAGAGATCATCGGCATCGAGAATGCCTCGATCTCGGCCAGCACCACGCCAGACCTCAGCCGGCATCGGATTTTCATCGCGACGACGCGGTCAGCGTCCAATGAACCTGGCGCCTTGTTGTCGGCCAGCCGGGCATCGAGCCTTGGCCTCGCATCCGTCGAGGTGACCGTGCCGCCGACGCATGTGGTCGGTCAGCTTGAGCGACCCAAGGATCTGCCGCCCGACCCCCGAACCGAATTTTCCGCAGTCGAGGCTAGGCTCTATGGCAACGATGCCGCGATGATCGACGCGATCAATCGTGAACTTGCCGCACGGCCGGTGGGACAGCGCAGGCTGCTGCTGTTCGTGCATGGCTACAACAACACCACAAGCGACGCCTTGTTGCGGCTGGCGCAGTTCGTGGAGGACACCGGCTTCCAGGGCGTGCCGATCCTGTTTTCCTGGGCTTCGGCCGCGACCACGTCGCGCTATGTCTATGACCTCAACAGCGCCCTTATAGCGCGTGGCGAGATCCGCCAGATCGCCGACATCATGGCCCAGACGAACGCCGAAAGCTCGGATGTGTTCGCCCATTCGATGGGAACGTTCCTGACGATGGAAGGGCTTGTCGATCTTCAGCAGGCCGGCACCCTGGGCCGCAGGGGCACGATCAACCACGTCATGCTGGCTTCGCCCGATATCGACATCGACCTGTTTCGGTCGCAGCTTGGCCAGCTTTCACCCGCCATCCGCGACCGGATCTATGTTCTTGTCTCCCGGGACGACAAGGCGCTGCGCGTCTCGTCGCGCATTGCCGGCGGCATCCCCCGGGTCGGGGTCGCCAACACGGCCGAGCTGGAGCAACTGGGCGTCACCGTGATCGACCTGTCCGAGATCGGGGACTCGAGTTCAGGAAGCCATTCCAAGTTCGCCGGTTCGCCAGATGTAGTCCAGTTGATCGGCGCGGGACTGAACTCGGTCGGGCGCTTCGGCGAGGACACGTCTCCCGCGGTGTCGCAGATCCTGTCGGTTTCACCCATCCGCATCTTCGGCGACTGATGTCCGGGATCGCTCATCGGCTTGCCGAACGGCACGTCGGTCAGGCCGGCTGCGCGTTGCACGCGTCAAGCGGCGTGCAGTCTTCGCCCATTGGGCATGGGCCGCCAGCAGGAGTTGCCAGGCAGGCCGGGGTAATAGTCGGCGTCATCCTGGCCGTCCTGCTCATCGCCCCGACACCGGCCCGGACCGATCCCAGCTATGTCGGAACGGCCGTCTGCACCAACTGCCATGATGACGCCGGTCAAGGCTGGACCGGGTCGGATCACGCGAAGGCCTGGACCCTTCCCAGCGAAACGACGGTTCTGGGCGACTTCAGCGGTGTCACCTACGAACATGGGGGGCAGGTCACGCGCTTTTTGCGGGACGGCGGGACATACCTGATCGAGACGGAGGGTCCTGACGGCGAGCGCCGCGCTTATGAGGTGGTCGGCGTAGCCGGCGTGGACCCCTTGCAGCAGTATCTTCTGTCGCCAGAGCCGGGGCGGGTCCAGGTCTATGACATTGCCTGGGATGTCGAGGCCAGACGATGGTATCCGGTCTTTCCTGGACCACCGCCACCGCCGAAGGACGGGTTTGACTGGTCGGGTTCCTACAAGAGCTGGGATGGACGCTGCGCCGAGTGCCATGCCACCGACTATAGCCGGAACTATGACCCCGCCAGCGACAGCTATGCGCCTCGCATGGCCGAGATCGGGGTCGGCTGCGAAGCCTGCCACGGGCCGGGATCGGACCATGTCGCCTGGGCGCGCCGGTCCGACGGCACGATGACTGTGGCCAATTCGGCCGAGATGGGTTTGACGATCGATCTGGACGCCCCGCCACAGGCCGAGATCATGCAATGCCTCACTTGTCACTCGCGCCGGGAGGCGATGGGCGATGGCAACCCGGTGCCGGGGACGCCCTACCATGATGCCTTCTCGATGGCCCTGCTGCGCGAGGGGCTATACCATCCCGACGGCACCATCCTGGACGAGGTCTTCGAAGGCGGGTCCTTCCTGCAATCGCGCATGCATGCCAAGGGGGTGCGCTGTTCGACCTGCCACGAGCCTCATTCGGCCACCCTGCGGGCGGAAGGCAACGCGGTCTGCACCCAGTGTCATTCGCCCGCCGGCAATCCCGACTTCCCGTCGCTGGCGCTCAAGGTCTATGACGGCCCGGAACATCATTTCCATCCCGGAGGCGGCGAGGGTGCGCAATGCGTGTCCTGCCACATGACCCGGCGGACATATATGGGCATCGACACGCGCCGCGATCACAGCTTTCGCGTGCCGCGGCCGGATCTGGCGGCGACCGGATCGCCCGATGCCTGCACCGATTGTCACCAAGATCGCGACGCCGCCTGGGCCGCTGCCGAGCTTGCCCGGCGGTTTCCCGACAGCACGCGCCGCGGCCCCCATTACGCCTCCATCTTCGCCGCGGCCCGGCGCAATCCCCAAGCTGCATCCCGGGAGCTGCTTGATCTGGCGGAATGGCGGGATGGTCCCGCGATCGTCCGCGCCACGGCCCTGGAACTGCTTGGGGCGGTTCCCGACATCGCCTCGGCCCGCCGTGTGATGCGCCTGCTGCCGGATGCCGATCCGATGGTGCGCGCCGCAGCCGCCGGAACCCTGCGCAGTCTTCCGGCGCCGGATCGACTGATTGTGCTCCAGCCGCTGCTGACCGATCCTGTGCGGTCTGTGCGCGAGGCGGCGGCCAAGGCGCTTCTCGACGTGCGGCTACCGCCCGGATCACCCCAAGCCCGGAACCTCGCTGACGCACGGGCGGAGTGGGAAGACGCCCTGAACCTGCGCGCGGATTTCCCCGAAACCCATCTCCAGATGGGGGGTGCCGCCCTGCAATCGCGGGACTTCACTGCCGCATTGGATGCCTTTGAACGGGCAGTGGCGCTGGATCCGCAGCTTGTGGATGCCTGGATGATGGTGATCCGCTTGCATGCGGCGATGAATGACCCCGACGCGGCAGAGGCTGCGCTTGGGCGTGCCCTGTCGGCGAACCCGGGGAACGTGAACCTCCTGGCTCTTCAGCAAGGCGGCTGACGGTCGGCGGCCCTGGATGACCGGAGGAGCGATCAAATCCGTGTTGCGCAGGCAACACGGGATGCGGGCCTGCCTGCCACCGCATGCTGGACTTGATCTGAATCAATGAAGCGCCCAGCATCGAGAGATAGGCCTGCCATATGGTTCAAGCCGTCGTCCCAACTGCTCTGCTGCACTGTCTTGCCTTAAATAGAACACTGTTGCCATTGCCCGGAGGGCTCCTCATGTTTGCAGAACGTCTTACTCGGATCGTCGGCAGTTCGCTTCTGCTGGCCTTGTCCTGTGGCGCGGCGTTCGCGCAGGACGGGGATTGGTCCTATGGCATCACCGCCTATGGCTGGTTCAACGACACGGGGATCACCACCGACACGCCCCAGGGCGAGGTCGATGCCGAGCTGAGTTTCAGCGACGCTCTCGACAATCTCGACTTCGCGTTCATGGGTGCGGTCGAGGCACGCAACGGGCCCTGGGGGGTGATGAGCGATCTGCTCTACTTCAAGCTCTCCGCCGAGGCCTCGACGCCGCGGAGGCTGCTCTTCTCGGACGCCCAGATCGAGAGCGAGATCACCGTCCTCAGCGCCTATGCCACCTATCGGGCGTATGAGACTGCCAACATGGCCTTCGACGTCGGAGCAGGGGTTCGCGGATTCTGGATCGATCTCGACACGACCCTTGTCGGGGCGGCGGCACCGACCCAGACCATCAACCAGGACAAGAACTGGGTCGATCCGCTGATCGCCGCACGCTTTCGGATGGACTTCAACGAAAAGACCTTCGGCACGCTCTTTCTCGACGCGGGCGGCACCGGCGACAGCCGCAGCTGGCAGGCCCTTGCGACCGTTGGCTACCGCCTGAACGAGCAGTGGGAGTTCCAAGGCGGCTATCGTTACCTCGAAGCCACGTGGGATACGGACTTCGGTGAATCGTCGATGGACTTCTCGGGGCCCATCCTCGGCGCGACCTACCGGTTCTGATCGCGATCCAAGCAGAAGCCCCGGTCTCGCCTGAGAGGACACCTGATGCCGACATTCCACACACGCTTGGCCCTGCAAGCAGTCGCATCCTGCTTGCTCGCGCTCGGGCTTGCCCTGGCTGCTGCCGGAGCGGCCCACGCGCAGGACAAGCGTCCAAACATCTTGCTGATCGTGGCCGATGATGCAGGCTATGCCGACCTCGGCAGCTTTGGCGGCGAAATTCAAACCCCAAACCTGGACGCGTTGGCCGCCACAGGGGTCCGCTTCACCCAGTTCACGGCCAGCGCCACCTGCTCGCCTTCTCGTTCGATGCTGCTCAGTGGCACGGACAACCATCTGGCCGGGCTCGGCAACATGGCCGAGTTCATGGCGCCGAACCAGACCGGCAACCCGGGCTACGAGGGGTATCTGAACGAACGCGTGGCGCCGGTGTCCGAACTGCTGGCCGAGGCGGGCTATGACACGTTCATGGCCGGCAAGTGGCATATGGGCGAGGAGCCGGACCAATGGCCGGCCGCCCGCGGCTTTCAACGCGACCTGACATTGATCCCGGGTGGCGGCAGCCATCTGGACGACATGTGGGGCGCCGAGGGGCAGCGCCAGACATACACCTACAACGGCGAGCAGCTGAAGGCGCTGAGGCCGGGCTTCCATTCCAGCGTGGATTACACCCAGGGGATCATCGCCAATATCGACGAGCATCGCGACGAGGGCAGGCCCTTCTTTGCCTATCTGGCGCTGCAGGCGCCGCATGATCCCTTCCAGCTGCCCCCCGACTGGCGGGATCGCTATCGCGGCCGTTATGACCAGGGCTATGACGCCGTGCGCGCCGCCCGCATCGAGCGGATGAAGCAGCTGGGCATCCTGGACCCCGAGGCCACGGTCTTTCCCCGTCTTCCGAATGTTCCAGCCTGGGACGATTTGTCGGAGGAGCAGAAACGCGAATCCGCCCGCCGCATGGAACTGTATGCCGCAATGGTCGAGCATATGGATTCCAACATCGGCAAACTGATCGGGTATCTGAAGACCAGCGGTCTCTATGACGACACGCTGATCTTCTTCATGTCCGACAACGGACCGGAGGGGAACGTGATGAACATGGGTCCGCCCTGGGACAACACCCGGATCGAGACCTGGGGAGAGAAGGGAACCTTCATCCAGTATGGGCCTGCATGGGCGCAGGTCAGCGCCGGTCCATTCCGCATGTTCAAGGGCTTCCTGACCGAGGGTGGCATCCGCGTTCCCCTCATCGTCGCCGGGAATGGGGTGGCCGGAGGCGCCCGCACCTCGGACGCCTTCGCCCATGTGAAGGACATTCCCGCAACCATCCTGGATCTGGCCGGGGTATCGTATCCTGACACCAGCGATCAGGCCCCCGTTGCGCCGCTTCAGGGCAAGTCCCTCGCCCCGATCCTGGGCGGCGGGTCCGAGCCGGTGCATGACGCCGCGGACTGGACGGGGTGGGAGCTGTTCGGAAACCGCGCCATTCGCAAGGGAGACTGGAAGCTCCTGCAACTTTGCGCGCCCTTCGGCAGCGGTGACTGGCAGCTCTATGACCTCAGGGCCGACCCCGCCGAAACCAGGGACCTGGCCTCCCAGCACCCCAAGATCCGGGACGAACTAGCAGGTTACTGGGACGACTACTCCCGGCAAAACAACGTCATCATGCCCATCGTATCGCCCCTTTGCAGACCACAGAACTGACAGCAAGGGGGCGGCTGGGATGACAAGTCTCAGGGGCATTCCTTAGCGTTCGAAGCTTTCCACGAGACGTCTCATACCAAACGCGTTGATCTAAGCGCTCTTCAAGCCAAGCCGACACGAAGCCCGTGCTGTTGTCACGGATCGTGCGGCGCGCGACATCATCGAGGCCGAAACCGCCTTGCGACACCAGAAGATTGCACGGCTCAAATTAGTTCGACTGCAAAGAGAGGCGGCGGAACGGGCAGCGCCGCCGGTGGCGCCTGTTGCAAAACCGCGCAAGAGGGGAAAATAGGCTCGGTCCACCAGTGCCAAACTTGGGCTGCCCTTGCTCAGCAGTTGAAAATAGCGCCGTTTTCTTGGCTGCGGACCTGCAAGGAAGGCACTTTCAAGAGTTGAGGCGCATTCCGATCGAGGATCAGCAGGTGCTGCATGGCTAGGGATGATTGCGTAAGCCGCCGCTTAGTCCGCCCACCTGTCTATCAGCTGATAAGGTTACAAGATGGCGCCACCAGCGGCGTCCCAGTCCGAAGTCGCGCGGAACTGGACTGGGTAGAGAGGCGGAACGCGTGACGAAGGACGGGCAGACACCTGGTCTGGCGATCTTTCGCTGGCGCGGACATCAACCGCAGGCTGCCAGAGCCTGCATGGTGCGGGCCGCTGCATGGTTCGGCCCCACAAGGCTCACGCTGCTACGCTGCCAGTTCACGGATCTGTCCGATAATCTGATCCACGGAATATGGCTTGGCGAAGAACCGTGCTCCTTGCGGCATCATCTCGGTCGAAACATGGTGGTGGCCGGATGTCACGATGATGAGGACAGGTGGCCAGCGATCTCGAACCTGCGATGCGAGCCAGAGGCCGTCCTCTCCTTTGCCCATATCTACATCCGTGAAGATAAGGCGAATGTCCGGGCGCATCTCAAGCAC
This sequence comes from Paracoccus benzoatiresistens, assembly GCF_026913015.1. GTDB lineage: Bacteria > Pseudomonadota > Alphaproteobacteria > Rhodobacterales > Rhodobacteraceae > Paracoccus > Paracoccus benzoatiresistens. The sequence goes on from NZ_JAPTYD010000054.1 coordinate 8,186, forward strand.
GGTGATGGCTTCCCGAGCATTGCGCGCGCCCACGGCGTCGAAGCCCGCCTCCTCGAGCGCCATGATCATGGACATGCGAAGCAGGGGCTCGTCTTCAGCGACGAGGATTACGTGTGCCGGCATCGAGGGGATCCTCAGATATCTCGGCCGCGCTGGCAGCGCCGTAACGACCCGGGTTTCTGGAAAGCATCGTAACTTGACATAACACCGCGTCACGGCAGTCTGTTCCTCACGGGGGTCAACCATCAGTCTGCTGGACGTGCCGATTCTCTGACGGGTAAGGACTGTCAACACACAGGACGGTGCTATCGCGTGATCAATTCCAGTACACGTTCCGTGAACGAGCCTCATCGACATGCTTCCAAGATCGACAGGCATGATTTTCGCGGTGACATCATTGCCATCCGGAACAATGTCTCGATCCCGACCATGCGCGAGACAATCTGCCTGGCGGCTGGATTGCGGTTTGCGGCTGTTGCACGCGTAACCGAACAGCGATGGATCACCTGTAGCACCATCGACACTCTCGATTTCGGGCTGGCACCAGGCCGACGAGTTGGTTGACGCAGTTGATCCGGGTGGTGGAGGCGGCATGATCGGGCCCTGCACTGGTGTACGGTTTACTTGGCCTGCGGGGTAACCGATATGCGCAAGGGCATCGATGGGTTGGCGGCACTGGCGCAGGATCAGCTGCGCCAGAGGCCGGCAGGCGGTGCGGTGTTTGCGTTCCGCGGTCGGTGTGGCAATCGACTTTCATTCTACATACAAACTGCATGATTTGCGGATCGAGTATCCGTGGCACCCACTATTCGGCCGCGTCCTGCACGCCCGCGATGGTGGCCGCCGACACGGCTCGGATTCGATCCTGGTAGAAGAGCGACCCGGATTTTTCCGAACCTTGCCGCCTTGGATGTGCGATCCTGCCTACTGTTCGCTGCTGGACAGCGGACCGCCTCTTGTCGCGCTTGAAGCCTTGGATGCGCTCGCCCGAACCTTGGATTTGATGCGTCATGCTCAGGTTGCTCCATGCTCTGGGAGACTGCTTCCAGAAGAGGAAGCGCATGCCCTGCCGACCCAAACGCCTGTCGCAGCCGAAGCAACCGGAGCCCAAGCAGCTCTGCTTGCCATTGGACGACAGCCGGAACCGTCCCCCGGTAGCACCAGCGACACCCCCATTCTGGAGGCTTTGGCCGAGCTGCTGCTGGTGGCTGCGAACAAGATGGCAGAGGGCGCGCAAAATGATGCATGCAAAGATCACCGTTGAGCATCTCGCCTGCAGTGCAATCGTTTATGTCCGTCAGTCGACGATGAGCCAGGTCCTTGGCAACCTGGAGAGCCAAAAGCGGCAATACCAGATGGCGGAAGCCGCCCGCGACATGGGCTTTGCGGAGGTCCGGGTGATCGATGAGGACCTGGGGCGCTTCGGTTCCGGTCAGATTGCGCGGCCGGGCTTACAGCGCCTGGTTGCGGAAGTGTGTGCCGGGACGGTGGGAGCGGTTTATTGCATCGAGGCTTCGCGCCTCGCCCGCAATGGCCGCGACTGGCATCACCTGATCGATCTCTGCCCCCTGACAGGAGCCTTGGTGGTTGAACCCGAAGGGGTCTACGATCCCCACCTGATGAACGACCGGCTGCTGCTAGGGCTGAAGGGAACCATGTCGGAATACGAGCTGAGCCTCCTTCGCCAGCGCGGACTGGCAGCCCGAGACGCGAAAGCGAGCCGGGGCGAACTGCGTTTCACCCTTCCGCCGGGCTTCTGCTGGAGCGAGGACGACAGGATTGAGATGGATCCCGATGAGCGGGTCCAGCAGGCTATCCGCCTCATCTTTGCCAAGTTCCGAGCTTGGCAGCGGGCGGCAGGTATTCCTGTGGGTACGTGCAGCGGATATCCATCTGCCGGTGGCGCTGCGGAACGGCGCCTTGCGCAAGATTGCCTGGCGCAAGCCCGCCTATCACAGCGTGATGCAGGTGCTGCACAACCCGATCTATGCTGGCGCTTATGCCTTTGGGCGGACCGGGAACCGGACAGGGGTGGTCGATGGGCAAGCGCGCAAGACCAGCGGTCATCACCGGGCGATCGCGGACTGGAGCGTGCTGATCAAGGACAACCAAGAGGGATATCTCGACTGGCGCGCCTACGAGGAGAACCGCCGCATGCTGGAAGAGAACGCGCATATGCAGAAGCGCGCAGCCCGAAAATCGGGACGTGGCGGACAGGCTGTGTTATCGGGCATGGCCCGTTGTGCGCGTTGCGGCCGGATGATGCGGGTGTTCTATAAGACAGGGACCGACCTGTCGCACCGTTATCAGTGCCGCGGCGATGACGGGCATGTCGGGGCTGGTCTGTGCATCGGTGCCGGCGGGGGAGGTATCGATGCACTTGTTGCCAGCCAGCTTCTCGAGGCGGTCTCGGGGCAGGCCGTGCAGGCCGCCCTTTTGGCGGGGCAGCAGGCCGCCAAGGCGCAGGAGACCGTCCGGCTTGCGGTTGAGAAGGAACTCGACGAGGCCCGAAATGCGGCGGAACTGGCGGAGCGGCGCTACGAGCACGTCGATCCCGCCAAACGGCATGTCGCCCGGGCCTTGGAGGCACGCTGGAACGCGGCGTTGGAGCGGGTGGCGGCGGTAGAGCACAAGCTTGCGGCACTGGGCGCGGAGAACTGCGCCAAGCCCGGGGTCGATCCCGCCGTTCTCATGCGGCTTGCTACGGATCTGCCGTCCGTCTGGAACGCAGCTGGAACCGATGCCCGCGCGAGACAACGTCTGGTCAGGCTACTGATCGAGGAGGTCGTAATCGACATCGACGCGGAGGAGAACGAGTTCATTCTGCTCATTCATTGGATCGGCGGACGCCATACCGAGGTCAGACTGGCCCGTCGCAAAACGGGTCGGTTCCCGTCAGGCCGCCCACTCACAGCCCGGGAGGTCCTTCGCAAGCTTGCTGGACACTGGCCTGACAGGGAACTAGCCGTCACCCTCAATCGGATGCGTTGCCGCACCGAGGATGGGGAGACATGGACAACCGTTCGTGTCGCGGAGTTGCGCGACATGCTCGCGATCCCGCCCTATGATCCTGATGCCGAGGTCCCGAAGACATTGAGGGTCCACGCTGCCGCCAAGCGGCTCGGCGTGTGCGTCGCTTCGGTGCACAAGCTGATCCGGTCGCAAACTCTGCCTGCAACGCAGATCATGTATTCCGCGCCTTGGAAAATACCGGTTGACGCGCTGGAGACCGAGGCGGTGCGGATGGGATTGCAGGAAATTGCTGCCCGCCGTCCACAGCAAGCCCCTGATAAGATGGCAGACATGTCCATGCCTCTGCCTGGATTTTAACACAAGAGGTGCATTATGAAACGTGATCGGGAGACAGGCTGAAGCTCTTGTATTGGGATGGCCAGGGCTTCTGCCTTTACTACAAGGTGCTGGAACGCGGGCGCTTTCCCTGGCCGAGCAGCAGGGACGGGGCAGCGCGTCTGACATCGGCGCAGCTCGCCATGCTGTGGGAGGGAATCGGCTGGAGGCGGCCGGACTGGGGTGCGCCACCAGTCCGGGTCGGCTGATTTATCTTTCTGTAATTGCGTGTTTTTGTGGTGTTCAACATGGGGACATGGTATCCATCATCATGTCCGGAACGGCCACGTCACTGCCCAATGATCCTGCCGCCTTGAAGGCGATCATTGCCGCGTTGCAGGCAGAAAATCAGAAGATGTCGGCCAGCTTGCGCGCGCATGAACTGCTGGTTCAGGCGCTGCGGGTTCGGATTGCCAAGTTGCAGAAGCAGAAGTTCGGAGCCAGTTCGGAAAAGATCGAGCTCGAGCACCTGGAAATGGCGCTGGAAGACCTGCAGCTGGCTCTGGCCGAGGCGAATGACCCATCGCCCGCTGCCGAGGAGGAGCCGGACACGGAAGCACAGGCCCTGGAACCGGCTGAACCCCAGGAAACCAAACGCCGCCGCCCGAAGGTCTCGAAGGACACGCCGCGCGAACGTCGCACGTATGACCCCGGCGAGAATTGCCCCGACTGCGGCGGCGATCTGCGGGTGATCGGTGAAGATGTCAGTGAATTGATCGACATGATCGCCGCGCAATTGAAGGTCATCGAGATCGCGCGCATCAAGAAGTCCTGCCGGCGCTGCGAGAAGATCGTCCAGGTCCCGGCACCCAGCCGGCCGATCCCGCGAAGCATGGCGGGACCGAACCTGCTCGCCTATGTCCTGACCTCGAAGTTCGACGATCATGTGCCGCTTTACAGGCAGAACGAGATCTTTGCCCGGATGGGTGCTGATATCCCCGACACGACGCTTGTGGACTGGTGCGGCGGGGCGATGAAAGCCCTGGCACCACTGATCGAAAAGATCGAGGCCGAGATCATGGCCAGCGATCTGCTTCATGCCGATGACACGCCCATCCGGGTCCTCGATCGCAGCAGGAGCGACAAGGGGCTCGGCAAGGGTGTCAGGAAGGGCAGGATCTGGGCATACGTCCGTGATCAGCGCCCTTGGGCAGGCAAGGCTCCGCCCGGCGCGGTCTATCAGTTCGCGCCGGACTGGAAGGAAGACCATGTCCTCGGCCATCTGGGCCAGGCCGGCGGCATTCTTCAAGCCGATGGCTACAAGGGCTATGCCAAGCTCTATGCCCCCGATCCGGAGGGCAAGAGCCAGTTCCGCGAGGCCGCCTGCTGGGCGCATCTGCGCCGTGACTTCCATGATGTCTGGACAGCGACGAAGTCCGAAATCGCGCGCGAGGCGCTCGACCGGATCGGCAAGTTCTACGATATCGAGCGCGCCATCAGCGGCAAGCCCGCCGAGTTGCGGCTGGCCCTGCGCCAGAAGGAAACCAGGCCCAAGATCGACGCCTTCCGGGACTGGGCCGAAAAGCAGCTGACGCGCATCCCGGGAAAAAGCGATCTGGCCAAGGCTTTCCGCTACGGGCTGAGCCGCTGGTCTGCCCTCACGCTGTTTCTCGAGGACGGGCGCGTTGCGATTGACAACAATGCGGCCGAGCGTGCCCTGAGGCCAATTGGTGTCGGCAGACGGAACTGGCTGTTTGCAGGCTCGGACGCGGGCGGCGAAACGCTCGCCCGCGCCCTGACGGTGATCGAAACGGCAAAGATGAACGGACTCGATCCGCAGGCTTATCTTGCCGATATCCAGGACCGCATTCACGATCCTATGAACAACCCTCTCGGCGAATTGCTGCCCTGGAACTGGGCGCCAATGGGCACGGTCAAGACCGAGGCCGCGTAAACAGCGCCCGGAAGAGTGCTTCGGACTGCCTCATCCCCTCATCGGTCAGGATGACTAACTTTGCCTTGTTGACCGGATCGGCAATCAGACCCCGGGCATGCAACCGCTCCAGAACGTCCCAGTCAAAGCCCTTCCACGCGTGCCGCTCGTCATGCAGCGTCAACCACAGCAGCGCCAGAACGGCCTCGTCGATCTTGTCCCGATCAATCTCCATAGGCTGAGCATACTACGGTCAGACTGGGGCGGAAATCGGGCGCTTATGGTTTTTCGCAGTTTTTGGTCGCGGCAAGTCTTGAGGGGAAATCCTCTCCCGTTCGGAGAAAAGAAATCCATAGGCGGCTATGCACAGACTGGCGTGATGATGAAATCCTCGCCAGCCCCTTCCTTCGTAATGGCCGAGTCCCAGTTCCTGCTTGAGGTCGCGACAGTCACGTTCGATCCGTTACCTCATCTTCGTCGCGGCGACAAGTTCGTATAATGTCGTTGTTTCCGGTAACGTGGAAAGGCAATACTTGAGCGGTTCATTGTCACCATCAGGCCATTCGACAAGAAGCCATTCCTTGGGTCGTGGCTGGGTGAGGTTATAGTCTCTGGACGCGACCCGCAGGTGCACGGCAGCAAAGCGTGATGTCAACGCGACGTTGCTGCCCTCGCGCCATGTGATGGTCTTCCACGCATCGGCAGGCAGACCCTGCGCGAGCGCTTTGGCTGAGAGCGGTTTTATGATCCTTGCTTCGCTGCACCAGCTTGGGTGGTCGACCCTTGCCGCTCCCGATTTTGGGTGGCGACGGCCCTTCGCCCGGCCGCCAGACACTGAGGGTTGGTTGCACGCCTACCGAATAGACCAGTCCCAAGTCGGTCAATTTTCGGCGGAACCCGCCATCCGCGCCGTAGCCTGCATCGACAAGCACAATGCCCAGCGGCGTTTGTGCAGCGACCGCAGCGCGGATCTGATCGATTGCAATCTGAGGCTTGGTTTGGAAAACAATCTTGTCTGGTATCTTTGCTTTTTTCCGACGTTCTGGATCATCCAGCCAGATCTCTCGAAGGTAAAGCTGCAACGCTATCGGCAAGCTCGTGGCCCGTTCGCAATGGAAAGGCTGACCGCGACTTGGCAATTGTCCTGCTTACCGAGTTTTCCGCAATATTGACGGGCGACACCAACGGAATGGTTGCCCCTTCTGGGAAAGCCTGTGTCATCGATGATCCAGGCCGTGATCAGGCCACCGCCCTTGATCATGCGGGGCAAGACCCAATCGCGAACGCGCCCCATCAACGCTTCGTCTGACCAAGGTGCTTGTCCCACAAAATGCAAAAGGGACTGATGCTTGGCTGAAACACACGACGGAGCCGTCACCGCTGCCAACGGCTCCACGCTTTTGCGCTTCACTGGCATCATCAACCCTGTGCAATAATCTCGAAGAGGCTCCGCACGATCCACATGCCCGATCACGTCAATCAAGGCTTCCACATACGCGTCGAACGCGCTTGCCACGCTGCCTTCCGTGCCGTCCACCCATCGCTATGAACCAGCAGTCTATCACAACAAATCCGCCTGCGAGGCTCGGCCCAAACTTTGTGACGCAGTAAGAGTAATGGGCTGGGTGGTGGCATTGTGCTGGACCGGCAATCCGATCACAGGCTTGCAGAGGCACTGGAACTAATTGTCGCCGAGTTCCGCACCATTGCACCTGACCAGCAGATTGATGTCTCCATAGATATTCTGATTGCATTGCGATCGCGCCCGCATCGCGCAATTGCTCTCCAACCTGCTGGGTAATGCCATCACGCACGAAGCATCTGACCGGCCCATCCACGTTGCGGCGAGCGTAACCTATGGGGTCTTTCGCTTGAAGGTGGCGAATGAAGGGCGACCAATTTCGGCGGACCGTATCCCGGAACTGTTTACCGCCTTCAGCAAGTTGGAAAATGAACCGCACCGAGAGGGACTCGGTCTCGGCCTCTATATTGCGTCCGAGATTGCGAAAGCCCATGGTGGTGTGATGACGGCCAGTTCTGATGCAGAAAAGACGGTCTTCCCCTTCGAAATGCCTGCCAGCGATGAGACAAAGCGGTGCGGAGCAGGGCGAAACGCAAGGACTCGGACCTTGATCAACATGGAAGCTGTTACAGAGGTGAGGCGCCCTCTTAATCATTCTGGGTAGGATCAGTCCGCGGTTTTGACACGCCCGCGTAGAGATCGCGGAGTTCGCCTTCCTCCACATGGTCTGCCTTCATGACGAGCCGGATCATCGGGTCAGCCAGCATCTCTTCAAGAAAGAAATCCGCCAGTGCCTTGCCGGTCAGCTTGTCCCTTGCCATCGCCCGTTCAAGTTCGGCAAGCGGAACTGTCAATGCCCGGCTGAGGCCGGGATACGAGGGACGGGCATGGAGATGCACCTGTACGACTGACAGCCAAGTGCCGGGCTCGATCCTGTCCAAGGGCTCGGGAGCCTGGGCCTCGATTTCGTACTCACCGGCCGGAAGGACTTCATTGAACCCCGGAAGTTCGAAGGGCCGAGTGAAGACGGCCGTTGTCTTGATTGAAGCGGTCAATTCGGCTCCTCCGGAACAGGTTGCGATGCGATGGCGGGCGTTCCGACGCAATCAAGGCTCGTGGTTGCAGTCTTGCTGTCATTGTTAAACGCAGTGGTGCCCATCCAAACGGCTATGTGAGCAAGAGGCGTAATCGCTACGACAGTATCGAGCACCTAGAGCAATGGCAGTCGTCTTTACGAGCAAGACGGGCTGCACCCCTCAGTTGCGAGCCGCAGCCGTGAACGCGAGTGTCGATACATTGGTGCAGGCCGGATCACTCAGGAGGCCGGAACGAAACGTATCATTGTCCAGCAACGCACGCCCCGTCCGAAAGCTGGAAGCCTGAGTCACACTGCCAGCGATTGCCGGAGTCATCCATATGTGCGTTCTCCGGGAGGTCGATCGCGACGCAGGCGCTGTCCTGATCATCTGCTTCGTATCCACGCACGCAGCGCCATCCTGGCCCGTATGAGTCGGGATCGATAAAGGCATTCGCGGGAAGGACAACGGGATCGCACCGTCCGTCCACTTGAACGAAGCCCCTCTCGCAAGACCACGCATCGCCATACTTGGCGTTGGTCAGGTAGCCGTTCTCTGGCACCGTGATGGCGATGCAGTTGTCTTCTTCCGCCGTGAAACCGCGATCGCACATCCATCCGGATCCAAAAGGATCGTCCGTCAGATAGGCGTGATCAGGCAGGTCGATGGGCACGCAACCGTCCTGGTGCTCCTGAAACCCCCGTTCGCATTGCCAGTCGTAGCCCGACGACTTGAGAAAGGCATTGGCGGGCACAAGGACCGGATTGCAGGACGTTCCACCGACCTCTTCATAGCCCCGGTGACAGCTCCAGCCCGCTCCGTAGGATCGTCCGGTCGCGTAAGCGTTTGCGGGGACCTCGACCTTCACGCACTCCGCGTCCTCCAGCCGGTAGCCGAAGTTGCAGTCCCAGCCATCGCCATAACTGCGCGGTTGGGCATTCTCCGGTATCGGGCCGGCGCCGGTCTGGGCGAGCACCGGAAAAGCGAATGATGCGGCCATGGCCGCCAGAAGGCCGATCCTCCGAGGCAAGGACCACTGCTGAGTTTTGACGGTCGGTATCATGAAACAAGTTACCTTTCTCGCCAGCCGCCATTCGGCTGAACGGCGCTGCCTCGGGAGGATGTGAAGAAGAGTCAGCGCGGCAAAGTCGACGTCACCGTCTGGATCCACCGCTTGATCTTGCTGCCGACAGTCACGGCCTTCTGCGATTGCAGTGGTGCCTGCATGTCCTGAAAGGCTGACCCACCTTCACCCGAAAGGACCATGTCAGGGGGAGGTACCAGGCCATCTTCAACCGCGGTGTCCAATTCGGCGTCACGCTTCAGGGCCAGGGTGAGATAGGCCGATGAAATTGGTCGCATCTCCGTCGGCCCAGAATTATGTCCCTTTCCATAGATCATCAGATAAGCCGCTGTTTCCTTGTATGCGGCGAAGCTGAGACCCTCGAGCAACTCTTCCTCGACCAGAACCTCATAACGGCCGGGAGGGAGCTGCGCGCGGGAGCCGGGCACGTCGAAAGGATGCCTGAATTCCACGAGCGAGGTAGAAGAGCGCATGGTCATGGTGATCTCCTTGCAGGGGCACCGCCGCTGCAATGACGGGCGAAGTCGAACCCGGACAGCAAACGGGTGTGGCTGTGGGCCGGCGGGCACAGCCCGTTTCGGGTCGCTGTGGCGCAACGATCTTGTTGGCGGGCGGCCTGTGCCGGGCTCATGACCTCAGGCTTGCATCTGCGCGTCGTTTGGCTTTTTTCCCGCTGGATGCCTTTCCAACCACGCGAGGGCGCGTCTGAAAGCCTCCGCCAGCAGTCCCTGCGGGTCCCTGCGCTCGGCCGTGGCAATGGCTTCCTGGAGAGACTTGCGTTCTATCGCCCAGCGTTCATGCGTCAGTTCCATGTCCATCCTCCTCCATATTTGAAAAAGGCGGGGTCGGACCCCGCCCAAACCGTTGACGCCCGCAACTGGATGCAGCCCTATTCGGGCAAACGGCTTTTCTGTTCAGCTACGCCTTCGTCATCCGGCTTCTGCCAGGTATCGGCGTCCTCCCGATCCTGCAGGCGTCCGGGATCGCCATCGTCCCGCTGGGGATCGCGTGGCTGGATGCTCTGATTGTCGGCTGGGCGCAGGGTCCCCATCCGGGGTCCTCCATAAGTCACAGGCAGAACAGTCTGTCGTGACCTGAAAGATATGGAGCCTGTTCGACTGGATTACATCGGGGCTTCCGGAACTATCGCATAAGCGTCTGATCGCACGAGGAAGAAGGACGCATGCTAAAGGCACGCGGAGCATGGAGGCAGCAGTCCGAGGTGCGCGGGCCTGAAAGCCACTGCCTTGGCATGCATCGGAAAAAGGGTAGTCAGCCACCAGCGCCGTTCCAAAGCCAGACAGGAGCTGGGGTCCGGGCAGAACGTGAACATGCGGCAGTCATCGTTTCGCTCTTGCGCGAGCCCGCCCGACCGATCACGTCTGCTCATGGGCGCCCGAGGACACTGCGACCCGGGCGAGATCCCCCATGATGATCTTGAAAGGCTCGGTCACGTTGACCAGCGTACCATCGGTCAGCTTGATCTCCGTGCCTGCGTCGTCCGCCACTTCTCGCACGGAGATGATGTGATGGATCGCGATGGCAATCCTGCTCGCCGATCGTCCAGGCTCATCCAGATGAAGTACCACGAACGCCATTTGCTCTCTCCTATGCCGTAACTGTCAGGACGAGCCCGCCATGGCCAAGGTCAGTGCAGGGGCCTCAGGCAGGTGTTCCAGCTCTTTCAGAACGTCCGAATGTGTCATGGTTTCGGGAAGCTCGTCCGTCCAGACGCGGAACATCTCCAGCTTGTAGGCTCCAAAGGAGGTGATCATCGCCCCGTCCGCGGCGTCGCGCCCGCGGACCATCAGAATGCGCCCGATCCTCGGCGTGTTGTAGCGTGCATCGAAGGTATACCAGCGGTCCTCCAGATAGACCTCGAACCAGGCACAGAAGTCGCCCGGTCCGGATGGCGGAACACCGATATCGCCAAGATAGCCACTGGCATAGCGCGCCGGAATGTTCATGGCGCGACACAGCGAAATGGCCAGGTGCGCGAAGTCCCTGCAGACCCCGGTCGCCTCGGACATGGCATGGACTGCGGTTTTGGTAGGGCGCCCGAACTTGTATCCGAAGGTCAGATGATTGTGGACGAAGTTGCAGATCGCTTGGACGCGCGCCCAGCCAGGCCTTGTTCCCGCAAAGAGATCCCACGCCTGCTGTGACAGCATGTCGGACTCGCAATAGCGGCTGGCTGTCAGAAAGAGGAGCGTCTCGGGAGGAAGGTGTGCGACCTCGTGCTGTCGGGCACTCCATTCGAAGACATCAGGCTCTCCGTCGATCTCGATCACGTCATCCGACCACAGCCTGCAATGTCCGGGCGGTGCTGTCAGCCGTGCCCGGCGATTACCGAAGGAATCCAGGAACTCCTCGACTGGCACCGGCGGCTCCGTCATGATCTTGTTGGCGCCCAGGATGCGGCCCGTGACGGACGGGTGGGGTGACAGCGCGAGGATCAGCGGCAGCGGACCTCGCGTGCTGATGCCGATCTCGAAACCGAAGCGAATGAGCATGATGGATGTCCTTGAAGGCGTTGCCGCCCACAGCACTCAGCCAAGTGCAGGCGGAGACAATTGAGGTAGGGCCGCTTCCCGCCCGTTTCCAGGATCAAAGGGAACTTACCGCTCATGTAAAAGCCCCGCCAGCAAAGGCGAGGCGGCACGTGCTATACAACCGTATCGGTCGTGGACCCTGCTAGCGCAGGCGCCGGGCGTTGGCTGTGGCCTGTTGATGGACAGGCGCCAGGGCCAGTCCACCCGTGTCCATGGTGCGGGTGATCATGCGCGTACCATGCGCGATCCAGCGATCCGCGAGCCCGGACATGTCCCCTATGCTCAATGGTCTTCCACCAAGCATCAGATGGCGGAGATGCTGCGCCTGCTCCGCAGCGTCCGCCAGCATTGCCGACCATTGCTTGACAAGGGCTTGGTTGACCTTCGCGAAGGTTACCACCTTCTCCTGCATCATGCCGGCAATCTCTGCATAATCTCCTTGGGCGGGACGGCAGGCCGCGTCGCCCATGGTCGTCATGCGCGATCCGATGACGCTGCCCGAGGCGATCATCATCTCTTTCACGCGGATGTTGGTCTTCATCATATTGGAGCTGGCCTTTGCCAGATCGGCCCAGGCGTATGTTCCGGCTATCATCAATGTGTTCATCCTTGGTCAACCAGAAGACGGGAAAGCACGGCGACACGCGTCGCCGGCTTCGTCCCGGTGCTACAGCGGAGTGCTGCGCCGCCGTTTGGCGCAGTGGTGCCGCCTTGCGAGCTCGCGCAGTTACGCCGTTTCGTTGAGACGGGCCTGAAGCGGGCTCAACGCCTGCTCCGAGCTGCGCTGCGCGATCTGCAGCATCGCCGTGCGCCGCTCCATCCAGTTGTGCATGGTGCTGGTGGCGAACTCCCGTTGGGCCTCCGCGACATCCTTCACCGACGTGGCGCGGAACAGCTTCTGCGCTGCTTCGGCATTGGCGCGAGTGGCTTTCTCGAACCAGGCCGTCCAGGCGGAGGAGACGTCCGACAAAGCCTGCATCGAGACGGCTGAGGTCGCAGCGACAACCTGCACGCCCTCGGCCATTTTTCGTGACGATTCGCTGTAGATCGTCATCGCCTCCTGAGTATCGGAGGCGACCTGCTGGGCGCGTTCGGTGAGAGTTTCGGTGACTTGTCGCGCCCGATCCTGCACGGCGGCCGCGCCACGTTCCATTGCATCGGAAACCTTCTCGGTCGCCTCACGGGCAACGCGCTCCGCCTCTTTCTGAGCCTGCACGACGGCGCGCTCGGCTGCGGCAGCCTGTGCCGCCTTCTCGGCCCGGCGCTCGGCTTGCTCTGCCTGTTCCCGCCGCTCGTCGCGCTTTTCGTCGCGCTTCGCGGTCTCGGCGTCCTTGACGACACCCTCGATGTTGGCGGCCACAGTGGCTGCCTCTTCATCGCTGAGCACCTTGAGAACCGCAGGGAGAAGCTCCTTGCGCTCGTTGCGGACGTGCTGCTGGAAGCCCTTGTTCAGTTCGGCAAGCGTTTCAAGGAATGCATCATTGTCCTTCGGCAGACCCGACAGCTTCTCGAGAGAAGCGCGCAGGTCCTTGTTGCCCTTCAAGGCGCTGACGGCGAGGTCCTTGGTCTCGGGATGCTTGCGCAGCAGGGGCAAAAGATGCTGCTCCTCGATCTCGACATAACGGGACAGTTCGTCGCCCAGTTCCGCGTAAAGACTTTCGCGGGTTTTCACCGCTTGGTTCGAAGTCGCGGACAGCTTCGTGATCAGAACGGCGGCTTTTTCAGGAGCAGCTTGGATCGTTTGACGGAGAGTCATGGAAATATCTTCCGGATATGCTTCCCTGAACCCGAAGCCAGCGACAAAGGCTCCACCGAAATGCGGAGACGTCACATACTGGTTGCTCAAGGAAGCTCAAGCAGGATCATCCGAAGAGGATTCGCCGAATGTCTGCTGCAATGCAACATAACCAGAAAGCAGGGCAGTTATAAGGGGTACAGACGAATATAGACTGAAATAGGCCGATTATCGAAGGAAGATTTCTGCGTTGCAGAAAAATTTTGGGCACTTTTGTGAGGGATATCACTGCTCTCCTTGAGCCTGCCTTTTTTCCCCGGGAAAAGGATTTGAGGCCGGAACCAACTGCTCAACCCCAAGCGTCGTGTTGGACGGCTTGCCGGGCAGCATGCGGTCTCACGCTTATCCAAGGGGTTTCAGGCGATGCCCATTTGTTCGTTATGACGACAAAGAGGGAAGAAAGAGAGTGAACACCGACTGCTGAGGAGGGGTGAAGGGGTCACCGGCGGGCCGTCTTTCTTTCCTGCCGTCCCATGGTGTTGCGAGTTCGTGCCGGCTTGCCCGATGCAAAGTGATCGTCCGGAACCCATGTTCAAAAGGCTGCAGTAGACCATTCTGTCTGTAAGCTATGGAGGGCCTCATCATGGCCGTACGACTTTCCGGTAGTTCGAAAGGCGCCAAGCGCCGGTCGTGTCGCGAATGTGGTAGGAATTCCCTGGCAGCGCGCTCCGGGCATGTGAAATTGGCTTCGATCAGGCGGCG
>NZ_JAPTYD010000055.1 GCF_026913015.1 Paracoccus benzoatiresistens
CCGTGAACGGCGAGCGCTCGATGCACTCGATGGTATCCGCGGGAACAGGTAGCAAGCGTCAGATTCAGAACACTAGCAATCGGAAAAATAAGATGCCACCGACTTTTCGACAAATTATTGAAACCTTTCCAAGAGGCAAGAACTTCACCAATCACGCTTGGACTAAGACCATCATCTTAAACGATAGAGACAAGCGCTCTCTCTGATATAAGATTTAGAAATTCTTCTGGGGTTTCTATCGCTTTCACTCACAAACGTCCTTTTCTGACTTAGCAATATCATTTTATTTTAGTCTAATGGCGGCAAAGCCGAGCGGCGCCGCTTCTGTCTCTAAAGATAGCTAACAGGAGTATCTCGCCCATTCGCTCTAAGTGCCTCATATAGCTGCGCTGGGCCCAGCAAGATGTCTCGAATGCCGTCGCGAACTTGCTCAGAGTCGAGCGCTTGTTTGCTCATGATCGCATGGGCGTCAAACGCATCAATAATTGCGTCGACGATGGCTTGCTTCAGTGTCGGAGAACTGGAGAACTGCTCTTTCGAGTTGTGTGCGGCCTGCTGAACTAGAGCCTCGTTCTCCATCAGTTTCCCGCGGATGACGTTGTTGACGTAAACGAGCTGGTCACCATCGGATAGCTCCCCTTGGAATAGATCGTTCACACGCTCAAGAATTTCGTCTAGGCGAGCCTTTTCCTTGTCCTGAAGGCTGCCGCTGCCTGCCTCGACAAGGGGCTTCAGCAATTCTGCCTCGCCGTTCATGGACAGTCGCTGCTGGCCCTTGGAGGCCAACTTGTGATGGGTGAGAACCACCTTCGAGAGATCGATCTGGGTGCGCTCCCGCCCAAATTCCAGGTGCGGGATCAACTTCCGAAAGAAGATGCTGCGGGCTTCGATGGCCGTGTTTCCGTAGTCGAAGATTTGGGACAGAAAGCTGTAGACACGCACAAAGGTCGCCATGTCGTTGCGAAAGAGCAGCAGCGCGCTCATCCGATCCAGTGCATCTTGGGCCTGCCGCTCTTGCCCCGACTCTAGGGCCTCTCTTCGAGCGGCCTGCGCGGCTGCATAGGCCTTCAGCAGCCTATCGGCGACGGGAGCTATGGCGGCGGAAAGATCGGCATGGGTCGCTTTGGGGTTCATCTCTACCCGGACCACGCGATCGACCTCATGCTCGTCGTAGAAGCCTTGGGCATCCAGCTTGGCCCGCATGTCATAAACGAGGTCCGGATCGGTCACGTCAGCAAGCGCTGCTGTCTCGTAATACGTCCGGAACGCGGCAAGGATGTCCTCGCTGCTGTTGACAAAATCCAGGACATAGGTGGTGTCCTTGACGATCGGACCCCGCTGATAAGCGCGGTTCAGACGCGATAGCGTCTGCACGGCCTGAATGCCGGCCAGCCGCCGATCCACATACATCCCGCACAGCAAGGGTTGATCGAAGCCGGTCTGGAACTTGTTGGCGACCAGCAGGATGTGGTGCTCAGGCAGCGCGAAGACATCGCGGATATCACGGCCCTTTAGTCCGGGGTTGAGGATATCGCTGGTCTCAGTCAGCGGATCGCCACCGGTCTCTGCGTCCTTCACTTCGCCCGAGAACGCCACCAGCGCTCCCAAGTTATAGCCCTTCGACTTGATGTAGTCTTGGATCGCAAGTTGCCAGCGCACCGCCTCAAGACGGCTACCGACAACGACCATCGCCTTGGCGGTTCCATCCAGCAGCGGCTGCACCATAGAACGATAGTGCTCGACCACGACCTGAACCTTCTGGCTGATATTGTAGGGATGCAGGCGCACCCACTTCATCAGCGCCTTGACCGCCGCGTCACGTTCTACCTCGGCTTGGTCCATCTCGCGGCCCTCATTCGCGAGGCGGAAAGCCAGGCTGTAAGGCGTGTAGTTCTTCAGCACGTCGAGGATGAACCCCTCCTCGATTGCCTGTCGCATCGAATAGACGTGGAAGGCTTCAGGCAAGTTCGTGCTGCTGGCTGGCAGAGACGGATCGGGGCGACGGCCAAAGAGCTCCAGCGTTTTGGCCTTAGGCGTCGCGGTAAAGGCGATGTAGGTCACGCCCGAAGAGCTGGCTCGCGCGGCCATTTGGGCGGTCAGCAGATCCTCGGCGCTAACTTCGCCGCCATCCTCCATCGCAGCGACCTCTTCGGCCGACAGCACCTCCTTCAGCTTAGCGGCGGCCTGACCGGTCTGGCTGGAATGGGCCTCGTCGGCGATCACCGCAAAGCGCTTACCCTTTGAGGCCGCCAACTCCTGCACTGCTGCCAGTGCAAAGGGGAAGGTCTGGATCGTGCAGACCACGATCTTCTTGCCGCTCGCCAGCGCTTCGGCCAAGGCCGCACTTTTCGATCCCGTCTCGCCGGTGATCGTCGCCACCACGCCGGTCGTGCGCTCAAAGCTGAAGATTGCGTCCTGCAGTTGCGCGTCGATCACGTTGCGGTCGGACACGACTAGCACGGAGTCGAATAGCTTGCGGTCCTGGTCATCATGCAAATCGGCCAAGAAATGCGCCGTCCACGCGATCGAGTTCGTCTTGCCCGACCCCGCCGAATGCTGGATCAGATAGCGGCCGCCCGGCCCCTCCTCCAGCACCTTGGCACGCAGCTTGCGGGTCGCGTCCAACTGATGAAAGCGCGGAAAGATCGCGCCGGTCAGCTTCTTCTTGTTGTCACGCACAGGGACGATGTAGCGGCCGACGATCTCCAACATGCTGTCCGGCTGCCAGATCTCGTCCCACAGATAGGATGTGCGATGGCCAAGCTCGTTGACCGGGTTGCCCGCGCCGCCGTTATCGCCCTTGTTGAAGGGCAGAAAGCGCGTCTCAGCCCCGACCAGACGGGTGGTCATCATCACCTCGCTGTCGCTGACCGCGAAATGGACCAGCGCGCCGCCGGGAAAGGACAAAAGCGGCTCGGCCCCCTGCCCCTTGGGCGCAGGGTGGCGATTAAAGCGATACTGATCGACCGCGTCCTGAACGCTTTGGGTAAAGTCGGTCTTCAACTCGGCCGTGACGATGGGTAGGCCGTTCAGGAACAGGACCAGGTCGATGCTGTTCTCGTTTGCGCGGGAGTAGCGCAGTTGGCGCACTACGCGCAGCCGGTTCGCGTCATACATGGCCAGCAGGTCGGTATTCATCCCCATGGCCGGGCGGAACTGCGCCAGCTTCAGCGGCGCACGCAGTCCGGTCAGCTCGACACCAAAGCGCAGCAGGTCCAGCGTGCCTCGGTCGTCAAGCTGCTTGCGGATACGGTCCAGCAGCATAGTCTCGGTGGCGGTGCCGTGGGACTTTGTCAGCACCTCCCAAGCCTTGGGCTGGCTGGCCTGCATCCAAGCCACTACGTCAGGCGCAAACAGCGCCCGGCCTCGGTCGTAGTGGGCTGCGTCGCCATCATTATGCAGCCAGCCCGCTCCCGCCATTCGGCCGCAAATGAAGCGCTCTAGATTTACTTCACGGTGCAGGTTCATATTGGTCTACTTTGCCAGCTGCAGCGGTTTGAGGTGAGGGCGAAGCGCCGCCTCGAGCCGGTTCATCGCGCTGACTTGCTCCGCCTGTATTGCATCCCACTGCTCCCCGGGAGACTTGTAGCCGCCCGCAACCACCGCCCCGATGCGACAGGCCCGCTTTGTCTCCATCCGTTCCCAGTTCAGTTCGCCACCAAAGGCGCTGTCGATCTCGGCCCGGTGCGTCGCAAGACGCTCGAAGATGGCCAAGTTTTCCGCCTCTGCATCCTTGCCGCGATCAATGTAGAGTTGAGCCCCCGCTTGGTCCTGAACAACAACATAATTGAGGTTCAATCCTCGAATGCCGGCGCTGGTGCCGATCCATGAATAACTTCCCGGCGTGATGTGCGCATGCAGACGAGCATTCGGCCGCTCCACTAGCCGTGTCCACCATTGGAGTCGTAGGTCATAACGGTCCGCAAACTCCTTGTTGGTCCGGGCAATCTCTGACTTGTCGTCGGCTGGTCCCACTAGCAGAGTCATTAGGCAGGCGGGAGCAGAGTCATTGATCTGCACAGCTTCCACTTTCACCATGTAGAAATCGGCGCTTGAGTTGTCATTGAGCCAAGTCATTGCCGCGACGTGCTCGGGCCGGGGTTCGGAGACGATCCAAATCGCACGGCGGGCGTTCATTGAGGTCAGATATGTGATTAGCTTGCCCAGATGGTCATGGTTGCTCTTTTCAAGCTGGTTTTCGATGATGATCTTGCCACCACCGTCATCCTCGGCCACTAGATCAATGCTGAAGGATCCGGCTGCTCGTTCGCGTTCGACATTGTCCAGCGTGAAGGGTAGCACTTCGTTTAACACATCGATATTTGCCTGAAGCCACTGAGTGAAGTCGTAGGCCTCATGCCTCCACACCTCGCGCAGAGATACCCTGCTCAGCTTGCCGATACTTGAGCCGTTCATGCCGCCTCTACTTCTGTTGTGGCCAGGCGACGGACATCGATCTTGCCGGTGGTCGCAGCCGAGATGAGCACGGCTCGGCGTTCTTGCAGGAGAGCAATCGCGGATTGCGACGTGGCTATAGTCGCATCGATTTTCTCTGTCTGTGTGGTGACAAACGAACTAATCGCACGCTGTTCGCTCAGGCTGGGAATTGCCAGCCGGAAATTAACGACATCACCTATATTAACGTGAGGCGACGTTGATCCAAGGTTCCGCTCAACAACTTGCTCGTAAATCGAGTCGCTGTTGAGTGCCCACATAACGAAAGTAGGATCTAGACCATCCCGAACCCTAAACATCATCATTCGCTGCCCCAGGCAGAGGTCTACTCCAGACGGAACGAGAGCAGCGAGACCTAAGCGCTCCCCCTCTCTCGAGTAGACAATGTCGTTTTCTTGAGGTCGCAATCTCTGGATTCGCTCCAGATAAACCTCCTCAGAAACCAACCGTGCCTGATTAAGCTTTAGACAGCCACGTTCGACATCAGCTGTTCGAATTGCGGGGTAAAGCAACACTCCGTCGTAGGTCGGTGTGGTATGCAGACAATCAACGACATGGGAGCACATGTGTTTTAGGGGCGTTACCTCCCACCCTTCCGGCACGTCGCCCAGCCAGTCCACGCCAGATGGTTTCAAGGGGGCTTCGGGGTTCAGACCCTTCGTGACGGCATGGCTGATGACCGCCTGACGCTTTTCACACAACAGCACGATCAGGCGGCGCTGCTCGTCCACCAGCGCGTCAATCTTCGCCGTCTCCCGGTCGAGGAAAGTCGCAATGGCAGTTTGGTCTGATTGAGGCGGCACCAAGACGGGGAAATCCATCAGATCGTCCCGACCCATTTGGAGCGAGTTCGGCCTTATGCCAGTAAGAAGACGAGTGTAGCCTTTTACATACAAATCGCTGCGAAGAAGGTGATGGAAGTAGCGGCGTTCCACTTCAGGAACAAAATCGTATGCTCGATACGCGGGACTGACGTGACCCTCGTATTCGGAAACGCCAAGTCCCGCGTAATTGAGCCACATCGTATTTACGACCAACTGACCGGGTCGAACAATTCGATAACCGACCAAATCTTCGTCTAAACGACGTCTGTTTTCATCGTCGTATTCTTTGATTTCTATTCCACGATATCCTGACACAGAAAGCATCACGCCTACGACTTCCGTGTCGATTTTCTCAGAACTTTCTCTGAACAGGTGTCTGAAACGCGAGACCTTCCACCCCTCCGGAACCTCTCCCAGCCACTCCACTCCCGAATCCCGATAAGCCGGATAGCGCCGCGTCATGCCGACAGCTCCGACAGCATGGCTTGGATGCGGGCCGTGACCCGTGCTAGGTCGGCGTCGATCTGCTCCAGCGGCCGGGGCGGCTCGAAGACGTAAAAATGCCGGTTGAAGGGGATCTCGTATCCCACACGGGTCTTGTCATGGTCGATCCAGGCATCTGGCGCATGGGGCAGCACCTCGCGGCGCAGATAGGCCTCGACATCCTCGGACAGGGGCACGGTTTCAGTGTCGCGCAGGGCGCTGTCGGATTGGGGCTTGCCCTTGGCCTTGCCGCGCGCGCCCAGCACGATCTTGCCCTGGTCGTCGCGCAAGGGACGCTCAACCGTGATCTGGCGGAAGCCGAAGGCCTCGTTCGGAAAGATCAACGACAGGGGGGCCAGCTTGACCTGACCACCCTCGGGTGCCTCAGGCAGGGCCTGCTCAGGGGTCAGCACCTCGCGCGCCATTTCCTTACCGCTGGCGTCTAGGACGCGGGCCAGCCGCGCTTCGGTGCAGGCGCCGAACAGGCGAGTGACAGTGGCGATGTCGTCCTCGCCCATTTCCTTGCGCTTTGAGCCGAGGCTTTTGCGCATTTTCTGCCAGAAGGTGGAGGCGTCGATCAGCTGGACCTTACCCTTGCGATCGGCGGCCTTGCGGTTGGCCAGCACCCAGATATAGGTGGCGATGCCAGTGTTGTAGAACATGTCGGTGGGTAGGGCGATGATTGCCTCGACCAGATCGTTCTCCAGAACATGCCGCCGGATCTCGGATTCGCCGCTGCCGGCGCCGCCGGTGAAAAGAGGCGAGCCGTTCAGAACGATGGCAAAGCGGCTGCCGCCATCCTTGGAAGGGCGCATCTTGGACAGCAGGTGCAGCAGAAACAGCAGCGAGCCATCCGAGACACGCGGCAGGCCGGGGCCGAAGCGGCCGGCATGGCCTTGGCGCTCATGCTCCGCGCGGACAATCTTTTCGACCTTCTTCCATTCGACCCCAAAAGGTGGGTTCGAGAGCATGTAGTCGAATTTCGCCGCATGGTGACCATCATCAGACAGCGTATTACCGAACTTAATGTTTGAAACGTCCTGACCCTTGATCAGCATGTCAGCCTTGCAGATCGCGTAGGACTCTGGGTTCAGTTCCTGTCCGAACATCACCAGCGAGGCAGCGTCGTTGTGTTCGGACAGATATTCTCCCGCAACGGAAAGCATGCCGCCGGTTCCCGCTGTCGGGTCATAGATGGTGCGGACAACGCCAGGCTTGGACAGGACATCGTCATCTTCGACAAAGAGCAGGTTGACCATTAGCCGGATCACCTCGCGCGGGGTGAAGTGCTCCCCGGCCGTCTCGTTCGACAACTCGGCAAAGCGGCGGATCAGTTCTTCGAAGACAAGGCCCATCTGGTGGTTGTCAACTTGGTCCGGGTGCAGGTCGATACCGGCAAAACGCTCGGTAACCTGATAGAGCAGCCCAGCCTTGTTCAAGCGATCGATCTGGGCGGCAAATTCGAAACGCTCGAAGATGTCGCGCACATCGACCGAGAAGCCCTGCAAATAGCTATAGAGGTTGGCCGCGATGTTGTCCTGGTCACCCATCAACTTCTTCAGGTCCATTTCGGACGTGTTGTAGAAAGTCTGCCCAGCCTTGCGCAGAAGGAACGGCACGGGGTTTACCCCCTGCTGCAGGCGAATGTCATACTCGGTAAGAACCGCGGTTTTGGTGGGGGCCAGGACACAGTCGAGACGACGCAGCACCGTGAAAGGCAGGATAACCTTGCCATAATCGCTCTGTCTGTAGTCGCCACGAAGAAGGTCGGCCACCGACCACAAAAATGAAGATAGTGCCTGCTGGTTCAAAACTTAGATTCCATGCCTTTAGTCGTTATAGAGCCTGCCGCCGCACACAACGGCAAGACAACTTCGTTGACTACTTGCATTGAAAGGGTCCCGCCGAACAGTGCGCGTTCCCGAGGCATGTAGCCGTTGCGAAGTTATTCCGGTGCTTTTCAGGCTTTAGCGGCTAGAGGACACGTAGAGCAATCCGCAGTCTGCATACACAACGTGGGGTTTCGCCGTAGGCTGACAGAACAGAGGCCCGGCCCACTGGCGGGACATACTGGCTGTTCCACGATTGCGACAAGGGATAGCCGCTGCGCGCATTGCTGCCCGGCGCAGCAATCCGGAAAACCGGGGAGGCATAGATCGGCGCTCCCCGGCCATGTGCGACAGTTCCGGTCGGCTTATGTTATGCTAGATGCAGAGAGCCTAGAAGCGGGGCGTGCTGATGCCAAATGATCCAGGATCCACTGCAACTGGTCAGGCTCGCTTATCGTAAAGCGCACAAGATCCGCATGTGCGAGGTCACGCATAGCTTTGAGTGCCGCATGTCGCCCGTATGTCTGCTTGCCCCCCGGCACTTCGGACCGATACAGCGACGAAGCAAGGTAGGTGCGCTGCTCGATATCGCTGTCTAACAGTTCACGCACGAAAGCCTGGTCGACCCAAAGGTTGGCTTTTGTCCTCTCATCCTTCTCGAACATCAGGCCGATACGTTCGTTTGCCTCGGTGCGGAGCAAGTAGCGCGCGGCTAGTTTTCCTTGGTGACCGGCCGGATGCTCTATGGCTGCGGCATCAAGGAGCGCGAGACAGGCTGCTTTGAGCTCGCTACGACTCAGTAAATTTCCGATCATGCCGGCTTCTTTCCAAGAAGCTCAAGGATACGTGCCCGCATGAGCTTTTCTCGCTCTCGAACGAATTCTGGCAGGGAGATCGCATCGCAAAGATCCAAGCGGTTCGGAATCATGTGTTGGTCATGAAAATCACGGCGTCGGCCCGTGATCCACGATCGGAAGGGCAAGGCGCCCTTTTCGATGTTTTCGTCACTCCGCAGGAGCTGGAGATTGCCGAGTCTATTTGCCGAACTAAGGATGTCTTGAATTTGGTGCTCCGGCAGGTTTCGACCCCGAAGGATATTCTTGTTCGCATCAACCTGCGGGATGATGTGATCAACGTGCCAAGTTGACCCGCTCCAGTCGACCCCATGATAGAGCAGAGACAAGGCGACGAAGGTGCGCGACTTGCCATACTGCATTTCCAGCAGCTCTTCGATGGTGCGCTCATCCACCTCTGACAGACGGCCGCCCTTTGCCATGGCGTCGAACAGCTTTTGCTTCGGGAAATCTCGTGCGACCTGGAGATGTTCGCGGATAGTAGTGCGGGCCGTTTGGATCGCTTGATCCGAGGCACCGACGAAAGTGCTGACCAGCAAGCTGTTCAAGAGCCAGTAATGCATTTCCGCTGCATTGACACGCTCGAACTCAGTCGAGCCTCGGAAGTCAAAGCCTGGCGTTTTGTAGATATAGTAAATGAGGGGAAGGACGGCATTCAGCGACCCAAGGTTGTCACCCGTCAAGCCATGCCGATTCAGGAGCCTGAAGGTGTTCTCGATCGCCTGCTTGATCCGATCCCAGTTGCGCTCAATCTCAGCAATGGCCTCTGTCGTGAAGTTACGGACGTTATAGACGACGTCATAGTCGCAAACGACCAAGCTGGCTTTCAGGACGAGATCACGCGTCAGCCTATTCGGCGCACCCAAGCCTTTATTGATATAGGCAACGAAGCCGTTGATCTCTTCGCGGGCAGAGCTGTTTGACCACTTTGAAGTGATCATCGACATCAGCAGATCAGCCTTGGACAGCTTGGTTCCGCCATCGTTGGCCCGAACGAAGATGTCGAGCACGCGGTCTACAGACTGGTTGGTTTCGGTAAAGAAATTGATGCCTTCGTCTTGCCAGATGACTTGGTGCAACCGGCGCAGTGTGTCTTCTGCAAGGCTTCGCTCCCAGTCCGAGACGCCTGGATGGAGCTCTGATCTCACCTTCGTGATGAGGGCTTCAAGACGATCTCCAGTCGCGTAATCCAGCATGGACCCGACCTTGAACCAGTGATGCCGGTGACTGTCGGCTGGGCGACGTTCATGGAAGGCAAGACCGTAGGTGATTCCGAACTCACTGGTGTCATCCTCGTCGGCAACGCGCGGGTCGGGATCCTTCAGCAGATCGAGG
This sequence comes from Paracoccus benzoatiresistens, assembly GCF_026913015.1. Taxonomy (GTDB): domain Bacteria; phylum Pseudomonadota; class Alphaproteobacteria; order Rhodobacterales; family Rhodobacteraceae; genus Paracoccus; species Paracoccus benzoatiresistens. The sequence continues at coordinate 9,781 of NZ_JAPTYD010000055.1, forward strand.
AACAGGGTCTTGGAAGACCAAGCGGCTGCGTTGCCATAGCGCGCTCCCTTCACCTTCTCGGAGAAAGCGCCACGAAGCCCGATCAGCAGGGATGTCAGCCTCTGCTGGCCATCAAGCACCAAGGTGACCTGTCGACCCTCGGCACTGGTCGGCTCGTTCATCTCATCGGGACGGAATTGTTCGATAAACTTGTAGCAGCGCAGCTCGGCCTTCGTGTTCTCGTCGACCGCCCAGAACATAAAGCTGCTTATCGGATAGCCTTTCAACAAGGAATCGAACAGGGCAACGACCTGTGAGGATGACCAGACGAAAGGCCTCTGGATCGCTGGCAAAAAGTAGCTTCGGTTCACGTCGTCAATGACGGCACCGATAGTGCGGGACGAATAGGACATGGAAGAAAACTGCGTGGAGAGAGAAGTTTATAGAGAGCAGAAGCGCTGAACCAGCGTCGGCGTCAGGAAGCGGGCACTATCAATCTAGATCTGCAATAGGTTCAGGCCCTTCGGACTAGCTACATCGCTTAGCAGGAACAACTGTTCGTGGTGTCGTGTCAAGGTGTGCGGAATGGCATCTGCCATGGACCGCAGGGACGAACACCTTATTGAAGCATTTGCTTCGACCCTCCGCCGCGTTCGGGAGCAAGTCGGTCTCACACAGGAAGACCTTGCCGAACGTGCCGATGTATCGGTCAGGTTTGTCTCGTTTCTCGAAACCGGAAAGCGACAACCTTCCTTGAGTGCGCTTGGCGCACTGAGCCGAGGGTTGGGAATGTCCATGTCGGAATTGGTGGCACCGCTGGATCAAGGCTCCCTCCACAACGGCCAGGCCAATCAGATGGGCTGTAACGTGCCGGGAGGAAAAGTTTCGGAGCTTGGCGAATAGCCAAGTTGGGTCCTGCAGCGGATGCAGATGCTTTAGATGCCGCGCTTCGACAGGGATGAGAAAGCAAACAGCTGATGCTCACCTGGGCGCGAGGTCTTCATCGACCCACGCGTGCCGTGCCAGGGCGTCTAGATGCCCGCGAAGAAGAACAAGGGCCTGGTCTCATCCGGGGCGAACCAATGGAGCGGCTTGCGCCTGGTGACCGAGTCGGGCTTTGCCTCGTATTCTGAGAGGGCGGTGGCGGGCACCAGGCAGCGGTTTTCGACGCCCAGCCAGCGCCGCCAGTGCGGGGGGTTTGCGTGTTGAGGATGTTGGTCGCGCCTGTATCGGACGCATCCTTTGCCTTCAAAAACTGCGGCGGCGTCGGCATGCCCCAAGTCAGCTGAGTCACTTGGCGACCCTCGGGCGTGTTTCGCACCACCGGTGCGGGCCGGTCGGGATAGACATCCAAGCTGGGCTCCAGATTGCCGAGGCTGTCCTGCATCACTTGTGCTAGATCGCGGATCGCCTGCTGGTTGGTCGGCAGGTTGTAAAGATTGCACACGCATCATCTCCGCCTTTTCACAGCATAACGCAGCCAAGCGGACGAGATATCCTCAGATCAATGTCCTGTGCCGGATTGACACTCTCGGCTATGATGGAACAAAACAGGAACGATTCTGTTTGTTGCCAACTGCCTCGGAGCCATTCTGGTCATGCCCGCCCGGTTCTTCAATCCCGCCATCGCTGCCTTGCGCGCGCAGATCGCGCGGATGGAAGGCGATGGTGGACCTGCGCGGGGTGTGCTGCCCTTCGGGGTGCCCGAACTGGACTGCCGCTTGCCCGGTGGCGGCCTGGCCTTGGGCTGCCTGCACGAGGTGGCCGGCGGCGGCAATGGTGCGGTGGATGGCGCAGCAGCCTCCTGTTTCGCTGCTGGCATTGCCGCGCGCCTACCCGGTCCGGTGCTCTGGTGCGTGACCCAGGCCGATCTCTTTGCCCCAGGGCTGGAGCAGGCCGGCCTTGGCCCGGACAGGGTGATCTATGTCGAGGCGGGCGATGATGTTTCGGTGCTCTCCTGCATGGAGGAGGGGCTACGCCATGGTGGACTTGGCGCGGTGGTCGCCGATGTCGCACGGCTGTCGATGACCGCCTCTCGCAGGTTGCATCTGGCAGCCAAGGGATCGGGCACCACCGGCATCGCGCTGCGCCGTTGGCGGCGCCAGCAGGACGCCTATGACTTCGGACAGCCCACGGCGGCGATGACCCGCTGGCGGATCTCTGTGCTGCCCTCGACCGCCCTGCCCGTCCCGGGTGTCGGCCGCGCCCGCTGGCTCATCGAGCTGATCCGGGCAAGGGCAGGCGAGTCCCTCGATATCGAACTGGAGGCATGCGATGGCACGGGTCATCTCGGTCTACCTGCCGCTCTGGCCGATCGACCGGCTCAGGCGGCAGGCGCCTGAGGCGGCACCCTCGCCCGAGACCCCGCTGGTCTTGGCCGGGCGGGTCGGCAACCGGCGGCTGGTGACAGCAGCCTGTGCCTTGGCGCAGGAGCTGGGCCTCTCTGCGGGCATGCCGGTGAGCAAGGCGCAGGCTCTGGTGCCGGAACTGCAGGTGCTGCCCAGTGATCCCGCAACTGACGCCGCCTCGCTGGAACGACTGGCGCTCTGGGTATTGCAGCGGGTCTCGCCGATTGTGGCAGTCGATCCGCCGGATGGTCTGGTGATCGACTCCACGGGGGCGGACCATCTGCATGGCGGCGCGGAAGCCCTGCTGGAGACGTTGATCGGCCGGCTGTTGATGTCGGGCGTTACCGCACGCGCCGCCATTGCAGACAGCTGGGGTGCCGCCCATGCCCTGGCGCGGCACAGGGCCGATCCTGTGCATCTGGCCGAACCGGACAATGCGGAGATCCTGCTGGCGCCCCTCCCCCTTGCAGCGTTGCGGCTGCCGCCCACCACCCTAGCCAGCCTTCACACCCTGGGTTTTGCTTGCATTGGCGATCTCCTGCATCAACCGCGTGCACCGCTGACCCGGCGCTTCGGCCCGGAACTGTGCCGGCGGCTCGACCAGGCATTGGGGCTCGCATCCGAGCCAATCGAACCACTACGTCCTGCGGAGCTCGTCGAGGTGCGGCGCAGCTTTGCCGAACCGATTGCCGCCGCCGAGACCATCGCCCGCTACATCGGCAAGCTGGTGCGAGCATTGTGTGTGGCCTTAGAGGAGCGCGGCTTGGGCGCCCGCCGGCTGGACCTGCTCTGCTGGCGGGTCGATGCCCATGTCCAGACGGTGCGCGTCGGTCTGGCCAAGCCGCAGCGCGAACCGCAACGGCTGAACCGCCTGCTCTGCGAGAAGATCGAGACCATCGCGCCGGGCTACGGCATCGAGATCCTGTCGTTGACGGCGGTGATGGTGGAGCCGCTGGAAGCCCGACAGATGGCCAATTCGCTGCTGGAAGCCCCTGCCCCGGATCTCTCCGACCTGGTCAATGTTCTGGCCAATCGCGTGGGCGCGCGCGGCGTCTACCGCATGGCGCCCGTGCCGAGCGACGTGCCGGAACGCTCCGTCACCCGCATCGCCCCCTTGTCCGAACCAGTCGGTGTCGGCTGGCCCGATCACTGGCCGCGGCCCGCGCGCCTGCTACCCTGGCCCGAACCGATCGAGACGGTGGCGCTGCTGCCCGACCATCCACCCGTCTGGATCACCTGGCGGAACATCCGCCGCAAGGTGCGCCGGGCCGATGGGCCGGAACGGGTCTTTGGAGAGTGGTGGAAGCGCGACGCCGAATTGATTGCCGTGCGGGACTACTTCCGCATCGAGGACGAGGCGGGCGAGCGCTACTGGGTCTTTCGCGCCGGAGACGGCGAGAACAGCGAGACCGGCAGCCACCGCTGGTTCCTGCATGGGGTCTTCGGATGACCGCGCACCCTCATGATCAGGTGCCATCTGTTCGGAGGTATTCTTCCCTATGGGATGGTCGGCCATGACCGGCCCGCGCTATGCCGAGTTGCAAGTGACCTCGCAGTTCTCCTTCCTGCGCGGTGCCTCCTCCGCCGAGGAGTTGTTTGCCACCGCCGCCCTCATGGGCATCGAGGCACTGGCGGTGACCGACCGCAACTCGCTGGCAGGCATTGTCCGGGCCTGGGAGGCAGCCAAGACCACCGGCGTGCGGCTGGTGGTCGGCTGCCGGCTCGATCTCGCCTGCGGCATGGCGCTGCTGGTCTATCCGATGAACCGCGCCGGGTATGGCCGGCTCTGCCGCTTGCTGACGCTCGGCAAGTCCCGCGCCGGCAAAGGCAAGTGCCATCTGGAGTGGTCGGATGTCGTGGATCATGCCGAGGGGCTGATCGCCGTGCTGATACCGGACCTGGCGGATGACACGGGCGCGCTGCGCCTGCGCCGGCTGCGCGATGCCTTCAGTGACCGGGCCTACCTGGCGCTCACCCTGCGGCGCCGTCCCAATGACCAGCTGCGGCTGCATCAGCTCTCCAGCATGGCCACGCGCCTGCGGGTAGCGACGGTGGTGACCAACGACGTGCTCTATCACGAACCCGCCCGGCGCATCCTGCAGGACGTCGTCACCGCCATCCGGCACAACGTGACCGTCGAAGCCTTGGGCTTCCGCCGCGAGCGCCATGCCGACCGGTATCTGAAGCTGCCCGCGGAGATGCATCGGCTCTTCTCGCGCTACCCTGAGGCACTGGCGCGGACGTTGGAGATCACCGAGCGCTGCTGCTTCTCGCTGGATGAACTCCGCTACCAGTATCCCGAAGAACGCGACGACCCGTCTCTGACGCCGCAGGAGACCTTGGAGCGGCTCACCTGGGAGGGAGCGAAGTCCCGCTATCCCGAAGGCGTGCCGGAGGAGGTCAGGGCCTCCCTCGCCCACGAACTACGCCTCGTCGCCAAGCTCGCCTATGCGCCCTATTTCCTGACGGTCCACAGCATCGTGCGCTTCGCCCGCTCCCGCGGCATCCTCTGCCAAGGCCGCGGCTCGGCCGCGAACTCCGCCGTCTGCTATGTTCTGGGCATCACTGCCATCGATCCCGGGCGGAATGATCTTTTGTTCGAGCGCTTCGTCTCCGAGGAGCGCCATGAGCCGCCTGACATCGATGTGGACTTCGAGCACGAGCGCCGCGAGGAGGTGATCCAGTGGGTCTACGAGACCTATGGCCGGGATCGCGCCGCGCTCTGCGCCACGGTGATCCGCTACCGCGCCAAGGGCGCCCTGCGCGATGTCGGCAAGGCTATGGGCCTGCCCGAGGATCTCGTCGCACAGCTTTCCGGCCAGATCTGGGCCTGGTCCGAGGAAGGGGTCAGCGACGACCAGATCCGCGAGCTGAACCTTGACCCGACCGACCGACGGCTGCGGCTGACGCTGGAGCTGGCACGTGAGCTTCAGGGCGCGCCTCGGCACCTGTCGCAGCATCCGGGCGGGTTCGTGCTGACGCAAGATCGGCTCGATGACCTGGTGCCGATCGAGCCTGCCGCCATGGAGGACCGGCAGATCATCGAATGGGACAAGGACGACATCGATGCGCTCCGCTTCATGAAGGTCGATGTGCTGGCCTTGGGCATGCTCACCTGCATGGCCAAGGGACTGGCACTTCTCAAGGACCACAAGAACATATCCCATGAACTGGCCACCATTCCGCCCGAAGACCCGCGCACCTATGCGATGATCCGCAAGGCCGATACGCTCGGCACCTTTCAGATCGAGAGCCGGGCGCAGATGGCCATGCTGCCCCGCATGAAGCCGCGCACCTACTACGATCTGGTGGTGCAGGTGGCGATTGTCCGCCCCGGTCCCATCCAGGGCGACATGGTCCATCCCTATCTGCGCCGCCGCGAAGGCTTGGAGCCGGTGGAGTATCCGACGCCGGAACTCGAGAAGGTGCTGGGCAAGACCCTGGGCGTGCCGCTCTTCCAGGAACAGGCCATGCGGGTGGCCATCGAATGCGCGGGCTTCACGCCGGGTGAGGCCGACATGCTCCGCAAATCCATGGCCACCTTCAAGTTCACCGGTGGGGTCTCGGCCTTCAAGGACAAGCTCGTCACCGGCATGGTGGCCCGCGGCTATGACCCGGACTTCGCCGAGCGGACCTTCCGCCAGTTGGAGGGATTTGGCTCCTACGGCTTTCCCGAAAGCCACGCGGCATCCTTCGCGCTCGTGGCCTATGCCTCAGCCTGGCTCAAGTGCTGGCACCCGGAAGCCTTCTGCGCGGCGCTCCTGAACAGCCAGCCCATGGGTTTTTATGCACCCGCGCAGATCGTGCGCGACGCGCAGGAGCACGGCGTCGAGATTAGGCCTGTCTGCGTCAACGCCTCCCGCTGGGACTGCACGCTGGAGCCGACGGGAAAGCCCGAAGACGATGGTTGCCGCTTTGCCGTGCGCCTCGGACTCCGCATGGTCAAGGGACTGGCCAACAGCCACGCAGCAAGCATCGTCGCCGCGCGGGCCGATCAGCTCTTCGCTTCGGTCGAGGATTTGTGGCGCCGGGTGCGCGTGCCGATCGCCAGTCTCACCCGCATCGCCGAGGCCGACGGCTTCAGGTCCTCGCTCGGACTTGCCCGTAGGGACGCACTCTGGGCGCTGAAGGGGCTCGGGCCGGAGGAACTGCCGCTCTTTGCGGCGGCACGGGAGACATCGGAGCGGCAGGATGAAGAGGTCGCGGCAGGTGCAGAAGAGCCTGCCATCGCGCTCCGTCCGATGACCCTGGGCCGCGAGGTGGTCGAGGATTACGGACATACCGGACTTTCGTTGCGCCGGCATCCAGTCTCGTTCTTGCGCGAAACGCTGATGCAGAAGCGCATCATCACCTGCGCCGAGGCCATGGCGAGCCGCGACCGGCGCTGGTGCGCGACGGCCGGCTTGGTTCTGGTGCGCCAGCGGCCCGGATCAGCCAAGGGCGTCATGTTCATCACGCTTGAGGATGAAACGGGCGTCGCCAACCTGGTGGTCTGGCCCAAGGTTTTCGAGGCGCACCGGCGTATCGTGCTCGGCGCGGGCATGGTCGGCGTGCAGGGATGCATTCAGCGCGAGGGCGAGGTGGTGCATTTCGTGGTGCACCGGATCGAGGATCTGTCGCGGGAGTTGGCCAGCGTCGGAGCGCGTGACGGGGCGGCCTTTCCGTTGACCCACGGGCGCGGAGACGAGGCACGGCATGGGCCAACGCCGGGTGATCTGCGCGAGGACACATCCATCGGGCCGAAGACCAGGGAGATCTACATACGTGACCTTAGTCTCGATGCGATCCGGGTAAAGGGGCGGGATTTTCATTAAAGAAACATAGACAGTAGGAGCATCTCGATTTTTGACCTTTTCCGGTCGCGGGTCGCGGGCTCGGCGGCTTGAAAGGGGCGTGATGCCGCCCGTCAGCGCTTCGCGATAAAGTCAGACCGTTTTGGCAGCGGGCACCCGGTCCTCAAGACCAAGGAACCGTCCTGGCCGACAAACGGTCGCGCACCTGATACTCGATCTGGTCGTCTGACAGGTTGTAGAGCGCGCTCAGCACCAGCGTCTTGAACATCAGCACGGCATCCATTGGCTTGCGCCAAACCAGCTCCAGCGATAGGCGGAACTCCTCCTGCGGCAGGACGGCGCCTCGACCAAGGGGTTCTTCTTGGCGTCCAGGCTCGCGTAGCGGACCGAAAGATCGAAAAAGCCCAACTGCGGCATTGTTAAACCCAAAGCCGCCGATCACCCCCATTCATACCGCAGCAACACGGACCGGGCAATTTTTCGAGGTGCCCCCAGGAAGGCCATCAGGTTCAGGTGGGACTTCCTGACCTTGGCGAGGCTCAAGAGATCGAAGCGTGCCTGGTCCAGCAAGGCGGATACCGGCCCTTCTACTACGTCTTGAACGGCGAGGCGACGCCCCGGAAGTGGACCTGTGACACCTGGACCAAGACCGACAACCATCCGGCCCAGGTGACGCCAACCTTCCGCGAGGATTTCAGCCTGGGATCGTGACCAGCCGGAAGCGCCCGACCGGAGCGGAAATGTCCGGTTTTTGCCCGATATGGAGACCGGAGAGATCGTCAAAGCATTTTCCTGCGGAAGTGCGGGCTGGTCCGGCAGGTTCAACCGGAGCCAATCCGTCGGAAAATCGTCAAAGCATTTTATCTCCTTGTTTTTAAGATACTTAAACCGCCGGAACGTCCCGCCGGAGAGTGTTTTTAAGGCTGATCTCTCTCCCTGGCTCCAAAAATCGTCAGAGCATTTTCCTGACTAGTGTATATATTTCTTAAAGAAGAGATAAAACATTAGTCAGGAAATTTCTTTGACGATTTTCCGAAACACTCTCCGGCGTGACGGCGCAGCCGCAAAAGCTTACGTCAAGGTAAACCCAGGATCACATCCCGGTCCGGCTCGCCGCGACGCGGCTCACCCGACCCAGGGAAAGGATCATGGTTCCGGCCCGGCGTTGCCTGCCGCTGCCCCCGACATGAAGGTCCGGCAGATCAGGATCGCGCCGGCCCTGGTTCACCGCCTTCGGCGGCTCACCCCGGCCCTTGCGAGGTGATCCAGCCCCGCATCCGGGTAACCCGTCTCCTAGAATCGTCAGAGAGGCACGGAGAGGCTCATACAGTGGGCGTTCGGCCTTTTGACGACACAGGACAGCGGAAGAGCTCTAAACGGCTTCCAGGGGCTTCCTATAGCGTCAAAGCATTTTCCTCTTGTGTTTCACCCTGTGATCGAATAACACAGTGATATCGGCGATTAGTCACCGCCGATCTGATGAATAACGGTGAATATCATGAACAACACGAATACCGCCCCCAATGGGGTGCCTTTGGCTGCAAAAGCGCCATATCCCGGCCAACCTGACAAGGAAGTCCTGATCTTCCTTCATGTCAGGATGAAAGCCGGAAGCACTATGGGCTATGCGGCCCGGCAATACTCCAATGCGCTTAGACGTTATCGGCCCGCCTTCGAGGAGGGAAATTGGGTGCGCGAGAAATGGGAAGCCGAAGAACTGACCGAGCTACAGCGAAAGGTTCTGGAAGCTGCCCGCCGGGATCGCGCTTCTGATCCGAAGTGGCAAGCCGACATGAAGCGCAAGGATGATGCCGAGCGGGCGGAGGAAGTGGAAGGAAGGCGCGAGTTTCAGCGTTCCTTGTATGCGATCAAAGTTGGCCGCCCGATCCGGCGGTATCGCAAGAGCGACACCGTTACGGCAGAAGAACGGGCGGCAGATCAGAAGCAGCAAACGGAAGCGCTCAATAAGCGCATTCGCGACGACCTGGAGAACGACAAGAACCCTTATGATCTCTCCAAGATTCAGAATTGGAGCGAGGCAGGCGACAAGCTGATGGCGCGGCATTACGCCTGCAATCGTCTGTTTAAAGACGGAAGCTTTGATCCCAAGGAATCGGCGACGATAGCGGCCTTTGTGGAATTTCTAGAAAATCATCCACATGGCGGCAATGTTTCCGCCAAAGATGCCGAAAGACTTCTATCAGGTGCACAGAATAGCTTGCGTGCCGCCCGCGTGGTGACGCTCAAAAAGGGCGTGGCAATCCTTCATCCAGAAATTGCGCAAAAGCGCGAAACGAAACAGATGGAATCGATTGAAATCTATGGGGCATACTGACCAATACGCTTGCCCTTTCCGGTGATCTCGACTAAATCAGAGAGATCACCGTTATCGATCGCTGGCTGACTCCCAGCACCCGAAAGACCGCTCCGGCAGCCCTGCGCTGACCGGGGCTTCTTCATAGCTGAGCGGGCGTCAGAAGTTTGGCACCACCGGGAGTGCTACTCACCTGCAGTGAAGCCCCGGCCCGAGGAGCTGAGCCCCCGCCTGCTCGAATTGATCGCGGATATGCGCACCGAGTGGCGCGAGCTCGACTGCCGCATTGCTGCCTTGAATGCGGAGTTTGCCGAGCTTGCCCGCGCAGACCCACAGGCCGGGCATCTGGTGACGATCCCGGGCGTCGGCGTTCTGGGCGCCACCGCCATGGTGGCCGCAGTGGGCTCAGGCGACGCCTTCCGGCGCGCCCGCGACCTTGCCGCCTGGCTCGGTCTCGTCCCCCGGCAAATGACAACGGGCGGCCGACCAAAGTTGCTGGGGATCACCAAGCGGGGAAACAAATACTTGCGCATGCTGTTCATCCACGGCGCCCGAGCTGCGCTGCCAGGGCTGGCGAAGACCGAGACGCCGCTCGGCGCCTGGCTGCGCGGCCTGCTGGCCCGAGCGCACCGCAATGTTGCGGTCGTCGCCTTGGCTGCAAAGCTCGCCCGCATTGCCTGGGCAACGTTGCGCCGTGGCGCGCGCTTCGAGCCTGGGCATGGAACAGCGACCGCATAGACGGATCGCTCCCGGCGCTTCTGGTCGAGCGTCGCGGCGAAAGAGGTTTGCGGAAGGAGGAAGATGGCCGAAGGGTCGACCCCGCGCTTCGGAAGCCTGGTTCAAAAAACGGCACGAACAGCCCTCGGGCTCGGGATGCCGGCAGTTTTATGAGGACCGGAGCGTGCGGATCTCCATCTTGGCGACGGCGCCATTCATTGGTTGACCGCTATGCCGGATACGCTTGTGCAAGACCTGAACGAGCCAGCTTCAACCCTCTTGCAAACGGGGCGGGCCATACGTTTTTGAGCAGGCGGTTCTCGAGGGTGAGGTCCGCCACAACTTCCTTGAGGCCCAAAATCACGGCCTTCGAGCTGCTCTGCTCCATGGCGGGATTGGCAAAGCAGCGGATCAACGCCCTGTCGAGAAAGACCCCGATGAAGCGCTCTCTGTTTAACCTCCTGCGTCAGATACTTGGTGGTATCAGCGAAGTGCAGCTTGCGAAGGCCGCCCAGTCCACGGGATGTCTGCTTTACCAACTGGAGGGTCAGAAGTGCGATCGACGTCAGCAGGGGCACCAGACAGGGCGCCCTGCCCTCCAGCAAGCAATCCGCATTACGATGTCCGCACAGCCGCTCAGTCCAGTCTTGTGGCGGTATGCTGCATCGAAGCGGCACTGTCGGTCCTCTCATCATTCTGGCGGTTGCTTGCATCTTTCCAGAAGAGGCTCCTACTGCCCTTCATCAGATCATGGCCCGGCCTACGTAGCAGCGGCTATCCCGAGCGTATCAAGGTTCTTTCAAACGAACGGACGCGGGTGATCGATGATGAATGGGGAGAGCAAGGACGATTGAGGGCGCGAGATTTCGATTGGCGGTATCTCTGCCGCCACCAGCCCAATCTCGCCGTCCGATCGCCTATCAATCCCATAATTGCTCGTTCGGTGTTGCGTTTTGTTTCGAGAGCACGGAATGGCTCTGAAAATGCTGGGAAATCCGCGGGACTTCCGTAACGGAGTGATGCGCCGAGATCTTGATAACGCAACGTTTTGGCCACAAAAGAGCGGTTTTCGTTGCGTAGTTTGCAACATTGATCCGCTAAACGCTGCGTTTTTCGGCCGTTCTGTTGCGCCCGGTTGCGCGAGATCCGGCAGTGTCGGTCTACAAGGAAGCCGTTTCCAGAGCGGCATATTTGCCAATGTGGAGGATGAGAGCTGCGGAGTGCTCAGGGGTCCCGATGCACCCCCGCCGGCGTGACCGATTTCTTCTAGCACTACTTTGGCAGATTTTCCTTGGGGCGTTCTGCGATGAGCCTTTCACAATGAGGGCAGCGCATTGGTGGCG
>NZ_JAPTYD010000056.1 GCF_026913015.1 Paracoccus benzoatiresistens
ACTGGCGGGACTTCAACCGGCTGACGTCATTCAGGCGTCCTGAGAGACCAACACGATATGCGGACATCCCCTAAAAATAAGCTTCTCAAGGACAGAGGGGACGTGATTGCCAGGACAGAAGCCTTGAACGGGCTTCGCGCGGGCCGATGGGAAGGCATGGAGCAACTGGTCGAAAGTGGCACGGTTCGCAGGGATCAGGTCACGGTCACATGGTCCGCGACAATGGACAGGCGAACCCGAGACGATCACCGCTGGCTGCATGGTCAGAAGGTGAGAATGGGCGATTTCTTTAACCCGGCCCCCGGCGTTTTCATGCGCTATCCGGGCGACTTGGAAAACAGCCCCATGAACCCGAAGGGACTGGCGGCAAACACTATCCAGTGCCGCTGCTGGCCCGCACTGCGCGTGAAATCCGACCTGATGCGGGACTGACTGCCATGGCCTCGACCTTCACCGCATCTCTCGCGGCCTTCCGCGACAAGACTAAGGCGCAAATGCAGGCCGTGCTGTCGGCCAGCGTGCAAGACGTGATGGAAATGGCCCAAGAGCCGCAGCCATCTGTCACCGAAACCGGCGGCTCCTTTGTTGAGGGGAAGATCCCGGTCGACACCGGGCACCTTCGCAATAGCCTTGTGTCGGAGCTGAACGGCTCGCCAGGCCCCGAAGGGTCCGAAAGCTACGTCCTTGTCGCGGCAGAAATGCAGCCCGGCGACGTGGCGCGGTTCGGCTGGACGGCTGAATATGCGCTTAGGCTTCACAGCGGGTTCGTCGGAACGGACAGCTTGGGCCGAACTTACAACGTGTCAGGCCGGTTCTGGCTCGATCGCACTGTGGTTCAGTGGCCGCAGATTGTCGAACGTAACGCCGCGAGGTTGAAATGAGCGCAGCAGCGATCGAAGCCGCCCTCAAGGCGCGGCTGGCAGAATATGCCGACCTGCCGAAGGCCTGGCCAAACCAGGACTTCGACCCGAAGGATCCCGGCAACATGCCCTATGTCGCGTGCGACTTGGTGCGCGCCGGCACCAGCGACCGGACGCTAGAGGGCGACGCCCCCGAGACTGTCGGCCGCCTGGTGGCAACCGTTGTCGTGGCCAAGGGCACTAGCACCGGCACGGCCAACCGCCACGCCGATGCCATCGCCGCCCTGTTCCCGAGAGGGCAGCGCATCGCAGCCGGCGAGCTGGCCGTCACCGTCACGCAGCCTCCACACATTCGCGAGGGCATGACGGACGGCACCTATTGGCGCGTGCCCGTGGCCATCACCTTTCTGGCCGCCTGACCGCCTGAACCCGAACCACCAACCGGCCCCGCCTCGCGCGGGGCTTTTCCGCATCCGAAAGGCCCCTCATGGCTACCATCACCAAAACGTCGATGGCGGGACCGGGCGCGCGTGCCGCGACCGAAACCATGCTCACGGCAACCAACGTCCTGACCTATGAACCCGGAACCGGGCAGGTCCTGATCCTGCGCAACCCCACGGCGGGCGCTGTCAGCAGCGTGATCGACGGCGCGGACGGCACGACCTTCCCTGTCCCCGGCATCGGCAACGTCGACGTGTCGGCGGGCTTTTCTGTCGGCTCGATCCCGGCCGGCGCTGTGCGCGTGATTCCCCTGGATCCGATCAGCGCCTATCTGCAGGGCGCAATCAACGTCACCGGCACCGGCCTGGTTGCCATCCTCCTGGGGGCCTGACCGTGGCACGACTGATCAACCCCGGCTTGCGCGCCGTTCCCCTGCCAACCGGCCATGTTGTGCCGCGCCAGGGCGAACTGACCACCACTAACGATGTACTGCGCTGCCCCGACAACGCGGCCTTTCTCAACGGTCAGATCGTGAGCGGGCAACTGCTTGCCGAGTATGACCCCGACCCCGAACTGCCGCCCGAACCCGTGGCAGCCACCCCGGCCGCTGAACCGGCGGCCGCCCCCACCCCTGAAAAGCCCGTGACGGGCAAAGCCAAAGGAGCCTGACCGTGGCACTCATTACCTATATCGGCGCCGTGATCGCCGTTTCGGCCGCCACCCCCGCGACCATCGACCAGGCGGGCTTTGCCGCCCTGACTTATTCGGCGGTCGGCAAGATCACTGAATGGGGCGAAGTCGGCGACACGTCCGAGGACGTGACCGAAACCACCCTGGCGGGCCGGACCTATCACGCCAACGGCGCACTTGACGGCGGTTCGGTGGCCTTCACCATCCTGATCGACGGCGTGGACGCCGGGCAGACGATCCTGACCTCGAAGAACAACACCAATGACGAGGTTTCGGTGCGGATCACCGACCCGGACGGCAGGATCACCTATTTCCACGGCAAGGTTGCCAACCTGCGCGATCGCTCGCGCACGGCCAGCACGATGAAGGGCCAGACCGGCGAGTTCCGCGTCAACAGCGCGACCGTGCGCGTCTAATCCCCATTCGCCGCCCTCGGGTGGCGATCGCGGCGGCAGGTTTTTGGTTCGGGCCTGCCGCCGCACCTATCCGCACCGAACCCACCCGAACAGAACCAACGAGGAAACACCGTGGATTTCACCGCATTCAACAGCCGCGCCGCAGCCGAAACCGGCGCCCCCATGACCATCCTGCACCCGGTTACGGGCGAGCACATCATGCACGGCGAGGAAGCCTGCAAGGTTATCGTGCGCGGCACCGAAAGCCCGACCGCACAGGCCGCACTGGCGGCGCTGCGCAAGGCCCGCATGGCCGACAAGCAGCCCGAAGCCGCCGAGGGCGACAAGAGCATGACCGACCTGCATGCCGAGCTTGTCGCGGCTGCCGTGCCGCTGATCATGGGCTTTGAACATGTCAGCCTCGGCGACCGCGCGCTGACCGCAGCCGACGCCCGCGAGTTCCTCGATCTCAACATGGTCATGCTAGACCTGGACGGGGACGGAAAGCCGAAGTCGCTGTCCTTCGCCGAGCAGGTGCTGCGCTTCGCCGGGCAGCGTGCCAATTTTTTGCCGAAGCAGCCGCGCGGCTGACGCTCTACGCGGCGCAGCTCGGCTTTATGCACGCCACCCCGAAAAGCTGGCCGGAAACCCGGCTGGCTTATGCCGTCAGGACCGGCGCCGCGACAGGCCTGCAGCCCTTGGGGCCGGGGCATTACCTGGCCGAGGCAATGATGCGCCTTGGCCCGGTGAAGTCGAACGGCATGGATCTGCGCGGGGCTGACTGGCCCGAGATCGACGCCTTTGCGCGCGTCACGGGCCGGATCAGCGACCCGTGGGAAGCCGAAACGCTGTTCGACATGTGCCGGGCGTATCTATTGGGCAGCCGGGACGGGGAGGATCCGCTGGCGATCCCGCCCGTGGATCGGGGAGAGGCGCCAGACCTGGGCGACTAGGACCGGCGTTGCTCGTAATACGCCTTCGCCTGCGCCGCTTCCTTCGCTGCCGCTTCGGTGGCATCGTAATACTCCCGGCCGATCAGCAGCAGAACGGCACCCAAGGCAGGCATGAGGCTTGTCAGGAACAGGCCGACCAGGTCCGGTTCGCCATACCCGGCAAAGGTCAGGACTTTGGCAAGTTGCCATCCGATCACAGCAGGCCCTGAAACGAAAAGCAGGACGCCAAGCCATCCCCAAGCGTTCAGGCGCTGGCGGTAAACTAACGAGTTCATTTTCCAATCCTTTCAAGTCCTCGCATCAATGTGCGGGGCTTTTCGTTCCACAAGGTGCCCTGATGACCGATTTTGCCCGCCTGGTGATGACCGTTGACGCCGCCGGCATGGTCCCTGGCGAGCAGGCTCTTGACCAGCTCGCCCGCACCGGCGCCCGCGTCGAGGGCTCGCTCAGGCTCAACACCAAGGGCATAGAAAAATCTATGGCCAGCTTGGGCAACGTCATGGGTGGCCTCGGCGGCACGATGAAATTGCTTGAGGCCGCGCTGACCCGATCGATGGGCGCCGCCGCGCGCGAGGCGCAGAACAGCGCCCGCAGCTTTGACGACCTGCGCCGTTCGATCGACCCGGCTTATGCCATGTCGCAGCGTTTCGCGGACGTGCAGGCCGAACTGGCGGCCATGGTGTCCGCCGGCACGGCCAAGCAGACCGAGGCCAATGCCGTCCTGGAAATCGCCCGCAGCCGTTATCTCGGTGTTGAAACGGCGGCCGAGGCTGCCGAACAGGCGCAGCGCGAGCAGGCGGCGGCGGTTGCCAATGCCACCAGCAATTATCAGGCGCTGCGGGCCTCGCTGGATCCGGTCTATGCGTCCAGCAAGCGATACGAGGCAGCCCAGGAAGCCCTGACCGCCGCCGTCAAGCAGGGGGTCATTAGCCAAACCGAGATGAACCGCGTCGTGTCCATGGCCGAGCGGCAGTATCTGGCCCCGGTCGCGCCGCTAAAAGGCGTGACGGTTGCCGCGCAGGCCGCGACGGACGGATCAACCCGCATGGGGTCCGCGATGGTCAACGCGGGGTTCCAGGTGCAGGACTTTGCCGTCCAGGTCGCGTCGGGCCAGTCGGCCATGATGGCATTTGCCCAGCAGTTCCCGCAATTGATGGGCGTGATGGGCTTTTCGGGCACGCTGGCGATTGCGGGCGCGGCCATCGGCACGCTGGCGGCGGTCGGAATGGCCGTGGCGCCGATGTTCTTCGATATCGGGAAGGGCGCGACTTCGGCGCAGGACGCCGTGGACAAGGTGACGGACGCGTTTGGCGCCTATCAGGCCGCCGTCGATGGCGCCACCATGTCCATGGTCGAGGCTTATGCGAAGTTCGGCGAAAATGCGCAGGCCGCCCGCGAACTTTATGCCATCACCGCCGATCTGGCCCGGATCAAGTTCGCCCAGGATTATGCCGCGTCCATCGGCACGATCACCAAG
Source organism: Paracoccus benzoatiresistens (assembly GCF_026913015.1). GTDB lineage: Bacteria > Pseudomonadota > Alphaproteobacteria > Rhodobacterales > Rhodobacteraceae > Paracoccus > Paracoccus benzoatiresistens. The sequence continues at coordinate 4,817 of NZ_JAPTYD010000056.1, forward strand.
CCGCTGAACGATCTGCGCGGCGACCTGAAACTGGTCGATATCGCGATGCGCGATGCTGGTGCAGCCAGTGCGGATTACGAAAACGCCGTCTTTGCCTTGAACCAGAACTTCGGGATGACCGTCCCGCAAGCAAGAGCACTCGTGGCGCAGATGGATGCGCTTGGAAAAGCGAAGGGGGTGGATGCACAAAGCGAAGCCGCCGGGCGGCTGACCCGCACCGTGACAGAGATGCTGAACAGTGGCGTTAAGCTGCCCCCAGTCTTTGCATCTATCGGTCAAAGCGCGGGGGACATGGCTATCCAGGGCCTGCAGTTTAGCAGCGCAATGGAAACATCCGAACGCGAAGCTGCTGCCGTTGCCGCCACCGCTTCCGGCATCCCGCCGATCATCAGCGATGCCGCAGCTGAGGCAATCCGACTGGCCCAGAACCTCGGGCTGGCAATGGCACAACTGACATCGGTCGTTGCTGGCATTCAGACGGCGCAGCGCACCGCGCAGAACATCGCACGGATCAACCTTGAAACCGTGGGCAACCCGGTAGAGCGCGCTGGACAGATCGCTGAATATAAGATGTTGGAGGAAAGTGGCACCGCTGCCTATGCCGCTATCCGCAGCGGCAGCTATGGGGCGCTGACTGAAACTAAGCGTCTGACCGAACAGGTTGGCGAAGGCGCGCGTGTCACGCAGACGCTTGAAATTCAGGCAGCCGAAGCTGACCGAGCCTATGCCAAGCTGACCGCCAATGCCGCGAAGGCGGGCAAGGCTGGCAAGAAAGGCGCCAACGATGCAGCCAAAGAGGCCGAGCGCCTAGCCAAGGCCCTAGACAAGAGCGCCGAGAAGTGGCGGGACACGCTCGACCCCGTGAACAAGTATCGCCGGGAAATGGCCGAGCTGGCCAAGCTGACGGGCCGCCTGTCCAAAGACGAAATGGCCGAGGCGCAGCGCCGCCTCAATGTCGAGCTTGCGGACAGCCTGCCGCTTGTGGGCGAGTTCGTGGACACCATGACGGAGGGCCTGCTTAACGGCTTCTCTGGCACGCTGTCGGACCTGGGCCGCATGTTCAAGAAGTGGCTGGCCGACATGATCGCGACGGCGTGGAAAAACCGCATTGTTGTCGGCAGGGGCGTAAGCGGCGGCGGCATGGCTGACGCGGCTGGCGCTGCCGCTGGCGTTCCCGGCATGGGTGGTCTTGGCGGCGCTGGCGGCGTCCTGGGCGGCCTCGGCACTGGCGCGGCGGCCCTTGGCGGCGCCTTCCTGTCGGGTGCGGGCGGCTTTGCTTCGGCAATTAGCGCGGGTGGCCTGGGCGGCGCGGCGACTTACGCGCAGTTCATGCTCGGCGGCGCGACTACCAGCCTGGCCGGCTTTGCGTCGGCCCTAGGGGCGGTGGCGCTGCCGCTGGCGGCGGTTGTCGGCGTGTTCAGCTTCTTCAAGAAAAAGACGAAGGAACTGGACGCGGGGCTGCGCGTGACGGTCGACGGCATGGATTTGCTGGTCGAGACATTCCGCAAGACGGAAACGCGCCGCTTTTGGGGCCTGTCGAAAAAGACGCGCACCAGCTACGGTCAGGCAGACCAAGAAACGCAGGACGCCATTTCCAAGGCCGTTGGCACGCTGCAGGATGGCATTCTGGACGCGGCAAAGGTTCTCGGCTTCGGCGCGGAAACCTTCGCGGCCTTCTCGCATGTGATGCAGGTTTCGACCAAGGGTATGAGCGAGGAGGAGGCCCTCGCGGCCGTGCAGGAGGCCATCGCCGGCTTGGGCGATGATTTCGCGGGCATGGTTCCCGGCTTGGATCGGCTGCGGAAGGACGGGGAGGGCGCCAGCGACGCCCTGCTGCGCCTGTCGCAGTCGCTGGTCGGCGTCAACGGCATCATGGACACGCTCGGGCATGAGTTCCGCGCGGCCGGGCTGTCGGGGGCTGATGCGGCCTCCAAGATCGCCGAGGCCTTCGGCGGGCTGGACGCGATGGCCTCGGCCACGCAGCGTTTCTATGAAGCGATGTATTCCGAGGAGGAGCGCCTGGCGACCACCACCCGCCAGACCCGGAAGGCCCTGGCCGACCTGGGCCTCGCCATGCCGGCAACCCGGAACGAATACCGGGCAATGGTGGCGGCGCTGGACCTGACCACGAAAAAGGGCCGCGAAACCTATGCGGCCCTGATAGGGATGGCCGATGCCTTTGACCTGATCCTGCCGCAGATTGGCAGCCTCACGGCCGAGCTGGCAGCCCTGCAAGGGGCCGTGCAGACCGGGCTTGAGGGTGCGATCGAGGCGGCCGAAACGGCGGCGCAGGCCAACGCCAGGGCGGCGGCTGATTGGTATAAGGCGGCGGGCTCGATCCGCGGCTATATCGACCGGCTGCGCAGCACCGCCTCGGCGCTGTTCTCGCCGCAACAGGCGCTGCGCTACAACCGCGGGCAATACAACGCCACCTTGTTGCGGGCGATGGCGGGCGACCTGACCGCGACGCAGAGCATTGGCGGCGTGGCCGATCGCTACCTTGCAAGCGTGCTGGACACGGCAAAGACCCGCGAGGAGGCGGCGCTGGCGCAAGCCCGCGTGCTGTCCGACCTGGGCCTGCTGCAGGGCGTGGCGGACATCGAGGGTGCCCGGCATGACGTGATTGCCGGGCTTCTCGGCCAGCAGGTCGACCTGCTCAAGGAAACCCGCGACTTCCTGGCAAACGGGGGCGTTCTGACAGAGGCGATGATTGAGGAGCTTTCGGGCAAACTTGGCGGCCTCGATGAGGCCATCAAGGCGGCCGAGCTGATCAATTATCAGTATCTCAAGGAAAAGCTGGCCGTCACGGTCGACGTGATCGCAGACGCCGACATTCCCGAGCATCTGAAAACGCTGCTCGCGAATGCGGTTGATGGGGTTGAGGGCTTTGTCGATTTCATCGCCCGGTCGGATCTTCCGGCGGACATGAAATGGCTGGCGCTGGCGAAATCGTCGGAGCATGCCAAAACGATCAAGTTTCTGGCCGAGAAAGAAGGCCTGACGCCCGCCTTTGCGGCACTCGCCCTCAAGTCGGGCAGCCGGTATCAGCTCAACGTCACCTCTGCGCTGGAAAATGGCTCGGCCCTCAACCTACCGCAGCTCCGCAAGCTGCTGGCCGGCACCGCCTCGGGCAAGCTGACCCTCGGCGGATCGTTTCAGTTCGACCCCTCCAAGGGCTTTGCGACCTGGTATGAAACGGCCAGCAAGACCGCGATCGCGAACCCCATGGCTGCCCTCAAGGGGGCCATGGGCACGCTGCAAGGGGCGCTTGCGAAGCTGCAGGGCGCGATTGAGGCGGAAGCCAAGCGCGCGGCCAATGAAGCGGCGCGACAGAAGGCCCACAATCAGGCCGTGGGCCGGTTGTCCGGCGTCGCCTCAAAGCTCGCCAGTGACGGCAGCGGCGGCTATATGGCCACCGCCGCGCAGGTTCAGGCCATGGCCAAGGCCGCGGGGATCAGCACGAAAGGCAAGACCGCGCAGCAACTGGCCCGAGAGGTTGCCGGCTTCTCGACCAGCGACGGCATTGATCAGATCAGCGTCATCGGCAACCTGCGCAACTATCTGTGGCAGAGCTTCAAGAAGGCGGACGGGCAGGTCGCGGTTGACGCAGCCGACTACCTGCGCCTTTACCCGGACGTTGCGAACGATCCCGATGTGAAGTCGGGCAAGGTGTCGCCGCAACAGCACTTTGAGCGGTTCGGCCGCAATGAACTGCTGAGCGGCGGCCGCAATTTCAACCCGCAAGCCTTCGACTGGTCGAGCATCGGCCTTTCGATCCCCGGCTTTGCCTCCGGCGGCAGCCATCTTGGCGGCCTTCGGATCGTCGGGGAAAACGGCCCCGAGCTGGAAGCCACCGGCCCGAGCCGGATCTTCAGCAACAGCCAAACGCGCGACCTGCTCGGCAATCGCGAAGTGGTGGCCGAGCTGAAAGCCTTGCGCGCGGAAATGGCCGAACTGCGCGCCCATGCCCGGCGCACCGCCGACAGCGCCGTGCAGACCGCAAAGACCCTCAAGCGCGTCGACGCCGTGGGGGTGAAGATCGACCCTGACCAGAACAAGGTGACGGCATGAGGATCATTGAACCATTTGCCGTCACCGACGCGATGATGACGGCCAGCAACGTGCCCGAGAATGACCATCCCGCCTGGAGCGTGGGCACCACCTACGCCGCCAAGGCGCGGGTGATTTTCGATCATGGCATTTGGGAAAGCGTGCAGGCCAACAACACCGGCCACAATCCCGGAACCGACACGCTGTCCGCCTGGTGGGTGCGCGTCGGGGCAACAAACCGCTGGCGGGCCTTCGACAATCGCCTCGGCGGGATGACCACCGGCGGGGCGACAATCACCTATACGCTGACCCTGCCGCGAACGCTGAACGCCATCGCCTTCTTTGGCCTCAACGCGCAATCGGTGCGGGTCCGGGTGATCGCGCCCGGACCCCCTGTCATCTATGACATGACCGTCACCCTCGCCTCGCGTGAGGACGTGAGCGACTTCTACAGCTACGTTTACAACCCGTTCACGTTCAAACCCGATCTGGTGATCCCCGAAACGCCGATGCCATCGGGGGCATCTGTCGAGATTACAATATCGGCGGGGGCGGCGGCGCAGGTCGGCGAAATCATCATCGGCTCGGATCTCGGCGTCGGCACGACGCTGACCGATACCAGCCTCGGAATTGTCGATTACTCGAAAAAGGACCGAGACGAATGGGGCGGGGTTTACCTTGTGCCGCGCCCCGTCACGAAAACGGTCAACTTCCGCTTTTCCATCCCGACCACCGATGCCGCGCGCGTGCAGCAGATCATGCAGCGCGTCGCCTCAAAGATTTGCATCTTCTACGCGATCGAGGGCGAGGATCCGTTCGGCACCACCGTTGCGGGTATCCTGCGCGATTACGACCTGACCCTCACCGCAGGGCGCAGCTTCGGCACCATTCAGGCGGAAAGCCTGGCCTAACTCACAGGAGACAACATGGCTTTCACGGCACCGCCGACGCCGCCGAACAGCGGCGATCCGGCCAACTTCAACAGCCGCGCCGACGCCTTCCTCGGCTGGTTTCCGGGCTTTGTCAGCCAGTTCAACGCCGAGTTGCCCTCCATCAGCTCGAAATATTGGGCGACCTATGGCGGCACCGCCAATGCCCTTGCCCTGACAGCGGGGTTCGTGGCGCTGGCCGTGGGGGCGCAGGTCCGGTTCCGGGCGACCGCCACCAACACCGGGGCGGCAACGATCAACCTCGACGGAACCGGCGCCGTTGCCTGTCGGACGATCGCCGGGGTGGCGCTGCCGGCCGGCTATATCCGCACGGATGCCGACACGATCGCGACCTATGACGGCACCTATTGGGTTCTGGATCGTCAAGCCGAGCGCGGCAGCAACGCCAACGGCGAATATGTGCGCTTCGCTGATGGGACGCACATCTGCACAGGGCTGATTGCAAGCGTTGACATTACAACCGCCATCGGCGGCCTGTTTCGATCGGCGGCGTTGTCCTGGACGTTCCCCGCCGTCTTTGTCGGGGGCTCGGCCGGTGGCTGCACCATAACGGGCCGCGTTCACAATGCGAGCGGGCTTTCTGTCAATGCCCCGTATGGCAACCGCACAACCGACAGCCTGGAAATGCGCGCTTATAGCGTCGCCTCGATCAGCGCCGTTCCTGTGCAGGTTCAGGCAATTGGCCGCTGGTATTGAGGGCTCGCCGTGAAAATCACCCTTTCCCCGCAGCTTCGCGCTGCGCCCGTCGCCGTGTCTGTTTCCGGCGACGAAATCACCATCGACGGCACGGCTTGGGACTTCGGCCCGCTGGCCGAGGGTGACGTGCTGCCCCGCGAGGCCGCCGATTGCCCCTGGCTGGCGTCGGACGTGACCCGCGAGGGCGGGCATGTCTGCCTCATGCTGATCCTGCCGCACGGCATGACCGCGCCGCGGGAGGCGCTGTTCCCCGAGCCGATCGAGGTTGCCAGTGACGGCCCCGTGGCGCTGCCGCCTTTCCAGGTTGCTGCCCAACCCGAACCCGCCGAGGAGACCGCCCCGTGATCGACTGGAGCAAGACCATCACGGCCGAGGCGCGCGCCGAAGCCGACAGGGCCGCCGTGCGCGAGGCTATCCGCCTGCGCCGGGATCGGGCGATCGACGCCGGCACGAGCTTTGCCGGAATGCCGATCGGCACCGACGACAAGACGCAGACCCGCATCATGGGCGCGGCCGTGGCCGCGATGCTGGACCCCGCCTATTCCGTTGACTGGAAGCTGGCCACCGGCGCCTTTGTCACCCTCACGGGCCCGCAGGTGATTGCGGCGGCGCAGGTCATCCGCGCGCATGTGCAGGCCTGCTTTGACCGCGAGGCCGAGCTGCTGGCCGAAATGGCGGCCGGGCGGCCCGTTGCACCGAACGAAGGATGGCCCGGCTAAGGTTGTCGCGGCAGGGCGGAACCAACAAACATCAACGAGAAAACCGATCTGCCCTGCCGCGACGAATCAGACGGTTACATGCCCTTTCACGTTAGGCTGTGTTCCGCCGTGGTGTCTCGGTGAAACCGCCTATCGCAGCTCACGTCGCAGATGAGCTGACTGCCCGATCAATCACATAGCAGGGAAACAACATTCCCGCTTCGCTCGGGCTTAGGCATGCCCTGCGCACAATCCAGAAACGGAGACCTAAATGCCCGTAACCTATTCGGCAGCGGTTAGAACCGCTCGCATGACTACGACCCGTGACGCCTGCGCCAACGGCACACTTGAGATCCTGACCGCTGCCGATGCCGTGCTGGTGTCCATCGGCCTTTCTGCAGATGGCGGCGCTGTTGCTGGTGGCGTCTGGACGCTGACCTTTGACGGGGCAGCTACCGCGGCAGGCACCGGCGCAGCCGCGCGCGCGCAGATCAAGGACAACGCTGGAACGGTGATGGTGTCCGGCCTGACGGTCGGCGCCACCGGCGCAGATGTGACGCTGGCGGATACCAACATCTCGACCGCCCAAACTGTCACCATCGACGCTTTTACCGTCACCCACGCCTGACCGGAGGCCATGCCGTGAAGCATATTATAAAGCGCGGTTCGACGCGGCCCACGCTTCGCTACCCCTTGCCTGAGGGCGTGGACCTGACGGGCGCGGAGGCGACGTTCATCATGACCGCGTATCCCGGCGCGGCTGCCGTGGTGAACGCGCCGGCATCCATCGCCTCTGTGCCCCCTGTGCTGGAGTATGCTTGGCAGCATGGCGATACCGAGGCGGCCCGGCTGTATGTGGCCGAATTCGAGCTGCGGCACCCTGACGGGGCAATCGAGACCTATCCGCAGGTCGACTACATCCATGTCGAAATCCTCCCGAACCTGGGCAATGGTGCCACCACGCCCGGTCCAATCTCGGCCACCGGCGCAGTGGTGGAGACTGACATGGACTTTGCGGTGGGCCTTCTGAGCCTTGGCATTCTCGCGGTAACGCTGACCGGATCCGCAGTCGAAGCGGTGGCCGACACGGCGGCAGGCTCGCTGTCCGTCCAGTCCGACGCGACGGTGGCCCCGCTCCGCACGGCCACGTCAGCAGACGCCATGACGATCCACAGCGGGCATAGTCTCACCGACACCTTCTTTCAGGGCGGCGCTTATCCCGGCGTCCTGCATGGGATGCGCGAGAGCGCGTCAGGCACTATGCCAACCGAGCGCACGGCCAAATCGACAATCCCCGGCTCCAGCACCCGTATTCGGTGGGAAGCAACGGACCTAACTACCGACGCGCGTTTGGACATTGCGAGCTACGAGCTTCTGACGATCACCGAGCGGGGCCTCGACGCGACCGGCGTGGCGCCTCCTTACACCCTCGACGATCCGATCATGGCCGGCCAGATGGCCGAGGACATGGAATATCTGTGGCGGTTCGTGGACAACGCCCGCCGCAATGGCAGTGGCGGTGCAGGGGCGGAAAGCCTGCTGTGGGCGATCTGGCCGGCGATTGACGGCAGCATGGGCGACTTTCGCACAATGCTGGATACCTATGAACCGCGCTGGCACTACCGGCAGGAATTGGTCAACACATGGCTGGCCGCATCAGGGGAAACGCAGCATCCCTACATGCACGTTATCCCCGGCCATCGCCTGATGGCGCGCATCTACGACGATATCGAGGCGGGCACGGCGCCGGGTCTGACCGCGATGCAGGATCTGTTCAGCGACAACATTCATCCGAACCATCTGGGCGTCTACGCCATCGGCTGCCTCGTCTACGCTGTGGTTTGGCAGGAAAGCCCGGCTGGCTTCAGCTACCAGACCGATCCGGCCACGCCTGACGCGCTGCGGGCATACTTCCAAGGCATCGCCTGGGAGATTGCGACCACCTACGCGCGCGCGGGCCTTGGCGGCTCTGACATGGGCGCTCCCGGCCTGCTGACTGCGCCAACAGACGTGGCTCCTGCGGCCGTGCCCGGACTGCTCTACGCCACAACGAGGCCTGTCGTCATGGACGGCGTCACCATCAACACCGTCGATCTTCCGACCGATGGCGCGACGGGTGCCGATCTGTATTTCGTCATCGCGCTTGATCCTGCTGTGACGCAGCCAAAGAGTGCAGGCAACGTGTTTCAGATCCTCACTTATGGGGGCGAAACGGCGTTGGCGCTGACTTATCGCTCGGACATGGATGTGGTCATCATGGACAACGGACTATCCGGTGGGAACCACGCGTCTCACGGATACCCCGAGGACTTGGTGACGGCGCAGACACCGGCCGTCGTGGAAGGCTGGCTAGACAGCACCACGGGGCGGCTGCGGGGCATCGGCATGCCAAGCACCACCACCCTGATGCCCTCGGACAACGCGGCAACCAGCATCCGTTTCGGCACGCCTGATTGGGGTGGGGAGGTGATGGCCGGGACCATCCACGCCATTGCCGTCTACGACCGCATTCCAACCGACGACGAACGCGTAAACCTGCGGGCCTGGGCGCATGAGCAGGCGGGGCTGCCGTTCACCGAGCGCGCGACCCCGGCTTTGCCGACGCCCTAAGCGGAACACCACATGGATACGATCAAGGACCCGCAGGCTATCGGTCTGCGGGCGGCGGAGGCATTGTCCAATGAGCCTCGCTGAATTCATCAAGGAGGTTGGCGGCGGCCTAGCGGGCGTCGTCATCGTCGTGCAGGGCTGGTTCAACTGGATCCAGTACAAGCGCAACAGTGAGCTGCAGGACAAGATGTTGGCCATGGCCGAAACCTCGGTCAGGGAAAGCCGGGATCTGCTGACCGACACCAACAAGACCACCAGTGCCAATACCGAGATCATGCGGCGTGCCGTGCAATTGCTCGAGGACCGCCGGGACGAACGGGCCCGGCTATTGGAGGATCGGCGATGATGGGGCGGCTCATCCGACACTTGACCGGCCATGGCCGCCGCGAGGCCAAGGCCGACGAAATCATGCGCGAGTATGAGGCCGAGACCGCCCCCGAAAAGCGCGCCATCAAGGCACGGGTGGCTGCCGTCGAGCGACTGGTGCAGCAGCTGGAGAGGGAAGTAACGACATGGCGCTGATTAGTGGCTTCTTGGCCATCATCATCACCCTTGGCTATCTGGCCGTGGTCTATGCCTTCCGGGCCAGCTTCCGTGAGCTGCGAAGCGCGACCTGGTGGTTCGCAATGGGCTTTGCCATCCTCGCTGGCACCATCATCCTGCGCGCGATGTATTGGGATGTGGGCATGCCGCTGCTGCGGCTATGGTATCCCGAGACGGCGGCGCAATGGACTGACGCCACGCGAGGCAGGGCGATCAACATCGTCTTCAGCCTCATGAAGATGACGGCCTTCCTCTGCGCTCTGAAGTGCCGCAAGGAGCTGATCCCGCCCGAGGAGCGGCACCTGTGGCCTTGGTGGAAAGCGTGGATGCATCCGAAGGCAATCAAGCTGCTGCCGTGGTACCGCTGACGTTCTGGCAGGCACTGGCGGCGCGTCTCTGGCCGCGCCGGTCGCCACCCTATGACCCGCCGCCCATCACCGGCGGGACCGGCCCTAGACCAGGATACTGATCCGGCCCGGGTCGAAGGGCATGATCGTCTGAAAAGCTGCGACGTTCGTCCAGGAGGTGAGCTGGCTATTGGATCAAGTGCTTCGCTGGAAGTTCGATCCGACCCGCAAGCTCACGCAAAACTAGACCGGCCTTTATATCGCCCTGATGCTCCAGCCGTCGCGCGTGGATCAACAATGCAAGCTGTAGCTCGCCTTCAGATCCTGGAAACTGCTCGGGAGAAGCTGAGGTCAGAAGCAGATCGAATAGCTGCTCGATCACGGCAGACAGAGAACTTTCAGGCAAGTCGGCACCAAGCAAACAAAATCTGTCACCTTTTATCCTAACAATGCCGCTTGGTCATTACTTTTGATCAAACAATTCGCCCGCCTTTTCCGGCGGGCTTTTTCATGGAGAACAGAATGACAAAAGACGCCTTCCGGTCCATCCAGACCGGACTGCATGCGCTTGGCTACACGCCCGGACCGATCGACGGGATCGACGGGCCGAAGACTCGCAAGGCCGCTCTGGCCTTCGGGTCGGATGCCCCCGCCAAGCCGTCTGCCGGTGTGATCAGGCCGTCCACCAAGGCGATGATCTACCAGGGCTCGGCCCACTACACGGTGCGCGAGATCGTTGTGCACTGCAGCGCCACGCGACCCGACTGGATGGAAGGGCGCCTGATCGCGGAGAAGGAGGACGGCGCGGTGTATTGTTCGACCGAACATCACAACAGCTGGATAGGCGAGCGCAAACAGTTCTGGCGCATTGAAGCCTTCGTCCGCTGCACGCCGCCCTTGGAGGTCTAAAAGGTTTGCTCGCGCTTCTCGATCGCAGGCGACAGCGGGCGTCAGCGATACTATGGGCCATTCTGTTCGGGGCTGACGAAGCCCAATTGACATGAAGCTGACGGGAGGCTGCGCGGGATCGATGTCTGGAGGCTGAAAGACATGCCGGTTGTGACGGTTGTGCTACGTCAATGAGCTTCTTTGTAGCTCACGTCACGTAAGGATTGCAGACATGCTCCTTTTGCTAGAGAGCTAAATTTACTCCGAGTTTTATGTTAAGAATGAAAAATGACCATCATTGATCCGGCCCTGATTGCCTTGTTTCAAATCTGCCAGCAGGCACACGGCAAGCCCCGTTCTAAACCTCTCGATATCGGCGCTGTACTCACAAAATCATTGAGCTGTTCAACATTGCCGACGACGCAACAGGCTCCGCAACAGCCGTCGACGATGGAGACTGTTCCCGCACTGGCGCTGTAAGAAAGGCGTGCTGTGACCATGGCGTTCATCACAGGCAGGATCAAGCCAAGGCCGAGTTGCTGACGAGAGGGTCTAACCAAGCAGCAATACTCACACCCCAGAAACACCGCTGCTCGGCTAGATCTATCCGATAACGCCTTAGACATAATCAGCAAAAGCCGCAAATTCGCACAACCCGTGTGCGAATTTGCATGACAAACCACACTGCCCGTCCAGGTCACCACCTGCGGCGGGCTTTTTCATGGAGTGAGAGATGACGAAGGGAGCCTTCCGGTCGATCCAGACCGGACTGCATACGCTTGGCTACACGCCCGGGCCGATCGACGGGATGGACGGGCCAAAGACCCGGATGGCCGCTCTGGCCTTCGGCTCAGATGCCCCGGGCAAGCCCGCCGCAGGCGTGATCAAGCCGTCCACCTCGGCGATGATCTATCAGGGCGCTTCGCGTCACCCGGTGCGCGAGATCATCGTGCATTGCAGCGCCACCCGGCCAGAATGGATGGATGGACGTCCGATCGCGGAGAAGGTCGCGGAGATCCGGCGCTGGCACCTGGCCAACGGCTGGAACGATATCGGCTATCACTGGATCATCGACCGCCCCGGAAAGGTGCTGGTGGGCCGGGGCGAGACCGTCATAGGCGCCCACACCGTCGGCAAGAACAGCGGCACGATCGGCGTCTGCCTGATCGGCGGCCACGGCTCGGCCGAGACGGACAGCTTCAGCGATCACTATACACGCGCCCAGGATGTCACCCTCGGTCAGATGATCGACGCGATCAGCTCGCGCACGCAGATCGAGCGGGTCAGCGGCCATAACGAATATGCTGCCAAGGCTTGCCCTGGCTTCAATGTCCCCAAGTGGATAGAGGGCCGCGCCTGATGCGCGCCCAGGTCATCGACGACATCAGCGAATTTCGCGAACTGCGGATCGCCGGCTCGATCGAGTATCGCGAACGGTCCGACGGATCGCTCTGGGGTATCGCATTCGTCTGCCTCTGCGGATGCGGGAACGAAAGCTACCTGCCTATGCGAGGAAGCGGCCGCCCCCATGAATGGGACTGGGACGGCAACCGGGAAGCCCCGACGGTGTCTCTGTCCATCTTCAACACCGGCATGCCGTGCCGGTGGCATGGCTGGCTGCGCGCCGGCGAATGGCAATCCTGCTGAACCAAGGAACATGATATGAGAATCGCCCCCGCCTCGGCGGCAGTTGTCGCTGCGCTGGCTACCGCTCCCGCCGCTGCAATGGCCGCGGCCTCGATCCCCGACCTTGCCGACCAGGCGCTGGCTTGGATCGTGACTGCCATCGTCACGGCCGTCGCGTCGGCGATCGTCGGCGTCGTCGCCAAGCTGACTGGCGCCAAGCTGGACCAGCAGGCCCGCGACACGTCGCAGGTCGCGCTGACCAATGCGGCCAATGCCGCCATCCGCTGGATGTTGACAGCCGCGGCGGAAACGCCGATCGGCAAGAGGATCGAACTGGCGATCGAACAGATGCTGCCCTACGTCGAGACCGGCGCTGCCGGCGCGGTCAAGCGCTTCGACATGGCGGCCAAGGGCGCGAATCGCATCCACCTGGAGGAAATGGCTGCTGCCAAGCTGGTCGAGCAACTGGGGCACGCAGCGCCTGATGATCTGAAGGCAGTAATTCGGGCAATCGGCGCGTGAAGCGGAGGCCTCGCTATCATCGGTGCCGCTTTCGGCGGCACCGCCGGGTAAGTAGATAAACCCTAACAGAGTGCAATCCCAAGGAACCCCAGGGGTGGCGCTCACAAATCAGACAGTACATGGCGGCTTCAAAAGAAGCCGCCATGAGGATCTATCGCTTAATCGTCTCGACGACATGCGTCGCTTTCTTAGTGGTCGCCACCTTCACTGGGACAAACTTCCCGGTTTTCGCGCTGCGGCCGATCTTTACGGTGGTCTTCTTAGCCATGATGTTCTCCTATGGCACGCTTTTGTTTATGCCGATCCCGAAGCAGGATGGCGTGGCAGGGCGTATATTGCCAAATCAGGAGAAGACGTTTACTTTGCAGCACTGTTCAGGAGCTGTGTTCGCGGTCTCCGATCGGCTCGGCGTCGTCGAGCCCTTCGTACACGACGCAGAATTTTCGTTAGGAAGCTCGGGCGCCAACCTGAGCTTTCTCTCGTCTACCGCATGGGCTTAAGCGGCATCGTCGTCCAATAAGCCTCTTGCTACCCGCATCTCATTAACATCATCTGTAAAATCCAACACCAACAGTAACGGTTCTTCGCGTGGGTGTAGATCGTTGTAATGTTCAACTTTCATAGCGAGCGCATAGCAGTCACTGGCGATTGAGCGCCGTTCCTGCTGAACGCTCTTCTCAACGTGCATCCGCGGTGCGTCATCGATGTCGGCCCATTCAAAGAGCGACATGCCATCGCTTGCACGCCGTCGGACCGGGATGTTTGCGCGGTATTCTCTTCCCTTTGCATCAACTCGTTTCTCTTCGCGCAAAGCCTGCGCAAGATCGTTGGCAAGGCTTGTGCTGAGATCGACGGGGCGGGGATGCCAAAGGCCTTGAGCGATAGCCCACGACGCAACCGTCTTCAAATCAACTGGATCGTAGGATACTTCCTCGCGGTATCGCTTCCAAACACTGCGTAACTGTTCGCTGTAGTTCACCGTCTCTTCTTATCGTTCTGTAGGCACCAAATTTCCCCATCCGTCCATCATCATCGATGAGGACAGGGTATCTCGCACTTTGACGAGATGCTTACGTAGGAAGTCATACCGGCCCATCTTATGCTGCAGTTGCCCAACAACCAGGCCAGGATGAGTCCCTACAATCCTAGCGAACGCTTCGACTTCCTTCTCCGCGAAGTATGGCTTTTTGCGTAGATAGAAGTTGTTCATGCGGTCGACAGGAACACAAAAGTCCGCTGCTTCCCGGTTCGCGATCTCTTCTTCAACATTCCTCGAAGGCTGACCTTGAACGTCACAGTCTACAATAGCTTCATTCTTTCCGTGACCATGCAAGACGTGTGCACATTCATGGCGTAAAACGAACCAGAAGTTATCGATGCGGTCATAGCGCATCGCCATGCCAATAACAGGGCTGGCATTATCGAGCCAAAAGCATGCGCCGTCGATTTCCGCTTTAGGCAGGCCCTCAACTACCACGAAGCGAACGCCAGCTTCCTCGAGCACGCGTGGCACGTGGCGAACACCATCCGTTTTCGTCTTGAGCTTTGCAAACTCGTCGACTGCCGCCTTCAACTTCTCAACGTTGTAGCGTGGGGTGACCATCTCCAAGGCAATCGCTTCGACACGGAAGAGCCACGCGAGCTGCGCGGGCGGAACCCGATCATAGCGAGATTTCCGTGCGGCATGGGCGAGGTGTGGCACTTCATCCAATGATGATACATTGAAAAAGCGGCAGACCTGCTCTTCGAGTGTTCCTTCACGGTACTTGGTATCAATCCACCCACGCTTCATCATCTCACGTAGTGGGTATTGCCGAAGGATCTTAGATCGAGACGTAATGCTCGGATCAGGAGCACCCGCTGTTTCAATGTCCCACTCGGCCTGAACCTTTGCGATCTCCTTGGCATCCAATTCCAAGACGACAGCAAGGGCGCTTGCCATCCCGGCACTGATCGCGCGCTTGTTCGACAGGATCTGGTTGACGGCCGCTGTAGAAGTGCCAAGAGCAAAGGCCAGGTCACTCTGCGTCCAGTCCTGCTCTTCCATTTTTCGGCGAATGAAGTCGCCTGGCGCTATGATCTCGTTCGCAATGCTCATCTGGATTCCTCAACTCTTGAGGCACTATAAGGCCTTATGTGCGAGTTCGCAACAGGCCTTTAACTGATCCGTTAAAGCGATAATCGACCGCAGGGCGGATCATCTGTCAGGGCAGGAAACTGAATGATCCGGGCGGTCGGCTGGTCATCAAGCGTCATGAGATCGAACTGCTTCAGAACCGTTTGATCTATGATGGTGTCGCGGCCTTGATCAATGTTCGCGCGGATCGCTGCCCGCAGCGCACTGTTCATCTCGACAGCATCAGTGCCCATAATCTCGTTCAGAGCTGCCAAGAGATACTTGTTCATCATCATCAGGGCAATCGAGCGCGAGGTGACGGTGTTCAGAGCGTCTACCGCCTTGTTGAACTCGTCGATGGTAACAAATTCGCGGTCTTCCACTTGGCTATCCTGAGGTTGCTAGGTTCGTCTAGAGTTCATTTCTTCGGCTTGGATGGTTTCTTTTGGGGTACCTTCTTCTTCACCGTCGCTAGTTCCGCCTCGTGCGCGCGCTTCCGTGCCGGAACGACCATAGAGTTGTAGATAAAGTTTTCGAGTGCGGTCATCAGAACGCCAAGATCGTTGAAGCTTGGCCTCCAGCCCCTATGGGCGGCAGCGCTGCCAGCATCTACCAAGGTTTGGACATGCTCTTTGTCCGCTTCTGTGATGTGCCCTTGGGCAACCAAATCATCCAGCTTCTGATTGAACGTTTTCTCAGGCT
Source organism: Paracoccus benzoatiresistens (assembly GCF_026913015.1). GTDB lineage: Bacteria > Pseudomonadota > Alphaproteobacteria > Rhodobacterales > Rhodobacteraceae > Paracoccus > Paracoccus benzoatiresistens. The sequence continues at coordinate 20,565 of NZ_JAPTYD010000056.1, forward strand.
CGATGCCTAGCAAACCAGCTGCGATGTCGAAGGAGGTCCTGATCCCTATCGACGCCAGCACTCTTAGCTCGTAGTTCAATGCCCCATAGAGTTCCTTCAGCGATGCATCGGTCGTGTCGCGAATGTGGTAGGAATTCCCTGGCAGCGCGCTCCGGGCATGTGAAATTGGCTTCGATCAGGCGGC
>NZ_JAPTYD010000057.1 GCF_026913015.1 Paracoccus benzoatiresistens
AGCCCGCGGTTCAGGCTTTGCCCGTTCGTTCCGGTGCCGCCGCCGCGCGCGGTCAGCGCGACATCGGCAAAGGCAGGTGCCTCGAGTGCAGCCAGCGCGCGCACCACATCCTGTCCGTCGCAGGGGGCGGCGATCAGGTCGGGGGTGATCTGGTAGACCGAATTGTCGGTGGACATCGCCGCCCGCAACGCGCTGTCCGTCTCGATTTCGCCCCGGAAGCCGGCGGCGCGCAGGGCGTCGGTCAGGGATTGGCCTGGCTGGCTGGCTGGCATGACGATCTTTCAGGCTATTCCTGTTAAAGCACGAAAGCTGTTGAACCACAAATCCGACCTTCATAACAATAGAAGGTAATGAAGATTAATTCGCAAAATACGAACATGAATCTGCGCCATTTGCGCGCGCCCGACCCTATTAAATGCGAGGTCGGATTGTGCCGGCCCCATTTCACACGGGGCCGGGGCGGTCCGCTACTCGTAGGCCCCAGCGGAATAGGTCAGCTCGTAACTGTGGCTGTAGAGCTCGAAGACGATGCCGAACGGGTCTTCGACGTAGACCATCCGGTAGGGCTTCGTTCCTGGGAAGTATTCGCGCACCGGCATCCGCTGCCGCCCGCCGGCCTCGACGATGCGTTGGGCCAGACCTTCGACGTCCGGGTCCTGCACCGCGAAGTGAAAGGTGCCGTGGCGCTTGTGCTCGAGCTTGTCCTCGGGTGCGTAGTTGCCGGGAAACTCGAAGATCTCAATACCGATGCCGTCAGCGGTTGACAGGTGCGCGATCCTGAGCGAGCCCCACCCGGGGCCGAACACGTCCGTGCACATGATGCCGATGGCGCTGTCGTCCTCGATGGCCTCGGACGGCGCCATCACGACGTAGAAACCGAGAACGTTGGAGTAGAACTTCACGGCAGCGTCGAGGTCCGGAACAGACAGGCCGATGTGGGAAAAGGTGCGGGGTGTCTGGATCATCTTATATCTCCGTTAGCGTTGCGTTGACGCCGACATGGACTGTGCATAGTGTTTTTTTAAATTATCATTCGGCATATTAATCAGAACGAATTGTTATCATCCAATGCTCAATGCGACCTGGCTCGAGACCTTCACTACACTTTGCGAAATCGGGCACTTCACCCAAGCCGCTGAGCGTTTGAACATGACCCAACCGGGCGTGAGCCAGCATCTCAGGAAGCTCGAGCAGCAGGTCGGTCAGGGGCTGATCAGCCGACTGGGCAAGAGTTTCACCCTCACCCCGGCGGGAGAAGCAGTTTTTGAGCTCGGTCTGTCGCGGCGCGTTGAGGAGAAAAGCCTGCGCGACGCCATCGAGGCAGACGACTGGAACGCGGGACCGGTTCACATCGCATGCTCTGGCAGCTTCGCGTTGCTGCTTTACCCGATGCTGCTGGCCTGGATGCGCGCCGCTCCCGACCTGAGTGTTCATCTTGAGGCAGCGCCGCAGGCCAAGATCCTGGCAGGGTTGCTGGAAGGCAGTTTCGACCTGGGCGTGCTTGGGGCGGACCCAGATCACGCGCGGCTGGAGGCCACACATCTCGGACGAGAGGAGCTGTGTCTTGTTCTGCCAGCGGACGCAGTCGACATGCCTGTGTCCTTCAGCGATCTCGAGGCTCGTGGCTTCATCGCGCATCCTGATGGCTATGGCTATGCAGATGAGCTGCTGCGGCTGAATTTCCCGGATGATTACCCTGGCGCCGACCAGTTAAGCGTACGCGGTTCGGTCAACCAGATCGGTCAGATCCCCGCCCCTGTGGCCAAGGGGGTCGGCTACACACTCCTACCCAGAAGCGGTGTCGAAGCTTTCGCCGACAAGGCGAGCCTCTCCATCGTCCAGCTTCCGAAGCGCCGCTGGCACGAACTTTGGCTCGTCGTGCGCCGCGGCAGTCGCTTGTCGGCAAGGGCGCGGTATGCGCGGGACATGATCGAAGAAGCGGCTGTCCAACTCCGGTGAGCGCAAAATCGTCCGGTTGAAACGACAAGCCAACGCGAAATGCGGAGACCCCAAAGAGTTTTGCGTGTTTGTTGGAAAACGGCGGTCAATGCCCGGCGGGTCGCCCTGCAGATGATCCAGACCACGATCATTGCCTCACCGAACGGCTTGCGCGATCAGCTCCGCCAGATGACCCGGATGAACAACGGCTATTGATGCGACGAAGACCTGAACGCGTTTCCGGAAAGGCGTGGCAAATTCTTGCCGGATCCTGGTTATGGAGCATTCGTACCAAATTTAGACTGACTGGTCCTGCACCGCTCGGGAATTGACTGGGGCGGCCCCGTTACCGAAGTCCTAACCCTAGTTCTTTCTGTTATCTAAATGTCGCCAGATGAATGCTTGTTTCTGTGCCATGGATGCCTTTAATCATCCGGATGCGGTCCAGGACCTGCGCCAGTTCTGCCATGGAAGCGACGCGCAATTCAGCTAGCAGATCCCAACGTCCGTTGGTGTCGTGAATTGCGTCCACTCCGGGTTCTCCCATGAGGATGGCAATCACCTTTCTCGTATGGACTCCTTCGACTTGAATGCACATCCAGGCGCGGACAACATCTAGCTCCGCATCAGGTCGAAGCTTGAGGGTGTAGCCTTGCACAACCCTCGTTAGCTCGAGTCGACGAATGCGGTTTGCAACCGTTCCTCTGGACACGCCGAGCGAGGCCGAGAGCTCTGAAACACTGGCGCGTGCATTCTTGCGAAGCAAGGCGATGAGGGCCTGATCAAGGTCGTCCATACTTCTCAAATCGCCAGTTAAGAACGGCATCTTGATCAATGAGATAGCGCATTGCAACAGTTTTTATCATTTCGGCTGCCTGTCTTCGCTGCTAGCGTCGAAGCGGCTCAGGGAGGGGCAACTCATGAAAGATGTTTCGACAGGCACGCTGTACCTGGCAGTCGACGATGTGGTGGAGATTGTCCGTCGGACAGGTCTTGCAGAATGCTTTGCACAGATCGCTGCGCGGATTGAGGCTGATTATTGCCGCTGGCGTGAATTTGACAAAACATCCCGCGTCGCAAGTCACTCAGCCAAGGGTGTCATTGAACTGATGCCAATTTCAGATGGCCAGACCTACACCTTCAAATATGTCAACGGCCATCCCGGCAACACCTCCTTCGGCCTGCCGACGGTGATGGCTTTCGGCGTTTTGGCTGATGTGACGACCGGGGCTCCTTTGCTGCTAAGTGAGTTGACCCTGACGACCGCGATGCGGACCGCGGCAATGTCAGCACTGGCTGCCCGTCTTTTAGCCCGCACCAACAGCCGCTGCATGGCACTTATCGGCAACGGGGCTCAAAGCGAATTTCAGGCCTTGGCCTTTCACAATCTTTGCGGCATCGAGAAGGTTCGTCTTTTTGATAGCGATCCGGACGCAACCTCGAAGCTGGTCATGAACCTGAGGAAGACCAGCAATCTCGCGATTGAAGTATGTGACTCAATTGCCGAGGCGGTGTCGGGCGCAGATATTGTCACAACAATAACGGCAGACAAAACAAACGCTGCGATCCTGCTTCCTGACATGATCGAGCCTGGCCAGCATATCAATGCCGTGGGAGGAGACTGCCCCGGGAAGACCGAGCTTCATCCCGGGATTTTGTGCGAGGGGCGGGTCTTTGTTGAGTATGAGCCGCAAAGTAGGATTGAGGGCGAGCTTCAGCAAATGCCAAGCGATTTTGCGGCAACGGAAATCTTTGGTGTCATTGCAGGTCAGCAACCGGGCCGCGTGAGCGAAGAGGATGTGACGATATTTGACTCCGTAGGTTTTGCTCTAGAGGATTTTTCCGCCCTTCATTTTCTTTATGAGTCCGCAAAAACCCTGTCTTTGGGCAAACCGGTGCAGCTGGTACCCGCCTGTGAAGACCCCAAAAATCTGTTCAGTGTTTTTGCAAGCCTGTCTTCCGGGCCATCGACGGCGTCGCAGAAACACGCAGAAGCTTCAGCATAAGCAAGACAATATTTTGTGGTTCGAACGTCAATTTTTTGATCTGCAGGATGCTAATGCACAAACGAGTTCAGTGTTTTAGTTTGACCAAGCTTTCCAAGCTCGCCTCTTTTTCGACGGGGAACTTGCATGGAGCTTAAATGGCTGGAAGACTTCGTCTGCTTGGCGGAACATGCAAGCTTTTCCAGGGCTGCCACTCTGCGGGGTGTATCCCAGCCTGCATTCAGCCGCCGCATTCGGCAACTGGAAGAGTGGATCGGTGCAACCCTGATCAATCGTGCCGTTTATCCCTCGGAGCTGACCTATGACGGAAAGCGCTTCCTGCCCATGGCGCAGCGGACGATCCAGGACTGGCAGGCCCACCGCCTGGTTCTGACCGCACCCCAGAGCCAGGAACGCCAGCATCTGACGTTTTCAGCCCTTCACACGCTGGCCGTAACCTTTTTTCCAGCTTGGCTGCGCGGCCTGCAATCCAGCCTGCCGTCCTTTACATCCTATCTGGGGCCGGACCGGGGTGGTATCGAAGACAATATCGCGTCTCTTGTGGAGGGGGACTGCGATTTCTTGCTGACATATGCCCATGGATCTGTCCCGCTCTTGCTTGACGAGGCACGGTTTCCTTATCTGGTGCTCGGCCAGGAGAGGGTTCTTCCTGTCTGCTGCCCCCGTCCTGAGGGGCCCTGGCTTGATCAGGTCATCGACTGTGGGGGAACACTGCCGTTTCTCAGCTACGGCGATTTCTCCTTCTTTGGCGTGGCATTGAACAAGCTGTTTGCAAATCTGCCTGCCTTTTCCAGGCAGATGGTCCATGAGACCACCATCTCAATCGGTCACAAGGCCATGGCACTCAAAGGCTGGGGCGTTGCCTGGCTCCCCCGAGAGCTCGTGCGGCGGGAGTTAGAGAGTGGTGAGCTTGTCCTTGCCAGTGCCGATCCTGCCTGGACGCTGACGATCGAAATCCGGCTTTATCGTCATGCGCATCGACGGCGTCCCATTATGGATCAGTTATGGGCGGCGGCCGAGCGTCCGCTCGGGCCGCCAGCCTGCTCGCTGTGAGTACTCACGCTGAGCAGGCTACCCAGAAAGAGCATCGGGCAGGGCGTGGGTTGTGCTAGGCAGAGCGACGTTTTCTGCAAAAATCGCGCGCGGCCGCGCCGAAGGCCTGGAAGATGGGACGGGAGATATCGTTCTCGGCGGCCTTGTATTCAGGGTGCCATTGCAATCCTAGGCCGAAGGTCGCACCCTTAATGCTGACTGCCTCTACGGTGCCATCTGGGGCATGGGCTTCGACCTCGAGACCTTCACCGACCTGGGCGATTGCTTGGACATGCAGGGAATTCACCTGGGCCGGACCTTCGCCCAGAAGCCTGTCGATACAACCGCCGGGGCGAATGACCAAATCGTGAGAGGGGCCGTAAAGCACGTCCAGCGGAGCACCTTTGACCCAGGTTGCATGGCACCCGTATGCCTCGTCGAGCGCGATGTCGGCATGCAGGGTCCCGCCAAATGCCACATTGAGCTCCTGCGCGCCGCGGCAGATCGCCAGCAGGGGAAGGTCGCGTTCTGCGGCAAGTCTGATCAAGGCTAGGGCTGCATCGTCTCGGCCAATATCGAATGGCTGATAAGCCGCCTCCTCAGCATCGGGCTGGAAATATTTTGGATGCACATTCGTTGCCGCTCCTGTCAGCAACAGCCCGTCGATCCGGCTCAGGATGGTGCCATAGCCATGTTGGCTCGGAAGGGCGGGGATGATGATCACATCCACGTCGGACAATTCGGTCAAGGCCGACAGATATTTTTCGTCGACAGATTGGCCAGGCAGAAGGCCATCATGGACTTGGTTGGCCAAGACGCCGACCACAGGCTTGGAAGGTGAGGATTGTGTCATGTCTTCATTGTTTCTCGGAGTGTTGGCCAAACTGATTTTGGGGCAGGGTCTCGGATCCTTTGGCGAGGCAGTCCGCCAGAGACAGGCGCATGGCTCCACCCCGGCCGAGGAACCGATCGGCCGCCAGCAACGAGTTCAGGACCGCTTCCTGGGTGGATTCGGCCGTCGCCTGAAACAGCAGATCGATCCGGCTCTCGCTCAGGACGCGCCGACTGACAATGTCCTGCTCCTCGCCATGATCAACCGGGTTGGCGGTCGAGAAGGCGATGCTGATGTCGCCGCTGCCATGTCCCCAGAACGATCCCAGTCGCGCCAGTCCTGCCCCGCCCCGCCGGGCCACGCGGGCCAGTTGCCGGTGGTCCAGCGGCACGTCTGTGGCCAAGATCACGATGACCGAGCCTTTTTCGGGCGATTCCGCTCCGGCCTCCGCACCTGCGGGAAACGGACGGCGGCCGTCGGGCAGGATCAGATCGCCCGCCCTTCCGAAGTTCGTCAGCACAAGCGCACCCAGGTGAAAGTCCTGTCCGGCAATCTCCAGCCTCCTCGAGGCTGATCCGATCCCGCCCTTGAACCCGAAACAGGTCATGCCCGTGCCGGCACCGATGCTGCCTTGCTCCACTGGTCCGCCATGAGCTGCCGCCAGAGCCGAGAGCGCATGATCCTCAGTCACGGCCATGGCCTGGATGTCATTGAGTGGCCCGTCGTTGCATTCGCCAACGACCGTGTTGACCGTAGAGGTCGTGCGTCCGATATCGGGATTGCGCGCCAAGGCCTCGCGGATCAGCGCCGCGCTGCACGCCGCGACCGAGAGGGTGTTGGTCAACAGGATCGGCGTCTCGATCGTGCCTAGCTCGTCAACCTGCACAAGCCCGACCGTCTTGCCAAACCCGTTGATCACATGGCTGGCCGCGACCACCTTGCGCCGGAAAAGGTTGCCTCCGTGCGGCAGGATCGCCGTAACGCCCGTGTTAATGTCACCGCTTCGCAGAGTACAGTGACCGACGAGAACGCCAGGCACGTCGGTGATGCCATTCGTCTTGCCCGGGCGCAGGTCGCTGCAGGCCAGGCCGAAGGAGGCGGTGGTGCGTGTCATCCGTGCTTCCTGTGGGACATGGAGATCTGTGTTACAACCGTCCGGCATCGATGATGCTTTTGAGAAAAGCCCGGGTTCGTTCGTCCTGAGGATCTCCGAAGATCTGGGAAGGAGGGCCCTCCTCGTGCACCACTCCTGCGTGCAGAAAACAGACCTTGTCAGCTACTTCGCGGGCAAACCCCATCTCGTGCGTGGCCAGCACCATGGTCATGCCGTTGCGGGCCAGATCACGAACGATATCGAGAACCTCCGATACCAGTTCGGGATCAAGCGCCGAGGTGATTTCATCCAGCAGCAGCAGCGCCGGATCCATCATCAGGGCGCGTACGATCGCCACCCGCTGCTGCTGGCCGCCGGACAGCCGGTCGGGATATTCGCCAGCCTTGTGCGCTAGACCGATCCGCGCGAGAAGCGACATCGCCTTGTCGCGTGCCTCGGCGCGCGGCATGCCGAGCACCTTCAGCGGGCCCAGGGTGATGTTTTCAAGAACGCTCATATGCGGGAAAAGATTGTATCCCTGAAAAACAATACCAACTTCGCGACGCAGCAGGTCGAGATCCACGCCCGGGCCAGTGATCCGGTCGCCATGCAGACGGATTTCACCATCCTGGATCGTTTCAAGCCTGTTGATGCAGCGCAGCAAAGTCGATTTTCCGCAGCCCGAGGGACCGATCAGGCAGACCACCTGATGCGCCTCGATATCCAGTGACAGACCGTTTAGGACCGTCAGGCTGCCATACCGTTTGGTCGCCTTGTCGACTTCAACGAGCGCCATGCCCGGACCTCTTGGGATTGTTCGTGTTCTTTCCATTCCCATCAGCCCGACCGCCTTTTGTTGCGGTCGCGCTCAATGAGCCGGTCAACGAGACGTGCCTGAGGAATGGTCAGAAGAATGAAGATGATGGCGACAGTTGTCACCGCCGACAAATTGAAGTTGTTGCTGGCAATGATCTTGGACTGGTTGAACGCATCGATGGTCCCGATGATCGCCACCAGGGCCGTATCCTTCTGCAGGCTGATGCAGTTGTTCATCAGAGGTGGAATGATGCCCCGTACTGCCTGTGGAACAATCACATAGCGCATCGTTTTGGAGTACGAGAGCCCCAGGGATCGGGCTGCGGCGATCTGGCTGGGATGAATGCTTTCGATCCCGGCGCGATAGACTTCGGACGTATAGGCCCCGTAGGTCAGGGTCAGGGCGATAATGGCATAGGCGCTTGACGAAAGGTCCTTCAGTATCGGCAGGTTTGTCAGGGGTAGGCCAAAGCCGATGAGGTATATTGTAATGATCGCGGGAAGTCCGCGAAACAGGTCGCTGTAGATGATCGCCAGCATTCGGATGGGACGGCCGGCCTTTCCCGGCAGTGTGCGGGCAATAGCGATGACCAAGGCCCATATGAGAATAAGAAATGCTGAGACCGTGAAGATGAAGAAATTGGTCCCAAACGCCTTCAAGACGGTCCCTGCGGACCGTGCGATGAGATCGACATCAAAGAACGTGCGGCTGACGGCCGCGTCGTTGACGACCATGAACCAGGCAAAGATACACAGGATCACGAGAGCGCCAGAGTATGATATCGCTCGCCAGGACTGCTCGGAGGCGCGTGCACCCAATGCCCGGCCATCATAGACATCTCGCGCCAGTTGAGCATGTTTTGACAGTTGAAGGGCTCTTGCCGCCGATGCTGCCACCAGAACGGCAACAGTCATAAATACCCCGGCCCCAATCCACACGGGCAGTCTGTCCCACCCCTGGGCAATCGCGTAGCGGGCAATTGAATACGCCGATAGGACCACGGCAACACACGTCAGTGTTGCGATTGAAAGTGAGGCCCAGGTCTGGACGCTATGGGCACGGACCTTGCTGCGAGCGTGCCAGAGATCAGCGCGCTCGCGATTGGCCATGACAGCCGGCTTGTTCATGGATTGCCTATGCCTGTCTTACTGTTGCCAGGTCGCGACATCGTCGGGCGAGACACCGCCCCAGGACGGCAGCAGATAAGCGGCCTCGAGCTTTTTGAGCGTCCCGTCTTCCTTGAGTTCGGCGATAACTGCGTCGATAACGGGCTTGTTGAGCGAACCCTTGGGATAGATTCCAGCCATTTCATCATCCGTAGGGTATTTCCCGACAACTTTCAGGCGACCCTGGGAATTGGCAACTTGCCCTAGCACAATGCTCATATCCGTCATGACAGCGTCGACCTTGCCCGACGCGGCTGCGGTGAACATCGAAGCCGTATCATCATAGACATCGACATCTGCCACCTTCAGCGTGTCCTGCACAAAGGACACAAGGGTTGTCCCCGCCTGCACGCCGACGCGGCTCGAGGCCAAATCGGCTTCAGTGACATCAGCGCCCGCTTTGGCGGCGACGCCGAAGCTGGACTGCATATAGGGGGTCGAAAAATCGACGACCTTCTTGCGTGGCTCGGTGACCGAGATCAACGCAAGGGCGATGTCGAAATCCTTGTTCTTGCCTGCGACAATCGAGTCGAACGATGCATTCGTGAGCTTTACACTATCCAGACCGAGCCTGTGGGCGATATTGACTGCCATGCAGAACTCAAACCCGTCCTGAACCGTCTCGGGTGTGTCTCCGTTGAACTGACCGACCGCTGGCAGGTTGATAATGACATTGAACTGTCCGGGCACCGCTGGCTCGATCGTATGGGAAGCGCGCTCGCCTGTGAGTTCGCATTTGCCATAACCGGTTGTCTCGGCCCAAGCCGTGCCAGCCATCAGGCTCAGTGCGGATGCCAGCAAGGCATGCTTAATGGTCGAAGAACCCATGTTATTTACTCCCCTGTTTATGTTTGATCGAGAACATGCGCCTATTTCTTTGCGCTAAAAGTGGCGCGCGATATCAAAATAGACGTCTTGTATTCGGCGCGTGACCGGACCGGGCTGTCCCGCGCCAATGCTATGCCCGGCAATTTCAATCACGGGCGTAACTAGACTTGTGGCACTGGTCAGAAAAGCTTCTTTAGCAGCGCATGCTTCCTCAGTGGTAAATAGTCTCTCTTCGATATCGAAGTCGAGTTGGCGGGCTACTTCGATCACCGCTTGCCGTGTACAGCCAGGCAGAATTGCCGCCGAGTTCGGACGTGTAACCAGGTAGTTTCTGCGGGTCAGAATAAATGCTGATGACGAAGCACCTTCGGTTACAAACCCGTCCTGAACCATCCAAGCCTCATCGCAACCCACGGCTTTAGCGTGCCGCTTTGCCTGGACCTGTGCCAGAAGCATTGTGGTCTTGATATCCCGGCGGGCCCATCGCGCATCTTCTACAATGGCAACCTTGACCCCGGCCCTATGCGCATTTGTGCCTTTGATTGGCTTATCCTGTGTGAAAGCGACCAGATTGGGCTTTAGGGCGGAGCTGTAATCAAAACTCCGGTCTTCTGTTCCTCTTGTCACCTGAAGGTAGACGAGACCTTCCACGATCTTGTTGCGGGTGATAAGTTCAAGCTGAACCGAAATAATTTTTCCTCGGGAAAGAGGCATAGGAATATCGAGCTGATCGACAGAGCGCTCAAGCCTTCCCAGATGCAGATCATTATCGATCATCTTCCCGTCAATGACAGCAGTGACTTCGTAAATGCTGTCGCCAAACAGAAACCCCCTGTCAAATACAGAGATTCGAGCATCGGATGCGGGAAAGAATTCACCGTTGATGTAAACAGTTCTAGACAATGATCATCTCGGATACCGATTTTTTACAACTGTAATGTGCAACCGCGGCGTCGGCCAATGCTATGTTTTTATTACCAGCATGCAAAAAATGCATAAGCACTGGGTCATGCTCCTCGTGGTTAAGGGGATGCGAGAGCCAATTTTGTCGGCAGGATGGCTGAAGAAATTACACCCCGAGATCCTGCTCCACACCAATGCCTCCGAAAACGACCTTCGGGCATGCGTGACCAAGCGCCGGATCTCAGGCGGTCCGATGAGCGGCGATGGCCGCCAGGCAGGCGACATCATGCTCGAGTTGATGAAGACCTGCCGCAAGCTCGGCATCTCCTTCTTTGCCTATCTCGGCGATCGCCTTGGCTTCAATGCGACGGCCGAGCGCATCCTCCCGCTGCCCGATGTGGTGGGCGCACAACCGGCGTAAGCTCAGATCACCCCGGATTCTGCCCCAGCCTAAGCCTAGCACCTTGCGTCTTCATTAAATCTGCTCGGCCTCGAATACCTGTTTGACGCGACGGGATAATTCATTGCAGGTTGACTGTGCAACCAATGAACGGACGGCAATCTTCAATGCTGTCAAATATCCCAACACGCGCATCAGACGCGTGGGGCCCCATCATGTCCGCTTGCCGGACAACAACAGGAGAGCGGAATGAAAACACTTGTCTCGACTATCGCGCTGGCACTGGGCAGCACGCTCGCGGTTCCGGCAATGGCGCAGGACAGCACGTCCGCGTGTGGCGAGTTGTCGATCGCGCAGATGGGCTGGGCCTCGGCCGAGGTCATCACCGAGGTCGCGAAGTTCCTGCTGGAGCAGGGCTATGGCTGCACAGTGTCGCTGGTGAAGTCCGACACCATCCCGGCCATCACCTCTGTCGCCGAAAACGGTGAACCCGACATCGTCACCGACCTGTGGCTGAACTCGGCCGGCGAGGCCTATACGAAGCTGGAACAGGCCGGAACCATGGTCACGCTGACCGACGTGCTGGATCCCGGCGGGATCGAGGGCTGGTGGATCCCCACCTACCTGGCCGAGGCCCATCCCGAACTGACCACCATCGAAGGCGTGATGGCCAATCCCGATTTGGTCGGCGGCCGCTTCAACAACTGTCCCGAGGGATGGGGTTGCCGCGTCGTCAGCGACAACCTGGTCCGGGCGCTGAAGCTGGAAGACGCGGGCATCGAGGTCTTCAACCATGGCTCCGGCGAAACCCTGGCCTCGTCGATGGGGTCGGCTGTGACCAGCGAGGAACCATGGTTTGGATACTACTGGGGGCCGACTGTGCCGCTGGGCAAATACGACATGACCCGCGTCAAGCTGGGTCAATACGACAAGGCCAAGTTCTCGCCGCTGCAGAACCCAAACGCGCCAGATCCCCAGGTCTCGGACTTCCCCGAGGCGCCCAGCGTCACCGCCGTCACCGCGGCCCTGGTCGAGGACCAGCCCGAGGTCGTCGAGTTCCTGCGCAAGATGACCTTCAAGACCGACGACATGAGTGCCCTTCTGGCTTGGCAGGACGAGAACAAGGCATCCGCTCAGGAGGTCGCGGTTCATTACCTGACCAACAATGCCGAAGAATGGCAGACCTGGCTGTCGGATGACGCCAAGGCAAAGCTGTCGGCGCTGATCCAGCAGAACTGAGTGTCCGCGAAAGCGCGGAATGTGGTCGGTGCCGTAACGGCATCGACCTTTACTATAATGAACCATCCCGCAGCGGGAACAGACAGGGACGCAAGCGATGGCCAGCTACGACGGCGTATTCACTGCCTTGGGGCTTAGGGATTGGTGCGACGGCGGCGGCAGCAGCGGCGGCCCCATGTCGATGGCCGATCTTCTGGCCAAGACCCAGGGCGGGGCGGCGCAGTCCGGGGGGGCGTGGTGGGATCTGCCGCTGCCGTCGCTCAACAACCTGCACGAGGCCTGCGGGGCAATCTGGCAGACGCGCGACCTGACCCTGGGGCTGGAACGCGGCTTCCTGTCGGCGCGCGACGCGCTGCGGGTAGTGCTGGATCCGATGACGCAGCCACTGTCCTGGATGCTGCGCGAAACGATCTGGCTGATGACGGCGACGCCCTGGTTCATCATGCTGCCCGTCCTTCTGCTGCTGACCTGGCTTGTATCCCGGTCCGCAAGCGTCGTCCTGCTTGTCGCGGCATCGCTGGGCCTGCTGGCCTTCGTGGACCACTATACCGAGGCGATGCAGACGCTCGCGATCATTTTCGTTTGCGCTTTCATCTGCGTCCTGTTCGGCGTGCCCATCGGCATCGCCATGTCGCGCAGCGACACGTTGCAGCGGATCGTGACGCCGATCCTTGACATGCTGCAGACGCTTCCGGCCTTCGTCTATCTGATCCCGCTAATTTTCCTGTTCAGTGTGACGGAACCAAAGCTCTACGGCATCGCGATCATCCTTTATGCCATCGTGCCGGTGATCCGGCTGACCGATCTGGGCATCCGTCTAGTGGATCGAGACGTGATTGAGGCCGCCGATGCCTTTGGCATGAGCCGATGGCAAAAGCTGTTCGGGGTCCAGATCCCCCTGGCACTGCCCAACATCATGGCTGGCATCAACCAGACCATCATGATGAGCCTGGCCATGGTGGTGATCGCCTCTCTGGTCTCGGCGCCCGGCCTGGGGGTTCTGGTGCTGCGCGGGATCCGCAACCTGGAACTGGGTGTGGGTCTGATCGCAGGCTTCGGGATCGTGCTGCTGGCGATCGTCCTGGACCGCGTCACTAAATCCGCGCTGAACCGCATCGACGCCAGCAAGTCGCGGCACTGAGGAGGCAAGGATGACTACACCCGTCAAGGTATCGATCCGCAATCTCTTCAAGATCTTTGGAGAACGCCCCAAGGCGGCCCTGGCCGATGTCCGCGCGGGAATGGGCAAGACCGACCTGCTCGCGAAACGCAATCATGTCCTCGGCCTTAACGACATCAATGTCGACATCCGCGAGGGCGAGATCACCGTCATCATGGGCCTGTCCGGGTCGGGCAAGTCCACGCTGATCCGCCACCTCAACCGCCTGATCGAGCCCACCGCGGGCGAGGTCCTGGTCGACGGCGAGAACATCCTGGCCTGGAACGAGGCACGGCTGCGCGAGTTGCGGCGCAAGACCATGTCCATGGTTTTCCAGAAATTCGCCCTGCTTCCGCATCGCACTGTGCTGGAAAACGCAGGAATGGCCCAAGCCACACAAGGCGTTCCCCGCCAGCATTATCAGCGCGAGGCGCAGAAATGGCTGGAGCGGGTAGGTCTCGCGGGTTTCGGCGACCGCTATCCCCACCAGCTATCCGGAGGAATGCAGCAGCGCGTGGGAATTGCGCGCGCGTTAACGTCGAACGCGGGGATCATGTTGATGGATGAAGCTTTTTCGGCTCTCGATCCGCTGATCCGCACAGACATGCAGGATTTGCTGATTGAACTGCAAAGCGAACTGCATAAGACCATCGTCTTCATCACGCATGACTTGGATGAGGCCCTTAAACTGGCCGATCATCTGGTCATCCTCAAAGATGGCATCGTGGTTCAGCAAGGTGAGCCTCAACACATCCTTTTGAATCCTTCAGATCCCTATATCGAAGCCTTTATCAGTGACATTAACCGTGCTCGGGTGTTGCGCGTTCGGTCGGTCATGACCCAAGGGACGGCAGAGGGCGACGTCGAGGGTGACGTTGATGCCGACGCCACCCTGGAAAGTGTTATCGCCTGCTCTGGAGGCGATGTGACCCGGCGCTATCGTGTTACCCGCGGTGGTCAGCCGGTCGGCACTCTTGATATGCCGGCGCTTGTCCGCGCCCTGGTGCCCCGCAAGTCAGTTTGAAGGACTAGGACCAGTCCCTATGAATTTCACATGCACGCCAGCATGTCGACTGATCCACGCTGACCATGAACCAGAGAAGCAAAAGATATTTTTGGCTGAGCGCGGAGCAGATGCGACGCATACGGCCCTTCTTTCCCAAGGTGCGAGGGCGCGCCCGATCCGACGACCGCAAGGTGCTGAGAGGCATCATCTACGTCAAGCGAAACGGTCTTCGCTGGCAAGATGGTGAGGGCTGAGCCCGCCACCGGTTCAAGGGCCAGCCCGAACGCGTTCCATGGCCCCTGCAAGACCCTGTATAACCGGTTCGCCCGCTGGTACCGGATGGGCATCTTCGCCAGGATATTTCAGGAACTGGCGCAGCCAGGCGCCCAAGGCAACACGCTGATGATCGACAGAACTTTGCTGAAAGCGCACCGCACTGCGGCCAGCCTTCGAAAAAAGTGGATCGTTCACGGGCAATCGGACGCACCAAGGGCGGTCTGAACTCCAAGTTGCCCATGCTCAGCGATGGCAAGGGCCGGCCGCTGAACTTCTTTCTGTCTCCCGGTCGGATGGCCGACAGTCGTGGCGCCCTCGTGCTTTTGCGCCATCTGCCGCCAGCCAAGCGTTTCCTGGGCGACAAGGCGTATGATGCCGACTGGTTGCGCGATGGCCTCGAGGACCGTGGCATCCGCCCCTGCATCCCACCCCGGAAGAAGCGCAAGAAACCGGCGAGACACAACAAGCGCCTTTACCGGAAGCGATGCCGCATCGAGAATGCCTTCGGCCGCCTGAAGGACTGGCGCGGCAGTGCTACGCCTCACGAAAGATGCGGAGACATCTTCCTCAACGCCATCATCCTCGCAGCCTTTATCATTTTTTTGGTTCTGATATCTGCAGGGACTGCCCCTAACCTCCATGATGCCCGCATGGGTCCTTCGGCAGCCCTTTCTTGCGACAATGCCGATCCGCCCTCCCCCTTGAAGCCTTCGTCTCAGTGGACCAGAGGCCGATGATGCACTAACAATTGACCTGGGCCACTCTACGGCGGGAGTCCAAGGGGCCGCATGGATCGGAACCGATTTTTCAAGGTATTCCTGCTTCCCCTTTATCTGGGGCTGGTCCTCTTCGCCGCCTCGCTGACCCCGTCGCTGATCCCGCGCGGCTGGCTGGTCCAGGGGATCCTGGGCGGTCTGGTCGCCGCATTGGGATACATGATCGGCCGCTTCCTTCTGTCGCTGTGGCATGCAATCGAACTGCCCGTCTTGCGCGGACGGGCGGCGACAATCGCGCATCTGCTGACCGGCCTTCCCGCGGCGGCCTTTCTGGTCTTCTGCCTTGCACATGCCAGAAACTGGCAGAACGGTATCCGCAGCCGCATGGGAATGGACCTGATCGACAGCGTGGACGTGCCGAACATGGTCTTGGTGGCGCTGGCCGTCTTCACGGTGCTGATGATTGCGGGGGCGCTGGTGCAATGGGCCTTCGACCGGCTGCGGGCGTGGCTTTACCTCCACATGCCCCGCCGGACCGCAGACATGGCCGGACTGCTGCTGGTGACCCTGGCACTGCTGCTCGTCACACGGGACGGCGTGCTGGACCGGGTGATCCGCGGCCTGGACCGGTCCTATACCGCGGCGCAGGACCTGTTCGACACCGCCCCGCCGCCGCCCGCGAACCCCCGCACGCCCGGGGCCGCGGCGTCGCTGATCGACTGGGGCGCGATGGGCCAGCCAGGGCGGAACTTCGTCACCCAGGGCCCGGACGCGGAAGATATCGCGGCCTTCAGCGGACGGTCGGCGCTGGACCCGATCCGGGTCTATGTGGGCCTCGCCGAGGCCGAGACCGCGCAGGTCCGCGCCGACCGCGCCTTGGCCGAGTTGCTGCGGCTTGGCGCGTTCGAGCGCAAGGTGCTGATCGTTGCGATGCCCACGGGGACCGGCTGGCTGGATCCCGGCAGCTTCGATGTCGTCGAATACATGCACGGGGGAGACATCGCCTCGGTCGCGGTTCAGTATTCCTATCTGCAGTCGCCCATGGCGCTGCTGCTGGAAACGCAGGCGGGCCTGGAACAGGCCCGGACGCTGATCGGCACGGTCCACGGTCACTGGCGCAGCCTTCCGCCTGACAGCCGGCCGCGGCTTTATATCCATGGGCTGAGCCTGGGGGCCTGGGCCTCGATGTACGGGACCGACCTGTTTGCCCTGCTGGACAACCCGATCCACGGCGCCCTGTGGGCGGGCCCTCCGTTTCCCTCTGCCCGCTGGCACGAGGCGATGGCGGAACGCGACCCGGCCAGCCCCTATGTCGCGCCGCGTGTGGGCGAGGGAAGGCTGATCCGCTTTGCCAGCCATACGCAGGACGCAGGCGGGTCGCGGGGATGGGGGGACATGCGACTGCTGTTCCTGCAATATTCCAGCGACCCGATCGTGTTCTATGAGCCGTCCTCGGTCTGGCGCGCGCCGGCCTGGATGGGTGAGCCGCCGGCCGCGGACGTGTCGCCTGACCTTCGCTTCACCCCGGTCGTGACGCAGTTCCAACTGGTGGCGGACATGATCCTGGCGACCAGCGCGCCGGAAGGACACGGCCACTCGTATTACGCGCGCGACTATATCGGACCCTGGGTGGCAGTAACCGACCCCGAAGGCTGGACCGCGGACGACAGCGCCCGTCTGGCCGCGCATTGCAACAACGGATTCCAGCACGGATGCGACAACGGCTGAAGCGAGTTGGTCTGGTTGCCACCGTCCTGGCGGCGCTGATGCTGGCGCTGGCCGGGGCGAACGCCTGGCGCCATCGGACCGGGCTGACCGCCGCCGATACCCCCGCCGCCCTCCGCGCGCGGCTGGAGCCTTTCTGGCGCGTGGTGCCGGCAAAGGACGGCGCCCGGACAGGCGGCGCGGTGCTGCTGTCGGGCTGCGATGGGGTGCATGACAACATGGACTTCTGGGCCGACCGCCTGGCGGAACACGGGCGTCGGGCGCTGATCTTGGACAGCCATCGCCCGCGCAACCTCGACCGGTACCACGCCTGGCGGCTGGTCTGCATCGGGCAGGCCCTGGCGGGACAGGAACGTGCCGGCGATCTGGCCATCGCGCTGGCCGACCCGGCGACCCCCGCGGGAGGCACGGTCGTGCTGGGCGCGTCGCACGGCGGCTGGACGGCATTGGAATTCCTGCGCCTCGCGGTGAGCGGGCAGGTTCCCCCGGGCTTGCGCCGATGGCCTGGGGATCCGGCGCGGCTGCTGAATGACCTGGACGCGGTCGTCCTGCTTTATCCCTATTGCGGGCTGCTGAATGGTGCCGACGAGGGCGACTGGAGCGCCGCACCCCCGATGCTGATGATCCTTGCGGCCGAGGACCGGATCGCCAGCACTCAGGCCTGCCGGGGCATGGCCGCGCGGCTGCGCGCGCGGGGCGCGCGGATCGAAGTGATGGTTGTGCCGGATGCCGATCACGCCTTCGACCAGCGCGAACGCGCGCCTCTGTCGCCATTGTCTTTCAATTCCGCGCAGCGCGATCATGCGGCCCACGAAGTGAATGCCTTCCTCGCCGCACTGGACTGACTAGGGTATGAGCGGCAACACGATCGCAGTCGTTTGCCGGCAACAAGCCGCGCGACCTGCTGATCGGGGCCGGCGGCAGCATGGATCAGTTGACCGGCCAAGCCGGCGCAAATGGTTTCTTTTTCGACTTCGAGGCCCTGGACGGCATCCGCATCGGCACCAACGTCATGGACTACGAGGTGGGCGTGGACAACATCACCCTGGGCCGAAGGCATGTCGGTCTCTGCTCTCAGGCAGGCGGACAAGACGGTTATCGCCTCTCTGGACGGTCCAATGGGCCGCAACAACGCGATCGATATTTGCGGCGAGGACGTGACCGTGACCAACATCACCTTTGAAAACGACACTCTGCTGGTGTGTGCGTAAGCGCCCCCGGCCCAGCTTCCGGAACCATTCGTTGACGCGCTGACTGGCATTCGGGATGCAGTTTCAGGAGCCGAATCAGCTTCCAAGACAAATTGATCCGTTGGCGGGGCTGAAGTTCTGTTGGTCGTCGCGGGAAGACTTATGCCTCTCTGCGCCTCCCATGATCAATCACAATAGGTCATTTGCTTTGAAGAAACGCAAAATTCGATCAAATAGCGTGAGAAAATTCAGTTTCTTATTTACAAAGTGTGGCCATTTGCATCATCTGCAGTTGCAGAACATACAGGCGCACAACCCAGACGGCCACCTCCCGGCGCTTTGATGCGCCGGGGGGTTTTCCCACTTCGTTCCTTGGCGGGATCGGCCTAAGCCGGTCTCCGATATGCTTCCCGAACCCACGACAGTGGGGCTGTGGTAGCAAATAGGCCCCGCTTTTCCAGGGGAGCTTTTCGTGGGTAGCGCTGCTTCATTTTGCGCGAAATGCCACGAAGCTTGGCGCAACCGACGGCTTCGTGATGGCACCGCTGTTGCTGCCCGAGAGTTCCTCTCCCTGCATCTATTCCGTTGGTAGTCCAAACCGACCAAAGACCAGGAACACATCATGCTTGACCAGGAGCAGATTGAGGCGCCGCAGTTCTCGGAAGCTCCCCAGCCAGCGCTGCCTCCCGAGACCGCCGAACTTCCAGCACGAACGGGCTTGGGCATGACACCCTTGGCGTTCGGTGCAGCCATGATGCGGATGGCCACAACAGGCAGAAGAACCGGATGAGGCGGCACGGCGTCCTTGGTCGATAGATGTCGCCGAGCTGATCCGCCAGAACCTGCCAAGGCCAGTCAGAGGGCAACTTCGGTGCCGATCCTGCGGCCCCTGTCTGAACCAGGAAGTTGTCTTCAACAAGAGCCCTGGACGCCAAACAGGCGTTCAGACGGAAGCGTGCTGCGCAACAAAGGCAGTGATGTGAACGACCCTTCGACTATCCACTGCGACCGTCTTGCTTCGTGGACACCCGGGCCGACACATGTTCGACCCCACCCTTGTGCCTTGGTCGAGAGCGTTCCTCTGATTGCGCTACTGCCCACCTGGAGAAATGGTGGACAGTAGCTCCTTGGCAAGGCCAGACTTCCTGCACCCGGGACATCCTCGCGTTGCCCGGGTCATCGATGACGCCGGCCCGGCCAGAGGCTGTCGTCACATCGCCGGCATGGCCGTGATGTCGATCAGATCGCCGTCGATGCCCTCCAGCATGCCGGCCTTGGTCGCGGCCCCGGTTTGCAGATCCACGGTATAGATCGTGCCGCCGGCGACGAGCCAGGCGGTGTTCGTGCCATCCTCGGTGGTCTGGATGTCGAAGGCGGGGGTCGTGTCGTCCATGTCGATGCCCAGCTTGCCGACCGCGGCCAGCGTGCCGTCATTGGGCGAGGTCTGGCGGATCAGGGCGCCGATGGTGGTATCGACATCATACATCGCCGTTTCCTCGGGCTTGCCGAAGCTGTTGGTATAGGCCGCCGCCGCGATCATCGGCGCCTCGCCCGCATGCATGTCGCCATCCTCGAAGGCCAGGCTGCCATCAACGGTGACCTCGCCGGTATCGACGTTGACGCGGTGGTTGGTCGTCCCGGTCATCAGCCGCAGCCGGTCTGCCATCGGGTTGAAGTCGACGATGACCGGCATGTCCGCCATCGGCAGGGGCGTGTTCATGGTCGCCAGTTCGGTCGCGGCACCCGTGGCGGGGTCGATGGTGACGATCCTGTTGTCGCCGGTCACGGCCACCAGCGTCCCGTTGCCGGGTCGATAGTCGATGCCCAGCAGCATCCCGGCCCCCGTCACCGGCATGGTGGACATCTCGGCAGGGTTCGCGCTGTCGAACATGACAAGGGTGGTGCCGTCCACAAGGCCGACGACGGGGGCAGCCAGGGCGGCGCCGGCGGACAGGCCAAGGCCCAGGGTTGCGGCGGTTGCAGTCCGGAATACGGTCATCAGAGGATCCTTTCGGGTTCTGCAGGCAGCCTTGCGCCACCTGTCACCCTTCAAGGACACGGCCGGCCACCGCCTTGGATGCAGGCACTGAAAAAAAAAGGAGGTGTCCGCATATCGTGTTGGTAGTTTCGTGAAAGTGCAGACGGACTAAGATTACCTCGCATTTCCA
>NZ_JAPTYD010000058.1 GCF_026913015.1 Paracoccus benzoatiresistens
CGCGGCCTGACTGGAGCCAACGTCACATGCCCGGAGCCCGCTGCCCGGCAATTTCCACCACATTCGCGACACGACCATGGTCGGCGGCCAGGACGTAATGGCGTTGAATGACGCAGACCTGCGCCGCCTTCGCAATCACCGCGTAGCAATGGTGTTCCAGAATTTCGGCCTGATGCCGCACCGGACCGTGCGCGACAATGTGGCCATGCCGCTTGAAATCCGCGGGACCGGCAAGGCACGTCGCTGGGAGGAGGCCGAGCGCGTGCTGGACTTGGTCAATCTGACCGGCTGGGAGGACAAATACGCCCATGAATTGTCGGGCGGTATGCAGCAGCGCGTGGGTTTGGCCCGGGCCATCGCTTCGGACCCGGAAGTCCTGCTGATGGATGAACCGTTCTCGGCGCTGGACCCGCTGATCCGGCGCCAACTTCAGGATCAATTCATGAACCTGTCGCGGTCCTTAAAAAAGACAACCATGTTCATCACCCATGATCTGGATGAGGCGATCCGCATTGGTAACCGCATTGCGATCATGAAGGATGGCCGTATCGTCCAGATCGGCACGCCGGAACAGATCATCCTCAATCCTGTGGACGAATATGTCGCGGATTTCGTGGCGGGTATATCCAAGCTGAACATGGTCTTCGCGCATTCGGTCATGCGTCCGGTCGATGAGTTCGAGGCGACCTATGGCCCTGTCCCCGCAGACGCGCGTGAGGCGCATCCTGAAATGGACCTGAATGCGTTGATGGATATCTGCGTCGACGGCCATGGCATTGCCCGCGTCACCCAAAGCGGCTCGGCCGTCGGTGTGATCAATCGCCCCATGCTGATGCGGGCGATCCAGAATAACAGAGGCTAGGAGAAGCGGACGATGACGCAGGCAGGGACCGATACCTCAGAGCGCATGAGCGGGCTCATCGACGAATTCGTCGGCCAAAGCCAACCCTATTATCGCCGCGTCTTCGGATACATGATGCAGGCGCCGGGCTATCGCTTCACATTCAACCCGGCTGCGGCGGTCCTGGGGTCCGTCTGGTTTGGCGCGCGTGGCCTCTGGCCCTGGTTCTTGGGCTTTCTCTTGGTTGAGACGTTTGCCTTCATTCAGCTGGCACGCGGTATTTTCGGCGATCTCGGACGCGACTTGCGCGATCGTGCGGCGAGTATCGCCGAGACGCTGGAGCTGCGTCGCCAGCAGATCGAGGCGGCCGAGAGATCGGGGGCCGCGACGCTGGAATCGCTGCAGCGCGCAGCAGCATCGCTGCAAGAGGCGATGTCGCAGGCCCAACTTGCGGCCGAGCAGGCAGACAGCACCCGTCTTTTCTATATCGGTTTCGGTCTGGTGTTGCTCCTTGGTCTCAGGATCATGTCCGCCTCACTGGCAAACTGGGCCCTTGAAGGGCAGTTCACCCGCTGGCGTTCCGACAGGTCTGTTGCGCATGGCTGGTCGGTGCCGCGCATGATCCTGTCGGTGGTCTTGTTCGCCCTGGTCGTTCTGCCCAGCACGATCAAATTCGCACAACCCGAAGCGGTCGCCTTCCTGTCCGAATTCCCGACGAACCGGAACTGGCGCCTTGGCGTCGGTGACATGATCCAGGCAGCCTTCGACCGGATCAAGACCGGCGGACGCGGATTTTTCGATGCGCTGACCCTTGGCATGCGGGCGCTCCTTGACGGGCTCGAGGTGGTGTTTGTCGGAACGCCCTGGCCTGTCGTGGCGCTCGTGATCATCATGCTGGCCTATCTGTCCGCTGGAGCCCGCGTCGCAATCTTCACCGGCGCTGCGCTGGCCTATCTTGGCTTTCTTGATTTCTGGGAAAAGGCGATGACGACGATCGCACTGTTGGGTGCGGCGGCGCTGATTTCGATCACCGTGGGGATTCCGCTGGGGATCTATTGTGCACGCAGGCCCCGGGTCTTTGCCGTGGTGCGCCCGATCCTGGATTTCATGCAGTCAATGCCATCCTTCGTCTATCTGATCCCGGTCGTCGCCTTTATAGGATCCGGCAAGCCTGCCGGCGTCGTGGCGACGATGATTTTCGGCAGCCCGCCTGTGATCCGCTTTACCGTCCTTGGCCTACAGCAGGTGCCCGACGCCGTGCGGGAGGCAGCATTGGCCTTCGGCGCGACCCCACGCTACCTTCTGTGGCGAGTCGACCTGCCGCTCGCGGCGCGTACAATCATGGCAGGGGTCAATCAAACAATCCTGCTGTCTTTGGCCATGGTGGTCGTCGCTTCGCTGATCGGCGCAAAGGGTCTAGGAGAGGATGTCCTGGAGGCGTTGCAATACGCCGCCGCAGGGCAAGGCATTCTTGCCGGTCTCGCCATCTTGTTCTGCGCGCTGATCCTCGACCGGATCGTAGCTGGCAAGAGGCGGTAGCCGGCTGCTTACTATGGCCCGTGGACATTCACCTTGAGGCGATGATGGTTGCGGCGAGATACCAATTGGCGGCGTAGCTGCATGCGGTCTTCTCGTAGCGCGTGGCGATGGCGCGGAACTCCTTTATTTTCGCGAAGAAGTTCTCGACCATGTGCCGCCATTTATACGCATGCTTGTCGTAGTCACGCTTGATCTTGCGGTTCGCCTTTGGTGGGATGACTGCGCTCGCAGCCCGCGCGTCCAGTTCTGCAAGCAGCCAATCGGCATCAAACGCCTTGTCCGCCAGAAGGGCGTCAAAGGCGACGTCCTCGATCAGCGGGGCAACGCCTTTCAGGTCGTGAGCCTGGCCGGGCAGCAGAACAAAGTCGAACAGGGTGCCCAAGGCATCGACCAAGGCCACGATCTTTGTGGTCAGTCCGCCGCGCGGTCGCCCGATAGCCTGAGCCTGAGTCCCCCTTTTGCGCTGCTCGCCTTCTGGTGAGCCTGGACAATGGTGCCGTCGATCAACGCGTATTCGAAATCGGGCTCGCCGCGGATCTCTTTGAAGAGGCGCTCGAAAGCACCCCTTTTGGCCCATCGGCGAAACCGGCGGAACACGCTGTTCCAGTTCCCGAATTCCGATGGCAGATCCCGCCAGGGCAGACCGGTTCTCACCCGCCAGAGAACGGCCTCCAGGAACAACCGGTTGTCCTTGCCCGTCACCCCGCTGTCGCTCTTCTTGCCGGGAAGGTGGGGTTCAAGGCGCGCCCAGACACCATCCGTCACTACAAACCGCAGCTCGTCCATTCAAACCTCCCTTTGGGGAGCTTGAATCAGAAATCAGCCGGTGGGGAAACCACGAATGTCCACGGACCATAACCGGAACAATTCATGAAGCCGTCGTTTCGCACCGTATTGGCATGACGTCGCCCATTCTGGTTTGAGCCGCACAACGGACTTTGACGCCCGGTTTTTTGTCCCTGGCGTTGATGTGAGTAAGTTTGTGCAGGTTGAGTTTCCGGGTGAGCGGAGCGCTTGGCGTCAGGCGGGACACGGTGGTTCGAGGGCGCGGAATAGCAGAGTGAGAAGCTTCCTGCGCGGACAGCAGGTCGGAAGCGTGATGACGATCCGGGTCTTCTTTTCAACGATTATCGCGGCCAGCTTGAGCAGATGCAGGCGTAATGTGTCGAACTGGGCGTGCCGCCACGGGGACCGCTTCGGGCAAGCCGCGCGGAGCGTCCACCAGATCCAGTAGGCACACCCGTGCAGCATCAGCCGCATCTGATTGGCATTCGCCTCCGAGCATGAGGTCCGGTCCGCGGCGAGATGATCTTGTACCGATAGCGCAAGGCTTTTTTGGGCTACGCCGCAATGGAAACTCGATTGACGCGCCGTGTGGCACGGATGCTTTCAGATACGGTGTAGCGCTCGGTGATCAGGGCCTTTGCCACGGCAAGAGAGATCTCGCGCCCGTCTCGGTCACGCAAGATATATGGCTTCCCAGTTCGCAAAACGTGGAAGATGCGGCTGACGAGCCGATTGGCGACGGCGCAGAGGGCTTGCTTGTGGTGGTGGCTCCGGTGGGTCATCATCTTGCAGTAGACCTCGGCAAGATCAGGATCGATCTTTCGGGCGGCGTCGGCTGCCAGCATAAGAGCACGCTTGATCCGATCATTGCCGCCTTGGGTGATCTTCTGGCCCGGCCTTTCGGTGCCGCCGCTGTCCGAACGGCGCGGAAACAGACCGCAGAAGCCGCGAATGTGTCGCTCAGATTGGAAGCGGTCGGCACAATGGAGCACCCCCAGCAGCACGGGTGCCAGATGGCGACCGATGCCGGGGATGGTGCGCAGGACATCTTCGGGCTGCAATTCGCAGTAAATTGCCTCGATCTTGAGCGTCAACTGGTCCCGAGCGAGCATGTTGACCTTCATGACATCAATCTCGATGCAGATCTCGGCCTGCAGTTCAGTAAAGTCGAGATGATCGCGATGAAGGGCAAGGGCTTCCCGGGCGGCCTGGCGGAGCCCTTCGATAAGCGCATCAACAAAGGCACCGTTATGAGGATGATTTCCGCTGGCATGCAGGGCAATTGTCCGTCGTCGAACGATTTGGAACAGGCAGCCTGATTTTGGTTTGGAGGGCTCTGGCTCTGTGGGTTGAGGTTATGCTGCCTGGCGCTGATGGTTCAAGCGCCGACTTTGGATGGTCAGTTTCTTGATCTTCTCCCTTTCTGCCAGAATGGCCGGCCCGCGCCCGGAGTAGACGTCAGCGGGCGTGAGGTTGCCAAGGCTCTCGTGATAGCGGTGGTTGTTGTAATGCTCCACAAAGGCGGCGATGGCCGCCTCAAGTTCGCCCTGCAGGTAATAGTTTTCCAGCAGAATGCGGTTCTTGAGGGTCTGGTGCCAGCGCTCGATCTTGCCCTGCGTCTGAGGGTGATTGGGGGCGCCGCGGACGTGGTCCATGCCAGTTTCTTCGAGGTATCCGGCCAGGTCACTGGCGATGTAGCAGGGGCCATTGTCGCTGAGCAGCCGGGGCTTGTGCAGCACGGCGACGCTGTCACATCCGGATGCAGCAAGGGCGATATCAAGCGTCGCGCTGACATCGTCCGCCCCCATGCTGGTGCACTGCGTATTCCACGGCATCCGACCGCTTATTCCAGCAACATCCGACCAGCCGTTCCACGGGCATCCGACCGGTCGGCGCTATCGGTCTGAGGCAAAGTCTTCATGGTTGATCCGGGTGCATCCGGTCAAGGGGGCTGTGTCCCATGTGGTGGTGTAGGAGGCCGCGCGCGGAGCCTTTGGCGTAGCGCAGCGCGCGGCCGTAGGTAACGCTGGCGGTCATCGCCGATCTTCGGAGTAGGTTTGGGTTGCAAGACCTGAAACCTGGATGGAGACGACGATGACCGATGACAGAATGGCGCTTATCGAGCTGGTTGAGAAGCAGGCTGATGGCGATCTCGTGCGTGAGATGCTGGCCTTTGCGGCCGAGCGGATCATGGAAGCCGAAGTTGAGGCGCGGACCGGGGCTGCCAAGGGGGCGCGAACGGCCCTGCGGGAGGTTCAGCGCAACGGATACCGCGACCGCGATTGGGATACCCGTGCCGGGCGGATCACGCTGGAGATCCCGAAGCTCCGGAAGGGCAGCTACTTTCCCAGCTTCCTGGAACCACGCCGCACAGCCGAGAAAGCCTTGGTGGCGCTCGCCATTGTCCTCGAACCAATGGCGGACAATGGCTCGCTCCAGAAGGCCTATGTCCACGGTGTCTCAACCCGCTCGGTCGACGACCTGGTCAAGGCCATGGGCGCGGGCGGCATGTCCAAGAGCCAGGTCAGCCGCCTCTGCGCCGAGATCGACGAGCGGGTGAACGCGTTCCTGAGCCGTCCGCTGGAGGGCGCTTGGCCATACCTGTGGCTCGACGCGACCTACCTGAAGGTGCGGGAAGGCGGGCGGATTGTCAGCCATGCCGTGATAATCGCCGTCGGGGTCAAGGAGGACGGCAAGCGCGAGGTCCCGGGGGTCGCGACCGGCCTCTCGGAGGCCGAGGCGTTCTGGATGCAGTTCCTCCGCAGCCTTGCCGACCACGGCCTGCGTGGCGTCAAGCTGGTGATCGCCGACGACCACAAGGGGCTGCGGGCTGCGGCACGCCGGGTCTTCAACGCAACTCACCAAAGATGCCGGGTTCATTGGATGCGCAACGCCTTGGCCCATGCTCCAGCCAAGAGCCGCACCGCCATGGCGGCGATGCTGAAGACGATCTTCGCCCAGGAAACCAAGGCCGAGGCGGAGAAGCAGTGGGATATCGTCGCGGAGGCGTTGCGTGAGAAGCAGCCGAAGCTGGGCGCCCTGATGGACGCCTCCCGGGACGACGTGCTGGCCTACATGTCCTTCCCCCGCGAACACTGGGCTCAGATCGCCAGCACAAATCCACTGGAACGGGTGAACCGCGAGGTGAAGCGACGCGCTGACGTGATCGGCATCTTTCCGAACGACGATGCAGTCATTCGTCTCGTCGGCGCGCTGATGCTCGAGACAAACGACGAATGGACCGTCGCCCGGCGCTATATGAGCCTTGAAACGATCGCTCGCGTCACCGACAATCCCAACGTCAGGCTGCCCGCCGTGGCATCCTGATCGAACCCTAATCTTTCCGGGGGTCGGCGCTCATACACCATGCCCGGGGGCACTATCATCAAGGGTGACGTTGGTGCGGAGGGTTGTCCACGGGAGGGTCCCGCGCGCCCGGCGCCGCGCCCGCCCAGAAGCTGGCGGTGTCGGGCGCGTGGGAGGGACCAGTGGACAACCTGGGGCCGAGGTCATGTTCATTGGCTGGCCTGGGTGCGGCTGTCGGTGCCGGTCTTGCGCAGTGACGGACCATTCAGGGGAATGCGATAGGCATTGTGAACCAGCCTGTCGAGGATGGCGTCGGCGAAGGTGGGCTCACCGATAACATCGTGCCAGGTCTCCACGGGGAGCTGACTGGTGACGATGGTCGAGCGGCGGCCGTAGCGCTCCTCAACGATCTCCATCAGGTCGCGGCGCTGCGTGGCGGTCAGGCGGTCGGGACCCCAATCGTCGAGGATCAGAAGATCCACACGGGCGATCTTGCGGAACAGCCGGTCGAAGCGCCCGTCGCCGCGCGCCAGCTCAAGGTCGGAGAAGAGCCGCGGCAGCCGGTGGTAAAGAACGGTGCGGTCCGCGCGGCTGGCCCCGTGACCGAGCGCGCAGGCCAGCCACGACTTGCCGACCCCGCAGGGTCCGGTGATCAGGACCGAGCGGTGCCGGTCGATCCAGTCTGGGCTGGCGAGGCTTTGGAACAAGGCACGGTCGAGGCCGCGGGAGGTCCGATAATCCACATCCTCCATGCAGGCGCCGCCATGGCGCAGGTTGGCGGCACGCAGGCGCGACTGGAACCGGCGGGTGCCGCGCCGGGCTTGTTCGCGGTCCAGCATCAGCCCGATCCAGGCGACGGGGTCGAGGCTGCGGCCGCGATCTTCGCTGATCAGCTCGGCAAAAGCTTCGGCCATGCCGTCGAGCTTCAGCGCGTTCAGCGCTTGGTGGGTGGGGTGGGTCAGCAAGGGTTTGTCTCCTTTGGTCAGTGGAAGAACTTGGCGCCGCGGATGTTGGCGTGGGTGATGGGTGGGGCTTCGGGTGGCCGGTCCGGGGGACGGCCGTCATTGTCATCAGCGCGTGTCGGTGTAGGCCGGTCCAGGAGCGTCCCTCGAAATGGTCGAGGCCGAGTTCCTCCTTGAGTTGCTGATGCGCCTGTTCGCAGATCCATCTGGCTTTGACGGCGGCGGCGAGCGCCTTGAGTGTGGTGTCTTTCGGCAAGTTGGAAACGTAGTATTTCTGTTCTCCGCTCGCGCGCCGCTCACCGATCAGCCAGACCTCCTCGTCGCCGGGCATGGCCTGCACGCGACCGTCCCCCATGCGGTGCTTGTGGCCATCGGCGATCCGGACCCGCGCTGCGGCAAACTGACAGCTCAGCCTGCCCTTGGTGCCTTGCCGCCAGCTGACCTTCTGCCATGTTTCGTTCTCCAGCATGGTTTCTGCGGAGAGCGCCATGCGATCCGGGATGTGATATTTCCGCCGTCGGCCTGTGCTGGCTTCGGGAAAGATCAGCTCGGTCCCAGCCGGATAGACATTCTGGCGCCGCGACAGACCGACCGCCCAGTGAAGCCCGCGCGTGCTCAGCGCCTGGCGGAAAGGCCCGCTGGACCCATAGCCCGCATCGGCCAGCACGCAACCGAAACGCAGGCCCGCAGCCCTCACCCGGTCGATTTCCTTGATGGCGATCTCAGGTTTGCTCAGGGCAGCCTGTCGATCCTCGGGCACCCGGGTCCGGGCCATGCGGCAGGGTCATCCGTCCAGCTCTCGGGCAAAAACAGCCGCAATCCCACCATCACTGGAACCTCGCGCGCGGCCAGTGCCACCGAGACCAGCGACTGGCAATTGGCCGTCTTGCCGAGCGAGGAGGCATATTGCGCCGCGACCGCAACCGAGCGATCCCCTTTCTTCGGCAGACAGGTATCATCAATGATCAGCCAACTGGCCTCGCCTCCGACCAGCCGGTCGGCCTCAGCCAGAAGCGCTGCTTGCAGGGGTGCGCTGTCCCACGCCTCGCTGGCGGCGAAATGATGCAGTTGATCATAGCTCACCACTCCATTTCGCGCCGCCATTGGCTGCACAGTTTTGCGATCGCCCGGGCCGATCAGCCCAGCAATGTAGGCCGGGCACATCCGTCTGCGGGTCTTGTGCCACAAATCCGCCACAAACGGAGCGAGCCTGGTTTCCAGATCGCGTCGCCAATTCTCCATGTGCGGCCAGCCTCCCTCAAAGCTGGCTCCTCATGAATCATTCAAAACGCAGTCCGAGAACCCTAAAAAATACCAAACGGCATAAATCTGCCAAAGTAGTGCTAGCTATTCCAAGTCATTCGACGACGGACACGGCAGCAAATGGACTTGGATCCTCCGACCTATCGGTGGCGGAAGCGGGTGCTCTTGAAAGCGCGCTGATGCGGCGATGAAGATCTTTTCCTAACTTCAGGCCCATCGCACGGAGCGATTGCTCAAGCTGCTCCGGCGATCTGGCGCTGATGATTGGCGCAGTAATGTCGGGATTTGCCGCTACCCAGGCGACGGCCAGCGTCGAGGACGACTGACCAACCTCATGCGCGACTTCGCATAGAGCAGCGGCCGTGTCGTGCATCCAGCTTTCGCCATAGCGCGCGGAATAGATCTGGTCGGTCGTGAGCCTTCCTTGGCCACCATCGCGATACTTACCAGTCAAGAGACCACCACCCAGAGGTGAGTATGGAAAAACGGCGATGCCTTGGTCCCGCGCCATAGGCAGGATTTCGGTTTCTGCCTCTCGCTTGACCAAGTTATACATCGGCTGGATCGCAACGATACGAAGCTCGAAATCCGCAGCGACCCGCACGGATTTCATCACCTGCCATGCCGCGAAGTTGGACACGCCAATGTGCCGGATCTTGCCGGCGGCTTTCAGCCCGGCCAGCGCCTCGAAGGTTTCCTGCAGCGGAGTTTCGGGATCCCAGCGGTGCAGATACAACAGATCGACGCTCTCCAGCCCGTGTCGTTGCTGGCTGATCCTGAACTGGTTCTGGATATTGACGCGCCCCGATCCGCCCTGAGCCGCCAGCTTGGTCGCGAAAAACACGCGATCCCGCTCGTGCCGCACCAGCTGTCCCAGCCATTCTTCTGACAAACCGCCAGAATATCCATGCGCCGTGTCAAAGAAATTTATGCCGGCCGCGCGACAATCCGCATACATCGCTTGGGCGGCCGACAGGTCCGCTCCGCGCCCGAATTGCATGGCACCGAAACAGAATGAGGAGATGGGACTGCCGTCAGGCGCGGTTAGCATATCTGATTTCTCCGGTTTCAAAGCTGACGCAGGCGATGCCGCTCCAGCAGGTTCAGGATCATGTCACGAGCCTGTTGACGATGAGTGCGATGCAGGTTGCGGGCCGCTTGTGCATCACCGCGCATGATCGCTTCGTAGACGCCCTGATGGTCCCGGTTTGACTGAACGGGCACTGGACGCATGAACAACGTCACTGTTCGCGCCCGGCGCACCTGGTCGGCCAACATGGCGACAATGGCGATCACACGCGAATTGCCACCCAGTCGCACCAGTTCGGAGTGAAAGCGGTCATCAGCGCGTGCCCATGCTTCAAGCTCGCCCAGTTCCAAGCCGCGGTCCATATCCTCGATCGCCTCGGCCAGATATGCAAGTTGCTCCTCCGAGTAACCCTTTTCGGCGGCTCGTTCTGCTGCAAGGCTCTCGAGTTCGGTCAGGACGTCATAAATTTCGCGCATGTCATCCGGAGAAACGGACAGGATACGAACGCCTTTGCGGGCCCGCAATTCCAGCAAGCCTTGACTTTCCAACGTGCGCGCCGCCTCGCGGATCGGAGTGCGCGACATGCCCAGCCGCTCGGCCAGTTCACTTTCAAGATGATCCGATCCGGCCGCCAGTTCGCCAGAAAAGACGAGGCGACGCAGTTCTGAAATCGCGCGCTCAGTATTCGAAACTGCTTTTTCATCCTGCTGCATCACATTGCCTCCAATGTCTGTTTGCATCCGGTGTCGGCCGACCGATAGATCGCATCCTCGGTCTGCATCACCGACAGGTAGTCTCGACCAAGGTTCTCAAGCGGGCTCCCATCCAGAATACCTGACACGACATGCGACTGGAGGTGATGGACGCAGTCGCCTCCAAAACCCTGGTGACAGTTCGGAGGCAACAGGACCAACTGATCGCTGGTGCCGAACCTGCGCAACGTTACGGCCCCGTCGCCTGTCAGCATTAATGTTCCCTGGGTGCCCTCGACTAGCGCCTCGCCCATGGTCCGGCGATGGTTTTCCGCAACGTGATCAAGGCAGCGGTTAGCGTCCAGCAGCGCCCGAATCCCGCCCGCATGTTCGAAAATGACATAGCCCGCGTCCTCGCCAGCGATTGCAGGGTTGACCTGACGCAGATCCGCATAGACCGACAGCGGTTCGCCAAGAAGAAAGCGGAACGTATCGACCCAATGAACACCCGTTTCGCGGATCAGGAAGCGCGACATTTTCTGGAAATAGGGCTGGCGATCCAGATAGGCATCTGGTCCCTGTCCGTCGCCCGGACGAAGCCGGAAAGTGAGCTGAAGGACATCACCGATCATGCCGTCATCAAGCGCAGTCCGGATGCAGCGATACCAGGGCTGGAACCGGAAATTTTCATGGATGACGATCCGGGCGCCAGCCTGCTCGGCCTCGGCCAGAATCTGATGTGCCTGCTCCAGATCGGTGCAGAAGGGCTTTTGGCAGATGATTGACTTGACCCCAGCCGCCAAGGCGGCGCGAACCGCTGCGGCATGGGCGGCGGGGGGCAAGATGATATCCAGCAAATCAGGCGCGACATCTGCAAGCATCAGGGGCAAGTCGTCAAAGGCAGGCAGACCCGTTGCGCGCGCCTTTTGCAGATCCTGATCGCAGGCGCCCACCAGCTTGACCCGATCCATCCGCGCCCAGCTGCCATAGTGGAACTGACTGAAATAACCTGCACCAACGCAAGCGACACGCAGCATCTTGCCCTTGTTCATCCCGTTTCCCCGCAGTTGCCGTGAGCCATGAACCATAATCGGTCACACCGCGGCGTTGACAATGCTGAATTTAGCGCATACGTAAAAAAATGCAATAAGGCATCCGTCTTTCGGGAGGAGGGGTTGATGAAGGTTTTTCTCGCAGCTTTCGCAGGCGCAGCGGCGCTGATTGTTGGGGCGGGCTCTGTCGCCACGGCGCAGGATTATCCGTTTCGCGACATTACGAATGTCGTGGTCTGGGGTGCAGGGGGTGGCACCGATATCATCAACAGGATGATCATGGCCGAAATGGAAGAGCATCTTCCGGTCTCGATCAACGTGATCAACCAGACGGGCGGCGTCGCTGGCTCCAATGGCATGGTCTATGTCATGAACCAGCCCGATGACGGCTATACGCTGGCTGGCATTTCGGAATCGAATGTGACGGCTGCGGTGCAGGGGGGGTGGGATCAGAAGTTCGATTATTGGTATCCCTTTGTGGTCGGGGGGTCGCCTGATCTCATCTCGGTTCCGGCCAACAGCCCTTACGGCAGTCTCAAGGAATTGATTGACGCGGCCAAGGCCAATCCGGGCAGCATCCCCGCGGCAGCTTCGGGGGCGGGCTCGATCCACCACCTCAACCTGCTGGCGCTTCAGAAAGGTGCGGGTGCCGAATTCAAGTTCGTGCCCTATCAGGGTTCGGCCGCAGGGCAAGAGGCCGCAATGGCGGGCGAAGTGGCGCTGGTCGTGACGTCGCTGGCCGAGCAGGCCGCGCTGATCACGGGCGGAGAGTTGAAGCCCATCGCGATGCTTACTGCAGAAAGCGCAGAGATCGCGGGCGTGACAGTCCCGTCCGCCTTCGATACTTATGATGGCCTGACCACCTATCTTCCGCTCAAGCAGGCGATTGGTTTTGCCGTGCGCGATACCGCGCCCGACAGTGTCAAGGAGGCGCTGACCAAGGCGTTCGATGCGGCGATGGCGGGCGAAGCTGTAGCCGAATGGGCCAAGGCCAACCATTACGACATCGGTGGCCAGTCCGGGGATGAGGCGAAGGCCCTTTTCGCGAGGCTCGAAAGCAACTTCGCCTATACCCTGCAAGAGCTTGGGGTCGCGACTATTGATCCCGCGACCCTTGGTATCGAGAAGCCCTGAGCAAAAGAGCCTGAGTGAAGCTTCACCGGGGGCGCAGAGGCGCCCCCGACCGCGCTTGGGAGGGCGGATTTCAAATGGACGATGACAAGCTGGTCATGCGCGCACGGGATTTCTGGGCATCTACGCTCCTGATCCTGGTGTCACTTTTCTTCATATGGCGCACGCTGGACATTCCCCTTCTGGGCGGGGCGGACAACGCAGTGAAGAAGGTCGAATGGTTCAACTCGGCTGCCTTGGTGCCGCTTGGCATCTTCACAGGTCTACTTTTGCTGTCGATCTCGCTTCTTATGCGCAGCATCCGCGAAGGCGGGGCCGCGCGTGCATTCAATTCCGTCGGGCTGGGCTGGGATGCGGCCGAGGCCCTGCGTTTCACGACGCTGATGCTTATTTTCATCGTCTATATCGTGGCCTTGGTTCCGCGCGTTGATTTCATCAATGCATCGGGACTGGTCATCACTGCGCTGATCTACGGCTACCACGCCGGACAACGCGAGCGGATGCTTCTGGCGACCGCCACGGTTGTGGTGGCAGGGGTCTTTGCACTGGTGCTGCACTTTCCCCAATCCGAATGGAACGCCCACGGCGATGACTGGTTCGCGCTTGTGCTCTGGATCGCGTTGACCGCCTTGATGCTTTGGACCGGGCGCGGCGAGCGTATGGCCTGGGTTACCCCGATGATCGCAATCGGAGCGCCGCTTCTGCTAATCTGCGCCATGGCCTTCGCCTTTCGCCAGAACGTGCCGAACCGGAGCAGCCTGATCTTTTCGCAAATCGAATATCACTACTATGTCACACTTCGCCCGCTGTGGAGGGATTGATGGATTTCGTGCTCTCTCAGTTTCTTGGTTTCGGAGGGGCGTTTGTGGCGCTCATCGCGGACCCTTGGACATATGTCTATATGATCGGCTCGATGTTCCTCGGGATCACCTTCGGTGCGCTGCCGGGCCTGACCGCCACGCTGGCCGTCACGATCCTGACAGGCTTTTTCGGCAACAAGATCCCGTTGGATTATTCGCTGATCGCCTTGTTGGGCGCCTATGTGGGCGCGATTTATGGCGGATCCTATCCGTCAATCCTGCTGAACATTCCGGGCACCGCAGCCAGTGCCGCAACAGCCCTGGACGGGCATCCGCTGGCAAAAGCGGGCCGCGGGGGCGAGGCTTTGGGCCTGACAACGACCGCCAGCTTCATCGGCACGCTGATCGGAACGTTTGCGCTGCTGATCTTCGTCGGGGCGCTTCTGCTGATCTCGAAAAACATCGCCAGCCCCGAAAAGGCGCTGTTGGCGCTGTTCGGCATCCTGCTGTCGGGTGCCCTGATGAGCGAGGATCTGGTCATCAAGGGCTGGATTGCTGGGTTGATCGGGCTGGCCATGGCGATGGTTGGGCTTGATCCGCTCCTGTCGGAACCCCGCTTCACCTTCGGTTGGTCGTACATGATGTCGGGCTTTCAGGTGGTGCCGGTGCTAATGGGTGCCTTTGCAATCCCGCAGATCATAGCCGGGATGCGCCACGTCAAGGCGGGCACGCTGCTCCAGTTGAGCGACCGCATTCTGCCCCATTTCCCGACGATCAGGCGCTATATGCCGGCGATCGCCCGTTCGGGCGTGATCGGCACCGGAATTGGTGCGCTTCCCGGCGTTGGCGAGGATGTTGCGGGCTGGGTCAGCTACGGCGTAGGCAAGACGGTCTCGAAAGAGGGTGATAAATTCGGCAAGGGCTCTGTCGAAGGGCTGCTGTCATCGGAAACCGCCAACAATGCCTGCATCGGCGGCGCGCTGATCCCACTGCTGGTGCTGGGCATTCCCGGATCGCCTCCGGCGGCGGCGTTGATGGGCGCGTTCATGATCAACAACGTCATCCCCGGTCCGACGCTGGATCCCGCGATCATCCTGCGCGTCGTAGCTATCCTCGTGCTGGCATCCTTCACGATGTTCCTCATGGGATTGTTCACCGCACGGGTATTCATTCGCATCCTGCGTATCCCGCAGACCGTCTTTCTGCCGGTGGTGCTGATCCTGACGACGATCGGATCCTTCAGCGTCGGGGGCGGGATCAACGATCTCTATCTGATGTTGGGTGTCGGGTTCGTGGCCTATTTCATGAATATGCTGGCCTTTCCCATCGCGCCGCTGGTGATTGGCGTGATTCTTGGCGGCATGTTCGACGAAATGTTCCGCCGGTCCCTGTTTCTGTCCGATGGCGACCTCATGGTATTCGCCTCGCGCCCCGGCGCGGCTGTCCTTCTGGCGCTCAATGCCGCGCTGATCGCCAGCCAGCTCCCTCCGGTCAAACGTGCCTTCGGGCGCCTGCGCAAAAGGGCCGCGTGACATGTATGCCGTAACCGTCACCTTCACCATCGCCCAGGATCGCATGGCGGACTTTCTGCCCCTGATGCTGGAAAATGCGCAGACGTCCCTCGCCGAAGAACCGGGATGCCATCAGTTTGATGTCTGCACGGATCCCGGTCTTCCGGACCGTGTCTTCCTGTATGAACTCTATGACGACCGCGCCGCGTTCGAGACGCATCTGCAATCGCCGCATTTCCGCAGCTTTGATGCAGCGGTCACCGCAATGTTCGCGGAGAAGTCCGTCGCCTGCTTTGCCGAGGTCCGGTGATGGCGGAATGGGAAGTTCACGCCGTGAAATATGCTGATCGCAACGCAAGGCAACGTCGCGACAGCTTCGTCTTTGACGACAATCACGACGCGCCCCATGCGATGGATTACTTCATGTGGTTGCTGCGCCGGGGGGATCAGACAATCCTGGTGGATACCGGGTATGACGATGCGGAGGCCGCATTGCGCGGCCGCCCGATCCGGATGGACCCACGTCATGCGCTGGCCCCCTTGGGCATCGCGCCGGAGGACGTCACTTCGGTGATCGTGACGCATCTGCATTACGATCATGCGGGCGGGCTGCATCTGTTCCCGAACGCAACTTTGCATATGCAGCGGGCCGAGATGGCCTTTGCGACCGGTCCCTGCATGTGCCACGACGCCCTCCGGGCTCCCTTCAGCGCCGGGCATGTCTGCGAAGCGGTCAGGAGGCTCTATAATGGGCAGGTCGTCTTTCACGATGGCGACGCACAACTGACCGAGGGGGTCAGCGTGCATCGCATCGGCGGGCATAGCCGCGGGTTGCAGGCTGTGCGTGTGATGACCAGTGCAGGCTGGATGGTGCTGGCGTCGGACGCCGCGCATTTTTATGAAAACCTGCTCGCCCGCAAGCCATTCCCCATCGTGGTCGACATGCAGGACATGCTGGACGGGTTTGACACGCTCCTGCGCCTGGCCAGCAAACCCGAACTGATCGTGCCGGGTCACGATCCGCTGGTGCGCAGCTATTATGCGGAGGGCGTGGCGGACCATATCACGCGTCTTGACCCCGGCCCCATCCGCGAGGTGCTGTCATGACCGAAGCGACCAAGCTGCGCGAAGACATTTGCCGCATTGCCAAATCGATGTTTGATCGGGGGCTGACCTGCGGCGCGTCGGGGAACATCTCGGCGCGGTTGTCCGATGGCACGTTTCTGATGACGCCTACCGGCAGTTCCATGGGGTTCCTGGAACCGTCAAGGATCAGCCATCTGGATGCAGGGCTGCACCTGTTGTCAGGCGACCCGCCGACCAAGGAAATCCCGCTGCACCACGCGTTCTACGGCACACGGGCGGCCACGGGTGCAGTCGTGCATCTTCACTCCACCCATGCGGTGGCTCTGTCGATGCTGCCCGATATTGACCCCGACAACATGCTGCCCGCACTCACCCCTTATTCGGTCATGCGGCTTGGCAAGGTGCAGCGTCTGCCCTTCATCTTGCCCGGCGATCCGGCGATGGCGGATGCGGTGCGGGGGCTTGCGGGCAAGCGGTCGGCCGTCGTGCTGGCCAATCACGGGCCGGTCGTCGCGGGCAAAGACCTGTGGGCCGCCGCTTATGCGATCGAAGAGCTCGAGGAAACTGCAAAGCTCGCATTGCTGACGCGGGGCGCCAGGGCTGCCGGACTGACCACCTCACAGATTGCGTCCCTCGTTCGGACATTCGAAATCGACTGGTAAAGGTAAAGGAACCTCAGAATGACTTCTGCTGCACGCATCGCGCTGATCAAGGGCGACGGCATCGGCATTGACGTGGCGGAGGCCGCCATGCAGGTCGCTGTCGCCGCCTGTCAGCATGTCGATGCTCCGGCTCTGGAATTTGACGAGATCCTCGCAGGTGCGGACTATTTCCGCGATACCGGCCAGGATATCGAACCGGGCGGAGAAGAACGCGCGGGGCAGGCGGACGCAATCTTTCTGGGCGCCATCGGTCTGCCTGCCGTCCGCCATCCCGACGGGACGGAGATTTCGCCACACCTGCGGCTGCGCGACCGCTATGCCCTTTATGCCGGAATTCGGCCGGTTCGCGCCTATCCGAATGCGCCGCAAAGGCTGGCGGATCCCCGTGCCGCGGGTCTGGATCTGATCATCCTGCGCGAAAGCACCGAAGGTCTGTTCTATTCCGCCGCGGCTCATGGGCGCGCAATCGTTGTGGGCGATGAGGAGGTGCGCGAGACCTTGCGCATCACGCGAAAAACTACCGAAAAGCTCCACCGCTTCGCGTTCAAACTGGCGGAAAAGCGGCGCAAAGCGGGCAAACGCGCCCGTCTTACCTGCGTTGACAAGGCCAATGTCTTTACCTCGATGGCGTTCTTTCGCAAGATCTTTGACGAGATAGCCGCAGATCATCCGGACACCGAGATCGGCTATAATTACGTCGATGCACAGGCGCTGGATCTTGTGCGGCGGCCTTGGGAATTCGACATTCTCGTGATGGAGAACATGTTTGGCGACATCCTCTCTGACTTGGCCGGCGGTCTGGTCGGAGGGATGGGCATGGCCGCCTGTGCAGAGATCGGTGACGAAACGGGCTTGTTTCAGCCTGCCCATGGCAGCGCGCCCGATATCATGGGTCAGGACAAGGCTAATCCCCTGGCCGCTATCCTCAGCGCAGCTCTGATGCTGGATTATCTGGCCGAAAAGACTGGCAATGCCGCCTATGGGCAGGCAGCACAGGTAATTGACAGTGTCATTGATGCGGGTTTTGCGGCCAACCAGCTGCGCCCGATGGAATTCGGCGGCGACATGGGCACCAGAGCGGTGACTGCGACTGTGCTGGCGGGGATCGCAGCCAATGTGCCTGTGACCGCGCACTGGCGTTTCAACGGAAAGTTCTAAAGAAGGACGTGCAATGACTGTGCTATTGGGCGCGATCGCGGATGATTTCACGGGTGCGACGGATCTCGCCAATACGCTCGTCCAGAACGGGATGCGTGTCACACAGATTATCGGCGTTCCGGACGAGAATACCGATATCGGACAGGCCGAAGCCGTGGTCATCGCATTGAAGTCGCGGACCGCTCCGGTTGCGCAGGCTGTACAACAAACAGTGCAGGCACTTGATTGGCTACTTGCGCAGGGGGCGGCACAGATCCTGTTCAAGTATTGTTCGACCTTCGATTCGACGGCGGAAGGCAATATCGGACCCGTGGCCGATGCCCTGCGCACCCGCCTGGGAACCGATTTTGCCTTTGTCTGCCCGGCATTCCCGGCAAATGGTCGGACGATATATCAGGGTCATCTATTCGTGGGCGATCGCCTGCTTTTTGAAAGCTCCATGCGCGATCATCCCCTGACGCCAATGCGGGATGCCGATCTGGTCCGGATGATGAACGCGCAGTCAGATGGCCGGGCCGGGCTTATCCCATTGTCAGACGTCGCGGCGGGTCCGTCAGCTATCGCCGCGCGTGTCGCACAGTTGAAGGCAGATGGCATTTGCTATGGCGTGGTCGACGCGGTTTCAAATGAAGATTTGCGCGTTATCGGAATTGCCGCTGCGGGCCATAAGCTGATCACCGGCGGCTCTGGCGTGGCGATTGGCCTGCCCGATAACCTGCGGCGCGAGGGGCTTATTTGCCCCGCCAGCCTGCCGGAGCCCCCCGAGGCGCCCGGGCGCGCAGCTGTGCTGGCGGGCAGTTGCTCGGCCGCGACGCGCCGGCAGATCGCCCATGTTGCGCAGGATTGGCCAACGCGCAAGTTGGATGTGGATAGTATTGCGAACGGCGATCCCGTCACTGCTGAAACGGTGGAATGGGCGCTATCCCAGCCCGCTGACATGCCCATCCTGATCTTTGGCTCGGCCGATCCCGAAGAGGTCCGCGCAACGCAGGAACGATACGGAAAGCTGCAGGCAGGCCTGATGATGGAAGAGACTCTTGGCGAGATCGCAGTCGCGCTCCGGGACGAGGGATTCGGACGGCTTGTCGTGGCGGGGGGGGAAACATCAGGCGCCGTCGTATCGGCCCTTGGAATAACTGCGCTTCGCATCGGGCCGGAGATTGCGCCGGGCGTTCCATGGACCCAGGCCCTGGCACCAAGTGGACCCGCGCTTGCGCTCAAGTCCGGAAATTTTGGTCAGGACGATTTTTTCAGGCGCGCCTTCGCCGCGATGCTTTCATAGGTCAGGGGTGTTTGATCCTGGGCTTTGTTAGTGCGTTTATTTCCAATGGAAGGGACCAGATCCTACCTGCACGACGTCGACAGAGGCATCACTGTCAGGCGTCACGACAACTGACCCTCCCTCTGGCGACATGAGGAACTGGCCCCCTCGTGTGTGGACGCCCCCTGGATGCGAATGAAATCTTGGGCACGATCAGGCATTTGATCAGGTGCGGTCGTGTGTCCGGCCTCGAAGATGCGGCCTGTCATGCGCCGCGGGCCTTTATGGAGATATGCAGGTCGGGACCAGTTCGGTTACCCGCGCTCGATGGCGCCTCGGCCGTGGTTCTGATTCTCCCGACCCGGTCTCTTGACCGTCTGCCCTTACGTTCCCTCGCCTCCTCTCACATCCGGCGACAACCCGACGATATCGACCTATGCGGCCGCCATCGCCGGATCCCTGTAATACATCCCATACATGATCGGTTGCTGCTCCGCCGCTGAGCTTCGATGCTTGAGACGGTTAACGCTGAAAGGAAAGCAGCGATGGGGTATTATGTTGGACTGGATTTGAGCCTCAAACGCACGGCAATCTGCGTTCTTGACGCCGATGGACGGGTTGTCTGGCGGAGAAGTTCGGACACACATCCCGGAATGATTGGTGAGCATCAGTTTGCGGCCCCAGCTGTCCGGCAGGGCAATCGCATTTGGCTCATGTCGCTAAGTTGTTGAGAACGCTGCGGAGGAAGTCGTCGTCCCAGCCGGCTCGC
>NZ_JAPTYD010000059.1 GCF_026913015.1 Paracoccus benzoatiresistens
GGCCTCGGCCCGGTTGCGGGTCAAGGCAAAGGCATAGCGCCGGAGCGGGGCCAGAAGATCAAGGATCGGGTCGCGGTATCGGGTCATCTTGCATGATAGACGGAGCCGGGCGGCCTTTGCTTCCGCCATCAGGAAAAATAGTTTGCCAGTCTGGCGGAAGACGACGGCCGTCAGCAGCAAACCGCGCTCCTGCGTCTCCCTCTCCTGTCAGAGGAAGAGCAGCCCGCCGAGGAAGATGACGGCAGCGCCAGTGCGGCGGCGGCGCGTTCCAGTGCAGTAGGATTGTCGGCCATCAGGACCGCGTTCGGAGCGAACCTCGTGGGGAAGGCGGCGCGCGGACAAGGCCAGCGGGCCAAAAATCCGGCGGCATCATCGCCGCTGCAATACACTGCAAGCCCAGGCCTTGCTCCAACAGGTCCCGAGGGGTCAGCACGATCAAGGCGGCGTCGATGTCATCGACCTGGAACAGATCCGCCACTGTCTGCAACGGCCGGTTGGAGGTGGCCAATGGCTCGTCTATCCAACAATTGGTCCTGATAGCCGGCCACTGCCTCTTCCCAAATCAGCCACTTCATGGGTGGATGACGGGAAATCAGTAAAGGAGGCTTAACAATATAGAATTGCGGATACTCATCGCGGTAGGATGAATCTCCTATGTTAAACCTGACCAAAAGGATAGTTGGTGAGATTTCGCCGCCCTTCTAACATGAGGGGCAACGGTTTTTCCTGTTCTGAACCCTGGCTCCGA
This sequence comes from Paracoccus benzoatiresistens, assembly GCF_026913015.1. Lineage (GTDB taxonomy): Bacteria > Pseudomonadota > Alphaproteobacteria > Rhodobacterales > Rhodobacteraceae > Paracoccus > Paracoccus benzoatiresistens. Next base: position 749 of record NZ_JAPTYD010000059.1, read on the forward strand.
TCCTGATTGGAGATGTTGTGAGTATTGCGTGTTCTCGAGTTTGTCAGGGCCAACGGAAGTTGACCCTCAAGTTGATTATGGAGCCGGACTCCGGGCGTTCAGGGGTCCACGGACCTAACCTCGTTTGCACCGAGTTCCACCGCCGTGCTGCTTTCCTGCTGAGCGCCTGCCAATGCATCCGTTAGGACGGCGGTTCCGGCGTTCATTTCCTCGCTCCTTTGAGGGCCTGCTCGGCAGCCTGGTTGTCATCCTGTCATCCAATGCCGCAATCGCCTTTCTGACTCTCGGAACATTTGCCCTGACCTCACAGGCGTTGTCGCCCACAGGTCTCGGGCTGCTGGTCCTGATCGAGGCCTATGGGCGTATGTTCGATCAGGTGCTGCGCCTTGAGCCCAGCCAGGCCCTGATCCGGATGGGCATGCCGCATCGCGATGCTGCGCATGACCTGCCATTTCGCAAGCTCGTGAAATTCGGCTTTCTTCTCGACGCCGGCGGCTCGGTTCTTGCCGCTGCGGTGGCATTGGCCTGCCTTCCTCTGCTGAGCACCTGGTTCGGCTTCGTTGCAGAGGTGCAACCTTTGGTCGTCCTTTATTGCCTGACCTTCCTGCTTCCCGCGCCCATGACCGCCACCGCCCTTTTCCGCATCTTCGGCCGCTTCGGTCTTTATGCGCGGGTCACTGTTCTGTCTGCGGTCTTCCGCCTTGCCATGACGGGGATTCTGTTTCTCGCAGGGAGCGGTCTGGAGGCCTTTGTTTTCCTCCTGTGCGCCGTTTCCTGTATGGAGCGCCTGCTCCCCCTCCTCTACTGCTGGCCACTTCTGCGCCAAAGGGTGGGACCTGCGCTCATGCGCACACCGCTGGCCGGAGTGACGCAGGAGAAGGGCGGTTTGTGGCGGTTCATCCTGGCCTCCAACCTCAATGTGCTTGCCCGGAACTCGACGCGACAGTTCGACATCGCGGCCTTGGGCGGCTTCGTTACCCCCGCCGAGTTGAGCTTCTATGTGCTCGCCAAGCGCTTCGCGATGCTGGTCATCCGGCTGGGAAGTCCTGTTCAGCTCGTTCTTTACCCCCGCATGTGCGAGCTGATGGCCCGGCACAATCTGAAACAGCTTCTGCGCTTCGTCTTTGCTTCCTCTGCAGTGCTTCTGGGCATCGGCGCCTGCGGAGTGGGCTTGACCGCTCTGGTAGGACGGCCGCTGGTTGCCTTTGCCTTTGGGCCGGAGTTCGTGGCGGCCCTTCCGAACATCCTTGTTCAGCTTGCCGGAGCCTGCCTGTTCCTGACCGGAAAGGTCTTTGGCTCCGCGCTTCAGACAGTTGGCAGGGTCGGCCAGCTCACGGCCGTCTCAATCATCACCGCGGCCGTTTTCTTTGTTCCGATCCCCTTCGTGGTCCCCCACTACGGCGTCATTGCCGCTAGTTGTCTGGGACTTCTTGTCGGGGTCGTCTTTCTGGGCTTCTGTGCCATGGTCTTTGCACGTGCCGTTGGTGCCCTGCGCAGGGATGGCACAGGACCTCTCCCAAATGTCGGACGAGCATTCGTGGAAGAGCAGGTGTCATGAACAAAGTTTGGGATTTGCCACGCACTGCGTGGCAACGCACTGCCAACAGCGTAGGTATGGCTCGCTATTCCAATCGGGTCGACGCGGTTCTGGCGTCCTATCCCAAGTCGGGCCGAACCTGGTTCCGCTTCATCCTCTCGTCCTATCTGGCCAACGCCTATGGTTTGCAACCGGCGCCTGATCTTTACTCAATGTTCGCCGTCATGCCGAACTTCGACATGGATACGCAGCGCGGACTGCCGGCCTTCGCCTTTGCCGCGCATAAGTCCGCGCCGCCGTTGATCGCCGTCAGCCATCTTCCGTATTCACGGCTGCGGTTCCGCAATCATCCCATCATCTTCATGGTGCGCGATCCAAGGGACGTGATGGTGTCGAAATATTTTCACGCAACCCGCCACAAGCACCGCTTTTCAGGTGATATTGACGGCTTTCTCAGGGATCCGAAGCATGGCATCGCCTCTCTAGCAGAGTATCTGAACGGCTGGTCCGCGGGCCTTCAGGGTCGCAAGCATGTCGTGGTCAGCTATGAGGATCTCTCGCGTGATACGCTGGGCGAGACTGCCCGGGTGCTCGCCTTGCTCGACCTGGAGATCAAGCCCCGGATGCTTGCCGACGCTGTTGAGGCAGCAAGGTTTCAGAACATGCAGGCGCTAGAGCTGACAAAGGGGCTGCCGGGACATGATTACGATCGCCGCGATGGAGAAAGCCGCCGCATGCGGCGGGGCAAGGCAGGCGGCTTCGCCGATTATCTCACACCCGAGCAGATCAGGTTTGTCGAGACCACGTGTGATCGCGCCTTAACGCCCGAGGCCAGGGCACTTCTGACTCGAAGCATGATTTGAGAGGCTCGTCAGAGAAGTGTATTTGTTCGAGCATCAAGCCAGCCCTGCCAAACGTCAGGCCACGTCGGATTGCGCGGCGCATCACGATCGTTCAGTCGGGTCTTGGTGCCGGCGGGACCGAGAAGATCGTCAGCCTCCTTGCGAGGCACCTCGACGGCCAGGGGCATGAAGTCACCGTACTGGCGATCAAAGACCTCCCGTCGGAAAGCTACTATCCGATGCCCACCGCCGTATCGCTGCGCACGATGGAAGAGGACCTTGGCAAGGCTGCGGCCAAGTCCAAGGCCTCCCACACCGTCTGGCTGCGGAAGGCGATGCGGGATGGCAAACCGGACCTCGTCATTTCCTTTCTGACCAAGATCAACGTTCAGGTCGCGATTGCGGCGATCGGCCTTGGCGTCCGCCGGATTGCTCCCGGGTGGAGCCGCCTTTCTCGTGCCGATCACAACCATCGCCCTATACATGCCCCTGTGTCGGTCGGCCGAGCCAACCTATGCTGATCTGCAGCGCGCGCATGAGGCCGGGGTGTAGGTATGATCAACGAAAACAGGGGCGGGAGGATGGTTCCCGCCCCCATTCAGATCCTTGTCTCAATCTTCGGGCAACCAGCCGTCAGGCTTGCAATCTGAGCAGATCAACCGTTGCTGTCAGAGCCGCCGTCGGATCCACTATCGGAACCACCGTCCGAACCGCTGTCCGACCCTGTGTCGGAACCGCTGTCAGATCCGGAATCGGATCCCGCGTCCGCGCCACTGTCTGTGCCCCTATCGGAGCCGCCATCAGTTCCGGTGTCATTGCCCCCAGTGTCGCTGCTGTCGGTTCCGGCGTCCCCACCAGCGTCGGCTCCATCACTGATCCCGGTATCCCCATCCGCCGGGCCTTCATCCGAGGGCGTCCCAGTGGCGGTAGCTGTAGCGGCGGTACCGGCGAACTGGCCGTTGCTGGTAGTGTCCGGGGCAGCGCGCATCTCCACCCCGTCGACCGAAACAAGCGTTCCGTTCGCGGTGCTGTAGAGCAGTTCAGTCGGCATGCCGTTCCGTTGCGCTGTGACGGTCATGATCGGACCCTTGCGCACGATCCGGATGTCGGTGAACCCCTGCGCCAGCAACGTCTCGCTGACGGCCACGTCATTCTCGAACTGCTCAGGCAGAGGCAAGTCCGGCTGCACCACCGCTCCGACCGGCGCCGTGGGTTCCAAGGCGGGATCCGTAACCACCGCAGTATTTCCGGAAGGAGTTTCGACGACGGTTTGCGCCAGCGTGGTCGTGGCCAGCATCGTCCCGAGAGCGGCAGCCTTGCCGCCCATCAGGGCGATCTTAAAGGTATAGGTCAGCATCATGGTCTCCGTCATGAACATGCCGGTCAACCGGTGATATGCGGCGCAGGTTCCTTTGCCATAAGGCGCTGATAGCCAAGCCTTGCTGCTGGGCAATGGTGAATATAACCGCGTGAAGGCGTCTGCACCTCTTCAAGGATCGTGTTCTTTGAAACACACAGTTCCAACAGCCCGCAGATGAGAAATCGATGTTGCGTCCATGAACCCGCGCAATTGTCTTTGTATTGTCCGACGCCTGCTGGACCCAAGACCTGGAGAAACTGGCCTGTCACTCGTGGCCTTATGCGCCGAATGCAAACTTTGTAACCGAAATAGAGATGCAGCGGTAATGAACTTCCAGCTCCTTTCCGACATGGGTAGAATGAACGGTGACTCCCCTCGGCAGGAAAAATCACCTCTTCGTCGGCTCCGAGGCAGACGGCAAGGCAGCCGCCATCGCATACACCCTGATTGAAACGGTCAAGCTGAATGGCGGCGACCCACAGGCCTGGCTCGCCGACACCCTTGCGGGTATCCCAGCCCACAAGATCACTAAGGTCGATGAACTGCTGCCATGGCACTGAAATAGATAGCCCTTGGACCGGACTGTTACTGCACTCGTAGCGAATGGCCGCTTGGTCAGTGCTGCCGCCTGACATGGTCGTAACGGGTATATATGAAGAGCAGACGGAGTGTCCGCTGAGCCCTCCCCATTCGGGCGGTCCTGCAGTCTATCAAGCTATGCGTCGTATAGCGACTAAGCTAACGAAGCGGATATTTGCTGCAGTGCAGAAGCTGCAGGGCTGGCTCTCCTCCCGCTTTGTAATTGCCCTCAGAACTTGTTACCGCTGATCCATGTGACGATCACACGGGCTTCCGCTCCATCCGTTCCGTGCAACGCGTTGCCAGTCTCATGGGCTCACGCTCCGCCATCCGCAAGATCAGGTATCCCATCAACCCTGCAACGAGAGCCCCCCAAGGATCCCGAACTTCACCTGGTCCTGGTAGGCAGGATTGGAGAAAGCCAGCAGGCCAATGCCCAAGGGGTTCACTCCAGTCGGGCAGCCCCGAGGGGATGAGCCGGCAGGACCGCGATTGTGCTCCGGACATCTTCCGCTCCATCCGGCACCGGTTCCCTTGGCTGCACCATGTGTTCGCCAATGGCGGCTATGCCGGGATAAGTTGAAGGCAACGCTCAGGGGCCGCGGCGACTGGACGCTCGAGATCTTCAAGCGCTCCGACACCGCAAAAGGGTTCGAGGTTCTGTCGCGTCGACAGTTCGTCGAGCAAACACTCACATGGCTCGAACAATGCCACAGGTTGGCAAAGGATTGGGAGCAATCGGTGGAAAGCTCAATGGCCTGAACCCTGATCGCAAGCATCAGGCTCATGAGGCGGCGTTCCGCAAGATACTGCGATTGCGCATCAACGTTTGATTCAAGCTCTCAGGCAGGCCGGGCGTCCGTCCGTCAGTTTTTGTCAGAAGGCAAAGCGCATGCCGACGAGCAAGTCAAAGGTCTCGAACTTGCCGTCGAAGCTCTCCTGGTCGGGGCCGTCGAACGTATCCGACTCCGTCTGGAACCAGCGTCCCTCAGCGAAGAGGCTCACATTGGGGTTCACCTCATAGCCGACGCCGCCGATCAACTGGTAGGCAAGCAGTCCGTCGCCGTCGAAATCCTGGCCCCCGGCGCTCTTCTCTACATTGGCTGCACCGATGCCAGCGCCGAGGTAGGGCTGGATCGCCCCCGTAGGGCCCATGCTGTCGAACATGTAGAGCGCATTGACCATGAAGGCCTTGGCAGAGGTGTCGCCGTCGGTCTGATCGCCCTCATCCCGGTCTCTGACGGTGAAGTCGGCCTTGCGGTAGGCGTATTCGAGCTCGACCGCGAGGTTCGGCATGACCGTTGCGCCGACCGCGATGCCCAGGGTGTAACCGGTGTCATGGTCGAAGCTGGGGAGGGCGATCTGCTCCCCTTCCTCGATGAGCGTCGTGTCCAAGTCCGACGGCCAGGTCGCGCCACCAAAACCCTTGAGGTAGACGTCGTCCATCGAAAACCCCTGGGCGGACGCCATCTCTGCGCCCCCTGTCAGCGTGGCGATCGCCACTGCTGCGGCCAAAGATGCCCGTTTCATGGTCCTCTCCCTTTCGCTGTTCCGCGCCCAAGCTTTATTTTACACCACCCGCGATCAATGTTTAACCGGTTTGCCGGAACGCGGCGGACCGAAATAGAGCGAGACTTCGGTTTGGGCGCCGTTTGGTCACCGCAGCGCCAGCCCGCATCCTTCTTCCCGATGGTCGCTGGCGGGGAGGAAGGAAGGCTGCGGACATGGACGAATACACGGTTGGCGGCGCCGGGCCGGGTTGAGGGCGAACCATCGACAGGCTGATCGCGGCGGCATGGTATCGCTGGAAAGCTCAACTTCCTGGACCCTGAAACAACCCAGATGGGACCGCCTTTTCATCATGCCGGATATCCCGATGCACTCAGGCAGGAAGGCGCGACATGAATTTCAGCCCCCGGTGTCCTGCGCCCGCGTATCTATTTATCAAGTCCGACGGCTGCCGACTGCATCGACACCGGCCACTTCGAGGCCTGATGGCCATGGGCCTTAGCCGCGGCTTCTTCCACCATCAGGCGGCCTGCTTGCAAAAAGTTGCGGCCCAACTCCTCGCGGAACCATCGAAATGACAACTAGGCGACACTTCTCAAGTGAAACTGCGTTAACCATTACCAAAATATCCCGTTCATCATTGTTTTAATGGGGAACAGACAAGGAAGGATTGGATTTTCTTGCATTTCTAGCCGCGCAGCTTTGCCCGGCTTTTCAGTAATTGCGGAGGAAAAGAGTGAACCGATTCAAGTTCGAGACGACCCCCGAATGCCCTCAAGGAGAGTATGTGCTCATCGCCGACAGCCGCTTTCGGGTGGAAGTGCAGGATGAGGCAAACTTCCTGGTGGTCGAAGTTTCACTCCCCGACGCTTTCTTCTTCAAGATCACCCATCATGGCCGCCACACCGAACTGCAGCCGGCACTGGAGGAGGCGGCCAATCGCGCTGTCCCGATCCAGCCTCGCCAGCCCTGGCGGGCCAGTCATCGGGCATACGCGTAGACACCAAGGATCAAACGTGATCCGCGTCGGCAGAAAAGGCCTCGCATGCGGAGGCCTTTCTCGCTCGGCTGAGCTGCCAGGGCGGCTTGCCAGCACGGCTGCCCCTTCGGCTCTAACCCCAATGATCATCCATGACGTCCTATACGAGCCGACGAGACGGATGCGGGAAGCAGCGGGATCACGAGCCACCGGCTGTGACCCTGGCCTTACATTTCCCCGGCCCCGGGCCGGCGCCTGACGACCGCCTCAAGTCCGGCCATGGCCGCGTCCAGGTTCTCCATGATGCGGTTCAGCCTGTCCTCGTCAAACTGTTCATGAAGTTGGCCGGGCCGGCCGACAGCCTCGAGGCTGACCGCCGCCTTGGCCGGCGGCGCTGCTCTCGGCGCCCCGCGGCGGATCGCGGCTGACGGCCTCATCTGCGATGCCAGCGACGGCAAGGCCCAGAACCTGGCCGATCGCCTGCCGGTCACGTTCACGAGGCAGCTGGCCTCCTCCAGCTCCTCGATGAGCGCCAGCGCTGTCCTGCGGCTGACGCCCGGTCGCGGACCATGGCCGAGCTCACGACCGGCTGCTTCCTGAGAAGGGCCACCAGGTCACCCATGCGGGAGCGGCCGCTGACGCCGGCCACGACCTTGTCCAGCCGGGAAAGCTCGTGCCGCAATGTGCCGAGCTGGCCCAGATCCTGGGACAGCGCGCGAGAGGCCGCATCGAGGAAGCTCTCGATGCCGGACAGGGGCGACCAGATGCGCAGGCCGTTGCGGGCCATTGCCACCGACGGGGCCAGGATCCAGCCGGCCGATGCCCGCATGAGAATAGCTGCCTGTGCATCGCCATCGTCCGGTGGTGGCGCCGATGGCACGGGTGAAAGCCCGATCAGATGCCGGGCGGCCCCTTCAACGGCCATGAAGACGAGCCGCTCGGCGGCCGGGCTTTCCCGCCGTGACCTGAAGGCATAGACGGCCGCCGCCCGCCATCCGGCAAGGATGGGGAAATGGGCCCATCTCCGGCCCTCGTCCACGACAAGGGCCAGTTCCCTGTCGTCGAGCCGGTCCGTTTCGTCCCGCGCTTGGCCCACCGGGCTGGCCGCGGCCTCGATCCTTCCCATTGTCTCGACAGGCGCATTGAAGATGTTTCCGGGCCGCTTGAGGACGGACAGCATCCTCAGTGCCATTTCCGTCGTTCGCGACTCCTCCTCGATCGCAAGGTTGCTGGTCAGGCGCATGACCATGCCGGCGGTGGAGATCCTTTCCCCCTCGAGACCCACCGAGGCCGCGGCCTCGAGAAGCGCCACCTCGGTCCTCCAGAGCCCCGCCAGATCGGGATCGGCGAGGAGGATGCCGTCGATGCGGCCGGCCACGATCTCGCAACGAAGAAGAAGAGCACCGACATCCATCTGTATCTCCACGCTCATCAGCCGCAAGGTTACGGCCAACGCCGCTCATCTACACTTGTATGAGTAAAAATATATGGCAAGAGAAAACCGGCATTTGCGCTGCGTGCCCAGAAATCCGTGAGATCGGACAGTGTGGAGGCTCCGCAGGCTCTCTCCCCCTCCCCTGCCCTGCCATTGCTGTGGATTGACAATCGGCCGGGTGAGGCGCCTGACGTGAGAAGGCACCTTCAAACGGCCGTTTACTGGTGCATTATGATTGTGTAATCGCACTCTGGATTACTGGCAACGGAGGGCTTCATGGCTTTGATCGGCTATGCCAGGGTCTCAACCCTCGAACAGACGCTTGATCCCCAACTGAGGGAGTTGCGCGCCGTCGGCTGTGACACCATCCACGAGGAGCAGGCCTCGGGCGCCGACCGCACGCGCCCTGCCCTGGGCCGCCTTCTGGCGACCATCAAGCCCGGCGATACCCTTGTCGTGGTCCGGCTGGACCGGCTGGCACGCTCGCTGGTCCACCTTCTTCAGGTCATCGATCTCCTGAAGGCGAAGGGAGCGCATTTCCGCTCCCTGGGTGATCCCATCGACACCACGACGCCGCAGGGCACCTTTTCGCTGCAGGTCATGGGCGCCGTGGCGGAACTGGAGCGCGCCTTGATCCGCGAGCGGACCAAGGCCGGGCTGCGATCTGCCCGCGCCCAGGGAAGGATCGGCGGCAATCCGGCGCTGCGATCCGGTGACCGCGACGCTCTGCGCAAGCTGCGCCTGGCGCGAGACGAAACCTATGCCCGCAAGCTTGAAGGCACCGCCCAGACATGGGTGCCGTTGGTGCGGCGCCATCGCCCCGACATGGCCTGGGATGATCTGACCCGCCTTCTCAACGCCCGCAAAGGGCGGGACAGTCCCGACTGGAGCATCGAGCGGCTAAAGCGTGCCGCAAAGCGCTATGTCCGCGACGGGCTTCTGCCCTCCACCGTTCTCGACCGGGCCCCGCGCCGTGATCCCGATGACCGCCTGTTGGCCATCGTTGCCGGCATGCGCCATGCCGATCCCGACCTCACCCTTGCGGGCATTGCCACCCGGCTGGAACAGATGCGCGAGCGCACACCACGCGGAAACACCAAGTGGTATCCTTCGACAGTGCGAATGCTGCTGCAAAGGGCCGGGAAGATGGGGATGGCTGCGGAAAGCTAAACCTCTTCGATTTGTCTCTCCGCGCCTTGGGCCATGAGCCTGAAGAAATCAGGCTCAACGGCGCAGCCTCATGACAGCTGGCGTATGTGGCATGTCGGTTACAGACTTGACCGAATTCCGATTGCCGGAATGGTGCAGCAACATGGGTCGGTGAGAGTCGTGATATAAAGGGGAAGACATCGATTTTCCTCGTGGCCGGATGGTCCAGTCCGCAAGAAAGGAAAACGCCATGGCTTTTGATGTTTCGTCTCTCGCAATCAAGGCGCTGCCTCGTTCCGGCTGCGTGCCACTATCCCTCCCACTGGCACCCCGCAGCCAGACACGTACGTTTGAGAGCGTTCCAAGCTTTAGTGAAATGTCCGACGCCGTTGTCGTACGCCTCATCACCGGGTGGCCCGCCGACTGAGACCGGGCCCGTCTCACTTGAAAGTCAGTTCGTCAGCTCAGGTTGACAGCTACTCTGGGAGACAGGAGAGCGTCCGTAGCAAGGTGCTGTTGGTCCAGCTCAGCGAACCCGACGACATTTATGACCTAAGTTCTTTTCAGTCTTTCGTGATGCACGACGCCTTCGGGTGCGCAGATGCCGCGCGCCTGTGCCCGCACCAAGGCACGGATCAACCTCTCTGCGGTGAACAGCGTCATCTGCGTGTCGTCAGTGATCCGCCCTGCCCTTCCGTCATGCGACGGCAACTCCTCCGGATCCCGAAAAGCGCGTCCGGATCTGCTCAAGGTTCCAGAACTCGATCTCGGCCCCGAGCGCGTCGCCCATGGCGCCGCCGATCAGGCAGGCGGGATCTTCATCACATCACCCATGTCTATTTCCTTCTTGTGTGTCGAGACAGCAATGGACCAAGGTCACAGTCGTGCGAGGATTTGTGCCGCTGATCGTGCCCTCCATGGCCGTAAGATGTCCGGGAGCAAGACTCCGTGGAACGTCTTGCGGCATCGCTTTGCTTTGAACGTTTGGCCGATTTTCGCAGCCGGACATTTCAGCGCCTAGGGGTGCGTTGTGTGTTCGCATGGTCAGTCAGACAAGGCTCATCTTGCACGCTCCCCTGCCCTTCTCAATTCGTCGGGACCAGATGCAGCTTTTCTCCATCGCGGATAACGTGCCTCGACGGGATCCCTGCCCTGATAAGGGTTATGTAATAACGCACTGGGAAATACTCGCGAGTGTGCCTTTGTGCTCGCCGGTGAGCAGCGCGCTCCAACTTCGGATTATTCGGACTTTCGCAGGGTGCCCGCCTTGACTGTACCATACCTGCCATCCTGCCGTTTTTTACGGCTAGGGAGACGGATAGGATCTGAAAATAGCGCGGAGTCTACCAGGTAAACTGGGGCACTTTGAGCGGCGATCAAACTCGGTGTTGCCACGGCGGATTTTTAGTGAGGATTATCGTGGCACACTGGCGGCTAACTTCCATCTCCCATCTGCCTGGCGTCTATTCGATTGCCGTTACAAATTCCCCATCGAAGCATGGCATTGCGATTTCGTGTGAGAACGCCTGTTGCGCCTTGATCGGCCGGAGGTCAACTCGGTCCGCCCCACAAAGGAGTGTCTAACTGGAATCTATCATTGGTTGTTTTCTCGCACGGCACTAGCGGGCTTTTTGATCTATTTGGGGGTCCTTGGCTGATGGACTCTAGCACATGCCAAAGGTCCTTTATGTGTCCACGACTGATGCACGATTGAGTTGGAGGTTCCGTGTTGGACGTGCTGACACTCTCAAGGGAGCTATGATCCCCGAGTGTGCCCCGGAGATCTCAATGTTGCGGAAGACTGGCGATCACCATGCCATTATCTTGTGGCCCAAGATGGTTATGGCCCCCTGCAATTTCCATTGGCCTTTGGCTGGATAAGCATCCAGCCAAGGGTCCGCCTCGGGCGAGCGAGGCGGACCTCAATGATGCAACAGGCCGATGCTGAATTCAAAATCAGCCCCTTAGGCCTTCGTTGCGGTTTACCAGGTAAACCTGCGATGGGCTCTGCGGGCTTGCACTTATCCTCTGAGCAAACCGCCGTTCCAAGGTAGAGCAGGTTTGGTATTGATGGAGTCCGGTGCAGGAGCTTGTCGCGGGTGTCGTCGGTCAGCATGCGTATTGGCGATCGCGCTTCGAACTCCGTGGGGCTTATCTGTAAACCATGGCTAACTTCGAGGAGCTTCTCACCACAGAGGCGTCAACATACATGTAGTTGGTGGTAATCTCTAATCCCCACTGGGCCATCTGTGTCTTTGCCGTGCAACCGTTACCTGCAAGCCGTCTTCGCGGTCCGATACTGATCGCCTTGCGCCGTAGACTTGAGGAGCGGTTTACCTGTTAAACCTCCTTGCGCATTCGAGTGAGTCTCTGCTTGAATACGGCCGATGTGGCTAGAACTCGATCCTCCGGAATTTGGTTCGATTGCACAAGAAGATGCTAGGCGATCCTTGCGCGCGGGCTTGGGCAGCGATGCAGCACAGGAAGCGGCGACGCGCGCCGGCAGCCTGCGTGCTGTACACGGCTGACCCTCTGTGAGACCCTCCAGAGTAAATCGGAGTACCAGACATCACCCTAAATCATGCTCACGCTGCTGCTGCAGCCTGTCGAGCCGCAATGCTCCTTAGGAACCGAACGGGTGAATAGTCTTGGCCGTTCGGCATAAGCAGGCGAGTCAGGTAGGCTGCAGGATTGCGGATCACGCCGAACTTCTGCACCAAGCATAGGACGGTCATGGTGAAGCCCTGCACGCCAAGCTTTTCGTGTGCCCGCCTGGCCAGTTGTTCGCCAATCCCAACCATTGGTGCCAGCGACAGCGCGAGATTATGGAAGTCTCTCCAGCTCTTTGGCTTACCAAGGGCATACTGGATGGCCTCAGGGCATGTATCGGCCAGCTCGGCTGCTGTTACATCCTGCATGTTGCAGTCATCGCTGCTTGTGCAGGTTTCTTCACCTATTTTCTGAGCCTCTTCAGATTCAAAGATTCTCGGTTTTGAACTCTGATGGTGCGTGTCAATCTGATGCGCATTGGGTGTCAGTTCCTCCGTATTGGCAGGTCCGGCAATAGCGGGGGAGGGGACATGAGCAGGAGCAGCATACTTCTGAGGAAGGGCATCCATGTCGAGTTCAAGATGGATTGCCGGGGTAAACTCTGGACGCTCCTGCACGGCGACCGCCGGCGAAGATGATGCCTCCGCCAGATCGGAAAGGTTCTGGTAGGCTGCTTCCAATTCGCTTGGGCATCTGTGTCGTGTCCGGAGGAGGGCACGGATTGTTGCCTGCGCCTCGCCCTCTTTGGGAAGCCTGTTCCGGAGCAGGGACAGCCTATCGCGGATCAGCCTTATTCTTCCTTTGCGCTCTTCGGCATGAACGGCGAGGCTGCGGATCTCGTTCGCCTGACGAAGCAATGGGCTGAGATCGATACCGAAAGCCTCGACGATTGCGCCGTTAGCTCCTCGGTGTGGGTAGCGCTTCCCGTTTGGGGAGAGGTTGCGCTCGACAAGGTCGAGCCCGCAGAGCTGGCGGAGGGTGCGCTGAAGGGTAGGGACGGGCATTCCAGCCGCGCGCTTTGACAGAGCCTCGTTTGAGGCAAAGACTACCGGCCGATTGTCCGAGGTAAACTCCCGCACGAAGCTCGCCAGCGCGGTGAGGACACGTATGTGCCGGTCTTTCAGCCCGAGATCGCCCGCGACTTCCTGCAGGTCCCTGACAAGTGATTGAATAGCTGGACGATCCCAATTAGCTCCTGATTGGGCATGCGCATTTGGCCCGGCGGAAGCCAAGCTGATTCGTTTTAATGCCATCTGCTCATCACGAGAGATGCCGTATGGGCGAGAACCCCACGGTTTACTTGGTAAACGGCATGACAGCCCTCCTCAAATCCGGAGAATCACGGAGTTTTCAGGCAAATCATCTCCGTTCGCCCAAGAGGCGTCGTTGACAGTGATTCGGGGAGAGGCTACACAAGAGGTGCAAAGTCTAGTTATGTAGGGCTCTCCGGGAATGTCTCGGGGGGCTCTTTCCTTTTATGGCTCTCTGTTCGTGCCTCCTTTGCTCGTTTCAGTTCGGGTTTACCTGGTAAACCGAAGCCTCAGCTTCGGCTTTGCTCTGCGAACTCGTCATAGAGACGAGCCAGCAGTTCCTCGCCGTTGGCATCCAGCCACCGGGAGAATTCCGTTTCACGCGGGTCGGTGCAAAGATGCACCGCGCCGCCATTGCGCCGGACTTCACCGATCCGGGTCCGTCCATCCCGGAGTGTAACTGGCCGTACGCACCTTTCCGCAATCTTTTCAACAGGTTGAGGCTTATTACGCTTCTGCCGCTCCAATTTGCGAAGATGCTCTAGCCAGACTACGAAGCGGGCGTCCCGATCAGTTGCGTTGTCGAAGAAGTCAGTCGGGATCTCCGGGTCCACACCACCCTTGACGATCAGGTCAACCGCTTCGTGCCACTTCTTCCAACCGACGCCCTGAGCAGACCCGATCTGGCGAATGACCGCATCGGGTACGTTTGTCACGACCCGTCGCATATGAGATAGGTAAGTTTTGTTGACGTTAAGTGCGTCTTGAATGACACGGCTCTCGTAGCCCGCTCCCTCAAGCGACGCTGCAAAGAGCGCCTTTTCGATAAACGAGGGATCCAGCCGCGCATTATTCTCCTGACCTTGGGCCAGAACTGAATCCACATCGCTCATGTCGCGGACAAGGGCCCGCGCGGGCATGCCGAGCGACTTCAATGCTTCCAGGCGCCGGCGGCCGTAGACGATGATGAAGCGTCCGGGCTTGTCCGTATTCGGTCGCAGGAGGATGGGGACGCGCAGGCCGCTTCGCTCGATAGAGTCTCGGAGATCCTGTATGTCGTCTTCGGTGATCGCCAGCCTGTCGGAGAAGGGGCTCGGGTCGATGAGAGAGGTGTCGATGTCCCGGAGCGTCTGGCTCATGCTTTGGCGCAGATCGTTCTCGAGCGCGGCGACGGGACCACGATGGAAGGCTGCAGGGATGGAAGAAGGCTTCGAGGCCGCATGCAGGGCAGGGGAGGGGGGCGCATGCTCCGAAGGCGCGGACGCATCGGCGGCCGCACCCTCCGAAAGTGCCTGAGCTTCGTTATCCGCCGAGCCGTCCATGATGGCTCCGAAGATGTTGGGCCTGACTCTACGTGCCATCAGCTTCGACCCCAAGCTTTGTGGATGGTGCGCTCCAGCTCGTCGACGACCTGATTGATGGAATCCAGAGCGCGGTCCAAGGTTTGCTTGTTCACCTCGGCCCGGCTGATCTCGTAAAGGGTCATCTGCCGGAGCCCGGCGTCGGACACTGCGGTCGACTTCAGGAAGACCTCTGTCATCAGCCGCGGCCCGAAAACATAGCGAAGAAAGCCGGACATTTGCGCCTGCGGTGAATCCGAGGGCTCATACCGGCAAAGCAAGTAGCGCTGAAAGTCGTATTCCAATTGCATGCCATGGTTGGCAACGACCTGCAGAACTGATGTAGCCATCGAGAGGTATTGGCTCAGCGAGGCGACATCGAGCATGTTCGGTATGATGGTGATCATCAATCCGGTAGCAGCAACCAAGGAAGAGAGCGTCAGGTAGCCCAGCTGCGGCGGACAATCGATGATGACGATGTCGTAGTCGTCCGCCACTTGGTCGATCGCCGAGCGCAAGCGGAGATAGAAAGGCACGATGCCCGGCTTGTTCATGTGGCGCGGGGTCTCGGTTTCGAACTCCGACAGGATCAGGCCGGCAGGAGCGATGTCTAGGTTGTGGAAGTAACTTTTGCGGACCACTTCTTTCATCGATAGTTGGTCCTCATACCTGATGGCAT
Source organism: Paracoccus benzoatiresistens (assembly GCF_026913015.1). Classification (GTDB taxonomy): domain Bacteria; phylum Pseudomonadota; class Alphaproteobacteria; order Rhodobacterales; family Rhodobacteraceae; genus Paracoccus; species Paracoccus benzoatiresistens. Next base: position 15,958 of record NZ_JAPTYD010000059.1, read on the forward strand.
CGTAGATGGTCGGCATCTCACCCATCTCGAGATCTGTCATCAGGCCCATCATGGTCGTGAGTGACCCTTGGGGGTCCATGTCAATTGCGAGAACCTTGTAGCCCTTGAGCGCGAGCCGCTGCGCTGTGTGGATGCTGCTGGTCGTCTTAGCCGAGCCGCCCTTGAAGGTCGAGAATGTCAGGACCTGCAGGTGCTCGCCTGCGCGTCGGCCGGGCAGATACTGAAAGGGGTCGCGGGCACTGCGTCCGAGTGCGATCCTGATGGCATCGATGTCGGCACCGCTGTAGTTGCGATAGCCCCGCTTGTCTTGCTCCACGTCGGGGATCTTGCCATCGTGGTGCAACTTGCGGAGATTGGAGACAGTTACGCCGATGAGTGAGGCTGCCTCGGATGGAGAGAATGTCCGCATCTCCTTGCGAAGCTCTGGCGCGAAGACATTGCGCATATGCTTCTCAAGGGACTGCCGCAGTCGTTCATCGTCCCGGCACAGGTCGGCAAAGATGTTGTCACTGGGTGGCTGCCCTAGGATGGTTTCGATGTCGTCCATTGCCCAGCTCCTCCCGGCTTCCACTCTCGGCTTCACGCTCGTGCTGCGTAAATCTGGCATCAACCGTTATTATCGATCTTCGTCGCTCTGGACCAAATGGCATCAACGGGGGAGCTATGACAAGTTATTTCACGACCGACGCCCCTGCATGGGCCGATTCAGTGCGGGATACATGCCACAAAGGACTGACATAGAGCCGAAACTGTGGATAACTTTGATCCGTTGCAGCTATTGCGCGGTAAGACTCCTGGATCCCACCCGACTCGATTCGGCTGCATGGCTGGGAGAGATCAACAGCCGCCTCCTTCGATACATTGAAGGCTTGATCCTCCACATGCATCGGAACGGCAGTTACGGTCATTGCAGCTTGGTCAAGCGTTCGCAGAGCTTCGAAAGCAGCCGGATTGACTTATAGAGCGCTTGTCCGAACCGACCATGCCTGCTTGCTGCAGCATTCCATACCGGGCAATCTCGGCGATGCTGTACTGGATCCGTGCTGAGACACTCCGTCAATGTCCAAGAAGACGCTGAACAAGGCAAACCTCGAGAAGCTTGGGGCAGAAAAGCTCGCCGAGCTGGTCATGGACCTGGTGCAGGGAAGCGCAGCCCTGCAGCGCCGTGCCCGAATGGAACTCAGCGCTGCGCAGGGCCCAGCGGACGTCGCCGCCGATATCCGCAAGCGGTTCGCTTCCCTTCGGCGCTCCACCAGCTATGTCGACTGGAGCAAGCAGAGGGCGCTGGTCAAGGACCTCAGAGGACTGCTGGGGATGATCGAGACCACGATCGTGCCACAGGATGCCGATGAGGCCTTCGAGCTGCTCTGGTCCTTGCTGCAACTGGCTCCCTCCCTCCATCAGCGCACCAACGACAGCAACGGGGCAATCGGGGATGTCATGGGAGCGGCCATGGAGATGATCGGCAAGCTATCCGCGAAGATTTCGGTGCATCCCAAGACGCTGGCGGAGCGGGTGCTGCATGCCGTTGCCGAGGCAGACTACGGTGAGTTCGACGGGATCATTCCGGCCGTGGCCGAGGTCCTCGGCCAGGACGGTCTCGAATATCTCAAGCAGATCACCGACGCATGGGCGGCAGCGCCCCCCACGGACCATGAGTTGGCCAGATACCAGGGCATTGGCCTATCGTCTTCGCCGGCAGACAGCGTTCGCCGCCACAGGCAGATCACACGGTCGATCATCCTGGCGGATGTTGCCGATGCCCAGGGCGATGTTGACGCCTACATGGCCCGCTATTCCGCCGAACAACTGACCTACGGCACGATTGCCCCTGACGTGGCGCGCAGATTGCTTGATGCCGGCCGCATCGACGAGGCGTTCGACATCGTCAGTCGCGCCCGCGCCGCCGATGCGGGCACGTCGTTCAGGATGTTCCAGGGTGAGCTTGACGAGGTCTATGAGGAATGCCTTGAGAAGCTGGGCAAGCTCGATGAGCTCAAGACGCATCTTTGGGACAGGTTCGAGCAGTCCTTCAGCGCGCGCAGCCTTCGGAAGTACCTGAAGCTCCTCCCCGACTTTGATGACATCGAGGCAGAGGAAAAGGCACTCGGCATTGCTGAAGGCCACTCCCACCTGGGCGCGGCGATCAGCTTCCTGGTTGGCTGGCCCAGCCATGATCGCGCGGCGCGGGTCGTGATGGCGCGAGCGGATCAGTTGGACGGGAATGCTTATCATCTGCTCTCGACGGCAGCGGAGGCTCTAGAAGCCAAACACCCGCTTGCCGCCACGCTGATACGCCGGGCCATGATCGAGAACACACTGGATGGAGGAAAAGCCAAGCGATACCGCCATGCAGCTCGCCACTTAGCCGAATGCCAATCATCCGATCTGGCCATCAACGATCACGGCAGCTTTCCCACACATGAACAATTCGTCGCTACCCTCAAACAGAAGCACGGGCGGAAGTATGGCTTCTGGCAATTGGTCGAGGGGTGAGGTCGGCCCTAAGCCGACAGTCAGGTCCGGGCGTTGTGCTGCACTGCGGCTTTCCTGTAGCCAGCCTTTGGAGCCGCGAGGCAACGTCAGGGCTGCGGCGCTCTGGCACCGCTAGCTTGAAGCTAGGGACGAGCGTAGAATGGTCGAACCCGGGGGCAGGGTAGGGTGCCATGCAACTCGATGCCAGTCAGGTCACAGTGATGCTGCCGGTCCGCGATCTCGCACGAGCGCGCGAGTTCTATGAACAGGCCTTGGCGCTGCCTGCAGGAGAGGAACGGCTTGACGGAAAGGTAGTCTCTCACTGCGGAGGCACCGAGATCGCCCTGTTCCCCAAACCCGAGGGGACCAAAGCAGAACATACTGCCCTGAGCTTTCGGGTGAATGACATTCGGGTGGCGATCAATGAACTCGAGGCCCGTGGCGTGGTGTTTCCGACTATGATCTTCCGGGATTCAGGACGGTGGAGCATGTCTGCGTGCTGGGCTCCGAAAAAGCCGCGTGGTTCAGCGATCCAGAAGGCAACATCCTCTGCCTGCACGAGGATATCTTTCGTCCCGCTCCCTAGGGTGTGTTGACGTTCACCGGAGTCGGATGACGGTTGCGGCGAGAGCAATGAAGGCGCTGAAACTTTCATCAGT